>NZ_FUIC01000003.1 GCF_900163695.1 Gulosibacter sp. 10
GGTCGGGGGTTGGGAAGGTTGGGAGGGAGAACGCGAGGGGCCGGCCCTGCCGGCCTCGCTCGTCTCAGCCGCGCTCGATCACGCTCGGCACGTCCGAGCCGAGCATCACGCTGCCCACCGGCTGCCCGCCGCCGGTGACGCCCAGCCGCAGCTTGGGCAGGATGGCCTCCGCCTTCGCGGGGTCCACCGCCCCCGCGGCGACGAGCAGCTGCAGGCCCGGGAGCATGGCGGCGCGGCCGGATCCGTCGAGGCACTTGAGCACGGCCGCGGTGCCGTCCTCGGCCACGAGCACCTGCACGCCCTCGGCCCCCGATTTCGCGAGCACGCCGAGCTCCTCGATCACCACGGTGTCGGGGCGGCCGTGGCCCGCGATCGTCCAGGGATGCCGGAGGGCGGCGGACCAGATCTTGGCCGCGTTGCGGAAGATGCCGAAGGGGGAGGAGGCCTGGGAGGTCGCGAATCGCGACATGGCCCTGGCCATGCCGGCGAGGGAGACCGCGTAGACGGGCGCGCCGCAGCCGTCCACGCCCGTGACGCTCACCTGCTCTCCCGCGAACCGGGCCAGCGACTCCCGCACGAGCTTCTGCACCGGATGCTCGGGCTGCAGGTACGTGTCGGTCGGCCAGCCGGCGGCGGCGCACGCGGCGAGGAAGGCCGCATGCTTGCCGGAGCACTCCATGTAGACCTGCGCGCTCGGCTCGCCCGTGCGCACGAGCGAATCGCGCGACGCCCGGTCGTTCGGCCAGGTCGCCGGGCAGCGGAGGGCCCGCTCGTCGAGCCCGGCGCGACCGAGGATGTCGCGGACCAGCGCGACGTGCAGCGGCGTCCCGGCATGCGAGGCGCACGCGATGGCGAGATGCTCTCCCTCGAGCTGCGCCCCGCCCTCGAGCGAGGCCAGCGCCTGGACGAACTTCAGCGTCGACCTCGGGAAGACCGGGGTGCGCACGTCGCCGAGCGAGCACAGCAGCGCGCCCTCGCCGTCGACCACGGCGGCGGAGCCGAGATGCCGCGATTCGATGAAGCCGTTCCGCGTCACCACGGCCAGCTCCACCGCATCCTTGCCCAAGAACGTGCCTGCCACCAACTACCTCCACGCCGATCGGATAACCCCCACATGCTACGCGCTCCCGCGGATCGCGGCGACGGATCGGGACTATGCTCGTGCGAGACCAGGGGAGGCACCATGACGGCAGAGCGGCGGCGCGTGCTCGTGCTCGGCGCGACCGGATCGATCGGGATGCAGACCCTCGACATCCTGCGCCGGAACCCGGATCGCTTCGAGCCCGTGGGGCTCGGCGCGGGCAGCGACCGCGAGGAGCTCGAAGCGCTCGCCGAGGAGTTCGGGCTGCCCGCGGGCGCCCTCGCGCTGGGCGCCGAGGACGCCGAGCGCCTGGTCCGCGACACCGAGGCGGACGTCGTGGTCAACGGCATCACCGGCTCGGCCGGGCTCGGCGGCACGCTCGCGGCGCTCGAGACCGGCCGCGTCCTCGCCCTCGCGAACAAGGAGTCGCTCATCGTCGGCGCCCCGCTCGTGCGCCGCCTGGCCGCGCCCGGGCAGATCGTCCCGGTCGACTCGGAGCACTCGGCCATCGCGCAGTGCCTCGCCGCGGGCCGCCGGGAGGAGGTCTCGAGGCTCGTGCTCACCGCCTCGGGCGGCCCCTTCCGAGGGCGCCGCCGCGCGGATCTCGAGCGCGTCGCCCCGGCGGAGGCCCTCGCGCACCCCACGTGGGACATGGGCCGCGTCGTGACCACGAACTCCGCCACGCTCGTGAACAAGGGGCTCGAGGTCATCGAGGCCCACGTGCTGTTCGACATGCCCTTCGACCGCATCGACGTGGTCGTGCACCCCCAGTCGATCGTGCACTCGATGGTCGAGTACGTCGACGGCTCCACCATCGCGCAGGTCTCGCCGCCGGACATGCGGCTGCCGATCGCGCTCGCCCTCGACTGGCCCGGTCGCGTGCCGGGGGCGGTGCCGCCGCTGGACTGGACGCGGGCGCAGACCTGGACGTTCGAGCCGCTCGACGAGGAGGCGTTCCCCGCCGTGTCGATCGCGAAGGCGGCCGGCGAGGCGGGCGGTGCCCACCCGGCGGTGCTCAACGCCGCCAACGAGGTCGCGGTCGCCGCCTTCCACGACGGCGCCCTGCCCTTCCCCGGCATCGTCGACACGGTGCGCGGCGTGCTCGAGGCCTGGCGCCCCGAGCCGGACGAACCCACCAGGGAGGCGCTGCTCGCGGCGGACGCGTGGGCACGTTCAGCCGCGCGGCGGATGATCCGCGCGTAGGCTATTCCCCCGTGACCGGTGCACTGCTCTTCATCCTCGGGATTCTCGCCGCCCTGATCGGGCTCGCGATCTCCATCGCGCTCCACGAGCTGGGACACCTCTCCTTCGCGAAGCTCTTCGGCGTGCGCGTCCCCCAGTACATGGTCGGCTTCGGGCCGACGATCTGGTCGCGGCGCCGCAAGGGCGGCGAGACGGAGTACGGCGTCAAGGCCATCCCGCTCGGCGGCTACATCTCGATGATCGGCATGTATCCGCCCAAGGCGGGGCAGAAGGCGACCGCGCAGGGTACCGGGTTCGTCTCGCAGATGATCGAGGAGGGGCGCGAGGCGAGCGCCGAGAGCATCCCCGACGGCGAGGAGCACCGCGCCTTCTACCGCAAGCCGGTCTGGCAGCGGCTGCTCATCATGCTCGGCGGGCCGCTCATGAACTTCGTGATCGCGGGGATCTGCTTCGCAGTGGTCGCCGTCGGGTTCGGCACGTACCAGCCGACCACGAGCGTCGATCAGGTCTACGAATGCGTCGTGGTCGGCGGCGGCTCGAACGAGTCCACCGAGGACTGCTCGGCGCCCGCCCCCGGGTTCGAGGCGGGGCTGCTCCCCGGCGACCGGGTCGTCGCGATGGACGGCGAGCCGGTCGAGGAATGGGCGCAGCTGCAGAACCGGATCCGCACGAGCGCCGACGAGCCCATCCGGCTCACCGTGGAGCGGGAGGGCGAGACGCTCGATCTCACGATCACGCCCATCCCCAACGAGATCTACGTCGTCGATCCGGAGACGGGGGAGGTCGCGGAGGACGAGCACGGCGAGCCGGTCACCGAGACCGTGGGCTACGTCGGGTTCACCGCGGCCCAGCAGCGCGTGCCGCAGGACCTCGCGTTCGTGGGCGAGATGTACGGGCAGACCGTCAAGGGCATCACCGACATCGTGATCACCATGCCCCAGCGCGTCGTGCAGATGTTCCAGGCGGGATTCCTCGGCGCCGAGCGCGACCCGAACGGGCCCATGAGCGTGGTCGGCGTCGGCCGCATCACGGGCGAGATCGCCGCCCAGGAGCAGATCCCGATCGCGGACCGGGTGGCGACCATCATCCAGATCGTGGGCACCGTGAACATCGCCCTCGGCGTGTTCAACCTCATCCCGCTGCCCCCGCTGGACGGCGGCCACGTGGTCTCGGCGCTGTGGGACGGCCTGCGCCGCTGGTTCGCGAAGCTGCGCGGCAGGCCCGATCCCGGCCCCTTCGACGTGGCCAAGCTGATCCCCGTCACGATGGTCATGGCGATCGTGTGGATGGCGATCGGCGCGCTGTTCATCTTCACCGACATCGTCAACCCCATCTCGCTCTTCTGAGCGGCTGGGAGCGCCGCCTCCCCGGTTCCGCGCGCACGTAGACTGGCAGCGTGTCTGACGTGAATCTCGGAATGCCCAGGATGCCCGAACTCGTGACCCCGCGGCGGAAGACCCGCAAGGTCCGGGTCGGGTCGGTCTTCGTGGGCGGCGATGCGCCGGTCACGGTGCAGTCGATGACGACGACCCCCACGCACGACATCAACGCGACGCTGCAGCAGATCGCGGAGCTCACCGCCGCGGGCTGCGATCTCGTCCGGGTCGCCGTGCCGCGGCGCGAGGATGCGGAGGCGCTGAAGATCATCGCGATGAAGAGCCAGATCCCCGTCATCGCGGACATCCACTTCCAGCCGAACTACGTGTTCCAGGCCATCGAGGCGGGCTGCGCCGGCGTGCGGGTCAACCCCGGCAACATCCGCAAGTTCGACGACAAGGTGGGCGAGATCGCGAAGGCGGCGAAGGACGCCGGAGTCGCGCTGCGCATCGGCGTGAACGCGGGCTCGCTCGAGCCCTCGCTGCTCGAGAAGCACGGCCGCCCCACCGCCGAGGCCCTCGTCGAATCGGCGGTCTGGGAGGCCGGGCTCTTCGAGGAGCACGACTTCCACGACTTCGGCATCTCGGTGAAGCACAACGACCCGGTCGTGATGATCAAGGCCTACCGGATGCTCTCCGAGCGCGGCGACTGGCCGCTCCACCTCGGCGTCACCGAGGCCGGCCCCGCGTTCCAGGGCACGATCAAGTCCGCGGTGGCGTTCGGCTCGCTGCTGGCCGACGGCATCGGCGACACCATCCGCGTCTCCCTCTCGGCCCCGCCAGTCGAGGAGGTCAAGGTGGGCATGCAGATCCTGCAGTCGCTCGGCCTCCGCGAGAAGCGGCTCGAGATCGTCTCCTGCCCCTCCTGCGGGCGCGCGCAGGTGGACGTCTACACGCTCGCCGATTCGGTGCAGGAGGGGCTCAAGCACCTCACCGTCCCGATCCGGGTCGCGGTCATGGGCTGCGTGGTGAACGGGCCCGGCGAGGCTCGGGAGGCCGACCTCGGGGTCGCGAGCGGCAACGGCAAGGGGCAGATCTTCGTCAAGGGCGAGGTGATCCGTGTCGTACCGGAGGATGAGATCGTCGAGACGCTGATCGCCGAGGCGGAGCGGATCGCCGCGGAAATGCCCGCGGGCGAGGCCGGCCCGCCCGTGGTGATCGCTTAGCGCGGGGGTCGCCGGACGGCCTACCATGGCCCTCATGACTTCATCGCGCGCTCGCATCAGCCCCGGAGAACTCGCGGAGGCGAACCGGATCATCGGCGGCATCGCGGAGGCGTACAGCGCCAAGGTGGTCGGCCAGGCGCGGCTGCGCGAGACGCTGCTCGTCGCGCTGATCGCCGGCGGGCACGTGCTGCTCGAGTCCGTGCCGGGGCTCGCGAAGACCACGGCGGCGGAGGCGCTCGCGCACGCGATCGGCGGCACCTTCAAGCGCATCCAGTGCACGCCCGACCTGCTGCCCACCGACATCATCGGCACCCAGATCTACGACGCGCCGCGCAACGAGTTCGTGACGAAGCTCGGGCCGGTGCACGCGAACTTCGTGCTCCTCGACGAGATCAACCGCTCGAGCGCCAAGACGCAGTCCGCCATGCTCGAGGCGATGCAGGAGCAGCAGACCACGATCGGCGGCGAGCGGCACGCGCTGCCGAAGCCCTTCCTGGTCATGGCCACCCAGAACCCCATCGAGCAGGAGGGCACGTACGTGCTCGCCGAGGCGCAGCTCGACCGGTTCATGCTCAAGGACGTGCTCGACTATCCGAGCCCGGCGGAGGAGGCCGAGATCCTGCGCCGCATCGATTCGGGCGTGTTCGAGTCCGAGGACGCGCCGATCGCGTCCGTCGAGGACGTCAGGGCGCTGCAGGCGCTCTCGCGGCGGGTCTACGTGGACCCCGCCGTCACCGAGTACGTGGTCTCCCTCACGTACGTGACCCGGCACGTCGACCAGTACCTCGCGCCCGAGCTCGCGCGACTCGTCGAGGTCGGCGCCTCGCCGCGCGCCGCGATCAACCTCGTCGCCGGCGCGCGGGCCGCCGCGCTGCTGCAGGGGCGCGATCACGTGATCCCCGAGGACATCCGCTCGCTCGGCCACCGGGTGCTGCGGCACCGCACGCTCCTGAGCTACGAGGCCGAGGCGACCGGGGTGACGCCGGAGGCCGTCGTCGACGCGATCTTCGCCTCGGTGCGGACCCCCTGACGTGTCGGGCACCCTGCTCCAGCGCGTCAAGTCGAGGCTGTTCCTCCGGTCTCGGCGCCGCGCCGCGCACCTGCTCGACGGGCACTACGCCTCCATCCACCGCGGCAGCAGCCTCGACTTCGACGACCTGCGCGAGTACGCGCCGGGCGACGCGATCGCGGACATCGACTGGAAGGCCACCGCGCGGGCGGGATCCACGCTCGTGCGCCGCTGGCAGGACGAGCGCCGCCACCGGGTGTGCTTCATCGTCGACTCCGGGAGGAACATGGCGGCCCACTCGCGCGGGGGCGACCCCAAGCGCGACATCGCGGTCTCGGTGACCGGCACGCTCGGCTACCTCGCGATCCGGCACGGCGACGAGGTCGGCCTCCTCGCGGGCGATTCGGTCCGGATCACGACGCGCCCCTTCCGCACCGGCGAGGCGGCGCTCGAGCGCATGCTGCGGGACATCCACGACGGCGCGACGCTCGAGGCGCCGGTCTCGGACACCCGCGCGCTGCTCGAGCGCGCCCGGCGCACGCTGCGGCATCGCGCCCTCGTGGTCGTCGTCACCGACGAGATCGAGCTCGACGAGGAGCTCGAGACCAGCGTGCTCGCGCTCTGCGCGCAGCACGAGCTGTTCTGGGTGGAGATCGCCGACACCGACCCCACCGAGGCGAACCGGCGGGACGCGCGGATCTACGACGTGGCGGGGGACTGGGAGCTCCCCGCGGCCCTGCGCGAGCACGCGGGGCTGCGCCGGCAGTTCGCCGAGCAGTACCGCGAACGGCGGGAGCGGCTGCGCGCGGTGCTCGAGCACCGGGGCGCGACGGTGGCGCGCATCGAGCGCGGGGATGACGCCGTGCCCGTGCTCCTGCGGGCGCTGAAGGCGAGGCAGCATGCGCGTCGATGAGCTGCTGCCGGGGCTGCCGCCCGCGGCCCCCGACGAGACCCCGCCGGGGGAGATCATGCCGCTCGTCGGCTACAGCCCCTTCTGGCTCGTGCTCGGCATCACGGTGCTCGCCGTCATCGTGGCGGGCTACCTCGTCCTGGTCCTGCTCACCCGCCCGCGGGAGCGGGTCGTCGAGGCCGAACGGCCCTCCGATCCGCCGGTCGACCTCGTGCGGCTGCGCGACGAGTCGTTCGCGAGGATCGCGGAGATCGAGCGCGAGCTGCACGCGGGCGTCGTGGACCCCAGGTCGGCGAACGAGGCGCTGAGCTCGCTCGTGCGCCGGTACGTGGCCGAGGCGACGGGCATCCCCGCCGATCGCATGACGCTGCGCGATCTGCGCGAGTCGCCCCTGCGCGGCACCACCGCGGCGGTCGAGCAGTTCTACCCGAGCGTGTTCGGCGCGGAGCCCGCGCACGACCTGCCGCGCAGCATCCAACTCGCTCGGGAGGTGATCGCCGGATGGCGCTAGCGTACTGGTGGCTGCCCTTCGCCGTCGCGGTCGCGGTGGTCGTGATCGGCGTGCTGGTGTTCGTCCGCTCGCCCGGACGGCGCGGCCGGGGGAGGCCGATCGCCAACTCCGACCGGCTGACGCGGCTGCCCGGCTACCTGCGGGCCCTGGACCGGGCGAATCTCGGCGCGATCCTCGCGAGCGTCGTGCTGGTCGCGCTCATCGGCGTCACCACGATGGCGGGCGCGCGTTGGGTCTACACGAAGGTCGAGACCCCCGAGAAGTACAACCGCGACATCGTGCTCTGCCTCGACGTATCGGGCTCGATGGTCGACTTCGACGCGGAGGTGCTCGACCGGTATCTGGAGATGCTCCCCGGGTTCGAGGGCGAGCGGATGTCCCTCGTGCTCTGGAACTCCTCGGCCGTGCCCGTGTTCCCGCTCACGGACGACTACCGGTTCGTGGCGGAGCAGCTCACGCAGGTGCGCGACGCGATGCGGGACGGCTACGACAGCGAGTACTTCAACACCGGCACGCTGAACAAGCCCGGCGCCTCGCTGGTCGGCGACGGGCTCGCCTCCTGCGTCATGCAGTTCGAGGGGGCCTCGCCGTCGGAGGGCGGCGAGCCGGTCGACGACGGCCGCTCGCGCTCCGTGATCCTCGCGACCGACAACGTCGTGAACGGGACGCAGACCATCTCCCTGCCGCAGGCCGCCGACTTCGCCACGCTCCACGGCGTGAGCCTGTACGCGCTCGACGCGAACAGCCTCGACGACGCCTATGCGGCCGAGTACCGATCCGTGGTCGAGGAGCAGGAGGGCACCTACTACGCGCTCGACGACGAGGAGGCCGTGGACGCGATCGTGGACGAGATCACGAGCGATCAGACGAACAAGATTGAGGGCGCGCCGCAGCTGCTCGTCATCGACCGGCCCGACACCTGGCTGTGGTGGATGCTCGCGCTCGTGCCCGCCTACCTGATCCTGGCGAGGAGGCTGCGGCTATGACCTTCGATCCGATCATGCCGGCCCCGCTGCTGCTGCTCGCGGCCGCGGCGCTGCTCGCCTGGGCGGGCTACTGCGCGTTCCGGGCGGACCGCCGCGCGCGGCTCCGGTGGCTCGGCCGCATCGCGATGGTCGCGGCGCTCGTCGTCGCGCTGGCGCGCCCCGGCATCGGCCAGGTCAGCGCCGAGGTGGCCGACGAGTCGGTCGACGTGCTCTTCGTCGTGGACACCTCGGCCTCCATCGCGGCGCAGGACTGGGACGGCGAGGCGAGCCGCCTCGACGGCGTCGTCGAGGACATCGGCGAGCTCGCCGCGCAGCACGCGGGGGCGAGGTACTCGGTGGTGACCTTCGGGTCGTACGCGGTGCAGCGCCTGCCGTTCACGACCGACGCCACGGCGCTCGGCAACGCGCTCGACCGGCTGCAGCCGGAATCCGTGCAGAACGCCCAGGGCAGCTCGATCGGCGCGGCCGCGCCGCTCGTCGAGGAGGTGCTCGACGGGGCGAGGCGGGACTACCCCGATCGCGTCCGGGTGGTGTACTACCTCGGGGACGGCGAGCAGACCGCCGCGGGCGAGATCGAGTCCTTCGCCGACTCCGCCGAGCTCATCCAGGGCGGCGCGGTGCTCGGCTACGGCACCGAGGCCGGCGGCAGGATGCCCGAGTACGGCGAGTTCGGGCCGACGGGCTCCTTCGTCAAGGACCGGAACTACGAGGACGCCGTCTCGCGCATCGACGAGGGCAATCTCGAGGCCGTCGCCGAGGAGCTCGACGTGCCGTACGCGCCGCGCAGCGCCGACGCGCCGGTCGAGGCCGCGGAGGTCGACGCCTCCCGCGGCCAGTCGCTCGACTCCTCCTCCACGCAGCTGACCACCTTCCCGCTCTACTGGGTGTTCGCCCTCGTCGTCCTCGGCTGGCTGCTGCTCGAGGGCTGGTTCCTCGGGCGCGCGGCCAACGAGCTGCGCTCGGCACGGGAGATGATCGAATGACCGCGGATTCCCGCCGACGCCGGCTGCGCCGGCGCATCGCCCTGATCGGCCTGCCCTTCGCCCTGGCGGGCGGGCTGTTCGGGGGCACGCTGATCGTGCAGCACTTCATCGCGCTCAGCGCCATCGCGCAATACGACGCGGGGGAGTACGAGGAGTCCCTGAACACCTCCGGGCAGCTCGCCCTCGTGAACATCGTGGAGCGGTGGAAGCCGCACTACGACATGGGCACCAGCTACCTGCAGGTGGACGCGCTCGGGGAGGCGAAGGAGCAGTTCGCCATCGCGATGGGGCTCGCGCGCCCCGCCGAGCAGTGCCCGATCCGGGCGAACTTCGCGATCGCGATCGAGCGCGAGGGCGACGACCTCGTGGCCGCGGGCGAGATCGAGGCCGGGATGGAGCGGTACCGCGAGGCGCTCGAGCTGCTCGAGGGCCGCGATCCGGCCTGCGCCGAGAGCAGCTCCAACCGCTCCATCGAGGACAGCATCGAGCGGATCCTCGAGAAGCTGCAGCAGGAGGAGCAGGAGCCTCCCGAGGGCGGCGAGGACGGTGACGAGTCCGATGGCGGCGAGGGCGGCGAGGATCCGCAGAACCAGCCGGATCCGGACGCGCTCGACGAGCTCGAGGGCGGGCTCGACGAGAACCGCGACGAGCGCGAGGACGGCCTGGAGGACGACGAGCACGGCGGCGGGGGCGGATCGGGCGTCGACCAGCCCTGGTAGCCCGCCGCGCGGAGCGCCCGGGCGCCCGATGCTCGGCCGCCCGTGCGCGCGGGTACGATAGCGAGCGTGATTGAACGTCTTAGCACCCTGTTCGTCCGCACGCTGCGCGAAGACCCCGCGGACGCGGAGGTCGCCAGCCATCGCCTGCTCGTGCGGGCGGGGTACATCCGCCGCCAGGCCCCGGGCATCTACGCGTGGCTGCCGCTCGGGATGCGGGTGAAGCGCAAGGTCGAGGACATCGTCCGCGAGGAGATGGCGCGGGCGGGCGCGCAGGAGGTGCACTTCCCGGCGCTGCTCTCGGCCGACATCTACGCGGCCTCCGGTCGCCTCGACGACTTCGGGGACGAGATGTTCCGGCTCGCGGACCGCAAGGACGCGCCGATGGTGCTCGCCCCCACGCACGAGGAGGCCTTCGCCCTCGCGGTCAAGGACCTCTACTCCTCGTACAAGGAGCTCCCGGTCACGATCTACCAGATCCAGGACAAGTACCGCGACGAGGCGCGCCCCCGGGCCGGGCTGCTGCGCGGGCGCGAGTTCACGATGAAGGACGCCTACTCCTTCGACGTCGACGACGCCGGCCTCGACGAGAGCTATGCGAAGCAGCGCGCCGCGTACGAGCGCATCTTCGCGCGCCTCGGGCTCGACTACGTCATCGTCGACGCCCACGCCGGGGCCATGGGCGGGTCGAAGTCGGAGGAGTTCCTGCACCCGACCCCCGTCGGCGAGGACACCTTCGTGCGCTCGCCCGGCGGCTACGCGGCGAACGTCGAGGCCTTCGTCTCGACGCAGGCGCCCGCGCGCGACTTCTCGCAGGACGGCGAGGTCGCCGAGTTCGTGACGCCCGGATCGACGACGATCGACACGCTCGTGGACGCGGCCAACGCCGAGGTGCCGCGGGAGGAGCCGTGGACGGCCGCGGAGATGCTCAAGCACGTCGTGCTCGCGGTGGTGGACCACGAGGGCCGGCGCGAGATCGTGGTCGTCGGCCTCGAGGGCGACCGCGCGGCCGATCTGGGTCGCATCGAGGCCGCGTTCTCGCCCCGCGAGGTCGAGACCGCCACGGCCGAGGACCTCGAGCGCTACCCGTTCCTCAACCCCGGCTACATCGGGCCGTGGCTCGACGGCGAGCAGGTGCTCGGCGCCGACCGCGAATGGGGCATCCCGTACTACCTCGACGCCCGCATCGGCGAGGGGTCGAGCTGGGTGACCGGGGCCAACAAGCCCGACACCCACCTGCACGACCTCGTGATCGGCCGCGACGTCGTGCCGGACGCGCGCATCGAGGCCGCCGAGGTGCGGGCGGGCGACCCGGCGCCGGACGGCTCGGGGCCCATCACGACGGAGCGGGGCACCGAGATCGGGCACGTGTTCCAGCTCGGCAGGAAGTACGCCGAGGCGCTGGACCTGCGCGTGCTCGACCGGAACGGCAAGCTCGTGGTCGTGACGATGGGCTCCTACGGCATCGGCGTGACGCGCGATCTGGCGCTCATCGCGGAGCAGGGGCATGACGAGCGCGGCCTGATCTGGCCCGAGGCGGTCGCGCCGTACGACGTGCACGTGATCGCCACGGGCCGGGGCCCCGAGCCCCTCGAGGTCGCGGAGCGGCTCGCGGCCGAGGCCGAGGCGGCGGGGCTCGAGGTGCTGCTGGACGACCGGCCCAAGGAATCGCCCGGCGTGAAGTTCGGCGACGCCGAGCTCATCGGCGTGCCGTGGATCCTCATCGCCGGCAAGACGGCGGCCGAGGGGGTCGTCGAGCTGTGGAACCGGCGCACGGACGAGCGCACCAGGATCGAGATCGACCAGGCCGTTCCCACGCTGCGCTCGCTGCGTGGGGTATCCTCGTAGGCTGCGGCCGCGAGCCTCCGCTCGCACCGGCCGGACACAGCACAGTTGAATAGGGAGTGCCGATGAACATCGACCTGGCAGTACTGCGTTTGCTCGAGCGAGAGCGCGAGATCCCGTTCGAGGAGCTCGTCTCGATCATCGAGCAGGCGATCATGTCCGCGTACCAGAAGCACGCGACCGCCGAGGCCGGGCAGACCCCTCCGCCCGAGGGGTCGAGGGTGCACCTCGACCGCCGCACCGGCGAGATCAACATCTTCGTGCCCGAGCTCGACGAGGAGGGCGAGGTCGTCGGCGAGGCGATCGAGCACCCGGAGGACTTCGGGCGCATCGCCGCGGCGGCGGCCAAGCAGGTCATCAACCAGCGGCTGCGCGACCTCGGCGACGACAAGGTGTTCGGCGAGTTCCGCGGTCGCGAGGGCGACATCATGGCCGGCGTCATCCAGCAGGGGCCGAACCCGCGCATGATCCACGTGGACCTGGGCACGATCGAGGCCATCCTGCCCCCCGAGGAGCAGGTGCCGGGCGAGGACTACTCGCACGGGCGTCGGCTCCGCGTGTTCGTGACGAAGGTCGAGCGCGGCACCCGGGGCCCGCAGATCACCGTGTCCCGCACCCACCCCGGCCTCGTGCGCAAGCTGTTCGCGCACGAGGTGCCCGAGATCGCCGACGGCATCGTCGAGATCGTGTCGCTCGCCCGCGAGGCGGGGCACCGCTCGAAGGTGGCCGTGCGCGCGAACGAGGAGGGGATCAACGCCAAGGGCGCGTGCATCGGCGAGCTCGGGGCGCGAGTGCGCGCCGTGACGAACGAGCTCGGCGGCGAGAAGATCGACGTCGTCGACTACTCGCCGGACCTGGCGAGGTTCGTCGCCGCGGCGCTCAGTCCGGCCAAGGTATCCAGCGCGTTCGTGCTCGACGAGAAGTCCAAGGCCGTGCGCGCCCTGGTGCCCGATTTCCAGCTCTCGCTGGCCATCGGCAAGGAGGGGCAGAACGCGCGACTCGCCGCGAAGCTGACCGGCGCGCGAATCGACATTCAGCCCGATAGCATTCTCGAGGACTCGGACGAGGCCGCGGGGGAGTAGTATGGAGCCCGTGCGAACGTGCATCAGCTGCCGCTCGCGCGCTCCACGCTCGGAACTGACGCGCGTCGTCGCGGCCGGGGGACGACTCAGGTTGGACCCGCGGGCCGTCGCTCCGGGGCGAGGAGCCTGGCTGCATCCCACCGAGGAGTGCGTGCGAATCGCACTCGAGAGGAAGGCCTTCCGAAGGGCCCTCCGCGTTCGGGATGCGGACGACACCGACGTACGGGAGTACGCGGAGATACTGGCCGGGGCAGCCGCCCCGGCAGCTACAGCAAAGGTTGTTGATCGGACTATGGACCAATCATGAGTGGCTCGCGATGAGGCACAACCGAAGTTGAACGGTCTGCTCCCCACCGGGGCAGACCCTGGTGAGGAGAAAAGTGGCAAAACCACGCGTACATGAGATCGCCGCCGAGATGGGCGTCGAATCGAAGGTCGTACTGACGACCCTGCAGGAAATGGGCGAGTTCGTGAAGACGGCATCGTCGAGCGTCGAACCGCCGGTGGCCCGTCGCCTCCGCGACGAGCTCAAGCGCCGCGCCGAGTCCGGCGCGGACGCCCCGAAGGCGGCGCCCGCGGAGTCCGCGAAGGACGCCCCCGCGGCCAAGCCCGCCCCGAAGCCCAAGTCGGCCGCACCCGCGGCCCCGAAGCCCGGAGCCTCCGCGCCCAGGCCCGGCCAGAAGGCCGCGCCGAAGCCCGGTGCGAAGTCCTCCGGCCCCAAGCCCGGGCAGAAGTCGGGCCCCAAGCCGGAGCAGCGCCAGCGCTCGGGCGTCGCCCCGACGCCGAATCCGGCCGCGCCGCCGACCCGCTCCGCGGTCGCGCCGACCCCGGTGCAGCCGCAGCAGGAGTCCGGCAAGCCGGCCTCCGGCGGCCAGGGCGCGCCGAGGCAGGGCGCGCCGAAGCCCGGTCAGAAGCCCGCGCCCAAGCCCGCCGAGCAGGCGGAGCAGAGCGGCGCCAAGCCGGACGGCCAGGCGGCTCCGAAGCCCGGCGGCGCTCCCAAGCCGAGCCCCAACAACATCCCGCGTCCGCGAGGTCCGCGCCCGGGCAACAACCCGTTCGCGTCCTCGCAGGGCATGGGGCGCCCCCGTCCCGGCGGCAAGGGCGCCGGCCAGCGCGCCGGCGGTCCGCGGCCCGGGCCCCGTCCCGGCGGCGGCGCGCCCGCAGCGGGCGGCGGAACCGGCCGTCCCGGCGCTCCGCGCCCCGGTCAGCCCCGCGTGCTCCCCGGCGAGCGCCCGCAGGGTCCCGGCCGCGGCCGCTCCGGCGGTCCCGGCGGCGGTGGCGGCGGTCGTTCGGGCGGTCCCGGGGGCGGCGGCTTCAGCGGCCCCCGTCCCGGCCGCGGCGGTCGCGGCGGCGGGCGTCGCGGCGGTACCGCGGGCGCCTTCGGCCGCGGCGGCGGCAAGTCCAAGGCGCGGAAGTCGAAGCGGACGAAGCGGGCAGAGTTCGAGATGCGGGAGGCGCCGTCGATCGGCGGCGTCAAGGTCCCGCGCGGCAACGGCGACACGCTCATCCGGCTTCGCCGCGGCGCATCCATCTCGGACTTCGCCGACAAGATCGACGCATCGCCCGGCGACCTCGTGACCGTGCTGTTCCACCTCGGCGAGATGGCGACGGCGACGGAGTCGCTCGACGAGGCGACGTTCCAGGTGCTCGGCGAGGAGCTGGGCTACCGGATCGAGATCGTCTCGCCCGAGGACGAGGACCGCGAGCTGCTCGAGGCCTTCGACATCGATCTCGAGTCGGAGGAGGAGGGCGAGTCGGACGACATGCTCGAGGCGCGTCCCCCGGTCGTCACCGTCATGGGCCACGTGGACCACGGCAAGACCTCGCTGCTCGACGCGATCCGCCAGTCGGAGGTCGGCGCGGGCGAGGCCGGCGGCATCACGCAGCACATCGGCGCCTACCAGGTGTGGGGCGAGCACGACGGCGTCCGTCGCGCGATCACCTTCATCGACACCCCGGGTCACGAGGCGTTCACCGCCATGCGAGCCCGCGGTGCGAACGTCACCGACGTCGCGATCATCGTAGTCGCGGCCGACGACGGCATCATGCCGCAGACGATCGAGGCGCTGAACCACGCGCAGGCCGCGGGCGTGCCCGTGGTGGTCGCGGTCAACAAGATGGACGCGCCGGGCGCGAACCCGGACAAGGTGCGCGCTCAGCTGAGCGAGTACAACGTGATCCCCGAGGAGTACGGCGGCGACACGATCTTCACGAACGTGTCGGCGAAGACCGGCGAGGGCGTCCGCGACCTGATCGACTCGATCCTGCTGACGGCCGACGCCGCGCTGGACCTGCGCGCGAACCCCGACAAGGACGCCCGCGGCACGGCCATCGAGGCCAAGCTCGACCGCGGTCGCGGCTCGGTCGCGACCGTGCTCATCCAGTCGGGCACGCTGCACGTCGGCGACTCGATCGTCGCAGGCACGGCCTACGGCCGAGTGCGCGCGATGTTCGACGAGAACGGCGAGGCGGTCGAGGCGGCGGGTCCGTCGCGTCCCGTGCAGGTGCAGGGCCTCAGCTCGGTGCCGCGCGCCGGCGACTCGTTCATCGTGACCGAGGACGACCGCACGGCTCGGCAGATCGCCGAGAAGCGGGAGGCCGCGGAGCGCAACGCGCAGCTCGCCAAGGCCCGCAAGCGCATGTCGCTCGAGGACTTCACCCGCGCGCTCGAAGAGGGCAAGGTGCAGTCGCTCAACCTCATCCTCAAGGGCGACGTCTCGGGTGCCGTCGAGGCGCTCGAGGACTCGCTCCTCAAGATCGAGGTCGACGACTCGGTGCAGCTGCGCGTCATCCACCGCGCGGTGGGTGCGATCAGCGAGTCGGACGTCAACCTGGCGACCATCGACAACGCGGTGATCATCGGCTTCAACGTGCGTCCGGACCAGAAGGCCCGGCAGCAGGCGGCGGCCGAGGGCGTGGACATCCGGTTCTACTCGGTCATCTACGACGCGATCGGGGACATCGAGAACTCGCTCAAGGGCATGCTCGAGCCCGAGTACGAAGAGGTCCAGTCCGGTGTGGCGGAGATCCGCGAGATCTTCCGCTCCTCGAAGTTCGGCAACATCGCCGGCTGCCTCGTGCAGTCGGGCACGATCACCCGCAACGCGAAGGCCCGCATCGTCCGCGAGGGCGTCGTGGTGGCGGATGGCCTCGCCATCGAGTCGCTGCGCCGCTTCAAGGACGACGTGACCGAGGTGCGCGACGGCTACGAGTGCGGTATCGGTCTCGGCAAGTTCGGCGACATCCGGATCGGCGACGAGATCGAGACCACCGAGATGGTGGAGAAGCCCCGTGACTGATAACGCGCGCGCGGTGCGTCTCGCCGACCGCATCAAGGTGCTCGTGGCGAAGATCCTCGAGCGGGGGATCCGCGATCCCCGGCTCGGGTTCGTCACCATCACCGACGTGCGGGTGACCGGCGACCTGCAGCACGCCACCGTGTTCTACACCGTGTACGGGACCGACGAGGAGCGCCGCGGCACCGAGGCGGCGCTCCGGTCGGCCACCGGTCGGATCCGCTCCGAGGTGGGCAAGAACCTCAGCATCCGTCTCGTGCCCTCGCTCGAGTTCGTGCTCGATGCGCTGCCCGAGAACGCGGCGCACATCGAGGACCTCCTCGAGAAGGCGCGCGAGCAGGACGCCGAGGTGGCCCGCAACCGCGACGGCAAGGCCTTCGCGGGCGAGGAGAACCCCTACAAGGCCGAGGAGGACGAGGACTAGCTCCTCGCCCGGATGCCGATGAGACGGTTGCCGAGGAACTCTCCTCGGCAACCGCCTCGTCTTCGTTCACCCGACGTGCTCGGGGTGCTCGTCCCAGGGCAGGAGGCGGACGCCGTGCTCGACGACGGCGCGGCCGTCCCAGCACAGCACCGTCCCGGAGCACGTCACGACGCCGAGCTCGGCCCCGTCCACGCGGATGCTGTGGCCCTGTGTTGGGGTTCCGTTGATCACGACCGAGGTCGCGGTGCGCCCGGCGGCGGCGCAGCGCTCCGTGATCTCCCATATGGCGCCTCGCTGCTCCTCGGGATCGCCGCCGAGATCGAGCGCGCCGTGATAGTCGGCCAGCCGCTGCCCCGCGAATGCATTCAGGATGCTCTCGGCAGCGGCGTCTGTAAGGCCCTCCTCTTCCGCTACGACCGGGAACGCCGTGAGCAGCGAGTGCGAGTGCTCCCGGACGTCGCCGACCGCGTAGTGCACCTCGACGGCCGTCGTGACGTCCCCGCTCCGCTGCCATGAGAAGCCTCGCGGGGAGAGGCCCGCCGCTGCCGACAGCCCAATCGCATCGAGCGCCTGCAGCCATCGCAGGCCCTCGGGTGACGGGGGAAATCCGTACATGGTCGATCAGCCTCCGATCTCGGGTATCGCGCGGATTGGCATGATGCATCCCTATCATCGCGACCTGGAGGGCGGAGGACGCACGTGCGCGGGGCACCCTCAGGAGGGCAGCGACATCCTGCCGTCGCGGAGCGAGGCGAGCCCCTCCTCCGTCAGGGCGCGGATCAGTCCGCGCACCCGCTGCGAATCGGGCTCGGGCTGATGCCGCTCGAGCTCGCGCACGAGGCGGTCGAGCTCGACCCCCTCGGGCTCCGCGCGCAGCAGCGCCATGATGCGCCCGCGGAGCTGCCGGTCCGAGCCCTCGAACTTCGCCTGCCGCCGCGGCGCGGCGGCGGACTCCGGATAGTCCGCGGCGCGCCAGGCGCAGAGATCCTTGACCGGGCACACGCCGCAGTCGGGGCGTCGCGACCGGCAGACCACCGCGCCCAGCTCCATCGAGCCGGCGTTCCACAGCGAGGCGCGGGCGGGATCCTCGGGGAGGAGCGGCAGCATCTCCGCGTCGTCGCGTCGCGCGTTCGCGGGCCAGGCCAGCGCCTCGCCGTGCACGGCGCGCGCGAGCACCCTGCGGATGTTCGTGTCCACGACGGGCTCGCGCAGCCCGTAGGCGAAGGAGGCGACCGCCGCGGAGGTGTAGGCGCCGATGCCGGGCAGCGCGAGGAGCGCCTCGCGCGAGCGGGGCACGACGCCGTCGTGGCGCTCGACGATCGCCGCCGCGCAGCGGTGGAGGTTGAGCGCGCGCCGCGGATAGCCGAGGCGGTCCCAGCGGGAGAGCACCTCGGACACGGGGGAGTCGGCCATCGCCCGCGGGGTGGGCCAGCGCTCCATGAACTCGAGCCACTTCGGCTCGACCCGCGCCATCTGCGTCTGCTGCGACATGATCTCGCTGACGAGAACGCCCCACGCGGAGCAGTCCGGCTCGCGCCACGGGAACGGCCTCATGCTGCGCTCGAACCAGGCGATCGTGCGCTCCACGATCTCGGCCCGGCGCGCCTCCTCGCTCATCCGAGCCCTCGTCCGCTCGCCGTCGGCATGCGATCGCGCACCGCGCGCGGGGGCAGGAAGGCCCCGGTGCGCTCGACCCGGCGCACGAGCCCGACCATGTGCTCCTGCACCGGCGCGCGCAGGCCGGCCTGCCGCGCGGCTCGCACCACCGCGCCGTCGAGGTGCTCGATCTCGGTCGGCTCGCCGCGCCGGATCGACTGCAGCGTGGACGCCGGATTGGGCCTCGTGCCGAAGGCCCGCGCGAGCCGGCCCCTCACGACGTCGAGCGCCCGGCCCCGCCGGATGAGGACGACATGCGCGGGCTCGAGCACCCCGACCCCGGCGAAGCGGACGCGCAGGGCGTCGCCCACCGTGACCGCGTCCTCGAGGGCGCGCGCGAGGAGGGGGCCGAGCAGGGGATGCCGGCACACCTGCTGCACGCTGAGGCCGGTAACGGCGGGCAGCGCGTTCACGTGGTTCACGAGCAGCTTGCTCCACAGCGCGCCGCGCAGGTCGCCCGTCGCACGGGCGGGCACGGCATCGCCGAGCACGGCGGCGATGCGCTCCGACTCGACGCGGCGGCCGGGATCCACCGGGCCGACGCGCGCCGGGCCGTAGGCGGTGAGGCGGACCCGGCCCGGGGCCGTGCGGGTGGCGGGGAAGAGCACGATCCCGCCGTGGAGGCCGGCGCCGTCCGGCCGCCGGAGCACCTCCGCGGCAGTCTCGGGCGCGTCGAGCCCGTTCTGCAGCAGCAGCACCGGGCGTTCGCCGATGCCGGCGGCGTGCTCGTGGAGCGCGGCTCGAACCGAATAGCTGCGAACGCCGAGCAGCACCAGCTCGGCCTCGGGCGGCACGGAGGAGAGGACGGGCAGCCGCGCCTCGACGGCGCCGTCCGGCAGATCGACCCGCAGCCCGTCCGCGGCGATGCGCTCGGCGGTCTCGCCCCGCACGACGGCGGAGACCTCGTGCCCGGCCCGGTGCAGCAGCCCCGCGAGCACGCCGCCGACCGCGCCGACGCCGATGACCGCGATCCGCACGTCCACCACCTCCCAGATCAGCCGCTTCCGACCCCGCGAGCGTAGCAGCGCGCGGGCGGACGGATGCGCCGCCGACCGCCGGACCCCGCGACCCGAGGGGGCTCGGCGATCCCGATAGACTGATCTGACTATGTCTTCGCGTCCGCGTGGCCCGCACGGGCTCCTCCCTCTCAGCAAGCCCGGCGGCATCACGAGCCACGATCTCGTGGCCCGGACCCGCAAGGTCTTCGGCACCCGCAAGGTGGGGCACGCCGGGACCCTCGATCCCATGGCCACGGGGCTCATGCTCCTGGGCGTCGGCGACGCGACGCGGCTGCTCGCGTACTTCGTGGGGGAGGACAAGACCTACGAGGCCACCGTCAGATTCGGCCGGACCACGACCACCGAGGACGCCGACGGCGAGCCGACCTCGGCGGCGGCCCCGGAGGCGCTGGCGCGGATCGACGAGGCGGCCATCCGCTCGGCCGCGGAGCGCTTCGTCGGCGAGATCGAGCAGGTGCCGAGCGCGGTGAGCGCGATCAAGGTCGACGGCCGCCGCGCGCACGAGCGGGTGCGCGCGGGGGAGGAGGTCGTCCTCGAGGCCCGCCCGGTCACCATCCACGGGCTGACGGTGCACGGGGCCGAGGCGCTGCCGGCGGCCGACGGCCCGGTCGTGGACGCGCGCATCACGGTGCGGTGCTCGTCCGGCACCTACATCCGCGCGCTCGCCCGGGACATCGGCGAGGCGCTCGGCGTCGGGGCCCACCTCACCGCGCTGCACCGCACCCGGATCGGCGGATTCGGCATCGAGGACGCCGCGACGCTCCCCGAGCGCGCCGAGATCGAGGCGGGCGCGGCGGCCCCGGCGCTCATCGACCCCGCCGAGGCGATGCGCCGGCGGTTCCCCGCGATCCTCGCGACGCCGGACGAGGCGCGGGCGCTCCGGCACGGCCGCCGCATCCCCGCCGCGGAATTCGCGGATCGGCTCGAGGAGCCGCCGTCGGGGCCGATCGCGATGCTCGATCCGGATGGCTCGCTGATCGGACTCGTCGAGCTGCGCGACGGCGCGACGAAGACGCTCATGAACATGCCCGAGCGCGCCCCGGGGACGGATCCGCGATGATCGAGTGGTTCACCTGGCTGCAGTTCGGCGTCGGCATCCTCGCCGGGCTCATCGGCCTCATCGCGGCGGTCGCGGGGCGCAAGCCCAGCGACCTCACCGCGGGCGCGGCCGCGCTCGTCGGCGCGCTGCTGATCGTGCAGCTCGTGGTCGCGATCGTGGCGCCGATGCTCGGCAACCCCTGCCTCGGCGACGGCCTCGAGTTCTGGATGTACCTCGTCGTGGCGCTCATCATCCCGCCGGGAGCCATCCTGTGGTCGCTCATCGAGCGGACCCGCTGGTCGAACGCGGTGCTGGGCGTGGCCGGGCTGACCGTCGCGGTCATGGTCTTCCGCATGCAGCAGATCTGGCAGGACGCGTCGCCGCTGATCGGCTGAGGGCGCCGGCGGACGCCGGGGAAGAGCCGCCCGCGACCCGGGACGCCTCGGAAGGCCCGCGGCGCAAGCGGCGAACGGGCGTGGAATACTGAGAGGAACCATGACTGAAGCGAACGAAGACTCCGGCGCCGGGCATTCGCGCGGCGCCTCCCGCGTGCTCGTCGCGGTCTACGTGGTGCTGTTCCTCGCGGCCACGGGGCGGAGCGTGTACCAGATCATCCGGGACTTCGACGCGGCGCCGCTCGCCTACTCGCTGAGCGCGGCCGCGGCGGTCGTCTACCTCGTCGCCGGCTGCGCGCTCGCCCTCGCCGCGCGCTCCGAGCCCTGGCGCGCGCTCGCGTGGTCCGCGGTCGTCTTCGAGCTGCTCGGCGTGCTGCTCGTCGGGGTGCTCTCCGGAACGCATCCGGAGCTGTTCCCCTCCGATACGGTGTGGAGCGGCTTCGGACGCGGCTACCTGTACATTCCTCTGGTGCTGCCGCTGTTCGGCATCTCCTATCTCGAATCGATGCGCCGCGCGCGTGGGAGGGCGAAGATCGCATGACGCTGGTGACCACTCCGGAACACTTTCCCGAGGATCACGGACCGACCGCCGTCACGATCGGCAAGTTCGACGGGCTGCACTTCGGCCACCGTCAGCTCGTCTCCCGGCTGCGCCTCGAGGCGCAGCGGCACGGCCTGACGCCCGTGGTCGTGACCTTCGACCGGCATCCCGCGGCGCTGTTCGACCCCGACCGGGCGCCGGCGCCGATCGTCTCGGTCGAGCAGAAGCTCGAGCTCATCGGCAGGCAGGGCGTCGACACGGTCCTGCTCGAGTTCACGCGGGAGCTGTCGAGGATGTCGCCGCTCGAGTTCGTGCGCGACCTGCTGGTCGGCAAGCTCCGCATGCGCCTCATCGTGATCGGCCGCGACTTCCGCTTCGGCCACAAGGGATCGGGCGACGTCGACTTCCTCCTGGAGCACCGGTCGACGTTCGGCTACGAGGTGGTGCTCGTCGATGACGAGCTGTCTCCCAACGGCCGCCGGGCGTCCTCCACCTGGGTGCGTGAGTGCCTCGAGACGGGCGACGTGGAGAACGCCACCGAGGTCCTGGGCCGGCATCACACCCTGCGCGGCACGGTCGTGCACGGCGCCAAGCGCGGTCGCGAGCTGGGATTCCCCACCGCGAACCTCTGCCCCGACACGCTCGAGGGCTTCATCCCCGCGGACGGCGTGTACGCGGGCTGGCTGCACGTGGGGGAGTCCGACTATCCCGCCGCCATCTCGGTCGGGAACAACCCGACCTTCGACGGGGTGCCGCAGAAGCAGGTCGAGGCCCACGTGATCGACCACGAGGGCCTGGACCTGTACGGCGAGCGCGTGCAGGTGGCCTTCGTCCGCCGCATTCGCGGCATGGAGCGCTTCGACTCCCTCGAGGCGCTCATCCGGACCATGCGGCGCGACGTGGAGGAGACGCGGAGCCTGCTCCAACAGCCCTCGCGCTGATCGCCGCGGGCGAGGGCCCGTCCGGGCCGCTAGTCCCGCGGCCTTCGGAGCTCGCGCCGTCCGAAGAGGTGCATGATGATCTCCCCGGCGGTGGCGTCGACGGGCGAGCCCTGGCCGATCACCCAGCGCGCATCCGTGGCCCGCAGCGAGCGGCGGCGCACGATCCGCGCCGACTTGCCGCGCGCGATCGAGCGGACGTGCGCGAGCGCGACCGCGCCGGTCGAGTGCGGGCTGAGGCGGATGGGTAGGCCGAGCGCCTCGGTGATGTCGTAGGTGTGCACGACGGCCTCGGTGAGCTCGATGATGCCGGTGCGGCCGATGCCCTGCAGCTTCTCCTCGCCGATGGCGCGCAGCCGCGAGACGAGCTCCTCCGGCGCGGCGGAGCCCTCGCGGACGGCGATCTCGCTGATCGCGCGGGAGGGGCTCAGCCGGGCGCGCCGGGCCGCGCGCACGCCGCTGCGGAGCATGGTGCCGCTGTGCTCGCCGAGCCGCCACAGCAGGTGGCCGACGACGTCCCGGATGCGCCAGCCCTCGCACAGGCTCGGCGCCTCCCACTGCGACCCGTCCAGCTCGTCGAGGAGATCCGCGAGCCGGTCGAGGGTGGTCGCGAGATGGGCGCTCCAGTCGCCGGGGATGCGCTTCGGCGGGCGCGAGAAGGCGTCTTCGTGCTGGGGCAGTTCTTCGGAGGCGCTGGAGTGTGTCACGGCGTCATTATTGCACCGAGGCGGCCCGGGAGCTTGGGGATCGATTCGCATGGCGGAGGCTGGTCGGGGTATGATCTGCCAAACGCCTGCATCTCCGGGAGCGTTCTGGATTTCCCGAGTCCGCGTTTCGACGACGAATTCGTCACGTTTCGCGCGTGTTCCTCGCAGCGCCTCCCGCGATCTGCACGCAGCGCATTCGGCACCGAGTTCCGATTTGCCCATTTGCTCACCGAAGGAGGGGCATGACGCCCAAGACCCGATCGCGGATGAACCATCACGCGTCGCGCCGACGCGCCCGCAGCGCCGGCGACAACACCGGGGTGATCCCGCAGCTCGCCAAGGCGGCCCGCGAGGTCGAGGCCGCCGCGGCCCGCGGCCGCGTCTCGCCGGCGAACCGGACGAAGTTCCAGGTGGCCGCCCTGCTCATGCGCGAGGAGCGCGCCCGGCTCAAGACCGATGCGGGCGTGTCGGACTCGGCGCGCGCCGAGTCGATGAAGCGCCTCGACGGGCTCGCCGCCATCCTCGCGAAGACCGCGGCGCGGGACACCTCGCTCATCGCCCTTCTCGACGCGAACGCGCCGACCACGCCGCAGGCGCGCGAGCTCCGCAAGCAGATCCTCTTCGCCGCGGGCGTCGACATGGTGGTCGACGAGAAGCCGCAGGAGGAGACGCCCAAGCAGTCGCTGCCCCAGAAGATCCTCGAGCGCCAGGTCACGCCCACGAGCGTGAAGTCGCGGGTGCGCTCCTCGCCCTTCCTCGCGCCGGATCTCTCGAAGATCCGCCCCCGCGAGCAGCACTACTCGCGGCTGCACAACTGGGAGCTGCTCAGCTCGCTCCTCAAGGCCTTCGAGACCGGCGCCGGCGGCGGAGCGGCCTCGATGGACCTGCCCGAGCCGCCCCGCTTCGACCGGGTCGCGCCCGTGGGCGCCGAGCTCATGCCGCACCAGGCCCAGCTCATCGAATCGGTGCGCGAGGGGCACCGCACGGTCCTGCTCGCCGACGAGCCGGGCCTCGGCAAGACCGCGCAGTCGATCCTGGCCGCCTCGGTGGCCGACGCCTATCCGCTCCTGTGCGTGGTGCCGAACGTCGTGAAGACCAACTGGCAGCAGGAGGTCGAGCGCTGGACCCCGACCCGTCGGGCCACGGTCATCAGCGGCGACGGCCAGGACATCGACGCCTTCAGCGACGTGTTCATCGTCAACTACGAGATCCTCGACCGGCACATCGGCTGGCTCACCGAGATCGGCTTCCGCGGCATGGTGGTCGACGAGGCCCACTTCATCAAGAACCTGCAGTCGCAGCGCTCGCAGCTCGTGCTGCAGCTCTCGCGCTCGATCCGCACGCACATCCCGGGCGTGGAGCCGCTGCTCATGGCGCTCACGGGCACGCCGCTGATCAACGACGTCGAGGACTTCAAGGCGATCTGGCAGTTCCTCGGCTGGCTGGACGGCGACAAGCCGGCTCCGGTGCTCATGGACGCGCTGGACGACACGGGGCTCGTGCCCTCGGACCCGGGCTTCCTCGCCGCCGCCCGGCGCACGGTCATCGACCTCGGCATCGTCCGGCGCCGCAAGGTCGACGTGGCGAAGTCGCTGCCCTCGAAGCGCATCATCGACATGCCC
Organism: Gulosibacter sp. 10; assembly: GCF_900163695.1. Classification (GTDB taxonomy): domain Bacteria; phylum Actinomycetota; class Actinomycetes; order Actinomycetales; family Microbacteriaceae; genus Gulosibacter. The sequence continues at coordinate 24,506 of NZ_FUIC01000003.1, forward strand.
GTCGAGCTCGACTCGGAGGAGGGCAACTCGATCCGCCGCGCCGAGCGCATGCTCGTGGAGCGGCTGCTCGGCCGCTACGACCGGATGATCGCCGCCGCGGACCTGCCCGCCGGCACGATCGACGAGGACCGCCTGCGGATGCTCGCCCGTCAGGAGGTCGAGGAGTCGAAGGCCTCCACGGCCGGGGACTCGATCTTCACGATGCTGCACCGCATCGGCGTCGCGAAGGCGCAGCTCGCCGCCGAGTACACGGCGCAGCTCGCGCACTCGGCCGGCAAGGTCGTCTTCTTCGCGAAGCACATCGAGGCGATGGATCGGGCGACGGAGGCCTTCGAGTCCGAGGGCCTGCGCAGCGTCGCGATCCGGGGCGATCAGACCCAGGCCGCCCGCGACCGGGCGATCGAGGCCTTCCAGCAGGACCCCGAGGTCAAGGTGATCGTCTGCTCGCTCATGGCGGCGGGCGTCGGCATCAACCTCCAGGTGGCGAGCGACGTCGTGCTGGCCGAGCTCAGCTGGACGGCGGCGGAGCAGACCCAGGCCATCGACCGCGTGCACCGCATCGGGCAGGAGGAGCCGGTGACGGCCTGGCGCATCCTCGCCTCGCAGACCATCGACGCGCACGTCGCCGAGCTGATCGACTCGAAGCAGGGGCTCGCGGCGCGCGCGCTCGAGGGCACCGACGAGGGCGAGGCCCAGAGCGAGGACATCCAGGTCGAGGCGATCATCGGCATGCTGCGGGAGGGGCTCGAGCGCCGCTTGGCGAACTGACCAACGCGACTCGGAATCCCTTGTTCGCCCGCACGACCGGGGGATTCGCGGGGCACCTAGACTGGGCTGCGGCAATGTAGCCCATCGAACTAACGAAGGTGAGACCGCAGAGCATGGTTCAGCAGGAGTTCCGCATCGAGGCCGACTCGATCGGTGAGATCAAGATCCCCGCCGAGGCGTACTGGGGCGTCAATACCGCCCGCGCCGTGGAGAACTTCGACATCGCCCGACGGCAGATCGGCGTGTATTCCGACTTCGTCGTCGGCCTCGCGCAGGTGAAGCAGGCCGCCGCCCGGGCCAACCGGGAGATCGGGGTGCTGGACCCGGAGCGCGCCGAGCTCATCGACCGCGCGTGCCAGGACATCATCGACGGGCGGCTCCACGACCAGTTCGTCGTCGGCGTCATCCAGGGCGGGGCGGGCACCTCCTCGAACATGAACGCGAACGAGGTCATCGCTAACCGCGCGCTCGAGCTGGCGGGGCGCCCCCGCGGCGACTACGGCTACATGTCGCCGAACGACCACGTCAACCTCTCGCAGTCCACGAACGACGCCTACCCCTCGGCGCTCAAGCTCGCGCTCGTGCACTCCACGAGCAACCTCATCGCCGAGTACACGCTGCTCAAGGACGCCATGGCGAAGAAGGGCATGGAGTTCAAGGACATCCTCAAGGTCGGTCGCACGCAGATGCAGGACGCGGTGCCCATGACCCTCGGGCAGGAGTTCCACGGCTTCTCGACGACGATCGGCGAGGACATCGAGCGGCTCCGCGACGTGCAGCCGCTGCTGCTCGAGCTCAACCTCGGCGCCACCGCGATCGGCACGGGCATCAACACGCATCCCGACTATCGCGAGTCGGTGATCCGCAACCTGCGCGAGCTCACGGGCTACGAGTCGCTCACCTCCGCCACCGACCTCATCGAGGCGACCAGCGACACGGGCGTCTTCATGTCGCTCTCCTCGGTGATGAAGCGCGGCGCGATGAAGCTCTCCAAGATCTGCAACGACCTCCGGCTGCTCTCCTCCGGACCGCAGGCGGGCATCGGCGAGATCAACCTGCCCGCCCGCCAGGCGGGATCCTCGATCATGCCCGGCAAGGTCAACCCGGTCATCCCGGAGGCCGTGAGCCAGGTCGCGTTCGTCGTGGCCGGCGGTGACGTCGCGGTGTCCTTCGCATCCGAGGCGGGCCAGCTGCAGCTCAACGCGTTCGAGCCGGTCATGATGCACACGCTCATGCAGAACTCGGTCTGGCTGCGCCGCTCGATGCGCACGCTCCGGGTGAACTGCGTCAACGGCATCACCGCGAACCGCGAGAAGACCGAGGCGCAGGTCGCCGCGTCCATCGGGCTGGTCACCGCGCTCAACCCGCTGATCGGCTACGCGGCCGCGTCGAAGGCGGCCAAGCGCGCGCAGCGCACGGGGGAGAACGTGGGCGACATCGTCGTGGCCGAGGGCATGCTCACCCGGGAGCAGGTCGACGAGATGCTGCGCCCGCACGTGCTCGCGGGCAAGTACCCGGGCGACGACTCGGAGTTCCTCACGGCGGAGGAGATCGCCGAGCGCGAGCGGCAGATCGACTCGCTCGACGCAGCGGAGCCCTCCCTGCACGCGTAGCAGGGCGCGAGCGCCCCGTCGGACAGGCGGAACGCCCGCCGCACCCGAAGGTGCGGCGGGCGTTCCGCCTCGCGGGGCCGGCTACTCGCGCTCGTTGCGCCGGTCGGCGCCGCCCTCGTCGACCATCAGGTCGCCCTCGTCCTCGAGATCGGCGAGGGCCTCGGCCCGCTGCTCTCCGACGGCCATCACGTTCTGGGCCTGCAGCTCGATGCTCCGCTCCTTGGCCTGGTCCACCCATTCCCTCGCCGAGAGGCGCGCGTCGTCGATGCTGGTGCGCGTGTCGTCCATCCGCCGTCGCAGGTCCGCGCGCAGCGACTCGGTGGTGTGCACGATGCGCGACTCGAACTCGCGCGAGGAGGCCGAGACCTTGCCGGTCAGGCGCGCGAGGCCGTCCGTCGCGAGGTCCGCGCCCTGCTGCGCGATGGCGACCGCCCGCCTCGCGGGGGCCGACTCCGCGACGGAGCACGCGACGCCCTTGATCTGCTCGTAGCGCTCGCGCCCGGCCCGGGCGCCGAGGACGAAACCGACGCCGGCGCCGACGATAAACAAGACTCGCTTCATGGTTCCAATGTACCGCCCGCTACTGGACGAAGGGCGCGAGACGCCGCCGGCGCGCGGTACCCTTTCCTCACCGAAGACCGCCCGTCGACGCAAGTAGTGGATCCCTCCTTGAACTCACCCCCGACCCGCAATACTCGGGCGCAGCTGCGCAGGCGCATCCGGCTGCCGCGCGCCCCGCTCATCTGGTACACGGTCCTCGCCGTCGTGCTCGTGGTGGGGCTCGTCGCCGTCGGCTGGCTCCTGGTCAACTGGCAGGTGGACGCCATCATCATGGCGATCCCGGCCGTGGTGCCGCTCGCCATCGCGCTCGCCGCGGTGCACTGGCTCGACCGCTGGGAGCCCGAGCCGCCGATGCTGCTCGCCTTCTGCTTCCTCTACGGGGCCGGCGCGTCGATCCTCGGCACGCTGCTGACCGGCAACTTCCTGCTCGACGTGGCCAGCGACTACCTCGAGACGGAGGGCGCCGTGAACGCCTTCTCCATCCTGGTCCAGGGGCCGGTCACCGAGGAGGTCATCAAGGGGGCCGGGCTCGTCGTGCTGCTGCTCATCGCCCGGCGCGAGTTCAACGGCCCCCTCGACGGCTTCATCTACGGGGCCATGATCGGGGCGGGGTTCGCGTTCACCGAGAACATCGTCTACTTCGCCTCCTCGGCCTCGACCGGCATCGAGTTCGTCTGGCTGCTCGTGGTGCGATGCATCCTGTCGCCCTTCGCGCACGTGCTGTTCACCGGCATGGTCGGCATGCCCATCGGCTGGGCGGCGCGCCGCAGCGAGCCCTGGCGGTTCGTCGTGGCCGTCATCGGGGGGCTCGCGTTCGCGATCGCCCTGCACGCCCTCTGGAACGGCGGGAACGTGCTGGTGCTGCCGCTGCTGGGCATCGAGCTGTCGAACCCGTTCGGGTGGATCATCTACTACGCGATCGTGCAGGTGCCGCTGTTCCTGCTCGCCGCCTGGTTCCTCGTGCGGCTGCAGGAGCACGATCAGGAGATCATCATGCTGCGGCTGGGGGAGTACCGGAAGGCCGGCTGGTTCACCGCGGGCGAGATCCGGATGATCACGGACTGGCCCATCCGCCGGGCGGCGCTGCGCTGGGCGAAGGAGCAGCCGGAGGCGGTGGGCGAGGCGATGCGCGGCTTCATCACCGAGGCCACCAGGCTGGCGTTCGCGCGCGAGCACGCGTCGGTGGACAAGAAGGACCCGAACCGGCGCACGAACGAGAAGCAGCTGCTCGAGCGCACGCGCGCGCATCGCGCGGTGCTCGCCGAGGCGCGCAAGCAGCGCCATGCGGGCAGGCTCCCGGGAGTGTGAAACCATGGTGGGCATGACTGAACTGCAGAAGCCCGAAATCGAATTCCCCGAGGGCCCGGCGCCCACGATGCTCGAGATCGAGGACATCGTCGTCGGCGACGGTCCCGAGGCCGCCAAGGGCGCGACCGTCGACGTCCACTACCTCGGCGTCGACTACGAGACCGGCGACGAGTTCGACTCCTCGTGGTCGCGCGGCGAGTCCGTCAACTTCCCGCTCGCGATGCTCGTGAAGGGCTGGCAGCTGGGGATCCCCGGCATGCGCGTCGGCGGCCGCCGCAAGCTCGTGGTGCCGCCCGCGCTCGCCTACGGCGAGGCCGGGGCGCACCCCCTCGCCGGGCGCACGCTCATCTTCGTGATCGACCTGCTCGGCACCAAGTAGCCCCGCCCCGGTGGTTCGCATCCGCCTCCCGGTGCGGTACACTTGGGAGGTTGCCGTGAATCGGCCGCGGATGGAGAGAGTTCTGGGAATCGGTCCGAGAACGCCGCGCAGCGAACGAAAGGGGCTCACGCCAATGGCGCTGAACGCAGAAACGAAGAAGGCCATCATCGACGAGTACGCGACGCACGAGGGCGACACCGGCAGCCCCGAGGTGCAGGTCGCGCTGCTCAGCGCCCGCATCAGCGAGCTCACCGAGCACCTCAAGGAGCACAAGCACGACTTCCACTCGCGTCGCGGCCTGCTGCTCCTCGTCGGCCAGCGCCGTCGTCTGCTCAAGTACCTGACCCAGGTCGACATCAACCGCTACCGCACGCTCATCGGCCGTCTCGGCCTGCGCCGCTAGCGACGACCGGCCCGGAGACGGGCGAGTCCGGAACGCCCCCGCCTCGAGGCGGGGGCGCTCCGCGTTTTCCGCACCCGTGCGGTGCCGGATATTCCCGATCGGGCGGAATATGACGCTCGGAGACGACGCCGGGGCAGCGGATGCGGGCTCCCGAATATCGTGACGGGGACCACTGCCACGTCGACGAAGGAGCCAGCGACCATGACCGAATTCTCCAGCCTCACCAGGGTCATCCGAGCGGGGATCGAAACGGATCCGGCGCAGGGCGCGGTCGTGCCGCCGCTGTACAGCTCCTCGACCTACGCCTTCAAGGCCTTCGGCGAGCGGCGGGAATTCGACTACACGCGCTCGGGCAACCCCACGCGAGCCATCCTCGGGGAGGCGCTCGCCGAGCTCGAGGGCGGCGCCGGGGCCTCCGTGGTCGCCACCGGCACGGCCGCGATGACGCTCGCGCTCATCACCCTGCTCGAGCCGGGCGATCTCGTCGCCTATCCGCACGACTGCTACGGCGGCAGCTGGCGGCTCTTCGAGGAGCTCCGGGCCAAGGGCCACTACCGGTTCGAGGCGGTGGACTTCACCGATACCGAGGCTGCCCGGGAGCGGCTGCGCGAGCTGCGTCCGAGCCTGGTCTGGATCGAAACCCCCTCCAATCCGCTGCTCGGTGTGACCGACGTCCGGGCGATCGGGGAGACCGGGCACGAGCTCGGCGCGGTCGTCGTCGTGGACAACACCTTCCTCACCCCGCTCGGGCAGCGCCCGTTCGAGCTCGGCGCCGACGTGATCGTGCACTCCGTGACGAAGTGCCTCAACGGCCACTCCGACGTCGTCCAGGGCGCGATCGTCGCGAAGACCGAGGAGCTCGCCGAGCGCTTCGACTGGTGGAGCAACGTGCTCGGCGTCACGGCCAGCCCCGCCGACTCGCATCTCGTGCTCCGCGGCCTGCGCACCCTCCACGTGCGCTTCGAGCGCCATCAGCGCAACGCCGTCGAGGTGGTCGACGCCATCAAGGACCACCCGGCGATCAGGACCGTCTACTTCCCCGGCCTCGAGACGCACCCCGGCCACGAGCTCGCGATGCGGCAGCAGCTCGGCTTCGGGTCGATGTTCTCGATCGACCTCGCCGGCGGGGAGGCGGCGGCGCGCCGCTTCGTCGAGGGCAAGCGCCTGTTCAGCCTCGCCGAGTCCCTGGGCGGCACCGAATCGCTCGTCGCCCACCCGGCGACGATGACGCACGTGGCGATGCCGCCGGAGATCCAGGCGCTGGCCGGGATCACCCCCGGCCTGCTGCGCTTCTCGGTCGGCATCGAGCCGGCCGAGGACCTCATCGCGGATCTCCGCGCGAGCCTCGACGCGGCGCTCGGCTAGCGCCTCCCGGGCGAGGGGCGAACGCCCGTCCGGAGCCCCGCGGCATCCTCCGCTGGGAGCCGGACGGGCGTATTTCCGCGCCGCACTGTTACAGTGGGCGAGTCCGTATTCACCCGCGCGCGGATCGGCCCTGCTGATCTTCGGTGGTGGCACCCCGGTTCCATCGAGCCGGTGCGTTTCCACTGACGGTCAGCCCGGCAGCCCACTAGGGGCATTCCGGTGTGTGCTGTGCGCGTGCGGACGATCGCAAGGAGGAGACCTTTGGAAGGTCCCGAAATCAAGTACGCCGAGACCGTCATCGACAACGGCAGGTTCGGCACCCGCACCGTCCGGTTCGAGACCGGCCGCCTCGCCCAGCAGGCGCAGGGCTCGGCAGTCGCCTACCTCGACGACGAGACCATGCTGCTCAGCGCCACGAGCGTCTCGAAGAACCCGAAGGACAACTTCGACTTCTTCCCGCTCACCGTGGACGTGGAGGAGCGCAGCTACGCGAAGGGCGACATCCCCGGCTCGTTCTTCCGCCGCGAGGGCCGCCCCTCGACCGACGCGATCCTCGCGTGCCGGCTCATCGACCGCCCGATGCGCCCGTCGTTCATCGACGGCCTCCGCAACGAGGTGCAGATCGTCATCACGGTCCTCTCGATCGCACCCGACGAGACCTACGACGTGCTCGCCGTGAACGCCGCCTCGATGTCCTCGCAGATCTCGGGCGTGCCGTTCTCCGGCCCCATCGGCGCGGTGCGCATCGCCCTCATCGACGGCCAGTGGGTCGCCTTCCCGACCTACTCGCAGGTGCTCGAGGAGGCGGTCTTCGAACTGACCGTCGCCGGCCGCCTGGTGACGCGCAAGGACGGCACCGAGGACATCGCCGTCATGACCGTCGAGGCGCAGGCGCCCGAGAACGCCTGGAACCTCATCCAGGCGGGGGCCAAGAAGCCCGACGAGGCGACCGTGGCCCAGGGCCTCGAGGCCTCGAAGCCCTTCATCACGCAGCTCATCAAGGCGCAGCTCGACGTCGCGGGGCAGGTGAACAAGGAGGTGCAGGAGTACCCCACGTTCCCCGCCTACGAGGAGCCCGTCCGCGCGGCGGTCGCAGAGATCGCCGAGACGGAGCTCGCGAAGGTCTACCAGATCGCCGACAAGGTCGAGCGCCAGCACGCCGACGACGAGCTCAAGGACCGCGTGAAGGCGGAGATCGCCGCGAAGGTCGAGGCGGGCGAGCTGCCCGAGTCGGCCAACGGCCAGGTCTCGGCCGCCTACAAGTCGGTGACGAAGGACATCGTGCGCGGGCGCATCCTCAGCGACGGCCTGCGCATCGACGGCCGCGGCGTGACCGACATCCGCCAGCTGGACGCCGAGGTCGACGTGATCCCGCGCGTGCACGGCTCGGCGATCTTCCAGCGCGGCGAGACCCAGATCATGGGCGTCACCACGCTGAACATGCTGAAGATGGAGCAGCAGATCGACTCGCTCTCGCCGCAGAAGAGCAAGCGCTACATGCACCACTACAACTTCCCGCCCTACTCGACCGGCGAGACCGGTCGCGTCGGCTCCCCGAAGCGCCGCGAGATCGGCCACGGCAACCTCGCCGAGAAGGCGCTCGTGACGGTGCTGCCGGCGCGCGAGGAGTTCCCCTACGCGATCCGCCAGGTCTCCGAGGCCCTCGGCTCGAACGGCTCGACCTCGATGGGCTCGGTCTGCGCGTCGACGCTCTCGCTGCTCAACGCGGGCGTGCCCCTGCGCGCGGCCGTCGCGGGCATCGCGATGGGCCTCGTCTCGGCCGAGGTCGACGGCGAGACGCAGTACCGCGCCCTCACCGACATCCTCGGGGCCGAGGACGCGCTCGGCGACATGGACTTCAAGGTCGCAGGCACGAGCGAGTTCATCACCGCGCTGCAGCTCGACACCAAGCTAGACGGCATCCCCTCGGAGGTGCTCGACCAGGCGCTCACGCAGGCGCGCGACGCCCGCATCGAGATCCTCGACAAGGCCATCACCCCGGTCATCGACCAGCCCGACGAGATGGCCGAGACCGCCCCGCGCATCATCTCGGTGCAGGTCCCGGTCGACAAGATCGGCGAGGTGATCGGGCCCAAGGGCAAGATCATCAACCAGATCCAGGAGGACACCGGCGCCGACATCTCCATCGAGGACGACGGCACCGTGTTCATCGGCGCGACCAGCGGGTCGGCGGCCGAGGCGGCGCGCGACGCGGTCAACGCGATCGCGAACCCGCAGGTGCCCGAGGTCGGCGAGCAGTACCTCGGCACCGTCGTGAAGAACGCCTCCTTCGGCGCCTTCGTCTCGCTGCTGCCCGGCAAGGACGGCCTGCTGCACATCTCCGAGGTGCGCAAGCTCGTCGGCGGGAAGCGCGTCGAGAACGTCGAGGACGTCGTGTCCATCGGCCAGAAGCTGCTGGTGCGCATCACCAAGGTGGACGACCGCGGCAAGCTCTCGCTCGAGCCCGTGCTCGAGGAAGAGGAGGTGCCGACCGACGCCTAGCGCGTCGGCGGTACCGACCGCCGGGCCCGGCACCCCGTGATCGAACGGGGGCCGGGCCCGGCCCGTTTCCCGGCAGCCGCGCCGCCCGGTCGCCGGTACGCGATAGGCTGTCGCAGCTATGACCTCACCCACCTCGCTCCCGCTCGACGTCCCGCATCTCGATGAAGCCGTGGCGGGAGGCGCGAGGCTCCGGAGAAGCGTGCTGCCCAGCGGCATCCGGCTCATCACCGAGGACGTGCCGGGCGCCGCCTCCGCGTCGATCGGCTTCTTCGTCCCGCTCGGCTCGCGGGACGAGACCGACCGGGAGTACGGCTCGAGCCACTTCCTCGAGCACCTCCTGTTCAAGGGCACGCCCAGCCGCTCCGCGCGCGACGTCGCGCTCGAGTTCGAGCGCGTGGGCGGGGACTTCAACGCGGCCACCTCGCGCGAGCAGACCGTCTACTACGCCCGGGTGCGCGATCGCGACCTCGGCATGGCCGTCGACGTGCTCAGCGACATGATCACCTCCTCGCTCCTCGACCCCGCGGAGTTCGAGCTCGAGCGCGGCGTGATCCTCGAGGAGATCGCGATGGCCGAGGACGACCCGACGGACGTGCTCTGGGAGCGCTTCTACGACAACTTCTTCGGCGAGCACCCGCTGGGCCGCCCGATCGCGGGCACGCCGGAGTCCATCGACGCGTCGACGCGGGACGAGGTCTGGGACTTCTACCGGCGCCACTACCGCCCCGAACGGCTCGTGGTGGCGATCGCGGGCCGCGTGGACCACGACGCGGTCCTCGAACGGCTCGAACGGGGCCTGCGCGCGGGCGGCTGGGACCTCGACGCGCGAGGCCGCCCGGCGCCCCGCCGCCACGACGGGCCGTCGGCCTTCGCACGGCGCGAGGCCTTCCAGCACATCCCGCGCGAGCTCGAGCAGACCCATCTCATCCTCGGCACCCCAGGGATCAACGCGACCGACCGGCGCCGGGTCCCCTACGGACTCATGCACCACGTCCTGGGCGGGGGCATGTCCTCGAGACTCTTCCACGAGGTCCGCGAGCGCCGCGGCCTCGTCTACTCGGTCTTCTCCTTCGGCGCGAGCCACACCGACGCGGGCGTGACCGGGGTCTCGGCCTCGTTCCTGCCGAACAAGGCCGCGGAGGCCATCCGGGTCATCCGCGGCGAGCTCGAGCGGATCGCGGCCGACGGGGTGAGCGAGGAGGAGCTCGCGGACGCCCAGGGCGCGGGTGCCGGTGCGGGCGCGCTCGCACTCGAGTCGATGAATGCGCGGATGCACCGCCTGGCGCGCAGTGAACTCGTGCTGGGCGAGTACATTGATCTCGATGAGTCGATCGCCCGGATGAACGCGACGACCACCGAGGACATCCGCGCCATCGCCGCGGAGTTCGCGTCCGGGCAGCTCACCGCCGAGACGATCGGACCCATCACGGAGGACGCGAAGACGGAACTGGAGGCGCTCGTATGAGCCATTTCCTCTATCTGGTGCGGCACGGAGAGCAGGAGAACGCCGAGCACGGCATCGCCGAGGGCCCGCTCTCCGAGCGGGGGAGGCTGCAGGCGCACGCGCTCGGCCGGAGGCTCTCGCGGGTGCCGTTCACCGCGGCCCACACCTCGCCGCTCGACCGGGCGCTCGACACGGCCGGGGTGATCGACACCTACACGCAGGGGCCGCCGACGCAGCCGTCGAACCTGCTGTTCGACTGCGTGCCCTCCTCGGGCGAGGATGCGCCCGACTCCTACGAGAGCTTCTTCTCGGGCATCGAGCCGGAGCTCGTGGAGGCCGGCCAGGCGCAGATGACGGACGCGATCAACGCGTACTTCACCCGCTCCCGCGAGGACGAGCACACGCTGCTGATCACCCACAACTTCGTGATCGGCTATTTCGTGCGGCAGCTGCTGGGTCTGCCGGAATGGGCGTGGCTGACCCTCGGCACCGGCAATACGGCGCTCACGGTGCTGCGACTCCGCTCGGGCCGGCCCGACGAGCTCAAGCTCTTCGGCGACCTCTCGCACCTCGAGCCGCAGGACCGGACGGGCGTCAACCGGTTCCCGGACGTCTAGCCCGCCGGCGCCTCCGAGGCCGGGGCGCGGCGGTCCAGCCGTCTGCCGTACCAGCGGTTCGCGTTCGTGTTGCCGTTGAACCTCGGGATGGGCGAGAAGCCGTTGCGCGCGTAGAGGCGGGCCGCGGCCTCGAGCGAGTCGTGCGTGTCGAGCACGAGCCGGTCGCCGCCGTACTCCGCCGCGAAGTCCGCGAGCGCGTCGATGAGGCGCTGCGCGACGCCCCGGCCGCGCGCCTCGGGCCGCGTGTAGAGGTGCTTGAGCTCGAACCAGCGGTCGCCGCCGAAGCCGTCGTCCCGCCACTCGGGGCCCGGGACGACGCGGCGCACTCCGGCGCAGCCGAGCGGCTCCCCGCCCTCGACCGCCAGCAGGAACCGGCCGTGCGGCGGGCGGAACTGCCCGGGCGCGGGCCGGGTGCTCCGGTACTCGCCGTCCTCGGCCGGTCGGGACCTCGCCCGGCCGGCCATGTACTCGGCGAGCAGGGCCGCGGCGAGCGGCGCATCCGGGGCGGTGGCGCGAAGTTCGAGCATGCGAGCAGCATAGCCGCGGCGCTGCGGGGCCGTCGGCTCGCGCGCTACGGTAGTGGGCATGGCAATTGCAGTCGCGGTCACCGGTGCGTCCGGCCGAATGGGCACCCTGATTCAGCAGATCATCGCCGAGCACGAGGAGTTCGAGCTCCACGCCGCGCTCACGAGCGCGTCCTCGCCGGAGGAGATGCTCGGCGCGGACGTCCTCATCGACGTCACGCGCATCGACGTCGCGGAGGGGCTCGTGGACTTCGCCCTGGCGCACGGCATCGACGTCGTGACCGGCACGAGCGGGTGGAGCGCGGAGCGGCTGGCCGCGCTCGAGGCGCGGATCCCCGAGGGGCGCGGCGTGATCGTGGCCCCCAACTTCTCGGTCGGCTCCGTGCTCGGCACCCACCTCGCGACCATCGCGGGCCGGTTCTACGACTCGATCGAGATCCTCGAGGCCCATCACGACAAGAAGATCGACTCGCCCTCGGGCACGGCCGTGCGCACCGCCGAGGCGATCTCGGCGGCCCGCGACGAGGCCCCGGTGCCGCCGAACGCCGACCAGGAGGCGCGCGGCAGGGTCGTGGCCGGCATCCCGGTGCACTCGCTGCGCCTGCGCGGCGTGGTCGCGGACCAGCAGGTGATCTTCGGCGGCACGGGGGAGACCCTCACGATCCGTCACGAGACCCTCTCGAACGGGGCCTACGTGCAGGGCATCCGCCTCGCGCTCGGCGCGGCCCCCGAGGCGCGCGGCCTCACGGTCGGGATCGATCGGCTGCTCGGCATCGGCGGAGCGGCGTGAGCCGTCCGGAGGGCGCGCGCCGGGTGTCCGGCGCGCAGGCGGGCGTCTACATCCTGCTGGCGCTCATCGCGATCTACCTCGTCGCGATCAGCGGCATGGTCTACGGGCTCGTCACGAGCGGCGAGCCGATCGGCTTCGCGATGGGCGCCGCGCTCGTCGTCTTCCCGGTGGTGGGCATCGTCTTCATCTGGAAGGACGTGCGGTTCGCCCGCCGCGGCGACCGCCTGCTGCGCGCGCTGGCGGAGGCGGGGGAGCTGCCCGAGGACACGCTGCCGAAGCGGCCCTCGGGACGCCCCGTGCGCGAGGCCGCGGACGCGGATTTCGAGCGCTGGAAGCAGGAGGTCGAGGCCGCGCCCGAGGACTATCGGGCGTGGGCCCGGCTCGCGCTGGCCTATCGCGCCTCGGGCGACACGGCCCGCGCCCGGCGGGCCATGCGGCAGGCCCTCGAGCTCGAATCGCGGGCGGGATGAGCGCGGGCGCTCCGCGCCCCTGCGATAGGCTGATCCGGTGAACGACGAGATTGAATTCCGCAGCGACGTCACCGTCGAACTCGTACGCTCGCAGGCCTCGGACGGCGATGTGCTGTTCGCCGCCCGCGTCTCCACGATCGGCGAGCAGACCCTCGAACGGGCCGGGGACGACGAGGAGCTCGAGAAGCGGGACCGCGGCCTCATCAACTTCCTGATGCGCGACCGCCACGGCACGCCCTTCGAGCACAACTCGATGACGTTCTACGTGCAGGCGCCCATCTTCGTCTTCCGGGAGTTCCAGCGGCACCGCATCGCCAGCTACAACGAGGAGTCCGGCCGCTATCGGCAGCTGCGGCCCGCGTTCTACGTGCCGGCGCCCGAGCGCAGGCTGCGCCAGGAGGGCCGCCCGGGCAAGTACGAGTTCCACCCCGGCACGCCCGAGCAGACGGCGCTCGTCGCGGAGGAGATCCGGGGCGCGTCGGTCGAGGCCTACGGGCGCTACCAGCGGATGCTCGACGCGGGGGTCGCGCGCGAGGTGGCTCGGATGGTGCTGCCGCTCAACATCTACTCCTCGATGTACGTCACGATGAACGCCCGCTCGCTCATGAACTTCCTCTCCCTGCGCCGCCTCGTCGAGGGCTCGGCCTTCCCCTCCTTCCCGCAGCGCGAGATCGAGATGTGCGCGGAGCGCATGGAGGAGCTCTGGGCCGAGCGGATGCCCATCACGGCCGAGCTCTTCAACCGGAACGGCCGCGTTGCCCCCTAGCGCGCTGCCCGAGGGCGGCCCGCTGCCGGCGGACGGCGCCCTGCCCGCCGCGGTCCGCGAGGGGGCGGGAGGCCGCCAGCTCGGCGCCTACGTCCACATCCCCTTCTGCCGGGTGCGCTGCGGCTACTGCGATTTCAACACGTACACCGCCACCGAGCTCGGATCGGTGTCGCAGGAGTCCTACCCGGACGCGGTGCTCGAGGAGATCGGCCTCGCGCGCCGCGTGCTCGACGAGGCCGGCCAGCGCTCCCCGCTGAGCACGGTCTTCTTCGGCGGGGGCACGCCGACGCTGCTCCCGGCCGCGGCGCTCGTCGACGTGCTCGCCCGGCTCCGGGAGGCCTTCGGGCTCGTCCCCGGCGCCGAGGTGAGCGTCGAGGCGAACCCCGACTCGGTGGACGCGGAGTACCTGCGCGCTCTGCGGGAGGGCGGGATGACGCGGGTGAGCTTCGGGATGCAGTCCGCGCAGCCGCACGTGCTCGCGACCCTAGACCGCACCCACGACCCCGAGCGGGTGCCCGAGGTGGTCAGCGCCGCGAAGGACGCGGGGCTCGAGGTCTCGGTGGACCTCATCTACGGCGCGCCCGGAGAGTCCCTCGACGACTGGCGCGCCTCGCTCGAGCAGGCGATCGCGCTCGAGCCGACCCATATCTCGGCGTACGCGCTCATCATCGAGCCGGGCACGGCGATCGCCCGTCGCATCCGCCGCGGCGAGCTGGAGCCCGTGGACGACGACCTGCAGGCCGAGATGTACGAGCTCGCCGACGGCCTGCTCGCCGAGGCCGGCTTCGAGTGGTACGAGCTCTCGAACTGGTCCCGGGGCGGCAGGCACCCCTCGCGGCACAATCTCGCGTACTGGCACGACACCGACTGGTGGGGCTTCGGGCCGGGCGCCCACAGCCACGTCAACGGCGTGCGCTTCTGGAACGTCAAGCATCCGGCGGCCTACGCGAACCGGCTGCGAGCGGGGGAGAGCCCCGCGGCGGGGCACGAGTCGCTCACGGCGCGGGAGCGCTACGAGGAATCGGTGCTGCTGCGCACGCGGCTGCGCGAGGGGCTGCCGGTATCGGAGCTGCGCGATAGGAAGGCGGTGGCGCGCCTCATCGCCGACGGCCTCGTGGCGCCCGAGGCCGCGCTCGCCGGCCGCGTGGTGCCGACACTCCGCGGGCGGCTGCTCGCGGACGTGATCGCGCGGGACCTCACCTGAGGCGAGGGGCCCTGCTCGCCGAGAGCGTAGCGGGGGATGCCGGCCCGCGCGAGAACCCGGGTAGAATTGGCAGTCGGACTTCGACAGTGCCAGCGAACGTGGATGGGGTGATGCGAGTGGTCAGCGACCGCAGTCTCGAAGTGCTCCGCGCCATCATCGGCGACTACGTCGAGACGCGCGAGCCGGTCGGCTCCAAGCGGCTCGTGGAGCGGCATCGTTTCGGCGTCTCGGCCGCGACGATCCGCAACGACATGGCGGCGCTCGAGGAGGCGGAGCTCATCGCGGCCCCGCACACCTCCTCGGGCCGCATCCCCACGGACAAGGGCTACCGCGTCTTCGTGGACCGCCTCGCAGGGGTGCGGCCGATGTCGGTCGTGCAGCGCCGCGCCATCGAGGAGTTCCTCGAGGGCTCGACGGACCCGGAGGAGCTCGTGGTGCAGGCGCTGCGGACCCTGGCCCAGCTCACGAACAGCGTCGCGATCGGGCGGCTGCCCTCGCTGCTGAGCTCCTCCATCCACCGGCTCGAGCTCGTCTCGCTCAGCGACCGGCGCATCCTCACGGTGCTCATCACCGATACCGGCCGCGTGGAGCAGCGCATCGTCGAGGTCGAGCACGAGGTGACCGAGGAGGTGCTGCTGCGCCTGCGGCACCACTGCAACGAACTGCTCGTCGGCTCCACGCTCCAGAGCGCGGTCGGCCGGCTCGACGAGGTCACGGAGCCGTTCGAGGGCGAGGACGAGGTGCTCGCCGCGGGGATCGTGACGGCCCTCGTCGACCAGCTGCACTCGCAGCGGGAGGACCGCCTCATCATCACCGGCGCCGCGAACCTCGCCCGCACCGAGGGCGACTTCTCGTCCATCCTGCCGGTGCTGGAGGCGATGGAGGAGCAGGTCGTGCTCCTGCGCCTGGTCGCGGAGCTCGATCTCGACGCGCAGGACGTGGCGGTCTCGATCGGGCACGAGAACGAGGACTCCTCCTTCGAGGAGACGAGTATCCTCGCATCCGGCTACTTCGCCGACCGCGGGCAGGGCCGGCTGGGCATCCTCGGCCCCACACGCATGGACTATCAGCGGAATATCGCGGCTGTTCGCGCAGTCGCACGCTATCTATCGCGCTCGTTCGACGACGGCGCGCAGTAATCAAGGAGGCAGCCGGACTTGGCAGACCACTACGAAACCCTCGGCGTCGCGCAGGACGCCTCGCAGGACGAGATCAAGAAGGCCTACCGCAAGCTCGCGCGGCAGCTGCATCCGGATGTGAACCCCTCGCCCGAGGCGGAGGCGAAGTTCAAGGACGTCACGGCCGCGTACGACGTGCTCTCGGACCCGCAGCGCCGTCAGCAGTACGACATGGGGCCGCAGGCCGGCCCCGAGGGCTTCGGCTTCGGCGACATCTTCGACGCCTTCTTCGGCGCCGCGCAGGGCGGCGGACGCGGCCGCCGCTCGCGCGCGCAGCGGGGCCAGGATGCGCTCGTGCGCGTGGAGCTGGACCTCGACGAGGTGATCTTCGGCACGCACCGGGACATCGAGGTGGCCACGGCGGTGCACTGCGACACGTGCGACGGCTCGGGCGCCGCGCCCGGCACCGCCCCGACGACCTGCCACCAGTGCGGCGGCACGGGCGAGGTCCGCCGCCAGGTGCGCTCGATCCTCGGGCCGGTCATCTCGACCTCGCCCTGCGGCGCCTGCCAGGGCTACGGCACCGTCATCGAGCACGCCTGCGAGACCTGCCACGGCCAGGGCCGCGTGCGCGCCCAGGTCACGATCCCCGTCGACATCCCCGCGGGCGTCGACTCCGGCCTGCGCCTGCACCTGCCCGGCCAGGGCGAGGCCGGCCCCGGGGGCGGGCCGAGCGGCGACCTCTACATCGAGGTGCGCGTGCGCGAGCACGACACCTTCGTCCGCAACGGCGACAACCTCGAGTGCCTGCTCGAGGTCTCGATGGTCGACGCGGTGTTCGGCGTCACGACCACGCTGCCGGGCCTCGACGGCGACATCGAGGTCGAGGTGCCGGCGGGCGCCCAGTCCGGGGACGTGCTCACGGTGCGGGGGCGCGGCATCACGCGGCTGCGCTCGACGCAGCGCGGCGATCTCGACGTGACCCTGCAGGTGCGCACGCCCACCAGGCTCGACCATCAGCAGAAGGAGCTGCTGCGGCAGTTCGCCGAGCGCGACAAGCAGGAGTCGGCGCCCTCGCTCACCAAGGAGCGCCAGGGGCTGTTCTCGAAGCTGCGCGGGAAGTTCGGCCGCTAGTGGCGCACGCCTACCTCGCCGAGCACTGGGACCGCCTGGCGGCGGGGGACCGGGTCGAGGTCGTCGGCGACGAGGCGCGCCACGCGGTGAAGGCGGCGCGGCTGCGCGTCGGGGAGCGCATCGTGCTGCTCAACGGCCGCGGCGGCAGGGCCGAGGCCGAGGTGGTGGAGGCCTCGCCCTCCGCCTTCCTCGTGCGGGCCGTGGAGGACTCCGAGACCGAGCCCGCCCCGGCGCCCGGCGTCACCCTCGTCCAGGCGCTCGCCAAGGGCGGCCGCGACGAGATGGCCGTGCAGGCCGCGGTCGAGCTGGGCGCGGAGGCGATCCTGCCCTGGCAGGCGCAGCGCTCGATCACGAGATGGCAGGGCGAGAAGCGGGACAAGCAGCGGGCGCGCTGGCAGACCATCGCGCGGGAGGCGGCCAAGCAGGCCATCCGCGCGCACCTGCCCCGCGTCGAGGAGCCCGTCGACTCCGGAAGCCTCGCGGAGCGGATGGCGACGGGCCGGTGGCTCGTCCTCGAGCCGAGCGCGGAGACCGTGTTCGGGGAGCTCGAGCTCGCACCGGAGGAGCCCGCGGTGGGCCTCGTGGTCGGGCCGGAGGGCGGCATCGCCCAGGCCGAGCTCGAGCGGTTCCGCGAGGCCGGGGCGACCCCGGTGCGGCTCGGTCGGAACGTCCTGCGCACCTCCACGGCGGGGCCCGCGGCGATGGCGGCCCTGCTTACGCGCCTGGGGCGCTGGTGACCGGCGCCGCCCAGTAGACTGGCCCGCATGTCTGCCAGCATCTTCACCAAGATCATCAACCGCGAGATCCCGAGCGAGATCCTGTACGAGGACGACCGGGTCATCGCAATCCGGGACATCAGCCCGCAGGCGCCCCTGCACCTGCTCGTGATCCCCAAGGCCGAGCAGTACGCGAACGTCGCCGAGCTCGCGGCGGGCGACCCCGAGCTGCTCGCGGCGATGGTCGCGACGGCGCAGCGGCTGGCCGAGGAGCACGCCGACGGCGAGTTCCGTCTCATCTTCAACACCGGGGCCGGGGCCGGCCAGACCGTCTTCCACGTGCACGCGCACGTGCTGGCCGGAGGCCTCCAGGAAGGCACACTTGTCGGAAACTGAGCAATCGCGCCCGTCGCGCATCGAACGGGTCATCACGATCGAAGGGGTCTCGGTCGTCAGCGTCCTGGGGCCGGCCGACCGCATCCTCCGGACCATCGAACGGCAGCATCCCGGGGTCCGCGTGCACGCGAGGGGCAACGAGCTCACGCTGTCGGGCTCGCCGGAAGACGTCCGGAAGGCCGAGGCGCTCGTGCGCGAGATCATCGAGATCGCGAAGTCGGGCGCCCCGCTCGACCCGGAGTCGGTGAGCCGCTCCAACCAGCTCCTCGAGACGAAGGGCGCGCCGCCGCCCTCCTCGGTGCTGGGCGAGGCGATCCTCACCTCCCGGGGGCGCACGATCCGGCCCAAGACGCTCGGGCAGAAGCAGTACGTCGACGCGATCGACGAGCACACCGTCACCTTCGGGATCGGCCCGGCGGGCACCGGCAAGACCTACCTGGCCATGGCGAAGGCCGTCCAGGCGCTGCAGCGCAAGGAGGTCTCCAGGCTCGTGCTCACGCGGCCCGCCGTCGAGGCGGGGGAGCGGCTCGGGTACCTGCCCGGCGGGCTCACCGAGAAGATCGACCCGTACCTGCGGCCGCTGTTCGACGCGCTCGGCGAGATGCTCGAGCCCGATCTCGTGCTCAAGCTGATGTCGACGAACGTGGTGGAGGTCGCGCCGCTGGCGTACATGCGCGGCCGCACGCTCAACGACGCCTTCGTCATCCTCGACGAGGCCCAGAACACGAGCCCCGAGCAGATGAAGATGTTCCTCACGCGGCTCGGCTTCGGCTCGAAGATGGTGGTCACGGGCGATATCACGCAGGTCGATCTCCCCTCGGGCGCGTCGGGCCTCAAGGACGCCTCGCGCATCCTCGAGGGCATCGAGGACATCCACTTCTCGCACCTCACGAGCGCCGACGTCGTCCGGCACACGCTGGTCGCCGAGATCGTCGACGCGTACACCGCCCACGAGGCGGGCATCCAGGCCCGCACGGGCCGCACACACTCCGGAGGACGCCGTTGAGCATCGAAGTGAATAACGAATCCGACATGGCGGTGGACGAGGCGCGGATGCTGCGGCTCGCCACCCACGTGCTCGACCGGCTGCACATCCACCCCGACGCCGATCTGAGCCTCGTGTTCGTCGACGTCGGCCCCATGGAGGAGCTGCACGTGCAGTGGATGGACGAGCCGGGCCCGACGGACGTGCTCAGCTTCCCGATGGACGAGCTCCGGCCCGGGTCGATCGAGCGGCAGACGCCGCCGGGACTGCTCGGCGACGTCGTGGTCTGCCCGCAGGTGGCGGAGAGCCAGGCGCAGGCCGCGGGGCACGACACCGAGTCCGAGATCCTGCTGCTGGTGACCCACGGCATCCTCCACCTGCTGGGCTTCGACCACGCGGAGCCGGAGGAGCACAAGCAGATGTTCGGCCTGCAGGCCGAACTGCTCGCGAGCTTCGCGAAGGCGGAGCGCAAGGGGGCGAAGTAGTCGGTGAGCTGGCTGCTCGCGGTCGGCATCGCCGTCGCGCTGGTGCTGGTCTCCGCGGTCCTCGCCGCGATCGAGGCGGCGCTTGCGGAGCTGCCGCGCTCCGACGTGGCGGAGCTCGCGGAGGACCACCCGGACAACCGCTTCCTGCCCGGCATCGCCGCAAACCCCGAGGGGCATCAGCAGGCGGCGGCGTTCACCCGTGCCGGCACCGAGGCGGTGGCCACCGCGCTGCTCGCGGTCTGGCTGACGCAGGTGCTCGCCGAGCCCTGGCTCGCGCTGGTGATCACGGCGGCGGTCATGCTGCTCGTGCACGTGCTGCTCACCGGCTCGACGGCGAAGTCGGTCGCGCGGGCGCACCCGCGCGAGACGCTGCGGCCGCTCGCGTGGTTCGTGCGCCTCACCCGCGTGCTGACCTCGCCCGTCGCCGATCTGCTCACGACGATCGGCGACTCCTTCACCCCCGGCAGGCACTCCCGGCAGGGCGCCTTCTCGAGCGAGGAGCAGCTGCTGTCGATGGTCGACGAGGCGACCGAGGACGAGGTGCTCGACGAGGAGGACCGCGAGCTCATCCACTCCATCTTCGACTTCTCCGACCGGCTCGTGCGCGAGGTCATGGTCGCCCGCACCGACATGATCACGGTCGACGCGCAGGCGCCGCTGGCCGACGCGCTTCGCGAGCTGCTCGAGTTCGGCATCTCCCGGGCGCCGATCACGGGCCGCGACAGCGACGACATCCGGGGCATCCTCTACCAGAAGGATCTCGCGCGGGAGCTGATGCGCCGAGGCGGCGAGCAGCCGAGCCTCGTGAACCGCGCCGAATCGCTCGCCCGCCCGGCGACCTTCGTCCCGGAGAGCCTCAGGGCGAACGAGCTGCTGCGGCGCATGCAGCGCGAATCCACGCACTTCGCGATCGTCGTCGACGAGTACGGCGGCGTCGCGGGGCTCGTGACGATCGAGGACCTCATCGAGCAGCTGGTGGGCGAGATCAGCGACGAGCACGATCGCGCGACCGACGACGTCGAGCTGCTGGCGGACGGCGGCATGCGGATCTCCTCGCGCATGTCCACGAGCGACCTCGGCGAACTGTTCGACCTCGAGCTCGAGGAGGAGGACGTCGACACGGTCGGCGGGCTCCTCGGCAAGGAACTCGGTAAGATCCCGGTACTCGGCGATCGCGCGGTCGTGCAGGGCCTCGAGATCACCGCGGACCGGGTGGGGCGGCGCCATCACGTCACCGAGGTCACGGTGCGCGTGGTCGGGGGCGGCGCGCAGGCGCCCCGCGGGGGCGGCGCGCTGACCGACTCCCTGACCGGCGTGCTCGAGGACCGGGGCACCGAGGACTCCCAGCGACGATGACGACCGAACCAGACCGAGAACCCGAGACGAGCGGACCACACATGAGCGCCGAAGCATCCCAGAACGACACGCCGACCGCGGACGCGCCCGCGGAGCCGGGACAGGAGGCGGGGCAGCAGGACCGCTCCGTCTATCGCGCCGGATTCGTCACCTTCGTCGGCCGACCCAACGTCGGCAAGTCCACGCTCACCAACGCGCTCGTGGGCGAGAAGATCGTCATCACCTCCGACAAGCCGCAGACCACGCGCCGCGCCGTGCGCGGCATCGTGCACCGCGAGCACGGCCAGATCATCATCGTCGACACGCCGGGCATCCACCGGCCGCGCACGCTGCTGGGGCAGCGGCTCAACGACGTGGTGGAGGACGTGCTGGGCGACGTCGACGCCGTGGGCTTCTGCGTGCCCGCGGACGAGCCGATCGGCCCGGGGGACCGGCTCATCAACGAGTGGCTCGACCGCGCGCCGCAGGCGAAGAAGATCGCCCTCGTCACGAAGTGCGAGACGGTACCCCGGCCGCAGGTGGCGGACCAGCTCATGGCCGTCGAGACGCTGCGGGACTGGGATGCGATCATCCCCGTCTCCTCCGCGGAGGGCATCAACCTCGATCCGCTCGTCGACGAGCTCATCGCGCTCTTCCCCGAGTCGCCGCAGCTCTACCCCGACGACATGATCACCGAGGAGACCTTCGAGCAGCGGGTCTCGGAGCTCATCCGCGAGTCGGCCCTCGCGGGCGTGCACGACGAGCTGCCGCACTCGATCGCGGTGACCATCGACGACTGCTACGAGGACGAGGAGGGCCGGCTGCAGATCTACGCGAACCTCTTCGTCGAGCGCGACAGCCAGAAGGGCATCATCATCGGCAAGGGCGGTTCGCGGCTCAAGAACGTCCGGAGCTTCGCGCAGCGCGCCATCCGCGGCATCGCGGGGCAGCCGGTGAGCCTCGCACTGCACGTGAAGGTGGCGAAGGATTGGCAGCGTGACGCCAAGCAGCTCGGCCGTCTCGGCTTCTGATCCGGGCGGCCGCCTGCCGCGCTGGATGCGCGACTGGGCGCGCGAGCAGCCCCGGCACGTCTGGCTGACCGACCTGGTGGTCGGTCTCGTCGTCATGGCCACCGTCGGCGTGCCGGTGTCGATCCACGCCGACTGGAGCCTCGCGTTCGACTGGGCCGTGCTCGCGTCCTGGGTGCCGGCGACGATCGGCCTGTGCCTGCGGCGGGTCGCGCCGTGGCCGGCCATGCTGCTGGTGACGCTCGGGTTCAACGTCAAGCTGCTGCTCGGCGTCGGGCCGCACTTCAGCGACGTCGCGATGCTCGTGGTGCTCTACAGCCTCGCGGCCAACGGCTCCCGCCTGCTCATGTGGCTCTCGGGCGCCGCCGCGGTCGTGCTGCCCCTCGTGCAGTCCGTGTACCTGTCCCTCTTCCCCGTGGACCTGCCCTTCCTGGACCAGTACGCGGGCAACGGCTTCTACGGCACGGGCGTGTTCCTGCTCACGGCGCTCATCTTCGCGTTGCCGCTCACGCTCATCTCGATGATCGTCTGGCTGGCGGGGGTCGTGCAGCGCGTGCAGATCACCGCGGGGAGGCTCTCGCATTCGGCCGAGCTGGCCGAGCTCGAGTACCAGCGGACGCAGGAGCAGCTCTTCGTGGAGCAGGAGCGGAACCGCATCGCGCGGGACATACACGACGTGATCGCGCATTCCCTCGCCGTGGTCGTCGCCCAGGCCGATGGCGGGCGCTACCTCATGAAGGTGGACCCGAAGAAGGCCGAGCCCGTGCTCGAGACCATCTCCGACACGGCGCGAGAGGCCCTCGGGGATGTCCGGAACCTGCTCGGACAGCTGCGGCACACCCAGGGCGAGGGGCCGCAGAAGGCGCTGTGCGACATCCCCGGCATGGTCGAGCGCATCGGCGCGGCGGGGCTGCGCGTGGACTTCGAGGAGCTCGGCGAGCCGCAGCACATCGGCGCGATCGCGGAGCTCGCCGTCTACCGCCTCGTCCAGGAGGCGCTCACCAACGCACTGAAGTACAGCGAGCCGAACCGGACGACCTCGCTGCGGATGGAGTGGGGCCCCGACCGGCTCCGCATCCGCGCCCGCAACCGGATCGCCGAGCAGCCGCGCATCAACGCCGGATCGGGGCACGGCCTCACCGGCATGCGCGAACGGCTCCTCGCGGTCGGCGGCGCGACGTACGCGGGCGCGGAGGGCGCGGACTGGGTGGTCGGCGCGGAGGTGCCGTACATCGCCCCGGGCGCCGAGGCGGCGCAGGAAGAGGCGGCCGCGAGCGGTTCGGAGGCGGAGGACGGCGCCGCCGCAGCGAACTCCGGGGAGGGTGGCCCTATTGTTGAACCGAACCCGGCGCCGAACGCGCCCGATCGAGAAGTGAGACCGAAGTGAACGCGAACCCCGACAGCACCGCGCCCATCCGCGTCGCCCTCGTCGACGACCAGCAGCTCTTCCGCGGCGGCATCCGCATGCTCATCGAGAGCCAGCCGGACATGGAATTCATCGCCGAGGCCTCCGACGGCGCCGAGGCGGTGCGGCTCGCGCAGACCGCCCAGCCGGACGTCATGCTCATGGACGTGCGCATGCCGGTCATGGACGGCCTCGAGGCCACGCAGCAGATCGTGGCGCGGGGGCTCGACACGCGCATCCTCATCCTCACGACCTTCGACCTCGACAAGGCGGTGGCGAAGGCCGTCGCCGCCGGCGCGTCCGGCTTCGTCCTCAAGGACGCCGACCCCGAGTTCCTGCTCGCGGCGATCCGGACCGTGAAGACGGGCTCGGAGGTCTTCGCGGCGCAGGCCACGGCGGACCTCATCCGCCGCTTCTCGCAGTCGCCGAGCCGTCTCGCGGGCGAGCCCGAGGAATTCAAGGAGCTGACCGAACGCGAGCGGGAGATGTTCTTCCTCGCCGCGAAGGGCATGTCGAACGGCGAGATCGCGGCGCAGGAGTTCCTCTCCGAGGCCACCGTCAAGACGCACATCTCGCGCATCCTCGCGAAGCTCTCGCTCCGCGATCGCGTGCAGCTCGTCGTCTTCGCGTACGAGCACGGTCTGCTCTGAGCCCTGACGCGCACGGGTCATCCTGAGGGATGACCGGGCTTCCGCAGTCCCGCCGACGAGGGCCGCCGAACGGATTTCTAGAGTTGAGGCATGTCCGCCCCGCTCAGCTCCGCGTCGTCCGCCGCGGCGTCGTCGCCACCCGTCCCGGAGGTCGACAGTCGTGCGCTGCGGGTCTCCGGCCTGCTGCGCGGGGGCGGAGCCCCGCTCGCCGGAGCCTCGTTCGAGGCGGCGCCGGGGGAGCTCACCGTGCTCCTGTCCGAGGACGGCTCGGGGCAGGCGCTGCTGCGCGCCGCGACCGGCATCGACCCGGTGGACTCGGGCGCGAGCGCGCTGCGCGGCGAGCGGCTCGACCGGCGGCGGGGCGACTCGAACAGCCTGACACCTCGGCAGGTGGGGCTCATCGCGCCCGGGCTCGATTTCCGCTCGAGCTCGTTGGCGGCGGCGCTGGCGGAGTGGCTCGAGGCGGGGCGCGAGGACCGGGCGAGCCGCGAACTCGAGCGGGTCGGGGAATCGCTCGGGTTCGCCGGGCTCGGCACCGCCCACGTCGCCGAGCTGCCCGAGGCGCTCCGCCACCGCGCGGCGATCGGCCGGGCGCTCGTGCCCGGGCCCGGGATGCTCGCGGTGCTGGATCCGTTCGGCTCGCTGCCCGGCCGGGAGCGGCTCATGCTCGAGGGCATGCTCCGCGTCCTCGCCCACGAGTACGGCCTGCCGGTGGTCTACGCGACCGGCACCGCGGAGAGCGCGAGCCGCGCGCATCGCGTGGTCCGCGTGTCCGGCGGCGAGGTCGTCGCGGACGTGCACGGGTGGGCGAACATCAAGCGGGCCTTCCCGGAGCCGTGACCGCCGGCCGCGGGCGCCTCGGGGCGATCCGGGAAAGTGGTACTGTGGATGCCATGCTCGTGAACGGCATCCTCCTGCTTCTCTGCCGCGACGGGGCTTAGCCACTAAGCCTTCCTCGTCGCGGAGTCCGGTGTTGGCTTAGCCACCCCTTCTCGGGAACCGAACCGGCGTTCGTCTCGAACCCGAACACAGAGAGCCATTGCAATGCAGAATTTCCAGCAGCCGTCCACGATGCCCATCCACCGCTACGTCTCCTACGACCAGCAGTTCGGCGTCCGCCTCCCCGACCGCACCTGGCCCGACAAGGTCATCGACGAGGCGCCCCGCTGGTGCGCCGTCGACCTGCGCGACGGCAACCAGGCGCTGATCGACCCGATGTCGCCCGAGCGCAAGATGGTCATGTTCGACCTCCTCGTGCGCATGGGCTACAAGGAGATCGAGGTGGGCTTCCCCTCGGCGAGTCAGACCGACTTCGACTTCGTGCGCCGCCTCATCGACGAGGACAAGATCCCCGAGGATGTGACCATCCAGGTCCTCACCCAGGCGCGCGAGCACCTGGTGAAGCGCACCTTCGAATCGCTCCAGGGCGCGCGGCGCGCGATCGTGCACCTCTACAACTCGACGAGCACGCTGCAGCGCGAGGTCGTCTTCCGGCAGGACCGCGAGGGGATCAAGCAGATCGCCCTCGAGGGCGCGCGCATGTGCAAGCGCTTCGAGGCCGAGTACGCGGGCGACACCGAGATCTTCTACGAGTACTCGCCCGAGAGCTACACGGGCACCGAGCTCGACTACGCCGTCGAGGTCTGCAACGCGGTGATCGAGGAGTTCGACGCGCGGCCCGACCGCAACGTCATCATCAACCTGCCCGCGACCGTCGAGATGGCCACGCCCAACGTCTACGCCGACTCGATCGAATTCATGCACCGCAACCTGGCGCGGCGCGAGTCCGTCATCCTGTCGCTGCACCCCCACAACGACCGCGGCACGGCCGTCGCGGCTGCCGAGCTCGGCTACCAGGCCGGCGCGGACCGCATCGAGGGCTGCCTGTTCGGCAACGGCGAGCGCACCGGCAACGTGTGCCTCGTCACGCTGGGCGTCAACCTGTTCACGCAGGGCGTGGACCCCCAGATCGACTTCTCCGACATCGACGAGATCCGCCGCACCGTCGAGTACTGCAACCAGCTCAAGGTCGACGAGCGCCACCCGTGGGGCGGCGACCTCGTCTACACCGCCTTCTCCGGCTCGCACCAGGACGCCATCAAGAAGGGCTTCGAGGCCATGGGGGCCAAGGCCGAGGAAGCCGGCAAGGACGTCGACGACATCGTTTGGGAGGTGCCGTACCTGCCGGTCGACCCGCGCGACCTGGGGCGCACCTACGAGGCCGTCATCCGCGTCAACTCGCAGTCGGGCAAGGGCGGCGTCGCCTACCTGCTCAAGGAGCACCACAGCCTCGAGCTGCCGCGGCGGCTGCAGGTGGAGTTCTCGAAGATCGTGCAGCAGCGCACGGACGCCGACGGCGGCGAGCTGTCGGCCGATGCGATCTGGCGCGCCTTCACCGACGAGTACCTGCCGGCCGACCGGGAGGACGGCAAGTGGGGCCGCCTCGAGGTGTTCGGCACCCGCACGAACACGGAAATGGACGGCACCACCAACCTCGAGGTCAAGCTCCGCGTGGCCGACGAGGAACGGACGATCGAGACCACCGGCAACGGGCCGATCAACGCCTTCCTGAACGCGCTCGCGAGCAAGGGCTACGAGGTCAAGCTCTACGACTACGTCGAGCACACGCTGTCGGCCTCGGGCGACGCCCTGGCCGCCGCCTACGTCGAGCTCGAGACGAACGGGCAGCGGCTGTGGGGCGTCGGCATCGACCCCGACATCTCGAACGCGTCCCTCAAGGCGATCGTCTCGTCGGTCAACCGCGCCCTGCGCGACAACGGGCGCTAGCCCGCATCGGGCCGGGGGCCGAGGTGCGCACCTACGGCGAGGAGGCGGTCGTGCTCCGCGCGCAGCAGCTGGGCGAGGCCGACCGCATCCTCACGCTCTTCGGGCGCGAGCGCGGCAAGATCCGCGCCGTGGCCCGGGGGGTGCGCCGCACGAGCTCGAAATTCGGCGCACGGCTCGAGCCGCTCACCGTGATCGACGCGCAGCTCTACTCGAAGGACCCCAAGGACCGCACGAGGCTCGAGACCGTGACGCAGGCCGTCGCGATCACGAGCTTCTCGGAGCGGATCGTGCCCGACTTCGAGCGGTACGGCGCGGCGAGCGCGATGCTCGAGACGGTCGACGAGCTCATCGACGCGGAGCCGGCGCCGCTGCAGTACGCGCTGCTCATCGGGGCGCTGCGCTCGCTCGCCCAGGGCGAGCACGATCCGCTGCTCGAGCTCGACGCCTATCTGCTGCGGTCGCTCTCGCTCGCGGGCTGGCAGCCCAGCTTCAACGAGTGCGCGCGCTGCGGCGCGCCGGGCCCGCACGGCCGCATCTCCTTCGCGGCCGGCGGCGCGGTCTGCGAGGAGTGCGCGCCCGCCGTGGGAGCGACGCGGGCCGTGTCCGTCGACACGATGCGGCTGCTGTGGGCGCTGCTCGCGGGCAGCTGGCGCGTCGCGGAGGCCGCCGATGCCGACACGCGGGCCGCGGCCGCCCGGCTCGTGCGCGCCTACGCCCAGTTCCACCTCGACCGCCCGCTCAAGTCCTTCGGGTCGGTGGACGAGGCGAGGCGGTTGCGCGACGTACGCTAGCTCCATGAGCAAGCCCGCCCCCGAGTCGTCACGCCCCCCCGACGCAGCGCAGTACAAGCCGCTGGACTGGACCGGCCTGACGCCGCCGCCCTTCCCGGCCGAGGGGGTGCCCGGGCACGTCGCCGTCGTGATGGACGGGAACGGGCGCTGGGCCAACCAGCGCGGCCTGCCGCGCACCGAGGGGCACCGGGCGGGCGAGGAGGCCCTGCTCGACGTGGTGGCGGGCGCCATCCAGGCCGGTGTGCGGCACCTGTCGGTGTACGCCTTCTCGACCGAGAACTGGAAGCGCTCGGTGGAGGAGGTCCGCTTCCTCATGGGCTTCAACCGGGCCGTGCTGCGCCGGCAGCGCGATCAGCTGCACGCCTGGGGCGTGCGCGTCGTGTGGTCGGGCAGCGAGCGGCGGCTGTGGAAGAGCGTGGTCAAGGACCTCGAGGCGGCCGCCGAGATGACCCGGGAGAACCGCGTCATGACCCTGAACATGTGCGTGAACTACGGCGGCCGCGTCGAGATCCGCGATGCGGTGCGGGCCATCGCCCGCGAGGTCGCCGCGGGCCGCCTCAATCCCGAGCGGATCGGCGAGCGGACCATCGAGCAGCACCTCTACCAGCCGCAGCTGCCCGACGTGGACCTGTTCGTGCGCTCCTCGGGGGAGCAGCGCACCTCGAACTTCCTGCTGTGGGAGTCGGCCTATGCCGAGATGGTGTTCCTCGACACGCTGTGGCCGGATTTCACCCGTGAGGATCTGTGGCGCGCGATCCGGCTCTACATCAACCGGGACCGGCGCTTCGGCGGCGCGATCGACCGGCCGACCGGCGCCGGGGGTGCAACAACCGGCTGAAGATCTGGTTAACTGGACGGCGTGCATGTCGAGAACCTCTTGAGCCAGTCGCCCTCCCGATATTTGGATGTCGATCAACATCAGCGCGCGCTGCACGCCGAGATCGCCGCGGGGGAGCGCGGGGACACGGTGATCTACTCGGAGTTCGCCCCGGTCTACACGGCCGGCAGCCGCACCGACGACGCCGACATCCCCGACCCCGACGTCCCCGTGGTCCGCATCGATCGCGGCGGCTCCGTGACCTATCACGGGCCGGGGCAGCTCGTGGCCTACCCGCTCGTGAAGGTGCACGGCAGACAGGACGTCGTCGCCTACGTGCGCGCGCTCGAGGCGGCCGTGATGGCGCTCGCCGCCGAGTACGGCGTGGAGACCCGCCGGGTCGAGGGGCGCACGGGCGTCTGGCTGCCGGAGGACCCGTCGGGCGCGCCGGATCGCAAGCTCTGCGCGATCGGTGTGCGCTTCGCGAAGCGCACCACGATGCACGGGCTCGCGCTCAACGTGAGCACCGACCTCGACGACTTCGACCGGATCGTCCCCTGCGGCCTCCGCGACGCGGGCGTCGTATCCCTGCGCGACCTCGGCGTGGCGGCGTCGCTCGACGAGGTCGCCGACCGGCTGCACCCGCACCTCGAACGCGAACTCGCCCGCTTCCGCACGCCCGCCGACGCCGTGACCGGCGCCTGAGCGCCCCCCGATTGGAGAGACCGATGCCAGCGACCAATATCAGCACCGCCCCCGCCCCCGAAGGCCGGAAGCTGCTCCGCGTCGAGGCGCGGAACATGCAGACGCCCATCGAGCGCAAGCCGGAGTGGATCCGCACGCGCGCCTCGGTGGGACCGCAGTACGAGGACGTGCGGAGCCTGGCGCGCAAGAGCGATCTGCACACCGTGTGCGAGGAGGCCGGCTGCCCGAACATCTACGAGTGCTGGGAGGACCGCGAGGCGACCTTCCTCATCGGCGGCGACCAGTGCACGCGCCGATGCGACTTCTGCATGATCGCGACCGGCAAGCCCGTCGACTACGACAGGGACGAGCCGCGCCGCGTCGCCGAATCCGTGCGCGAGCTGGGCCTGCGGTACGCGACCGTCACCGGCGTGGCCCGCGACGACCTGCCCGACGGCGCGTCCTGGCTCTACGCCGAGACCGCCCGGCAGATCCACGCGCTCAACCCCGGCACGGGCGTCGAACTGCTCGTCGACGACTTCCGCGGCGGCGACGGCCCGATCGAGGCGGTCTGCGAGGCCGGCCCCGAGGTGTTCGCGCACAACCTCGAGACGGTGCCGCGCATCTTCAAGCAGATCCGCCCGGCCTTCCGCTACGACCGCTCGCTGCGGATGCTGCAGAAGGCCGACGAGCTCGGCATGATCACCAAGTCGAACCTCATCCTCGGCATGGGGGAGACCCGGGAGGAGATCGTCTCGACGATGCGCGACCTGCGCGACAGCGGCACCGACATCCTCACGCTCACGCAGTACCTCCGGCCGACGAAGATGCACCATCCCATCGACCGGTGGGTCAAGCCGCAGGAGTTCATCGAGCTGTCGGACGAGGCCCGCGCGATGGGCTTCTCGGGCGTCATGGCGGGGCCGCTCGTGCGCTCCTCCTACCGCGCCGGACGCCTGTGGGCGCAGGCGATGCGGGCGAAGGGCCGGGAGATCCCGGAGTCGCTCAGCCACCTCACGGTCGAGCAGCCGGCCCGGCAGGAGGCCTCGGCGATCGTGTCGCGCCGCCCGGAGCTCGGCGGTCAGACGCCGGTGGGCGACGTGAGGATCGAGGACGCGCCCGCCGTTCCGCAGCGGTAGGATGGGCAGTTGATTCTTCGGCCTGCACTCGCAGGTCCCACCTCGTAACGCCCAGGAGTGTTCTTTAGATGGCCGCCTCGAAGCTCGATCAGGTAATCGCCCTCGCGAAACAGCGCGGATTCGTCTACCAAGCCGGTGAGATCTACGGCGGCTCCCGGTCGGCCTGGGACTACGGCCCCCTCGGCGTCGAGCTCAAGGAGAACATCAAGCAGCAGTGGTGGCAGAACTTCGTGCGCGGCCGCGCCGACATGGTCGGGCTCGACTCCTCGATCATCCTCCCGCGCGCCGTGTGGGAGGCCTCGGGCCACGTGGAGACCTTCACCGACCCGCTCGTCGAGTCGCTGCACACGCACAAGCGGTACCGGATGGACCACCTGCTCGAGGCCTACGAGCGCAAGCACGGCCGCGCGCCGGAGAACGGCCTCGCGGACATCCGCGACCCGGAGACGGGCCAGGAGGGCGCCTGGACCGAGCCGAAGCAGTTCTCGGGCCTCGTGAAGACGTACCTCGGCCCCGTGGACAACGAGGAGGGCCTGCACTACCTCCGCCCGGAGACGGCGCAGGGCATCTTCGTGAACTTCAACAACGTGGTGACGAGCGCGCGCAAGAAGCCGCCGTTCGGCATTGGCCAGGTCGGCAAGTCCTTCCGCAACGAGATCACGCCCGGCAACTTCGTGTTCCGCACGCGCGAGTTCGAGCAGATGGAGATCGAGTACTTCGTCAAGCCCGAGGAGGCTTCCGAGCACTTCGACGCCTGGGTCGAGGCCTGCTGGAACTGGTTCGTCGACCTCGGCGTGAATCCCGAGAACCTGCGGCGGTTCGACGTGCCCGACGGCGAGCGCGCCCACTACTCGGACCGCACGATCGACTTCGAGTACCGCTTCGGCTTCCAGGGCGGCGAGTGGGGCGAGCTCATGGGCGTCGCCGACCGCACCGACTTCGACCTCGGCTCGCACTCGAAGGCCTCCGGCACCGAGCTGTCCTTCTTCGACCAGGCGGCGGGCGAGCGCTACACCCCCTACGTCATCGAGCCCTCGTTCGGCCTCACGCGCTCGCTCATGGCCTTCCTCGTCGACGCCTACGCGGAGGACGAGGCGCCCAACTCGAAGGGCGGCGTGGACAAGCGCAAGGTGCTGCGGCTCGACCCGCGCCTCGCCCCCAACAAGGTGGCCGTGCTGCCGCTCTCGCGCAACGAGAAGCTCACGCCGCTCGCGCGCCGGGTGGCCGACGAGATCCGCAACGGCGGCCGCTGGAACATCGACTTCGACGACGCGGGCGCGATCGGCCGCCGCTACCGCCGCCAGGACGAGATCGGCACCCCGTACTGCGTGACCGTGGACTTCGACTCGCTCGAGGACTCCGCCGTCACCGTGCGCGAGCGCGACACCATGCAGCAGGAGCGCGTCTCGATCGACAAGCTGTTCGGCTACCTCGCCGAGCGCCTGCGCGGCTGCTAGTTGCAGGAGCCATGACGACGCGCTCTGCAGCATTCACGACCCCGGTCGCCGACCCCGCGCTCCGCATCGGGCCGATCGAGATCGCCTCGCCCGTCGTGCTCGCCCCCATGGCGGGCGTGACGAACGAGGCGTTCCGCCGGCTCTGCCAGGAGTACGGGGCCGGCCTCTACGTCACCGAGATGGTCACGACGCGCGCGCTCGTGGAGCGCAAGCCGGCGACCATGCGGCTCATCCGCCACCATCCCGCCGAGGAGGTGCGCTCCATCCAGCTCTACGGCGTGGACCCGAGGACGATCGGCGACGCGGTCGCCTTGCTCGTCGACGAGGACCGCACCGACCACCTCGACCTGAACTTCGGCTGCCCGGTGCCCAAGGTCACCCGCAAGGGCGGCGGCAGCGCGCTGCCGTGGAAGCGCGACCTCTTCGAGGCCATCTGCCTCGAGGCGGTGAAGCGCGCGGGGGACGTGCCGGTCACGGTGAAGATCCGCAAGGGCATCAACGAGGACCGGCTCACCTACCTCGAGAGCGCGCGCATCGCCGAGGGCTCCGGCATCGCGGGCATCACGCTCCACGCCCGGACGCTCGAGCAGCAGTACTCGGGCAAGGCGGACTGGTCGGCGATCGAGACGCTGAAGTCGGCCGTTTCCGCCATCCCGGTGCTCGGCAACGGCGACGTGTTCGAGGGCGAGGACGGCCCGCGCATGGTCGCGGAGACGGGCTGCGACGGCGTCGTGGTGGGGCGCGGCGTGCTCGGCCGGCCGTGGCTGTTCGCCGATCTCCAGGCCGCGTTCGCGGGGCGGCCGGATCGCGTCCGCCCGGGCCTGCGCGAGGTGGGCGCGGCGATGATCCGCCACGCCGAGCTGCTGCACGAGTTCTACGAGGACGAGGGCCGCGCCTCGCGCGACTTCCGCAAGCACGTCGCCTGGTACTTCAAGGGCTACCCGGTGGGCGGCGAGGTGCGGCAGCGCTATGCGAAGATCGACACGATCGACCAGCTGCGCGAGCTCGTCGCGGAGCTGCCCGACGAGCCCTGGCCCGGCCGCGGCGCCATGGGGACGCGCGGCCGCGCGGGCTCGGCGCGCCGCGCGCACCTGCCCGAGGGCTGGCTGGACTCGCGGACCATGAGCAGCGCCGATGCCTCGGACATCGCGGATGCCGAACTCGACATCTCCGGAGGCTGAGCCCGTGCCCCTGACGCGCGCCGACATCCCGGCGCCCGGATACCGCTCGCAGGACGCCGAGCGCTTCCTGCCCGAGCACCATGAGAACCGCAGCCGTTCCGGATTCGCGCGCGACCGCGCCCGGCTGCTCCACTCCTCGGGGCTGCGCCGGCTCGCGCAGAAGACGCAGGTGCTCTCGCCGACCTCGGGCGTGGACTTCGCCCGCAACCGGCTCACGCACTCGCTCGAGGTGGCGCAGGTCGGCCGCGAGCTCGCGGGGGTGCTCGCGCTCGACCCGGACGTGGTCGACACCGCCTGCCTCGCGCACGACATCGGGCATCCGCCCTTCGGGCACAACGGCGAGCGCTCGATCAACGAGTGGGCCGAGGATCTCGGCGGGTTCGAGGGCAACGCGCAGACGCTCCGCCTCATCTCCCGGCTCGAGCCGAAGGTGATCGGCGAGGACGGCCGGAACTACGGGCTCAACCTCACGCGGGCCTGCCTGGACGCGGCCTGCAAGTACCCGTGGGATCTCGCCACGGCGGCGTCGATGGGCACGCGCAAGTTCGGGGTCTACGAGGACGACCGCCCCGTCTTCGAATGGCTGCGGCAGGACGCGCCGGCGGGGCGGAAGTGCATCGAGGCGCAGGTCATGGACCTCTCCGACGACATCGCCTATTCCGTGCACGACCTCGAGGACGCGGTGGTCGAGGGGTTCCTCCCGCTCGAGGAGTTCGAATGGTCGGAGAACCGCGAGGCGATCTGCTTCAACGCCTCGGACTGGGCGGGCGGCAGGTTCTCCCAGGCGGAGATGGCGCAGGCGCTCGACCGGCTCGTGGCGCTGCCCTACTGGGTGCACCGGTACGACGGCACCGTGCGCGCGCAGGCGGCGCTGAAGAACCTCACCTCGCAGCTCATCGGCCGGTTCGCGCAGGCGGCCACGCACGCCACGCTCGAGCACTACGCCCGGCGCGAACGGCTGACGCGCTTCGCCGCGGATGTGATCGTGCCCCGGGGCACCGAGGCCGAGATCGCGCTGCTCAAGGGCGCGGTGGCGGGCTTCGTGATGTCGCTGCCCACGCGGCAGCCCGTCTACGCGCGTCAGCGCGAGCTCCTCCGCGAGCTGCTGGACGGGCTCTGGGCGTCCGGCACGGCGCATCTCGACGTGCCCTTCGCGGCGCTCTTCCGCGAGGCGCAGGACGACCGCGCCAGGCGGCGGGTGCTCGTCGATCAGGTCGCCTCGCTCACGGACCAGTCGGCGCTTGCGCTGCACGCGAAAGTGACCGGCGCGCGGCACGCGAACGCGTAGGATTCGGTGCATGGCACGAATCCGGCGTTCTGATATCGATGAGGTCCGTGCCCGCACCAATATCGAGGACATCGTCGGCGAGTACGTCACGCTGAAGCAGGCGGGCGTCGGGTCGAAGAAGGGGCTCTGCCCCTTCCACGACGAGCGCACGCCGTCCTTCCACGTGCGGCCGCAGCTGGGCTTCTACCACTGCTTCGGGTGCGGGGAGTCGGGGGACGCGTTCACCTTCCTCCAGAAGATGGACCACGTCACGTTCGTGGAGGCCGTCGAGCGGCTCGCGGGCGCGATCGGCTATCAGCTCACCTACGAGGACGGGGGAGAGGCCCCCGACCATTCGAAGCGGGTGCGGCTGCTGCAGGCCTCGGCCGAGGCCGAGCGCTTCTTCCAGCAGCAGCTCGGGACGGCGGCGGCGGAGCCCGGGCGCCGGTTCCTGGGCCAGCGCGGCTTCGACCCGGCGGCGGCGCAGCGGTTCGGCGTGGGCTTCGCGCCGCAGTCCTGGGACGCGCTGACGAAGCACCTGCGCGGCAGGGGCTTCACGATGCAGGAGATGCAGGACGCCGGCCTCGTCTCGACGAACGAGCGCGGATCGAGCTACGACCGGTTCCGCGGCCGCCTCGTGTGGCCGATCCGCGACACCTCGGGGCAGACCGTCGGCTTCGGGGCGCGGAAGCTGCTCGACGAGGACCGCGGGCCGAAGTACCTGAACACGCCCGAGACCGAGATCTACCACAAGGCCCGGGTGCTCTACGGCCTGGACCTCGCGAAGCGCGACATCGCACGCGGCCACGAGGTCGTCGTGGTCGAGGGCTACACGGACGTGATGGCGGCGCACCTGGCCGGCGTCACCACGGCGGTGGCCACGTGCGGCACGGCCTTCGGCGTGGACCACATCAAGATCATCCGCCGCATCATGGACGACGAGTCCCATCGCGGGCGCGTCATCTTCAACTTCGACCCGGACGAGGCCGGCCGCAAGGCCGCGATGCGCGCCTTCGCCGAGGAGAACCGCTTCGTCGCGCAGACCTTCGTGGCCGTGGCCCCGGAGGGGCTGGATCCGTGCGATCTGCGGCTCAAGCGGGGCGACGAGGCCGTGCGGAGCATGGTCGAGCATCCCCAGCCCATGTACGAGTTCGTGATCCGCGAGCAGCTGCGCGCGCACAACCTCCGCACGGCGGAGGGCCGCGTCGCGGCGCTCCGCGAGGCGGCGCCGATCATCGTCGGCATCCGCGACCGCTCGCTGCGGCCCGAGTACGAGCGGCAGCTCGCGGGCTGGCTCGGCATGGACCTCGACCAGGTGCGCTACGAGGTGGGGCGCGCCGAGCGGCAGCTCCGCCAGGCGTCGCAGTACCCGCCCGAGGACACCTCCGGCACGGGCGACTATGCGATCCCGGCGGTGCGGATGGGCGACCTGCCCAACGATCCCATCACGAGACTCGAGCGGGACACGCTGAGCGCGGTGCTGCAGTACCCGCGGATGCTCTCGGACGCCCAGCTCAACAACGTGCTCGACGCCGAGTACTCGGAGGCCTCGCTCGCTATCGTGCGGGACGCCATCGTCGCCACGCAGGGCGATCTCGGCACGGCGCAGTGGCTGCCGCGGGTGCACGAGGAGGTGCCGAGCTCGTTCCTGCCGCTCGTCACGGACCTGTCGATGACCCCGCTGCCGGCCGGGCCGGGCCCGGAGCAGGTGGCGGCCTATGTGCGGTCCGTCGCGACGGCGCTGGTGGAGCGCGACCTGCTGCGGCGCAAGGCCGAGCTGCTCGGCGAGCTGCGCCGCACCGACATCGACACCGACCCGATGCGGCATCGCGAGCTCAGCGAGCAACTGGTGGACGTCGAGCGCCGCAAGCGGGACGTTCGCGAGAGTCTCGAGCAGGGGTAGGGGCGGGACGAGCGGACGACTCGCGAGAGGAGGCGCCCCGCCCGCCGAGCGCTTCCCGGCCGCTCAGGCCCGGAGCGCGGACTCGACGGCGGGCGCCTCGACTCTCCTCGAGCACGCGGAGTGCGCCCCGAGCGCCGTCGCGAATCGCTCCGGATCGGCCGGGAGCCGGTCGCCCCGCCAGACCACGTGCTGGTCCTCGCGCACGACGAGGTAGGCGGTCTCGTATCCGAGAGGAAGCACGTGCGATCGGAGGTCGAGCACCTCGACGGGGCAGCCCGAGCCGTGCAGGGCCCTCGCCCATCGCCGGGCGCCGTCGAGGTCGGCATCGGGATCCGCGACCAGGAGCGTGTACCACGGCCCGAGCCGGTCGTAGAGCGATACGCCCTCGTCGAGCCAGAAGTGCGGGGCACGGCATCCGGGGACGGTGGAGGGCGAGTGGCTCCCCATCGTGTACGCGGGCGGAGCCGCCCCGTCGGCGACGATGATCGGGGAGTGCGGATAGCTGTAGCCGAAGTTGAGCCCCTCGGCGGCGAACTGCTCGACGTTGAGCGCATAGGCCAGCTCGCCGAACTCCCGGCGCGCGCGGTCGGCGGCGGGACCGTCGGCATCGAGATCCCGCGGCACATCCGCGGCGCCGAGCCTGCGCAGATGCCGCATCGCGAACTTCGACACCTGATCCGTGATCGGCTGCCGCTCGGCGGCGTAGGCGTCGAGAATCGCTTCGTCCGCCCAGCCGTCGACCACCGCGGCGATCAGCCAGGAGAGGTTGAGGCCGTCGGCGATGCCGGCGTTCATGCCGTATCCGCCCATCGGCACCCAGAGGTGCGCCGCGTCGCCCGCGATGAAGGCCCGGCCTTGCCGGAACCGGTCGGCGACAAGTCGTCGCGCGGTCCAGTCCTCGTGCGACAGGACCTCGTATCGGTACCCCTCGTCGACGCCGAGGATGTCGCGGATCGCGCGATCACGGTCCACCTCCTCGAGGCCGTCATCGGTCTCTCGGAGGTAGGTGTGCACGAGGAACACCTCGCGTCCGTCGATCGCGTAGACGTGTCCCTGCCGCTCGCCGAAGGTGTAGCAGCCCCACGCGGCTCCGCCGCGCATGCGCTCGTAGAGGCCGGGAGCCCTGATGCAGGTCGACTGGACGTGCTGGAGCACCGCATCGCCCGAGAACCTCGCGCCGATGTGCTTGCGGACCAGCGACCTGCCGCCGTCGGCGCCGATGAGATAGCGAGCCCGAAGCGCGACCGGCTGTTCGGCGTCGCGAGGCCGAACGCGGGCGGTGATCCCGTCCGCATCCTGGCTCACGGACTCGCACGTGTGCAGGTTGCGGAGATCCACGAGGGGGAGCTCGGCGGCGTGCCGGTCGAGGATCGGCTCGAGATAGTGCTGATTCACCCGGTGCGGGGGCTCCGGCGTGCTCCAGCCCGTGTCGGGGCCGACCGCTGCGGGGTCGCGACGGCCGTTGCGCGAGGGGATCGGGATTCTGGCGAGCTCCCTGCCGAGCACGCTCGTCCGGAACACGACGTCCTGGGGATGATCGGCGGGCATTCCCGCGTCTCGGACCCGGTCGGCGATGCCGAGCCGGCGGAAGGCCTCCATTGTCCGCGCCGAGACATGATTGCACTTGACGTCCGGTGCTCGGGCGAACTCGTCGGATTCGACGACGATGGAGCGTACGCCGTGGGCGTCGAGGTTCATCGCGGCCAGCAGCCCGACGGGGCCGCCGCCGATGATGAGGACGTCGGTGTCGTATTCGTTCATGGAACTGGTCCTTCCGCGGTGCACGGGCGTGTTCACTTGATCGTGTGGAGGTCGCGCTTGCGGCCTTCGGGGGCCAGGAACAGGGCTGCGATGCACAGCAGCAGGATGCCGATCCAGACAGCGGCCAGGAGGGGCAGCCCGCCGGAGGAAGCGATGACGGCTCCCGCGATCATGGGGGTGAAGCCGGCGCCGAGGGCGGAGGCCCCCTGGAAGGCGAGCGAGGCGCCCGTGAACCGCACCGAGGTCGGGAAGAGCTCGGCGAGGAAGGCCGCGAGCGGGCCGAGGATGACGCCCTGAATGCCCTGGGCTACGATCACGCCGACCGCGAAGAGCGCCGTGTCGCCCGAGGCGATCATGGCCAGCAGGGGATAGGCGAACAGCACCGCCGCGACGATGCCGGCGAGGATCACCGGTCGCCGGCCCAGCCGATCGCTGAGCCTGGCCGCGAGGATCGTCATGACGAACAGCGCGATCGCGGACGCGAGCTTCGCGTTGAGCGCGCCCGTCTCGTCGGCGCCGCTGGCGGTGGCGTAGGAGAGCCCCCACACGCTGGCGATCCCGGAGATGGTGAGCTGGCTGATCGCGACGAGCGTGCCCAGGACGAGCACCTTGGGCGACTTGGCGAGGACCTCGAGGAGCGGGACGCGCCGCTTGTCGGCCTCGCGGTCGAAGCTCTGGAAGAGCGGGCTCTCCACGACCTTGAGCCGGACGATCAGCCCGATCCCGACGAGCACGATGCTGAGGAGGAACGGAACGCGCCAGCCCCAGGAGAGGAACTGCTCGTCGGACAGGAGCGAGAACAGGCCCAGGATGCCGGCGGAGAGGATGGACCCGGCGGGCGCGCCGAGATTGGCGAAGGAGGCGGCGAAGCCCCGTTTGCCGCCGGGGGCGTGCTCAAGCGCGATGAGCATCGCGCCGCCCCACTCGCCGCCGACCGCGAAGCCCTGGACGACTCGCAGAGCGACGAGGAGGATCGGCGCGGCGGCGCCGATCTGGGCATAGGTGGGAAGCAGCCCGATGAGCGTGGTCGCGAGGCCCATGAGGAGCATCGTGGTGACGAGCACCCCCTTGCGGCCGAGCTTGTCGCCGTAGTGGCCGAAGACGATGCCGCCGAGCGGCCGGGCCACGTAGCCCGCGGCGAGCGTCGCGAACGAGGCGATCATCGCGATCGCGGGATCGAGGTCCACGAAGAAGATCCTGCCGAACACCAGGGCTGCGGCACTCGCGTAGAGCATGAAGTCGTAGAACTCGATGGCGCTGCCGAGGAAGCTGGAGGCGAGGATCCGACGCATCTGCGGGGTGCGCAGCGACTCCTCGGTCGGCGGCGGGGCTGTGGGGGAGGTCGTTCCGGTACTCATCATCGAGTCTCCTTGGTCATCGGCGAACGGGTGCCTTCGACGACCAGCCTGGTGAACGGGTGCAATTAAGGCAAGCGCAATAGATTGCACAGATAGTTTAGGGTTGCTTATATGGCCTCCCTCAATCTCAGCCTGCGTCATCTCGAGGTGTTCTGCGCGGTCGTCGAACGGGGCAGCCTCAGCGACGCGGCGCACTTCCTCCACGTCTCGCCGAGCGGGATCTCGCTCGCGCTGACGGAGCTCGAGCGCCGGATCGGCACGCAGCTGACCGTGCGGATCCGGGGCAAGGGCGTGGCGATCACGCCTGCGGGGCACTCGGTCTACCGCTCGGCGAAGAAGGCGATCCATGCGGTGGAGGAGATCGACACCGCCGTAGCGGCGGCGCGCGGCGAGGTGGCCGGACCGCTTCGCATCGGGGTGTTCACCACGCTGTCGCCGTGGGTGTTCCCCGCCATGGCGGAGTTCTTCGCGACGGCGCACCCGGGGGTCTCGCTCGAGGTGGAGGAGGAGCCCTCCTCAGCGCTGCAGGCCATGCTCCTCGACGGTGAGCTCGATGCCGCCATCTTGTACGAGAACCACCTCGTGGGCGATGTCGACTCCCAGCTGATCACCCCCGTGCGGCTTCAGCTGGCGCTCTCCGCGGAGCATCCGCTCGCCGAGTCCGAGGCGGTCTCGCTGCAGAGTCTGCGGGACGACCACGCGATCATCTTCGGCGTCCGACCGGTCTCGGACCACGTCGAGGAAGTGCTCAGGGACGCCGGCCTCCCGCTGCGGGTTCGGTGGCGGAGCCGCAACATCGAGACGGTCCGGGCGCTCGTCGCCCGGAACCTCGGGTACGCCGTCATCATGGGCCGGCCCCACGGGGATCACAGCTACGAGGGGAAGCCGATCGTGTACCGGCCGATCGCGGAGGAGCTGCCGCCCAACGCCCTCGTGATGGCCACGGCCCGGGGCACGCAGCCCACGGCCAAGGTACAATCCCTGCTCCGGTTCTGCCGCGAGGAGCTGAGCGGGCTGTGGCAGCGCTGAGCGATGCGCCGGGATGCTTCGGGTGCATCGACGATCCTCCTACGACCGGTCGGCGCGGACTCCTCCGGGGCTCATGGCGGCTGCGCACGGCGACGCCGCTAGGGTGGAGCCCATGAGTCCCACTGGCATCGATGCGCAGAGCCCCGAAGTCGACCCGGCCCCGCCCGCCGAGGAGGAGCGCGATCTCGTCCTGCGCCTGCGCGATCTCTCGATCTCGTTCGGGCCCCGGCTCGGCTCCGACGACCGCCGGGTGCTGTCCGGCGTCACCGTCGACCTCGAGCGCGGCGGCATCCTCGGCGTCCTCGGGTCCTCCGGCAGCGGCAAGACCGCGCTCGGGCAGGTGCTCTCGGGTCGTGCGATGATCAGCGAGGACGCGCAGGAGTGGCCGTGGATCTCCGGCGGCGATGCGATGGCCGCCGGGATCGACCTGCGTCGGCCGGGCCGGGAGGATCGGCGCCGCCTGACTCTCGACATCGGCTATCTCGCGCCGAACTCCGGGGACCGGCTGCGCAGCGATCTCACGGTGGCCGAGAATATCGCCGACCCCGTGCTCCGCCGGGATCGCGACTTCGACCGCCGGGCGCTCGGCCGCGCTGCCGCGATGCTCATCGACGCCGTGGACCTCGAGCTCGGCATCCTCAACCGCTTCCCCTTCGAGCTGAGCCGCGGCCAGCGGCAGCGCGTGGCCTTCGCACAGGCGCTCATCGTCGAGCCGAGCCTGCTGATCGTCGATGAGCCCACACAGGGCGTGGACATCTTCGCGCAGCCGGCCCTCATGTCGCTGCTCGAGCGGCTCAACCGCGCTCGGGGCATGAGCATCCTCGTCATCAGCAACGATTTCGCCACCGTCGAGCGCCTCACGAGCGACGTCCTGGTATGCCACCGCGGCAGCGTCATCGCCCAGGGCGGGATCGAGCGGATCCTGACCGAGACCGAGGATCCCTTCCTCGTCCGGATGCGGGAGGCGAGGGAGTTCGCGAGCACGCCCGTCGAGGGCGACCTCGATCGGGATTCGCAGGCCGCGGTCGATCGCGTGGTGGAGGGGCTCTTCGCAGACGAGGACCCGGAGGAGGTCTCCCGCGACGCGGCGGAGGACGAGCGCCGCGAGCTGCTCGAGCACCGGCCCGAGTTCGCGCGCTTCCAGACCCGGCAGGCCGGGGAAGACAGGGGCGACGTTCAGGATGAGGCAGGCGGGCCCGAAGCCGGCCCGCACGAGGAGCACGAGGAGAAGGAGCAGGGATGACGGGGTTCAACCACCGCGAAGTGCTGAGCGAGGAACCGACGCCGGTTCCCGATGATCGACGGCCGGAGCCCGGGGAGATCGCGGTGCTGCCGGTCCGCGATCGCGAACGGCCGGAGGTCCAGGCGGTCCGTGACGCCGGCGGCGTCGTGGCGCCGCTCTCCGAGGCCACTCGCGGGCTCGTCTACACCTCGTACAGCAACGTCGACGAGCTCGTGGACGCGCTCGAACGGTACCCCGACATCGGCTGGGTGCAGCTGCCGTTCGCCGGCATCGACGTCTACGCGGAGCGCATCGCCCCCT
Source organism: Gulosibacter sp. 10 (assembly GCF_900163695.1). Taxonomy (GTDB): domain Bacteria; phylum Actinomycetota; class Actinomycetes; order Actinomycetales; family Microbacteriaceae; genus Gulosibacter. The sequence continues at coordinate 66,189 of NZ_FUIC01000003.1, forward strand.
ACGCCGAGCGCGGCGTGCTCTTCACCTCGGCGAAGGGCGCGTACGCGCAGCCCGTCGCCGAGCACGCCCTCATGCTCACCCTCGCGCTCCAGCGGAATCTCCCGGTGCGGCTGCGCGCGGACTCGTGGGGGCGCAAGTTCGGCCGGTCGCTGTACGGCGCCGACGTCGTCATCGTGGGCGCGGGTGGCATCGCCAAGGAGTACATGCGGCTGCTGGAGCCGTTCGGGGCGCGGATCACCGTGGTCCGGCGCCGCGACGGCGAGGTCGCCGGCGCCGATCAGACCGTGACCACCGATCGCCTCGACGAGATCCTGCCGGACGCGGACGTCGTCATGCTCGCCGCCGCGGCGACGAGCGAGACGCGCTCGCTCATCGACCGCGACCGCCTCCGTGCCATGAAGCCGAACGCGGTGCTCGTGAACATCGCGCGGGGACCGCTGGTGGACACGGACGCGCTGGTCGAGGCGCTCGAGGCGGGCGAGATCTACGGCGCCGGGCTCGACGTCACCGACCCCGAGCCGCTCCCGGAGGGGCATCCGCTCTATTCGAGCGAGCGGTGCATCATCACGCCGCATTCCGCGGATACACCCGAAATGACCCAGCCGCTGATTGAGCGGCGGATCCGCGACAACGTGCGCGCCTTCCTCGAGACGGGCGCGTTCGTGGGCGTCGCGAACCCCGCCGAGGGATACTAGAATCACGCGCTGACCAGGGTTTTCACCCCTCACGGCGGCTCGATTTCACTTTCGCCGAATCATGGTGGTAGAGTATTCGAGTTGTCATCCCCGATAGCTCAATGGCAGAGCAGCCGGCTGTTAACCGGCAGGTTGTTGGTTCGAGTCCAACTCGGGGAGCTCAGCATTGGAAGAGGCTCGGGATCATCTCCATGATCCCGAGCCTTCCCTCCGGCGGCCGCCTCGGAGGGCGCCGTCCGAGCAGGCGATGCTCCCTATACTGACGCTATGACTTCCGCCCCACTGCGCCTGCGACTGCTCAACGACTACGAGATCGTGGTGGCCGGACTCCGGACGATGCTCGAGCCCTTCGCCGATCGGGTCCGCGTCGTCGAGACACAGGTCCGGGAGGAGGGGGATCGGCGCGTCGACCTCACGCTGTACGACACCTTCGGCAGCGCACGGCCGGATCTCGAGCACATCGAGGAGCTCCTCGAGGACCCCGCCGCCGGTACCGTCGTCGTCTACACCTGGAATCTCCGGAGCGAGTCGGTGCACGGCGCGCTGGAGCGCGGTTGCGGGGGATACCTGCACAAGTCGCTCGACGCCGCGGAGCTCGTGCGGTCGCTCGAGCAGATCGGGGCGGGCGGCGTCATCGCGCCCGACGCAGGCCTCGTGGACGACGCCGAAACGGCCGCCGCGGAGCCGGAGACGGCGCCGGAATGGGCATGGCCGGGGCAGCGGGAGGGACTCACCCCGCGCGAGGCCGAAGTGGTCGCGCTGATCACGCGCGGCTTCACGAACTCCGAGATCGCGGCCCGGAGCTACATCAGCATCAACTCGCTGAAGTCCTACATCCGGTCGGCCTACCGGAAGATGGGCGTGGAGCGCCGCTCGCAGGCGGTGCGATGGGGCATCGAGCACGGGATGCTGCCGCGGGAGCACGCCTGACGCGATCGCCGTCCATCAATCACCGGCGGAGCAGATCTGCATACAACGATCGATGGGCCTCGACCAGCCACTCGCGCTGGGCGCGCCGCTCCGCGACGCGGGCCCTCGGCGGGGTGCGCTCCGCGGCCCGGCGCAGTGCGAGGCGCAGCGACTCAGCATCCGGGCGGCCGGCGTCGTCCGCGCGGTATCGAAGCATCGGCGCCTGCTCCGAGAGGCGGCCCACTCCCCGGGGAGCGATGCTCCAGGTGCCGAGATCGAAGCACTCCTCGACCCATCCGGAGTGGGTGGCCCAGCGGTACGGCAGGATGAGCGCGTCCCATCCCTCCAGCTGCCGCCACAGGGCCTCCTCGGCCACGCGCCCTCCCCAGGACACGAGAAACCCGGGGCGCGCCTCCAGGCGCTCCAGCAGCCGCAGCAGTGCGAGATCCCGGCGCGGGAAGCCCGGCCGGCGGACCTCGTCGTGGAGGCGGACGTGGACGCTCGCCCCGGGGCACTCGGGCAGCACGCCCAGCAGGCACTCGAGCAGCGGCCGAGCTGCGAGATTCGCCCGCAGAGCGCCCAGCTGGATGCCGATGCGCAGGTTCCGCCCGCGTTCGAGCGCGGTGCGAGGCTCCGCCGGTCGCGCCATCCGCTCCAGGTCGACCATGTGCGGATGGGGGAGTACCAGCGGCCGGCGACCCCAGCGGGCCTCCACCTCCGCCGCCGCGCCGGGCGTCAGCGTGACGAGCCGGTCGGCGTGCGCGATCAGCAGCGCCGACCGGGCGAGGTGCGCCTCCTGCCCCTCGAGATGAGGATTGACGAGGTCGTGCACCGTGAACACCAGCGGGAGCGCCAGCGCCCGCAGCTCCTCGAGCCAGTGCCGGAGCTGTTCGAGCGAGCGGTGCTCGAAGCCGAAGTGCAGGTGGACGATGTCGAATCGGGCCCGACGCCGCCGCAGCCAGTCGGGATCCAAACCGGGATGGGGCCACCAGGCCCCGGCCGGCAGCCCCGGCGTCACCGGATCGCGCAGCACCCGCACGTCGCCGCCGGGGGAGGCCAGCGCGTGCCGGACGTAGCGGTGCCCGGCCGGAATCGACAGGACGCGGATCGGCGGACGCCCGGTCATGCGGCCGGTCCCCAGTTCCCGCGCTCGTCGCGGCGCGCGAGTCCCAGCCGTTCGAATTCGAGCAGCCAGCCCTGCATCGGCCACCATCCCCAGCGGCGGTGGAACACCGCCGCGTTGCGGAGGATCGAGCGAAGATGCTGCACGGGCGGATCCCGGGTCTCGTGGTACTGGTGGTACACCGGGCAGCCGCCGAGCCACGAGAGGCTGCCGGACATCGAGCGCACCGTGACCGCGAAGTCCGTGTCCTCCGCGCCGTAGCCGACGTAGCCCTCGTCGAACCCGCCTGCGAGCTCGAAATCCTTGGCGCGCATCGCGAACGAGAGCGACCAGAACAGCTCGAATCGCGGCTCGTCCCGCCACTCGCCCTCGGAGAGCGCGGGCTGCCCCTCGCGTCGGACGCCGAGGCGATCCAGGTCGGCGACCGGGTAGGGCGCATCGCCGAGCCGGGGCGGGAGATAGAACACCTCTCCGCACCAGAGCGCGGGGGAGGCCGCCCGCCGCTCCCTCACGGCGCGCGCGTAGCGGGAGACGAGCCGCGGCCCGGGGATGCAGTCGACGTCGAGGAAGACGAGCACCTCCGCGCCGAGCCCGATGGCGGCGGCCGCACCGCGATTGCGCGCCGCCGCGAGCGGAAGGCCGTCCTCGTGCTCGTCGATGCGCACGATCACGGTCTCCCAGGGAACGGATCCGCGCGGCGGCGTCTCCGCCTCGATCATCGGATCGCCCATCGCCACGATCACATGCCACCGGGGCGGGGCCTCCTGACGGGCGAGCCCGCCGATCTGCTCGCGCAGGTGCCGGTGCCGCCCCTGGACGATGGTCAGCACCGCGACATCGGGGGCGCTCATGCCTCGCCTCCGTGACGGCGGTAGACGGAGAGGAGCGCGGCGGCGGCGCCGTCAACCCCATCGCCTTCCCAGCGGTCCCACCCGTCGCCGCCGCGTCGCAGCGCCGCGGCGAGCAGCCCGGGCCACTGCGCGGGCTCGGGCCAGGAGTCCGGCGTCTCGGCGAGATCGAGGCGGGCCAGGGCGCGCGCTGTGGCGAGCTGCTCGTCGAACGGTCGGGGTACGGGGATCACGACCGCCGGGCGGCGGGCGGCCGCGACGTCGGCAACCGCGTTCTCGCCCGCAGACACGATCACCGCATCCGCACCGCTCAGCTCGGACCACAGCCGCTCGGGTCCGACGAAGCCGCCCGTTCCGCCTCGCTGCAGCCACTCCCAATCGGGAGTCGCCTCGGCGGCGGCCTCGATCTCGCGCGGTGCGGGGCCGCCGCCGCCCGTGCCGCCGAGGACGAGCACCCGCCGCCGGTCCACGGCGCGGTCCGCGGCGGGTGCGCGTCCCGCGAACCGCGAGATGGCCCCCACATGGATCGTCTTCGAGTCCCAGGGCCGGGGGCCGCGCGGCGCATCCGCCTCGACCGGCCGGGCGGCGAGCAGCAGCTCGGCGATGCCGTGGGCGAGCCGATGGGGCGCGTCGTCGCGTTCGCCGGGGAGCAGCATCACGGCCACCGGGATGCCCAGGAGCCGGCAGAGCACCGCGGCCTCCACGGACACGTCCACCAGCACGAGCCGCGGTCGCAGCCGCTGCAGGGCCGCGGCCATCGCCGCGTGACGCTCGAGCAGGCCGGGATGGTGCAGGGGTGCCCAGTGCAGCGCGCCGCCGGCGGCGACGTCGGCGCGCTCCGGCCGCACATCGGCGTCGTCGGCCGCGAGCGGCACCCACATCCCGGGCCAGCCCTGCGGCGCCTCTCCGGTGCCGAATCCGACGACGGGCACGCCGAGCCGCCGTGCGATGAGCGTGCCGCGGATGCGATGGCCGCTGCCGTGATGATGGAGGTAGAAGCCGATCATGCGGGCACCACCGAACGGTAGCCGGCATAGATCTCCAGATGCCGCCGGACCATCGCCGCGAGCGAGAGCGAGTCCACGGCGTGCCGTCGGCAGTCCTCGCGCGGGTAGGCGAGGACGTCTTCGAGCGTGTCGACCGCGGCGTCGACATCCCCCGGGCGCACGAGCATCGGCGAGCCCTTCGGCACGATCTCCGGAAGACCGCCGCGGCGCCACGCGAGCAGCGGGGTGCCGCACGAGAGCGCCTCGGCGGCGACCAGGCCGAAGGGCTCCTCCCAGTCCGGCGTCACGAGCGCGGCCGCGCTCTCCCCGACGAGGGCCGCGAGCTCCCGGGTGCGCAGATGTCCCACGTACTCGACGCCGCCGCCCAGGCGGGGCCGGATCTCGGCGTCGAAGTAGTCGGGGTCGGGCACGGGGCCCGCGATGCGGAGCGGCAGGCCCGCCGCCCGCGCGATGGCGATCGCGTCCGTCGGCGCCTTCTCCGGCACCAGGCGCCCGGACCACGCCAATGCTTCCCCGCCGGGGCCCTGGCGCCAGAGCTCCGTATCGACGCCGCAGTGCACGACCCGGGCGTCGACGAGGTGGCGCCACTGCGCCGAGGTGTGCGCCGAGACGGCCAGGAAGCGCGGCTCCATCCCCGTGCCGCGAAGCGCCCTCGCGCACTGCACGGCGGATTCCAGCCAGGGCACCGGCGGAGTGTGGAGCGTCGTGAGCAGCGGCGCGGCGAGCAGCGGCTGCAGGGCGATCGGCAGGTGATGCAGGCTGTGGTTGTGCACGATGTCCACGTCGTTGCGCACGGTCAGCTCGAGCATGGCCCGCAGATACGTGTGGTGCGCCTCGATCCGCTCGGTGTCCGGCATCGAGACGTCCGCCCTGGCAGCCTCGCTCAGCCGCAGCGCGGGCGCATCCAGGAATTCCACGCCAGGTATCGGCGTGGATCCCGGGGCGGCGAGCAGACTGACCCGCATGCCGTGCTCGGCGAGCCCGCGGGCCAGATGCCACGTCATCGACTCCAGGCCGCCGTGGAACGGCTGCCGCAGGGGGAATCTGGTGTGTGCGAGCAGGACGATGTGCATGGATTCCCGGCCCTTTCCGAAACGGTATGGGGCGAGGCTATGGAGCGGCGATTCCGCGCGGCACACCCCTGGGGGTGAGCCACGGCGCGCCCGCGGATCGCCGTGAATCTCCCACGCAACATTGGCCGATCATCTGCGAAAGTAGTAGTCCACAGGGAGGAATGGAGCACGAATGACAGTGACCGAGGACCGCGACAGCCGAGCCTCCGACCCGAAGGCGATGGGGATGCACATCCCGTCGTACCCGGCGAAGCCCAAACTGCGCGGGTGGATCCATGCGGGCACGCTGCCGGTCGCGATCGCGCTCGGCGTGGTGCTCATCTGCCTCGCCCAGGGCACGGCCGCGAAATGGGCCTCGGCGGTGTTCCTCACGACGTCGATCCTGCTCTTCGGCATCTCGGCGCTCTACCACCGGTTCCACTGGTCGGAGAGGGCCACGGCGCTGCTGCGCCGCCTCGACCACTCGAACATCTTCCTGCTCATCGCGGGCACGTACACGCCGATGGCGGTGTGCGCGCTCGAGCCCCCGAAGAGCACGATCCTGCTCGGCGCGGTGTGGGCCGGCGCCCTCATCGGCATCTTCTTCCGCGTCGTCTGGCTCTCGGCGCCGCGCTGGCTCTACGTGGCGCTGTACATCGCGCTGGGATGGGTCGCGATGATCTTCATCGTGGACCTCGTCCAGGCCAACGTCGCGGGCATGGTGCTCGTGCTCGTCGGCGGCATCGCGTACTCGGTGGGCGCGGTGTTCTACGCCCTCAAGCGGCCGAACCTCGTGCCGGGGGTGTTCGGCTTCCACGAGCTCTTCCACCTGTGCACCGCGGTGGCCTTCGCCTGCCACTGGGTGGCGATGCTCCTCTTCGTGCTCGACCCGGTCGGCGGGGCGGCCTGATCCGCCTCCCCTGAATCCGGCTCAGCCGCGCAGCACCGCGACGCCGTTCGCGATGCGTCGGCGCACGAGCCAGGACTCGATTACGAGCGTCGCGCCGATGAGCAGCATGCCCAGCGCGAACCAGAGCACGGGCCCGGCGATGTCCCCGCTCGGGGTGAGCAGCACGCGATCCTCGGTCTGCCAGGGCCAGAGCGCCCGCAGCGAACCGGCCATGAGCCCGGTCATGATCGCGAGGGTGATGCGTCGGCGATGCCGCAGCAGCCACTGCAGCCCCCGCACGAACAGTCCGAAGCCGATCGCCATGCCCGCGAGGAACAGGCCCAGGTAGGCGAGGTCGCGATCGTTCACGGCTGCGAGGGTCGGCGCGTACATGCCGAGCAGCAGCAGGATGAACGATCCGGACATGCCGGGCAGCGCCAGGGCGCACACCGCCAGCGCGCCGCCCACCGCGATCATGAGCGGCCCGGGCTCCGCCCCCGCCGCGGCGGGCAGCCCGGTGACTAGGAAGGCCACCACCGCGCTGGGCGCGGCCAGCGCCCACTCGCGCCAGGTCCAGCGTCCGCCGACCATGCGCGCCGGCACCCACAGGGCGACGAGGATGAGCCCCGCGAAGAACGCCCGGGATTCGACGGGATGCGCCTCGACGAGGGGCGCGACGATGCGCGCCGCGAGCAGCAGCCCGCCGACCATGCCCACGGCGAGGGGGACCAGCAGCGGCCAGGCCACCGCGCGGAAGTGCTTCTTCGCGGTGCCGAGCCCGCGGCCGCGCGGCGGATCGACGACGAGGTGGACGAGCCCGCGCACGAACTCGCTCGCCGAGTCGATCAGGCGCTCGTAGACGCCGATGATCAGGGCGAGGGTTCCGCCGCTGACGCCGGGGATGATCTCGACGATGCCGATGAGGGCGCCGCGGATGAGGTCGATGAGCACGCGGAGCAGGGTCATGGCCGCCTTTCGCGGAAGGTGATGGGCAAAGTGCTAAGGCTACTCGGCGCGCGCCGGGCGCCGCATCGGCTCACGCGTCGAGATCGTCCACGCCCGGCGTCCAGCTGCACCCGGGCGTGTTCCAGCCGCGCTTGCGCATCACCTTGAACGCCTGCTTCCACAGCGGCAGCTTGAGCCGGTCGACGTAGATGACGCCGTCGAGGTGGTCGTACTCGTGCTGCAGGATGCGCGCGAACCAGCCCTCGGCGGCGATCTCGAAGGGCTCGCCCTCGATGTCGCGGGCCCGCAGGAGCGCACGCTCGGATCGTCGCAGCGCGAACCGCTCCCCGGGCACGGACAGGCAGCCCTCCTCCTCGTCCTCCTCGAGCGCGTCGAGGGACTCGGGCACGGCGGGGGCGAGCCACAGCTCCGGATCGATCGCGACGCCGCGATGCGCGGTGCCGTCCTCCTCCTCGTAGCTGTAGACGAAGAGCCGCTTGTTCACGCCCACCTGCGGACCGGCGAGGCCGACGCCCGGAGCGAGGTCCATGGTCTCGTACATGTCGCGCACGAGTGCGCGGATCTCGTCGGTGATCTCGCCCACCGGCTCGGCGGGCTCGTGCAGGACCGGGTCTCCGTAGATGCGGATCGGCAGAATCGTCATGGCTGCAAGCCTATCGGCGCGGACGTTGCGCGGATTGCCGTCTCGAGTCCGTAGACTCCTGCACTGTGCTTGCCCCGACTCTCGCCGCGCTCGACGCGACCCTGGACATCGGCCTCTCGCCGCGCCAGCTGATCGGCATCCCGATCGCGGTGCTCGGCGCGGTGCTGATGTCGGTGAGCGCGATGCTGCAGCATCGCGGGGTGTCGAAGGTGGACGCGGACTCGGGCGCGCAGGGCGCCGAGGGGCTCGGCATGAAGCAGTTCCTGGCGCTGCTGCGCCGGCCGAGCTGGCTGTTCGGCACGGTGCTCATCGGCGTCGCCATCCTGCTGCAGTTCGGGGCGCTGCTCTTCGCGCCCCTCGTCGTCGTGCAGCCCATCGGGGTCATCTCGCTCATCGTCACGACCATCATCTCGGCCAGGCAGGCCAGGGCGAGGCTGCGCCGGAGCAAGGTCACGGCCGTGATCACGAGCGTGGTCGGCGTCGGCGGGTTCGTGACGGCGGCGGCGATGGCGGCGACCGATACGCCGATCGGCCCGCGGGAGACCGTCACGGTGCTCATCATCGCCGGGGCGGTGGTGCTGCTCACCGCCGTCGCCTTCCTCGTCTTCCGGCGCACCTCGCACCGGGGCATGTTCTACATCCTCGCCGGGGGAGTGCTCTACGGGTTCGTCGCGACCTTCGCGAAGCTCATCCTCACGGGCCTTCGCGAGGGCCGGTTCGACGGGCTCTCGCTGGTGTGCCTCGCCGCGCTGCTCGTCACCGTGGCGGTCGGCGGCTACTTCGTGCAGACCGCCTACGCCTCCGGCTCCACCGACATGGTCATCGCGGGGCTCACGGTCGTCGACCCCATCGTGGCGGTGACGATCGGCATCGTGGTGCTGCACGAGACCGCGGCGGCCACGCCCGTGACGCTCGTGCTCTTCGTCGTGTTCGGGGCGATCGCCATCGCGGGGGTGTTCCTGCTCAACTCGAGCCAGACCGCGGCCGAGATCGCGGCCGCGCGCCGGCACGCGCTCGGCGTCAAGACGGGCGGCATCGCGGCGCCCGTATCAGACCCCGCCGATCCTCCGACACCCGGTTACCCCGACCCAGGTCGGAGGGAAACCGATACCTGAGTCGGCGTCGAATAACGCCCATGCCCGCCGCTCGCCATTTAGGCTTAGGGGATACTCAGCGCGCGTTCCACGAGAAGCGCGCTCGCCGAGCGTCGCCGAAGCATCCGTGCCGACCAGCAATCCACAGAGGACACCGACACCTTGCCTGACCAGTCACCAGCCGAGCCGCAAGGACGACCGATTCGTCTGCTCATCGCCGCCGACACCTTTCCGCCGAACGTGAACGGGGCCGCGAAGTTCACGGTCAATCTCGCGAGCGAGATGGCGGCGCGGGGGCACGATGTGCACGTCGTGGTGCCCGCCGCGTCGCGGCGCCACGGCACCTGGCGCGAGGAGTACGACGGGCAGTCCATCACGGTGCACCGCCTGCCGTCCGATCGCTGGTGGCCGCACGACTGGCTGCGGTACGTCAAGCCCTGGCGGGCGCGTGCGCACATGCGCCGCGTGCTCGACGAGGTGCAGCCGGACGTCATCCACTACCAGTCGGCGGTGGTGCTCGGCCGCGCCGCGGTGCGCGAGGGCGCTCCGCGGGGCATCCGCATCATCGGCACGAACCACCTCATGCTCGAGAACCTCCTCGAGCACACGATGCTGCCGATGCCGCTGCAGCAGCTCGGATCGAGGATCTGGTGGCGGGATGCGCACAAGACCTTCGACGCGACGCACGCGCTGACGACGCCGACACGGCGGGCGGCCGACTTCCTCGAGCGCAACGGCGGCCTCGACCGCGTGCTCGCCATCTCGTGCGGTCTGCGCGCAAGCGACTACACGCCCAGCTTCGATCCCGAGAAGAAGCCGCGCATCGTGTTCGTGGGGCGCGTCACGGGGGAAAAGCAGATCGACGTGCTCATCAAGGCGTTCGCGAAGCTCGACCCGGCGCTCGGCGCATCGCTCGAGATCGTCGGCGGAGGCGACCAGAAGGCGGCGCTCGAGAAGCTCTCCCGCGAACTCGGCGTCGACGACCGGACGACGTTCCACGGCTACGTCACGGACGAGGAGCTCCGGCAGATCTACACGGAGTCGACCGTGTTCGCGATCGCCTCGATCGCCGAGCTGCAGTCGATCGCGACGATGGAGGCGATGGCCACCGGCCTGCCGATCGTCGCGGCGAACGCGATGGCGCTGCCGCACCTCGTGCACGACGGCGAGAACGGCTACCTCTTCGCCCCTGGCGACGTGGACGCCTGCCGGCGGGCGCTCGAGAAGGTGCTCACCGCCCCGCAGGAGGTGCGTGATCGCCTCGGCCGGGCCAGCCTGCGCATGGTGCAGCCGCACGACATCGACACGACGATGGCGCTGTTCGAACGGCTCTACCGCGGCGAGTCGACGGAGCAGGTGGCGCTCGACTCGTTCAACGAGCAGGACGACTCGCTCGACAACGTCGTGGAGGCGGTCACCGGCGCGATCCCTACCGTGCAGCGCGACAGCGAGGGGCGCCGGCGGCAGTAGCGGGGCGGGGCCGTGTCCGACCACGGTGCGGATGGCAGCCCGGCTGACTCGCCGGACTGGCGGATCGTGATGGGCGAGGACTCCGGTAGGACGAATGACGGTGCTCCGGAAGCCCGGTGCGCCGCGCTGGAGCGGGCGCGTCGCGCCGCGTTGGAGCTGATCTCGATCCTGGGGCCTGGGATCGAGGCGGGGGATGCGTCTGCGACGGAGACTGCATCCTCGGCGGCGAGGTCGCGCGCAGCGGCCCTATTGGAATCCGCACTCAGGGAGGCGCATCGGATGGGCGTCTCGACCGATGAGCTTGCGACGGAATGCCGACTGGCGCACGAGATGGTGCAGGTGACGGTGCGGGGCGGCGCGCTGTTCGGCGAAGGCTGACGTTCTCGAGGGGTGCGTCTCCTGCGGGCTGTGCTTCTCGAGACTGTGCTTCTCGAGACTGTGCTTCTCGAGGCTGTGCTTCTCGAAGACGCCGAGCTCCATTTCGGAGTCTGCCGGTGGGGCCCGAGCCGATGGCGGCAGCCGGTGCGGGTGGAGTACCTGTTATTACGGTCGGGCACGGGAGCCGCATGGGCGCCGTATCGCTTAGCGCCCGGGTCTGTGATGACGGTGAGACCCAGCCGTCTCAGCGAGGCCTGGCGCAGTTCCGGAAGGCTTCGGCTCCGGCGACCATGGGCCCGAGTGGTCGTCCCCATGGGACGGCTGAGGGCATGTGGTGCCGAGACGGTCACTCGCATGACCGCGCTCCGCTGCGAGGGGCGCTGGTGGGACGGGCCGCATGTCGGTGGCTCGTGGTCTACTGCGGGTATGAGGTTGAATTCGCTGTTGCGTTCCCCGAAGCATGCCGGGATGCCCGCCGGCAAACGTCACTGGGGTGGCAGCGCGGTGACGGCTGCGAGGGTGGGAACACACAGGGTTGAAGTCGCTGCGGAGTTATCCACAACCCGAAGAAACCAGCGACCCGCGTAGTAGAATGAATGCACGAATACCGCAGGCAACCAGACCGTATGCGAAGGGGGGGGAGACGATGACCACGACCAATACCGGCACCACGGGTGCCAACACCACAGCCGTGACGGGCACCACGGGTACGACTGGCACCACGGATGCCCCCGCCCCGAGCGGTAGCGCTTCTTCTGCCCCTGATGCTCGCAACCGCGCAGGCAGCGCCTCCGGGAATGACCGCACCCACCAGAGCGCTCCTTCTCGCCCTGTGGGGACCCCGGAACACCTCAAGGGTGGCACCCGCACCCCGGCAGCCATGCACAACCGGCGCCTACTCCTGGACGCGCTCGGTCACGCGGCGAAACTTCGGGCTTCCGCGGAAGCCCTCGAAGCGCAGTTGTTGGCCGCCTCGTATGAGCATTGCCGGGAGATCACCGCGGGCCATGGGGCTGACGCGTTTGAGCAGGAACTCAAGTCGCTCGCGGCGGAGATCGGCGCGGTTACGCGCACCAGTGACCGTACCGTCGCCGCGAAGCTCAACGCGGCACCCGCCCTGGAAGCCCGCTATCCCCGTACCGCGGATGCCTGGGGACAGGGTTCGATCAGTACCGGGCATGTGCGGGTGATCGAGTCCTGCGGCGACGGTCTCACCCGCCCCGAGTCGATCCGCACGTATGAGGAACTCGTCGTTGCCAAAGCCCTGGAAACCACGCCGGGTCGGTTGCGGGGGTACGCGAAGCGTGTCGCCGCGGACCTGGAACCCGAGGAAACCGAGCAGCGTCTTCGCCAGGCGCAGGACGACCGCCGCGTGTGGCTCCAGGACGAGCCTGATGGCATGTGCCAGCTCTCCGCACTCCTGCCCGCGGTCGTGGGCGCGGGCATCTTCGACCGCCTCACCCAGACCACGAAACAGCTCCACGCCCCGGGCCATGACGAACACGACGCGCGCACCTTCGAGCAGACCCGCGCCGATGTGCTCGCGGACCTGTTATTGACCGGGCAGGTCGCCCCGGGCTCGCCGAATCACGTGGCAAAACCGATCCAAGCGACCGTCGCGATCACGGTGCCCGCGGTGTCGTTGATCACTGCAGACCGCGCCAGGGCGACGGGCTCGGACATCCGGGCCGCAGCGATGGACGATCCCACGCCTGCTGTCGCCGGTCCCGAGCCCGCTGCCGTCGGTGCCACACTGACCGTCGCCGACATCGCCGGTGCGAGCGCTACAGGCGCCCATGCCCCGGGCATCGCCACACCCGGCGCGTGCGCCGCGTGCGCCGGTGATCATGAGGATGTCCACCCCGAACACACCGCTACCGGTGGGGAGCCGGTCTCACTGGCCGCGTTCACCGGTCCTGCGGAACTTGCCGGTCGCACCCCGATCCCGATCCACACCGCCCTCGAGTTCTGCGGGGACACGGCGACGTGGTTCCGGGTGCTCACCGACCCGCTCGACGGCACGCCATTGACCGCGGAGACCTACCGGCCACCCGCCGCGCTGCGTCGGTTGCTGCAGGTGCGGGACGTGACCTGCGTGGCCCCCGGCTGTCGCCGGTTGGCGAAGGACTGTGATATCGACCACACCACCCCGTGGGCTGCAGGCGGCGACACGAAGTACGAGAATCTCGCGGTGCTGTGTCGCGGGCATCACACGATGCGTGAAGCCGGGTGGGTGCTGGAGCAGGATGGTCCCGGCCGCATGGTGTGGGTGTCGCCGACGGGGCAACGGTTCGTCGTCTACGAAGACCACGTCGCACCAGGGCTGAGGCATGCCGGACGACGGCGCACGTATCAGCCCTGCCCGGGTCAGCAGCATGTGGGATCACAACATGCGGGTCAGCAACACGTGGGCAGACAGCGCGAGGAGCGAGGCCACGAGCAGGGGAGCCGCGTGGTGCGTCATCATATGCATCGGAGAACCGGAAGCCGGCCGGGCGCGGAAGCCTCGGGAGACGACCCACCACCGTTCTAGGCATGAGTTTTCATGCCTCTACAGCGAGACGCTCTACGAGACTGCCTTCCATACACCGATCATTTCGCAGCCGTCGCGGCACCAAAGACGGCTCACAAAGTGCGTCTCGTTTCGGCGCCACTCAAAACAGGGTTGCGAGACCCCATCACCGGCCCAGCGCCGGGGTGCGATCTCGTCTCGTCAAGAAGGTGTCTGTGAGACGCCCTGAGATACTGGGCGCCTGCCTGAGATCCGCACGCCGCGGCCTGGGTCAGGCTCGCCGACGACGTCGCAGCGGTGCACCGGCAGGACGGAGGATCGACCACCGTGTGACCTCGGGAATCGCCCATCACCCATTGACAAAATAATCTTTTACGTACAAGGATCGTCGTATGAGGGACGTCATGCACGTGGAGACGATCGCGCAGGCCGAGGCGCTGTTCACGCCGCAGCGCGTCGAGGTGCTCCGGTCGCTGGATGAGCCGCGGTCGTGCACCGAGATCGGCGTAGTGCTCGGTCAGACGCCGCAGAAGGTCTACTACCACGTCAAGAAGCTGCTGAGCGCCGAGCTCGCCCTGCAGGTGGACGAGCGACGGGTGCGAGGCATCCACGAGGGCGTCTACCAGGCAGCGGCCAGGTCGTACTGGCTCTCGCCCCGGCTGCTCGGGACGATCGGGAAGCGGCCGGTGCGCGACGAGCTGAGCCTGGGCTATCTGCTGCAGCTCGTCGAGGACGTGCAGGTCGATCTCTCTCTGCTCGACGGCGGGCAGCCCGACGACGAGGAGAGCGCTGCACAGCTGGCGACTCTGGGCGTCTCCGGTGAGATCCGGCTGCGGGCGCAGGACCGGCCGGCGTTCCTGGCGGACCTGCGGCAGACGCTGCAGGGCCTGTTTGCCCGCCACGGGGGCTCGGGGGGCGAGGTTCTCCGGCTTGCCGTGGCCTGCTACCCGAGGCCCGACGCGGGTCCCGATACGAAGGAGACCAGATCATGAACGACGTCCTGGGCCTGCAGGCCCGCATCTCTGCTCGACCGGAGGAAGTGTACGAGGCACTGACCGACGAGAGCGCCTTGACGACGTGGCTGGCCGAGCACGCGGTTGTATCACCGGACGAGGACAGGTATGGGTTCTGGGGGCCGTCGGTCCCCCAGGGCGACCGCGCTCACCAGAGACTCCTGGCCATGGAGCCTGGACGGCTGCTGCGGTTCGAGTGGACGCTCGACGACAGAGCCACGGTCGTGGAGATCGAGCTGGCCGGTGACGGCAGGGACACCGTGCTGAGCCTGCGGCAGGACGGCATGCCGACGCTCGAGGAGCTGATGAACCCACCTGGACGGCGTGACGGACTGCACTCCATGCACACCTTCTGGGGACTGGCGCTGGCCAGCCTCGCCGAGCACGTCGAGGGCCGGCAGCTGACTCCGCGGGCCGACTTCCGCCCCGAGCGCGCGCCGGAGATCCGCGTGCGCATGGAGATCGGCGCGCCGCCTGAGGCTGTGTTCGCCTCGCTCACGGACTCCGCGCTGGCGTCGCGCTGGTTCGGCTGGGAGGTCGAGGTCGAGCCGCGGCTCGGCGGCGCGGTGACGCTGGGGGCCGAGGGGAAGATCTTCGAGTTCGAGCCCGGCAAGGGCTTCGCGTACGAGGACGGCGAGGGCTCGATCACGCGCTGGGAGCTCGAGGGGTCCGACGGCAGGACGTTCCTGACCTTCGTGCAGAGCGGCTACACCGAGGACGAGTGGGACAGCGCGGCGCAGCACGAGGCGGGCTGGCTCGGCAGCCTCGCCGACCTGAAGCGCATGCACGAGCTCGGCGACGCCTGGACGCCGCTCACCACCGAGCTGCCGTCGGACGAGCAGGACGGGGACGCAGACTGAGCCTCATCCAGGCACCGGATCCCCTGAGCACAAGCTCAGGGGTCCATCGCTATCGCGGCCGTCTATGCTCCGGGGAGCTCCGGGCACTCCAGCACCTCGACGGAGTTGCCGGTCATGAGCGTGAGATGCGGATGGTCGCGGAAGATCCCTGCGGCATCCTCGAGCGACTCGGCCTCGACGATCGCATAGGCGACCTTGCCGTCCTCGAACGGCTCGATCCCGGCGCTCGTCACCCGCTGCTTGCGGAAGAGCGGCGCGCCCGGGTCGACGAGCCGAGTCTCGTGCGCCTGCGCCCACGCAGCCCACGCGCTCATGAACTCCGCCTGCTGCGCGTCGCTCAGCGCGGTCTTGTCGGCGTCGTCTGCCGTGCCGTTCAGGATCGCGAGGTACTTGCCCATGGCGCCGAGTCTAGTTCCGTGCCCACCCCAGGGTCATCCTTCATCAGGTCACCCGTGCGCGCCGCGTCCGGCGATCCCGCGGTTCGTCTCGGCGATCGCGGCCCGGTCGGCCTCGGAGAGGCCTGCGCGTTCCAGGACGCGGCCGAGGAACTCGCTCTTGAGCGAGATGTACTCGTCGATGTCGACGGCCACCTCGGCAGCGTGCCGCTTCACCTGGGCGTATTCGTCCCGCAGGGCCGGGTCTGCTCGCAGTACGTCCCGGACGGCGAGGTGGTTGCGCAGGGCCAGTGCGCCCTCGATGGCGGCGTAGGTGTTGGTCGGGGCGAAGCGCTCGGGTGTGACGAAGGCATAGCGGCCGGAGACGCCGAGGTCGCCCCGGGAGATGAAGCCGATCTGCTCGAGGGCCGCGGTCGCGGCGTCGACGTCGGGCTCATCGACGACGATGTCGACATCGATCACGGGCTTCGCCGCCAGGCCGGGCACCGAGGTGCTCCCGACGTGCTCGATGCTGCGGTAGGGCACCTGCGATTTCTCGAGGGCGCGGGCGTAGGCGGCTCGCAGCTCCTCGAACCGCGCGGGCCAGCCGGCCTGGTAGTCGACGACCACGACGGCTCGGGACTCAGGCACGGTCACCTGCTCGCGCTCCGGTTCGATGCCGCAGCAGCTCGGGACGCAGCAGCCGTGCGCGCCGGTCGCCTCCGCGCCGACGGAGCGGCGGTAGGCGAGGTCGTCGGGGGCGTCGTGGCAGATACCGTGCTCGCAGACGCGCTCCATGATCCGCCGGTCCCCGCGCCAGCGCAGCGGCGCGTCCCTGAGCGGGTGATCCGAGGGGTTGTGCAGGCAACAGTACGAGCCGGCGCAGGCCGATGCCGGCACGCCACCGAGCACTGCTCCGCCGCGCGTCACGCCGGTGGCGAGGTCCGTGCTGCTGAGCCACCAGAGCTCGCGCTCGTCGGAGGTCATGTCGCGCGGCCCCTCTCGTGGTGGTTCGGCTGGTCTTTCAAGCTATCGCGGCCCGAGCCCGCTCTCGAAGGCCCTCGGGCCAGCAGGGCTCGCGTCCACGAGGCCCTCTTCGTGTTCGTTCTCGATCTTCGCTGATCGGCGAGAGTCTCCTCGCGCGCCGCGCTGGCCTGACCGGCGTCGAAATCGATGAGGACCTCTCCGTCAGTCCAGACCCTCGATGGATTTCTCCAGCCGCTCGAGCTTGCCGTCGATCTCGCCCGTGTAGCCCGGCCGGATGTCCGCCTTGATGACGAGCGACACCCGCGAGCCGAACGGCAACACGGCCTCCGTCGCCCGCTTCACGACGCCGAACACCTCGTCCCATTCGCCCTCGATCTCGGTGAACATGGCCGACGTCCGGTTCGGGAGGCCCGACTCCCGGACGACGCGCACGGCCTCGGCGACCGCGTCGTGCACCGACGCGTCTTCGCGCCCGGTGCCGGACGGCGCGACGGAGAATGCGAGCATCATGGTATTCCTCCTCGAATCGGGCCCGGCGTGTTCCCGCTACGGGCGAACATGATTCCAAGGCTAGCGATCCTTCGCGGCAGAATGGAGGCATGACACCTGCGATTTCCCAGCGCACGCACATTCCCCGCGCCCACCGAGTGGTGGTGAAGATCGGCTCCTCCTCGCTCACCCGGGCCGACGGAAGACTCAACGTGCCCGCGCTGCGAAAACTCGTGGATGTGCTCGCCGAAGAAGTGCTCGCAGGCAAGCAGATCGTCCTCGTCACCTCCGGCTCCATCGCCGCCGGATTCATGCCGCTCGGCCTCGACCGCCGCCCCAACGACATCGCCACCAGCCAGGCCGCCGCAGCGGTCGGCCAGTCCTCGCTCATGGCCACCTACACCGACGCGTTCGGCGCCTACGACATCACGGTCGGCCAGGTCCTGATGACCGCCGCCGACACGGTCCGCCGTTCGCGCTACCGCCACGCCCACCAGGTGTTCGAGCGTCTGCTCGAGCTCGGCGCGGTCCCCATCGTCAACGAGAACGACGCGCTCGCCACCAGCGAGCTCCGCTTCGGCGACAACGACCGGCTCGCCGCGCTCGTCGCCCAACTCGTGGGGGCGGATGCCATGTTCCTCCTCACCGACGTCGACGGCCTCTACGACGCGCCTCCCTCGCAGCCGGGCGCCAAGCGCATCCCCGTGGTCGAGAAGATGTCCGACGTCGCCGGAGTCCAGGTCACGGGCCGCGGCAGCGCCTTCGGCACCGGCGGCATGATCACCAAGCTCCAGTCCGCCGAGATGGCGACCGTCACCGGCATCCCCGTCGTCCTCACGCGCGCGCAGGACGTCGCCCCGGCGCTCCGCGGCGAGGACGTCGGCACGCTCTTCGTGCCGACCAACGGCCGCCGGACCCGCCGCAAGGTCTGGCTCGAGCACGCCGCCCAGATGACCGGCCGGCTCGTCGTGGACGACGGCGCGGTTCGCGCGCTCCGCGATCGCGGAGCCTCCCTGCTCGCTGCAGGGATCCGCCAGGTCATCGGCGACTTCGCCGCGGGCGACCCCGTGGAGATCGTCTCGCTCGAGGGCGAGCTCGTCGCCCACGGCCTCATCGCCTACGACTCGAACGAGCTGCCAGGCATGCTCGGGCGCACCACCAACGAGATGGTCGCGGAGCTCGGCGAGGACTACGGGCGGTCGATCGTGCACCGCGACGACCTCATCATCGTGCGCAACACCGTCACCGACGTCGTCACCGGCAGCGGTCTGCCCATCGCCGACTAGCTCGTTAGACTCGCTCCATGACGAATCCAGGCTCGACGAAGACGACTGCCCCCGACACCGCCATCGACGTGCAGACCGAGACCGCAGTCCGCGACATCGCCCGACGCGCCAAGTTCGCGGCCCGATCGCTCGCGACCGCTACCAGCGGCGTGAAGAACGACCTGCTGACCGCGATCGCGGATGCGCTCGTCGCCTCCGCCCCCGCGATCGTCGAGGCGAACGCCGAGGATATGGCCCGAGGAGGCGAGCGCGGGCTCACGGACGGCCTGCTCGACCGGCTGCAGCTCACGGAGGAACGGGTCGCCGGCATCGCCGAAGCGCTCCGCGAGGTCGCCTCGCTGCCCGATCCGGTCGGCGAGATCGTCCGCGGCTCCACTCTCGCCAACGGCCTCAAGCTCAAGCAGATCCGCGTGCCGATGGGCGTCGTGGGGATGATCTACGAGGCGCGCCCCAACGTGACGGTGGATGCGGCGGGGCTCGCGCTGAAGTCCGGCAACGCGGTGATCCTCCGCGGCGGATCGGCCGCGCTCGAGTCGAACCGCCGGCTCGTCGCGGTGATCGGCGATGCGCTCGAGGCGAATGGCTTCCCGCGCGACCTGGTGCAGACCGTCGACGACCACGGCCGCGCCGGGGGAGTGGCACTCATGCGGGCCCGGGGACTCGTGGACGTGCTGGTGCCGCGCGGCGGGGCGGCGCTGATCCAGACCGTGGTCGCCGAGTCGCAGGTGCCCGTCATCGAGACCGGCACCGGCAACGTCCACATTTACGTGGACGCCTCCGCGGACCTCGACAAGGCGCTGCCCATCGTGCTCAACGCCAAGACCCAGCGGGTCGGCGTCTGCAACGCCGCCGAGACGCTGCTCGTGCACGAGGACGTCGCGGAGGAGTTCATCCCGCGCGCCCACGCCGCGCTCGTCGACAAGGGCGTGCGGCTGCACGCCGACGAGCGGGTGCGCAACCTCGTCCCCGGCGGCGCCTCCCTGGCCGAGGCCACCGAGGAGGATTGGGAGACCGAGTACCTCTCGCTCGACCTCGCGATCAGGGTCGTGCCCTCGATCGACGACGCGATCGAGCACATCCGCACCTACAGCTCCGGGCACACCGAGGCGATCGTCACCGAATCGCTTGCGGCGAGCGAGCGGTTCACGGACGAGATCGACGCCGCGGCGATCATCGTGAACGCATCGACGCGCTTCACCGACGGCGGCATGTTCGGCCTCGGCGCCGAACTCGGCATCTCGACGCAGAAGCTGCACGCCCGCGGCCCCATGGGCCTGGCCGAGCTGACGACCACGAAGTGGATCGTCAACGGACAGGGTCAGGTGCGTCCGTAGCGGCTTCCCGCGCGCGATAGAACTCCCGATATCCGACGAGCAGATCCCCGAGGCGGGCGCACGCCTCGAGGATCTGCTCCGTCGTCGCCACGGCGACGCGCTGCAGGATCAGGCCGTCCACCGCGGCGAACACGGCTCGGGCGAAGCTGCGATCCTCGGGGAACCCGTGGCGCGCGAGCGACTGCTGCATGCGGTCGATGTAGGCCGTGTAGAGCGACGCGGTGGTCTGCTGCAGCTGCGGACGCCGATGCGGCGCGGAGACCATCTCGTAGAGGAAGAGCTGGCGCTCGTTCGACGCCTCGAACTCCGCGAAGAACGCCTTGCGCACCTCCGGGTCGAGCGCCAGCTCCACCGAGAAGTCGACGATCTCCACCTGCTCGTCGAAGGCGAGCGCGGTGGCCTCGGCGAGCAGCTCGTCGCGAGTGCCGAAGTAGTGCGTGATCAGCGTGTTGTGCACCTTCGCCTCGTCGGCGATGCGGCGCACCGTCGCGCCCTCGAGCCCGTGCCGACCGACCACGCGGACGGCCGCTCGGATGAGGTCTTCGCGGCCCGTGCCCCGCCGCTTCTTCGTCGTGTGCGCCATGATCCCCTCAGGGTACCCGGCGATTGAGCGCTTGCAGAGCAACGGGGCGCGGGCTCCTCGCGGACGGGCCCGGACGCCTGCCGGGATTGCATGCCCGCTCCGATCGCCGGCCTGCCCGTGCCGGACTACCGGTGCCGGTCGAGGGCGTATTCGGTGAGCTCGCGGATCGTCTGCGCGTCGACGGGCTGCCAGGAGAGCGCGCGGAGGATGACCGCGCCGATGAGGAACTCGGAGATCCGGTCCACGGGGGCGTCGGTCTCGAGCTCGCCGTCCCGTCGCGCGATCTCGAGCCGATGCCGCAGGGCCTCGTCGCCGTTCAGCGCCTCGTGCAGCCGGTGCCCGAAGGCTTCGTTCGCGCTCGCCGCGGCGAAGAGGGAGCGCAGCAGATCGGCGCCGTCCGGCTGCGTCACGGCCTCGGTGATGCGGACCAGCCAGTCGCACACGTCCGCGTCCACATCGCCCGTATCGCGGACGGACATGCGCTCATCCCACAGCAGCCCCTCGAGCAGGCAGTCCGTGAGCAGCTCCGGCTTGCCGTTCCACCAGCGGTAGATGGTCTGCTTGCCGACACCGGCCTCGGCGGCCACGGCCTGGATGCTGAAGCCGTCGTATCCGTGCTCGGTGAACTGGCGCGCGGTCGCCTCGAGAATCGCCCGCCGTGCCTCCTCGCTCCGGACAGGGCCGCTCCTGTGTCGCTGCATAGCCGTCATCGTAGCCCGGAAGCGGCATCCGGATGCGCGCGCCCGGCCACCCCGTCCGCTCGCGGGCACGCACGGGACGCTTCGCCTGCGCCCGCCGATCATGCGAGCATGGACGCATGATCAGACTGCAGGGAGCCGGAGTCGACCACGACGATGCGACGCTGCTCGAGGCGGTGGATCTGCGGCTCGAAGCGGGCGAATCCGCGACCCTGCGCGGCCCCAACGGCAGCGGCAAGACCACGCTCCTGCGCATCCTCGCGGGGCGGCTCGCACCGACCCGCGGCAGTGTCGAGGTCTTCGGCGCCGCCCCCGACTCCCGCAGCGGCGAGTTCCGCCGCCGCGTCGCGGCGGGCATCGACCTGCCGCCCTTCGCCCGAGAGCTCACCGTCCGCGAGCAGGCCGCGATGATCGCCATGAGCTGGGGGATCGACCGGGAGGCCGCGGAGGCGCGAGCGGATGCGGTGCTCGCCGACCTCGATGCCGGAATGATCGCGGATCGCTTCCCGCACGAGCTGTCCTCGGGGCAGACCCAGCTCGCCGCGCTGGCCCTCGTGCTCGTGCGCCCCTTCGACCTGCTCCTGCTCGACGAGCCCGAGCAGCGGCTCGACGCCGACCGGGTGGGCCTGCTCGGCGACGCCCTGCGCGCGCTCCAGGAGGAGGGCCGCGCCATCGTGCTGGCCAGCCACAGCGAAGCGCTCACGAAGGCGCTCGACGGCGCGCGGATCGAGCTGAAGGCGAGCCCCGGCGCGAATGGCGAGACGGAGGCCGCCGCATGACGGCCTCGCTCCGGATGACGATGCAGCTCTGGCGGCAACGGCGCGACGGCGAGGAGGCGCCGAGCGCCGGGTACCGCGTCTACTCGGCACTGCTCGGCCTCGTCGTCCTCGGCGCCCCCGCAGCACGGGGCCTGTGGCTCATGCTCGAGCAGCCCGAGACCCGGGGCGCCCTCGCCGCGTTCGCGGATCCGACGCTGCTCATCCCCGTCGCGGGTGCCGCGCTGCTCTGCGCGCTTGCGGCCGGATCCGTACGGGGCCCGGTCGTCTTCGCGCCGTTCGTCGCCCACGTGCTCGGCGAGGGGCCGCTGCCGCGCTGGCGCATCGCGCTGCGGCCCCTGCTCATCGCCGCGGCAGCGCTCGGGGCCCTCGGTATCGCCCTCGGCGCCCTGGTCGGCGCGGCGGCGGGCGGGGCATCCACGACCCTGATCGCCGCGAACATCGCGACCTCCGGCGCGCTGCCCGCGGCCGCGATGGGGGCGGCCATCGGGCTGTGCCTCGGGCTGCTGGTCGCCGCGCTCTGGCTGGCCGGGCAGGCGGCCTCGCCCCGCGGCAGGCGCCTGCTCGCGCTCGTGCTGATCGGAGCGACGACGGCGGCTGCATGGTCGGCCGGCCGGATGCTCGTCCTCTCGACCACGGATGCGCTGCCGCTCCTGGCCGTCCTCGCCGCCGCGACCGTCCTGATGGCGCTGACGATCCCGCCGCTGCTGCGCCGCCTGCGCACCGAGACGATCGTCGGGCAGTCCCGGCGGTGGCAGGCGGCCCGCGGGCTCGCGACCCACCTCGAGCTCTCGCAGGCGGCGGGGCTCTACGGCGAGCGGCCCGGGCCGGCGCGTCGCATCGGCGCCGTGCGGGGCATCCGACCGCTCGCACTCCGGGTGCTCGTGCGCGATGCGGTGGGCGTGCTGCGCACGCCGGCCAGGGCGCTTGCGGCGGTCGCCGCGCTGGCCGTCTCGGGCGCGCTGATCGCGCTCCTCGTCGCGCAAGGCGGCTCCCTGGTGCCCATGGCGCTGCTCGGCGCCGCCGTCTACACGGCCCTCGGCCCGCTGACGGACGGCCTGCGGCACGCGGTGGACGCCGCGAGCTCGACCTCGCTCTACGGCGTCTCCGACGGCGCGCTCGTGGCCTCGCACGTCCTTCTGCCGCTGCTGGTCGGCGGACTCGTGCTGCTGCTCGGAGGGCTCCTCGCAGCGCCGTGGTCGGGGCTTTCGCCGCTCGGGGCCCTCGCCTCGCTGCTCCTGGCCGCGTCCACGACCCTCCTGCGCGTCGTCGACGCGCTCAAGCCGCCCATGCCGCCCGTGCTGCTGACCCCGATGCCGACACCGGCCGGCGATCTCTCGGCGGCCTCCCGCATCGTGTGGGCCCTCGAGGCGCCGCTCGCGGCGCTGCTGCTGGGGCTCTCGGCCGCGCTGCTCGCCACGGCCCCGCAGGCGTCGGCGGTGATGCTCGTCGCGCTCCTCGCACTGCTCGTGCGGCGCTGGCGGCGGCGCTAGCGGCCGGAACCGTGCCGGCGCCACCGCGGACTTCCCCCAAATCCTCGATAAATATCGGGTTATAGCCTAAATTAAACCGTTTGCATGCGGGAATGGTGCGGCGCATCCTTGAGTCATCGGAGTGACGAGGGAGTGCTCTATGACGACATCGAAGTCGCGAATCACCGACGCGCGAGGCGAGGAGCGCCCGCCGACCGGATCCCGGCGGACCGCGGAGGGCTCGCTGCGCTGGCCCATCCGCGAGACGTTCGTCGAATACGTCGAGCGCATGCGCGATGGCCTGGTCCTGGTCGAGGACGGCGCCCAGCGCCTCGCCGAGGGGTTCTCCTTCCCGCTCGTCGAGCGGATCCGGACGCAGGAGGGCGAGGTGCTCCGGTTCCGCGGCACGGCGGCCTTCCGCGGCCACGGCGGCCTGCTCGCCGTCGAGTTCGCCGCGCTCGAGATCGTGCGCGGGCGCGAGGGCGCCCGGCTCGACATCGCCGAGCCGGGCTTCCCCGGCGAGCGGCTCGCGATCCTCGACCTCGGCGAGCCTCGCGCGACGCGCGGCGGGACCGTCTTCGAGGCTCCGACCCTGACCGAGGAGGGGGCCGACCTGTTCTTCGGGAACTACCGCCCGGGCACGCGCTTCGACGCGGTGCGCCTGCCCGGCATCAGCTTCGAGGAGGAAGCATGAACGCCAACGCCGTACCCGCACCGGTCGCCGACTGGGTGACCATCCCCGAGCTCTACCGGGACCCGTTCCCGGCCTTCGAACGGCTCCGGGCCGAGGGCGGGGTGCACTGGGTCCCCGCCGTCGGCCGGTATCTCATCACGTCCTACGCGGCCGTGCACGACACCGAGCTCGACCAGGAGACCTTCTCGGCGAACGAGGAGGGATCGCTGATGATCCGGGCCATGGGGCATTCGATGCTCCGCAAGGACGACCCCGAGCACTACGTGGAGCGCCGCGCCTGGCAGCCCGTCCTGCGCCCCGGCGCGGTCAAGCGCACCTGGACGCCGATCTTCCGGCGGAACGCCGAGAAGTACCTGCAGGAGTTCATCGACAAGGGTCCGTGCGCCGACCTGGTGTGGGACTTCTCCGCCCCCTACGTCGCAGAGAACCTGCGCGCCGTGATCGGGCTGCACAACGCCACGCAGGAGGACCTGCAGCGCTGGTCCACCACGATGATCGCCGCGACCGGCAACTACGCCGACGACCCGGTGGTCTGGGCGAAGGGCGAGGCCTCCTACAACGAGGTCGACGCGGCCCTCGACGAGATGGTCGACTGGCATCGCCGCCATCCGGACGACAGTCTGCTGTCCGCCTTGCTGCGCCTGCCCGACTATCAGATGCCGATCGAGTCGATCCGCGCCAACGTGAAGATGACGATCGGCGGCGGCCTCAACGAGCCGCGCGACGCGCTGGGCGTCGCCGCCTGGGGGCTGCTGCAGCACCCCGAGCAGCTCGAGGCGGTCCGCGCCGGCGAGCACTCCTGGGACGACGCGTTCGAGGAGGCCATCCGCTGGGTCGCGCCGATCGGCATGTACTCCCGTCAGACGACGCGAGAGGTCGTGCTGCGCGGCGTGCGGCTCCCCGCCGGGGCGAAGCTGGGGATCTCGATCCTCGCCGCCAACCGGGACGAATCGCAGTGGCACGACCCCGCGCGGTTCGACATCGCGAGGGCGGGCGAGGGCGCGCATCTCGCCTTCGGCAAGGGGGTGCACGTGTGCCTCGGCGCGTGGGTCGCGCGGGCCGAGGTGGCCGGCACCGCGCTGCCGATGCTCTTCGACCGGCTCCCGGGCCTGCGGCTCGACCCGGAGCGCCCCGCGGAGGCCGGCGGCTGGGTGTTCCGCGGGATGACGCAGCTCCCGGTGCGGTGGGAGGATCGCGAGGCGGCCCCGCGCACCGCGGCCCCGCCCCGCATCGCGATCGTCGGATCGGGCCCGGCCGGCTGCTACACCGCCCAGGCGCTGCGGCGCGAGCTCCCGGATGCGGAGCTCACGGTGATCGACCGCCTGCTCACGCCGTTCGGGCTCGTGCGCCACGGCGTCGCCGCCGACCACCAGGGCACCAAGGAGATCGCCCGGCAGTTCGCTCGGCTCTTCGAGGAGCAGGACGTGGAGTTCGTCGGCGGCGTGGAGATCGGCCGCGACCTCGGGCTCGACGCCCTGCGCGGCGCGTTCGACGCCGTCGTGCTCGCGAACGGCCTGCACGCCGACGCCGCCCTCCCGGTTCCCGGCGCATCGCTCCCGGGCGTGCACGGCGCCGGGCGCATCACCAGGCTGCTCAACGCGCACGCGGAGGAGGACCGGGCCGTCGAATCGCTCGGGCGCCGGACCGCCGTGATCGGCCACGGCAACGTCGCCATGGACATCGCCAGGCTCCTGGCCAAGCGAGGGGACGAGTTCGAGGGCTCCGACATCGACGACGCGATGCACGCGGGTCTGACCGGCGAGCTGGAGACGATCCACCTCGTGGGGCGCTCCGCGCCTGACCGGGCGAAGTTCGATCCCGTCATGGTGCGCGAGCTCGCCGATCTCGAGCAGATCCATCACGTCGTCCACGGCGCCTCGGCGGCGGAGCTGCGCGCCTCCGAAGACCCGAGGGCGCGCGCCGTCCTCGACCTGCTGCAGCGGCCGGCGCCCGCACGGCCCCGTCTGCGCATGGAGTGGTGGTTCGGGTTCTCGCCCGTCGGGATCGAGGGGGAGGAGCGCGTCCGGGGCGTCGTCCTGGAGCGGGCCGCCGACGGCTCCCGCGTCGAGCTCGAGGTCGAGAGCGCGATCACCGCGATCGGCTTCCGCGCGGGCGCCGGGCAGTCGCTCGTCGAGATCGCGGACGAGGCGCGCGAGACCGGGCGCATCGAGCCCGGACTCTACGCCGCGGGCTGGGCGCGGCGCGGCTCGCGCGGCACGATCCCCTCCCAGCGGATCGATTCGCGCGAGCTCGCGGAGCGCATCCGCCGCGAGCTGCCGGAGCGATCCGTCAAGCCGGGACGGAAGGCGCTCGCCCGGGGCCTGGACCGGGCCACGGACTACGACGGCTGGCTGCTCATCGACGCGCACGAGGCGAGGAACGCCGGCCCCGGGCGCGTCCGGGCTAAGATCGCGGATGCGGAGACGCTGCGCCTCGTGGCGGGCTCCGCGCTCTCGCTGCCGAGGCTGCGCGGCGCAGGGACGCAGAGCGGATCCGCCACCTCGATCTCGGGGGCCTCGATCACGATCGCCTTCGGCACCGAATCGGGGAACGCCGAGCTTGCGGCCGAGGAGCTCGCGAACCGCCTCGGCGAGACGAACGACGTGCGGCTCCTCGACCTCTCCGCCGCGGAGCCCTCCGATCTCGACCCGGGGCGCATCCACCTCGTGATCTGCTCCACCTACGGCGACGGCGAGCTCCCCACCGGTGCGCGCCGGTTCCACGCCGCGCTCCTCGAGGCGCGATCGAACCTCGAGGGCCTGCGGTACGCGATGTTCGGGCTCGGCGACCGGAGCTATCACGAGACCTATTCGCGCGGCAGCGAGATCCTCGACGAGGCGCTGGCCGCACTCGGGGCGCGCCGCGTGGGGGAGTACGGGCGGCACGATGCCGCGGGCCGGGAATCCGCGCCCGAGCTCGCCGTGCGATGGGCCGAGTCGCTGCTCGCCGGGCAGCTCGAGGCCGCGTAGGCGCGGATCGGGCCGCTGCGGAACGACTCCGCGGCGGCCCGCCTGCCGCTCCACCGGCGCCGATATCGGGGCGGCACGGCCGGGAGAGGGACGTTATCCGCGGGCGGAGCGGAACGGTTCAGGCCCGCGGCCGCAGCCGCGCGACCGCGAATGCGGCGACCAGCACGCAGAGGGGCGCCGCCGCGGCGAGCCAGTACGCCCCGTCGGCCCCGGCGTCCCTGGCCGCGACGCCGCCCGCCGCGGAGCCGATCGAGACGCCGACGGTCATGGCCGCCTGCAGCGAGGTCATCGCGACGCCGATTCCCCCGGACGGAGCCAGCCCCTCCGCCGCGGTGAACGCGGTCACGAGTGTCGGGCCGAGGAACAGCCCCGTCAGCAGCAGGGCGATCGCCGTAGCGCCGAGCGAGCCCTGCGCGAGCGTCGCGAGGGTGAGCAGCGACATGCCCGTGCCGCCGACCGCGAGGCGGGCCGCGAGCGGCACCCGATCCGGAATCGCGACGGCGAGGATCGCGGTGGTCGCCGAGCCGATCCCCATGAGGGCGTAGACGAGGCCCGCCGCGTCGGGCGCGCCGAGCTCCGCCGAGCGCTCCGTGATCGCCGCCTGGCTCGCCCCGAAGAAGAACCCGATCGAGATCATCGCGAGCAGCGCGGGGGAGACGCGCAGCATCGTCCGCAGGAGGCCGGGACGACGCGCCGCCGGGTTCCCGTCGTCCTGCGGCGAGGACCCGGCGGCGCGCGGGGAGACGAGCGCGAAGGGCAGCACCGCGAGCAGGACGAACGCCGCCGCGATGCCCAGCGGCGCCGCAGGCGCGGCCGCCGCGGCGGCGAGGCCCACGAGCGCGGGCCCGAGCACGAAGATCAATTCGTCCACGGTGGACTCGTAGGAGAACGCGGCGGACAGCTCCCGCGATGACGGCGCGAGCATCGACCAGCGGATGCGCGTGAAGGAGCCGATCGGGATCGATGTGAGGCCCGCGGCGGCGCAGAGCGCGAAGAGGGCCGGCCCCTGCCAGCCCAGCAGCGCGGTGAGGCACAGGGCGATGAGGGCGGCGCCGTTGACCGGGGCCAGGAGCGAGAGCACGAGACGCGGGCCGAAGGAGTCGGCGAGGCGCCCGATGAGCGGGGAGCCGAGGGCGGTGGCGAGTGCGAGGAACCCGGTGGCGAGGCCGCCGACCGCGATCGACCCGGTGGAATCCGTGAAGGCGACCATCGTGCCGAGGGGGAGCATCGCCGTCGGGATGCGCGCGAGGATCCCGAGCAGGAGCTGCGTCCGGCCCGCGAGCCCGGGCAGCGCCCGGTACCCGGCAAGGGCGGCGAAGAGCGAGAGGCGCACGGCGGAGCTCCTGATCGATGAGCCGAAGGGATCGCGCCGGCGTCGGCGGGAGCAATCGGCGCCCTTCCCGCCCGGCGTCGCGGGCGTCGAGGGGCTCCGCCATCCTATCGGCGCGGCCGCCCGAGCCGTGCTGTTATCGTTGCCGCATGTCGGAGGATGCATCGCCCGGTCGCGCCGATCGGGAGCGCGGGGCCGCGGGGGACCGCCTCGAGCGGCTCAGGGACGAGACGCCCGCAGAGCGTGCCGACCGCAACTGGATCGACGTGCTGCAGGAGCTCCGGGTGCTGCAGACCGGCACGCAGATCCTCACGGCGTTCCTGCTCGCCCTCGCCTTTCAGCCCTCCTTCGACCGCCTCGACGGCTCGCAGCGGGCGTTCTACCTCGTGCTCGTGGTGATGGCCGCGCTGAGCACGATCATCGCGCTGACCCCCGTGGCCGTGCACCGCTTCCTCTTCCGCCGCGGACAGAAGCAGCGCACGGTCGCGCTGGGCAACCGGATGCTCCTCGCCTCGCTCGTCATGCTGTCGGCGCTCGTGCTGGGCGTGGTGGCGTTCGTCTTCGACATCGTCGCCGGGCGCGAGGCGGCCATCATCGTCGCGGCCGTGCTCGGCGGGCTCGTCCTGCTCTGCTGGGCCGCGCTGCCGGGCGTGATGCGGGCCTCGGCCAGGCGCCATGCTGAGCGTCCCGCCGGCGCCGGACCCCGGACACGGGACGGGGGAGCCGGGCCGGCGGATGCGGGGCCCGGTGCCGGGCCCTCGGGCAGCCGCTCTGGCTGAGCGCCGGCTACGCCTCGGGCGGCAGGATCTGGCCGATCGGCGTCCGCTTCTCGGCCTGGAAGCGCTCCTCGGTGCGGCCGTAGGCCCAGTAGCCCGAGATGGAGACCTGCTTGCGCTCGAGCCCGTGCTGCTTGAAGAACACGTCCCGCAGCGCCTTGATGGCCTCCCGCTCGCCGTGGGCGAAGACGTGGACGCGTCCCTCGCGCCATTCGAACGCCCGCACCGCGTCGACGAGCGCGGTGGACACGCCCGCCTCGGCCTCGCCGCGGTGCGTCCAGCGGATCTCGACGCCCTCGGGCTTCGCGATCGGCTGCTCGTCCTCGGGGCCGCCGACCTCGATGAAGGCGATGCCCGAGGCATCCTCGTCGAGCGCCTCGATGCCGGCCGCGATCGCGGGGATCGCGGATTCGTCGCCGGCGAAGAGGTGCCAGTCGGCGTCCGGGTCGGGGCGGTAGCCGCCGCCGGGGCCGGCGAAGACGATGCGGTCGCCCGGCCGGGCCGAGGCGGCCCAGGGACCCGCGAGCCCCTCCTCGCCGTGCACGACGAAGTCGATCGAGATCCAGCCCTCGTCGAGGTCGATCTCGCGCAGCGTATAGGTGCGGGTGACGGGCAGGTCCTCGGGGTCGAGCGTCTCGCGGAGCGCCGCGACGTCGTAGGGCGGCTCGAGACCGAGCTCGGGCTTCGCGAAGAAGATCTTCACGTAGGCGTCGGTGGACTCGTTCGGGGTGAAGCCCGCGAGGCCCTCGCCTCCGACGTAGAGCCGCACCATGTGCGGGGTGAGCGCCTCGCGGCGCAGCACCTCCAGGACGGTCTGGGGCTTGGGCGGGCGCTTGCGCTGCTCGGTCACGGAACTCCTTCGCATGTCGGGCCGACGGCTCGGGGAGGCGCCGAACGGCCATCCGGACCAGCGTACTTAGGTTTGCCTCACTTCGCACGGCCCGTTCGTGGAGTCGGTGGGGTAAGCGGGGCTTGAACCCGCGACCGACGGATTATGAGTCCGCTGCTCTAACCGGCTGAGCTATTACCCCGGGTGCCGGGATCGCGGTCGCGGCACCCGATGATTCTAGCCTGCGGGGAGGATCGGCGGAGGCGCGGCTGCGATACTGGCCGGATGCCAACCCCTCCGCTTCCCGGATTCCTACGGGCGCCCAGGTCGTTCTTCGCCGCGCCCGTGCTCGAGCTCGCGCCGCGCCTGCTCGGCGGCGTCCTCCGGCGCGACGGCCCCGAGGGCGCCGTGGCGGTGCGGATCACCGAGGTGGAGGCCTACGGCGGCGGGCACGATCCGGGCGCGCACTCCTTCCGGGGGAGAACCGCTCGGAACGCCACGATGTTCGGCCCACCGGGACACCTGTACTGCTATTTCACCTACGGCATGCACCACGCGCTCAACGTCGTCTGCCACTCGGAGGGCGTGGCCACGGGTGTGCTGCTGCGCGCCGGCGAGGTGGTGGTCGGCGAGGAGGCTGCGCGTGCCCGCCGGGAGGCGTTCAGGGCCGAGCGCGCGGCGGCCCGCCTGCGCCGGAGCCCGGGAGCGGCGGCGCCCTCGCGCGCCATCCCCTTCCGCGAGCTCGCCCGCGGGCCGGGCAATCTGGCCGGGGTGTTCGGGGCCACGCGGGCCGATGACGGCGCGGACCTCGCCGGCGAGGAATGGTCCTGGTGGCTGCCGCACGAGGGGCTGGGCCTCGCGGAGCGGGGCATCGAGGAGCGCGGGGCGGCGGGGGATCGGCGCTTCGAGCTGGGGGAGGCGCCCGCGCTGCCGGAGGGGATGCGGCAGGGGCCGCGGGTGGGCGTCGCCGGTCCGGGCGGCGACGCGGAGGCGTTCCCCTGGCGCTTCTGGCTCGACGGGGAGCCCTCGGTGTCGGCGTATCGGCCCGCGGTGAAGCGGAGGCGGGGCGGCGCGTCCGCATCCTGACGGGGCGTTCCCGTGAGGCAACTGGTAATAGCCACGGGAAACCCGTAGTAGACTCAATGATCGTGCAATCGGGCGCGCACAGCTGGCGCGACCCGGGCGTCGCCGTCGAATCAGAAAGGGATGACGCATGATCAACGAGCATTTCGGCACCATTCCGCCGTCCTACCTCTTCAGCGAGGTCGCCCAGCGCGTCCGCGACTACCAGTCCGCCCACCCCGGGGCCCGGGTGCTGCGGCTCGGCATCGGCGATGTGACGAGGCCGCTCGCCCCCGCGGTCGTGGACGCGCTGCATCTCGCCGTGGACGAGCAGGCCGACGCGGAATCCTTCCGCGGATACGGGCCCGAGCAGGGCTACGACTTCCTCCGCGAGGCGATCGTCGCGGGGGAGTACGCCCCGCTCGGCGCCGACATCGACCCGGCCGAGATCTTCATCGGCGACGGGGCGAAGTCGGACACCGCCAACATCCAGGAGCTCTTCGCCGCCGACGCCTCCGTCGCGGTGGCAGACCCGGTCTACCCCGTCTACGTCGACTCCAACGCGATGGCCGGCCGGCTCGGCGACTTCCGGGACGGACGCTGGAGCCGGCTCGTCTACCTGCCCTGCGACGAGGGCAACGGATACCGGCCGCAGCTGCCGGACGGCCACGTGGACCTCGTCTACCTCTGCTCCCCGAACAACCCCACCGGGACGACGCTCTCGCGCGAGGATCTCGCGGAGTGGGTGGCATACGCGCGCGAGCACGGCGCGGTCATCCTCTTCGACGCGGCCTATCGCGAGTTCATCGTCGACGCCGACGTGCCGCGGTCGATCTACGAGATCGAGGGCGCGGAGGAGGTCGCGATCGAGTTCGGCTCCTTCTCGAAGACCGCCGGCTTCACGGGCCTCCGCTGCTCGTGGACCGTGGTGCCCCGGCAGCTGATCGTGGACGGAGTCTCGCTGCAGGCCATGTGGAGCCGGCGCCAGTCCACGAAGTTCAACGGCACGCCCTACATCGTCCAGCGCGCCGCCGCGGCCATCTACGGCGCCGAGGGGCGCGAGCAGGTGCGCGCCGACATCGACTACTACCTGCGCAACGCCGCCCTGATCCGCGACGTGCTGCGCGGCCGCGGCGTCGACGCGGTGGGCGGCGACAACTCCCCGTACGTGTGGTTCCGCTGCCCGGGGGGCCTCGACTCCTGGCAGTTCTTCGACGCGCTGCTCGAGCGCGCGCAGATCGTCGGCACCCCCGGCGTCGGCTTCGGCCCGGCGGGCGCCGACCACTTCCGCCTCAGCGCCTTCGGCACGCACGAGGAGACCCTCGAGGCCGTGGACCGCCTCGCCGAGCTCATCCCGAGCCTGAGCGCCGCGCCCGCATCCGCGCCGACGGCGGCCGAGGCCGCCGCATCCGACTCCGACACGACGACCGAAAGCTGATCCATGCCCCGCAAACCGCCACCCCTCGAGACCCTGCGATGCATCGCGGAGGAGATCCCCACGCCCTTCCACCTCTACGACGCGGAGGGCATCCGCGAGAACGTGCGGGAGCTGCAGCGGGCCTTCGCCTGGAACCCCGGGTTCACCGAGTACTTCGCGGTCAAGGCCACGCCCAACCCGTCGATCCTCCGGCTGCTCAAGGAGCTCGGGTGCGGCGTCGACTGCGCCTCCTACACCGAGCTGCTGCTCGCCCACGAGGTCGGATTCCGGGGCGACGAGATCATGTTCTCCTCGAACGCGACTCCCGCCGAGGACTTCCTGCTCGCACGCGAGCTCGACGCGATCATCAACCTCGACGACATCTCCCACATCGACTTCCTCGCCGAGCACGGCGGGATCCCGGAACGGGTCTCGCTCCGGTACAACCCGGGCGGCGACTTCCGCCTCGGCACCCGGGTCATGGGGAACCCCGCCGAGGCCAAGTTCGGGCTGACCCCCGAGCAGATGCCCGTCGCGATCCGCAGGCTCCAGGAGCTCGGGGTCGAGGAGTTCGGCCTGCACTCCTTCCTCGCGTCGAACACCACGGACGCCGACTACTACCCGACCATCGCGCGGATGCTCTTCGAGCTCGCGGCGGACCTGCACCGCGACTGCGGGGCGGAGTTCTTCCTCGTCAACCTCTCGGGCGGCATCGGCATCCCGTACGAGCCCGATCAGCCGCGCGCCGACCTCGCATACATCGGCCGCGAGGTCGAGCGCGCCTACGCCGAGACCATCGTCCCGGCCGGGATGGATCCGCTCTCGGTCGTCACCGAGCTGGGGCGCTTCATCACCGGCCCGAACGGCTGGCTCGTGGCCACCGCGGTGCACGAGAAGGACACGCACAAGCACTACCTCGGCCTCGACGCCTCGGCGTCGAACCTCATGCGGCCCTCGATGTACGGCGCCTACCACCACATCACCGTGGCGGGCAAGGAGGATGCGCCGGCCGAGCGCGTCTACGACGTGACGGGCGCCCTGTGCGAGAACAACGACAAGTTCGCGATCGACCGCGCCCTGCCGGAGATCGAGATCGGCGACCTCGTGGTGCTCCACGACAGCGGGGCCCACGGGCACTCGATGGGGCACAACTACAACGGCAAGCTGCGCTCGGCCGAGGTGCTCCTCGAGCCGGACGGGTGCTTCCGCCTCATCCGCCGGGCCGAGACCCCGCGCGACTACTTCGCGACGGTCGCGGGCATCGACGTGCCCGAGGAGCTGGGCGCGCCCGAGCACGACCCGCTGCAGCGCGCCTGACCGGCCCGTCCCGGTGCCCGAACGCCGAATCACCTCGGCGGGCGGGCGCCGGGATTGTCGGTTTCCGCAGCGACACCGTTTGTTCGCACATGCTGGGTACGCTTATGCCGTGAAGCCATACGACTTTCTCGACGTGACGCCGATTCTCCCGGACACGCTCAAGCCCCTCCGCACGCTCGCGATGAACCTCCGCTGGTCCTGGCGCGACGAGACCCACCAGCTCTTCCGCAGCATCGACCCGCAGCTGTGGAGCACCACGGGCCACAACCCCATCGCGCTGCTCGCCGCCCTCCCCGCCGGCAGGGTCGCCGAGCTGGAATCGGATGAGGAGTTCCTGCGCCGGATGCACCTCGAGCTCGAGGACCTCGAGAACTACCTCGGCGTCGACCGCTGGTTCAGGAAGCAGACCGCCGGCACCGAGGACGCGCAGACCACGGTCGCGTACTTCTCGATGGAGTTCGGCGTGCACCAGTCGCTGCCCATCTACTCGGGCGGGCTGGGCGTGCTCGCCGGCGACCACCTCAAGTCGGCCTCCGACCTCGGGGTGCCGATCATCGGCATCGGCCTGCTCTACACCTTCGGCTACTTCCAGCAGACGCTGTCCCGCGAGGGCTGGCAGCAGGAGCGGTACAGCGAGCACGACCCCGCGGACCTCGCGGTCGCGCCGGTGCTCGACGAGACGGGGGAGCAGCTCCACGTGGGCGTCACCTATCCGGATCAGCGCGAGGTCCGCGTCGCGGTCTGGAAGGCCGACGTGGGCCGAGTGCCGCTGCTGCTGCTCGACACGAACATCGACGCCAACCCGGACGACTTCCGCGTGATCACCGACCGGCTCTACGGCGGCGACGCGGAGCACCGCATCAAGCAGGAGCTCGTGCTCGGCGTCGCGGGCGTCCGCGCGGTCCAGCGCTACTGCGACATCCTCGGGAGGCCGCACCCCGACGTGCTGCACATGAACGAGGGCCACGCGGGCTTCGCCGGCGTCGAGCGCATCGGGCAGCTCATGGTGGCGGGCGCCTCCTTCGAGACCGCCCTCGCCGTGGTCCGCGCCTCCACGCTCTTCACGACGCACACCCCGGTGCCCGCCGGCATCGACCGCTTCGACATGTCGCTCGCGCAGCGGTACCTGCAGGCCGACGAGCAGGGCCGCTCCCGCCTCGCACCCGGCGTGCCCGTGCAGCTCGTGCTCGAGCTCGGCGCCGAGGACGACCCGGGCCGGTTCAACATGGCCCACCTCGGCCTGCGCCTCGCGCAGTACGCGAACGGCGTCGCGAAGCTGCACGGCGCGGTCTCCCGCAGCATGTTCAAGAACCTCTACCCGAACTTCGACGAGGCCGAGGTACCCATCACGTCCGTGACCAACGGCGTGCACATCCCGACCTGGGTGCGCGGGCCGATGCGCTCCGTCACGCGCACCATGAGCGGCGACCGGGACCTCACCACCGCGAACCGCTGGGAGCGCCCGGACGCGGTCGGCGCCTCCGAGCTCTGGCGCGTGCGCAACGAGCTCCGCCGCGAGCTCGTCGAGCGCTCGCGCGACCTCGCGCAGAAGTCCTGGCGGGAGCGCGGCGCGCAGGCGCCCGAGCTCGGATGGACCAAGAACATCCTCGACCCGGACGCCCTGACCATCGGGTTCGCGCGCCGCGTCTCCACGTACAAGCGCCTCACGCTCATGCTGCAGAACCCGGAGCGGCTGCGGCGCATCCTCACCGACGCGGACCGTCCCGTGCAGTTCGTGGTGGCGGGCAAGGCGCACCCCGCGGACATGGGCGGCAAGCAGCTGCTGCAGGAGCTCATCCGCTTCGCCGACGAGGCCGGGGTGCGGGACCGGATCATCTTCATCCCCGACTACAACATCTCGATGGGCAAGTTCCTCGTCGCGGGCTCCGACGTGTGGATGAACAACCCCATCCGGCCGCAGGAGGCCTCGGGCACCTCGGGCATGAAGGCCGTGATGAACGGCTGCCTCACGATGTCGATCTCCGACGGCTGGTGGGACGAGTTCCGCGACGACGAGCTCGGCTGGACCATCCCGAGCGCCGAGCACGCCGACCCGCACCTGCGCGACGAGTGGGAGGCGCAGGCGCTCTACGACCTCCTCGAGCACGAGATCGTGCCGATGTTCTACGACCGCGACGAGCAGGGCATCCCGCAGGCCTGGGTCGAGCGGGTGCGCCGGTCGATGGCCGAGATCGGCCCGCAGGTGGCGGCGGAGCGCATGGTGCGCGACTACGTGACCGAGCTCTACCTACCTGCCGGCCGCACGGCGCGCATCGCCGCGGACCTCGGCAACGCGGAGCAGTTCGCCCGGTGGCAGGAGCGCGTGCGCGACCACTGGCGCGACGTCGCCATCCGCTCGGTCCGAGCGCTCTCCGAGTCGCCGCGGGCGGGCGGCGACGTCGCGCTCGAGGCCCGGGTGGAGCTCGGCCCGCTCGCGGCGGAGGACGTGCGCGTCGAGGTCGTGGTGAGCCGCCCCGACGCCTCCGGCGAGCTCGCCTCCCCGCACTTCGTCGCGATGGCGCCGACGGCGGAGCCGGGCGTGTACACCGCCTCCTTCGCGATCGACCGGCCGGGCAGGGTGGGATACACCGTGCGGGTCGTGCCGCAGCACCGGCTGCTGCGCTCGCCGGTGGAGCTCGGACTCGTCCGGCTTCCCTGACCGGCGGGCAGATCCGGCGGCTGTGACGGCTCGGCTCCTCAGACCGCTCGGGCCCTCGGCGAAGGGGCGGCATCCTCGGGAAGCCGCCCCTTCGGCGTTCGGGAGAAATCGCGAAGGTGATAACACGCCGCGAGCTTGAATCACAGGCTTGTCATTAGTGGCTAACGTCAGTGATAATTCCTGTGACGCGAGAATAACTCGTCGAGACCGAGAGCAATCCAATTGAATACTCGACGGTGCCGCAAACGGCCTCAGTCACACGTATGGACGTAGGGGAAGACGTACCACCCGTGAAACTGGAGGAAACTATGGCTGCACCGATCAGCCGGGGTGTGCTCTACGTGCACTCCGCACCGCGCGCGCTCTGCCAGCACGTCGAATGGGGGCTGGGGCGCGCACTCGGCGAGCCCGCGAGCCTTCCCTGGATCGCGCAGCCCGTGATCCCCGGCGCCGTTCGGGCCGAGTACGAGTGGGCCGGCGCACCGGGGACGGGCGCGGCCATCGCCTCCCAGCTGCGCGGCTGGGAGCATCTGCGCTTCGAGGTGAGCGAGGACCCGAGCCCCGGCATGGACGGCGGCCGGTGGATGCACACCCCCGGCCTGGGCATCTTCTACGCCCAGACCGATACGGCCGGGAACATGGTCGTCCCCGAGGAGCGCGTGCGCTACGCGATGGAGATCTCGGGCGGCAATGCGGCGGAGCTGCACCGCGAGCTGAGCCTGGCGCTCGGCCAGGCCTGGGAGGACGAGCTCGAGCCCTTCCGCACCGCGGGCGACGAGAGCCCCGTAGTCTGGATGCACCGGGTGGGCTGAGGCTTCCGCACGGCGAGCACCCCTCGAAAATACGGCCCCGCAAGTTTCACAAGCACGGCGTTGCGGGTAGAGGGATCGCCTATCCGGCGGAAAAGGGCCACGGCCGGGGAATCCGATTCCCCGGCCGTGGCCCTTTCCCGCGATCCGGTCCGAGAGGCCCGCATTCCGCGCGCCGCGCGGGTCAGTACTTGCGAATGCCCAGCACCGCGTTGTGGCCGCCGAAGCCGAAGGAGGTCGAGACCGCCATCGCGCCCGAGGGCAGGTCGACCTCGCGGGCCTCGGTCACGACGTCGAGGCCGATCTCCGGGTCCTTGTCCTCGAGGTTGATGGTGGGCGGCAGCACGCCCTCGTGGAAGGCGAGCGAGGTGAACAGCGCCTCGATCGCGCCGGCGCCGCCGAGCAGGTGCCCCACGGACGCCTTCGTGGCGGAGACGGGGATCGAGTCGGTGCGGTCGCCGAAGACCCGCTTGAACGCGTTGTACTCGGCGATGTCGCCCACGGGGGTCGAGGTGGCGTGCGCGTTGATGTGCACGACGTCCTCGGCCGCCGCTCCCGACTGGGCGAGGCAGGCCTCGAGCGCCTTCGACGCCCCGGAGCCGGTGGGCTCGGGCGCGGTGATGTGGTAGGCGTCGGCCGTCACGCCGCCGCCCGCGATCTCGGCGTAGATGCGCGCGCCGCGGGCGAGCGCGTGCTCCTCGGTCTCGAGCACGAGCGTCGCGGCGCCCTCGCCGAGCACGAAGCCGTCGCGGCCGGTGTCGTAGGGGCGCGACGCGTGCGCGGGGTCGTCGTTGCGGCGCGAGAGCGCCTGCATCGAGGCGAAGGAGGCGATCGGCAGCGGGTGCACCGCGGCCTCGGAGCCGCCG
Source organism: Gulosibacter sp. 10 (assembly GCF_900163695.1). Classification (GTDB taxonomy): domain Bacteria; phylum Actinomycetota; class Actinomycetes; order Actinomycetales; family Microbacteriaceae; genus Gulosibacter. The sequence continues at coordinate 104,375 of NZ_FUIC01000003.1, forward strand.
GCGATCACGATGTCGGCGTAGCCGGCCTGCAGGTGGTTGTACGCGTTGATGATCGACTCGGTGCTCGAGGCGCAGGCGGAGACCGCCGTGTGGATGCCGGCGCGGGCGCCGAGCTCCATGCCGATCGCGGCGGCGGGGCCGTTGGGCATGAGCATCGGCACCGTGAGGGGCATGACGCGGCGCGGGCCGCGCTCGCGCAGGGTGTCCCACGCGTCCAGCAGCGTCCAGACGCCGCCGATGCCGGTGGCCCAGTCCACGAGCAGGCGATCGGGGTCGATCTCCTCGTCCGTCAGCCCCGCATCGGCGAAGGCCTCGCGCGCCGAGATGAGGGCGTACTGGCTCGAGGGGTCGAGCCGCTTCGCGACCACGCGCTCGAGGTGCTCGGCGGGGCTCTCCTTGACGGTGGCCGCGAAGGTGACCGGAAGGTCGATGTCGTACTTCTCGGCTTGGTCGGTGAGCGGACGCGCTCCCGATTCTCCCCGCAGCAGCGCCTCCCAGGTGCCGCGCGCGGTCGGAGCGAGCGGGGAGAATGCTCCCAGGCCCGTTACTACGATCTTCTTGGTCATGAAAGTCCTCTTGAGGAGAAGGGGCAGGAAAGGTGTCGGGCTCCTCGCAGAGCAGCCCGACACCGTCGCTGGAACTAGGCGTCCTGCGCGTTGGCGATGAAGTCCACCGCGTCCTGGACGGTCTTGAGGTTCTCGACCTCGGCGTCCGGGATCTCGACGTCGAACTTCTCTTCGGCGTTCACGACGATGGTCATCATCGAGATCGAGTCGATGTCGAGGTCGTCGGTGAACGACTTCTCACCGGTGACGGTGTCGGCGGCGATGCCGGTCTCGTCGTTGACGAGCTCGGCGAGGCCTGCGAGGATTTCGTCCTTCGAAAGTGCCATTTGGGTGTTCTCCTTGTGGTTGCTTCAATGACCGAGAGACATTCTATTGCCGGTCAGGGGCTCTTCCGGCCCGCGAAGCGCGAACCGGTCGAATTCGATGTGGATTGATGGTCAGGGGAGACGGACGACCTGCGCCGCGTAGGCGAGGCCGGCGCCGAATCCGATCTGCAGGGCGAGGCCTCCGCTGAGCTCGGCATGCTCCGAGACGAGCCGGTGCGAGGCGAGCGGGATCGAGGCCGCCGAGGTGTTGCCGGTGTCGGCGATATCGCGGGCGATGACCACGCTCTCGGGCAGGCCGAGCTGGTTGGCGAACTCGTCGATGATGCGCATGTTCGCCTGGTGCGGGATGAACGCCGCGAGGTCCGAGGCCTCGATGCCGGCGCGCTCGAGCACCTCGCGCGCGGCCTTCGCCATCTCCCACACGGCCCAGCGGAAGACCGCCCGGCCGTCCTGGCGCAGGGTCGGCCATTCGACCTCGCCGCGCCGGAACTCCTGCAGCTCGTGGTTCATCGAGACGGCGTCCCACTTCGAGCCGTCGGAGCCGATGACCGAGGCCGAGATGCCGGGCTCCTCGGCGGGGCCGACGAGCGCGGCGCCCGCCCCGTCGCCCAGCAGGAACGAGATGGAGCGGTCGGTCGGGTCGATGATGTCCGAGAGCTTCTCGGCGCCGACCACGAGCACGTACTCGGCCGCGCCGGCGCGGATGAGGGCGTCCGCCTGCGCGATCGCGTAGCAGTAGCCCGCGCAGCCGGCCGAGATGTCGTACGCGGCCGCGGGCGTCGCGCCGATCGCATCGCAGACGCGGGTGGCGGCCGCGGGCGACTGGAAGACGTTGGTGATGGTGGCGACGATGACGGCGCCCACCTGCTGCGGCTGCACGCCGGAGACCTCGAGGGCCTCTCGGCAGGCGGCGGTGGCCATGTGGATGATGTTGACGTCCTCGGCGGCGCGGGCTCGCGTGACGATGCCGGTGCGCTGGCGGATCCACTCGTCGGAGGAGTCGATCGGCCCGGCGATCTCGTCGTTCGTGACGGCGTGCTCGCCGCGATAGGCGCCGTAGCCGTAGATGCGGGTGTACTCGTGCCCCTCGGCCTGGCGCAGCACGACTGGTTCACTCATGGTTTCGAACAGTCCTTTCGGTACGGAGCGCGGGCCTATGCGCCGCGGAGGAGCTCGCCGGCGGCGTCGAGGTCCGCGGGCACGTTGACGGCGACCGCGGGGACGCCCTTCATCCCGCGCTTGGCGAGGCCCGCGAGGGTGCCGGCGGGAGCGGCCTCGACGAGGCCCGCGTACTCCGCCTCGAGGAAGGCGGTCATGCAGAGATCCCAGTGCACGGGGCGGTTCACCTGCTCGACGAGGTAGCGGCGGTAGAGCTCGCCGCTGGTGACGACGCTGCCGTCCCGGTTGGTGTGGATGGGGCGCACGGGCGCGGAGACGGGGAACTCCTCCTCGACGCCGGCGAGCGCCGCCTGGGCGTCGGCCATCCAGCGGGTGTGGAAGGCGCCGGCGACCTTGAGCGGGATCACCCGCGCCCCGGCCGGCGGGTCGGCCTTGAGCTCGGCGAGCGCATCGGGCTCGCCCGCGGCGACGATCTGCCCGGCGCCGTTGAAGTTCGCGGGAGCGAGGTCCAGCGAGCCGAGCCGCTCGACGATGTCGGCCTCGACGCCGCCGATGATCGCGGACATGCCGGTCGTGGTCTTCGCCGCGTCCTCCGCCATCAGGCGGGCGCGGGTGGCGACGAAGCGGATCGCGGTGGCGGCGTCGAAGACGCCGGCCGCGTAGGCCGCGGCGATCTCGCCCACGGAGTGCCCGGCGACCGCGACGCCGTCCAGGCGGTCGCCGAAGCGGGCCCGGAGCGCGTCCCAGGTGAGCACGCCGGCCGCCACGATGAGCGGCTGTGCGACGGCGGTGTCGCGGATCGTGTCGGCGTCGGATTCGGTGCCGTGGCGGATGAGGTCGATGCCGCCGGTCTCGGAGAGGTGCTCCAGGGTGCGGCGGCTCTCGGCGTCCTCGAGCCACGGGGCGAGGAATCCCGGCTTCTGGGATCCCTGGCCGGGAAAGGTCACGACAGTCATAACGTCCATCTTCTCAAGAGGGGTGGGGATCGCTTGGTGGGGAACGCGACATGATTCCCCGCAAGCTTTGTGCGACGGCGCTAGTTCCGCCGCCGTGGCGAGCGCACCTGCCGGCGCGGCTCGGTGTTCGCGCCGTCCGCGATGCGCCCGAGGATGAGGGCGGCCTGCAGGACGAGCGATTCGCGCGCGCCCGTCGCGTCCCAGCCGATGATCTCGGTGATGCGCTTGAGGCGGTAGCGGACGGTGTTGGGATGCACGAACAGCTCGCGCGCGGTGGCCTCGAGCGAGCGCCCGTTGTCGAGGTAGCACCAGAGGGTGTTCAGCAGGTCCGACTGGTGATCGGACAGGGGCGTGTAGATGCGCTGCACGAGGGTCTGCCTGGCGAGCGGATCGCCGGCGAGGGCGCGCTCCGGCAGCAGGTCGTCGGCGAGCACGGGCCGCTCGAGACGGCGGTAGGCCGAGGCGACCGAGAATCCCACGAGCGCCGCCCTGGCGCTGCGCGAGGCCTCGACCACCGAGGCGACCTCGGGCCCGAGCACGAGGCGGCCCGGACCGAAGCCGGGTTCGAGCGCCTGGGCGATCTCGAGGAAGGGGATGAGCTCGTCCTCGGCCTCGGCGCTCGGCTTGGCCCTGCCGATCACGAGGACCAGGCGGTTGCCCTGCACGCCCACGAGCAGGTCCGCCCGGTTGTGCCGGGCGGTGCGCCGCAGCTGGTCGATCTCGACCACCTTCGGCGTGGTGCCCACGAGCACCGAGACCTCGCCGTGCCCGCTCCAGCCGAGCGCCGCGATGCGGCTCGGCAGCTCGGTGTCGTTCTCGCCCGTGAGGATCGAGTCGACGACGAGCGCCTCGAGGCGGGCGTCCCAGAGGCCGCGCTGCTCGGCCGCCCGCGCGTACACGTCGGCGGCCGCGAAGGCGATGTCGCGGGAGTAGCGCAGCACGCCCTCGCGGATCTCGGAGGGCGCCGTCTGGGTGCGCTCCTCGAAGACGTCCACGACCACGCGGATGAGCTGCAGCGTCTGCTGCAGGCTCACCGAGCGCAGCAGCTCCCGCGGCGCGGAGTCGAAGACGTCCTTCGCCGTCCACGGCGCCGAGGTGGGGTCCTCGAACCAGGAGACGAACGAGGCGATTCCGGACTGGGCCACGAGCGCGACCGCCGAGCGTCTGCCTGGCGGCATATCCGCGAACCAGGGGAGCGTCTGCTCCATTCGCTTGAGCACGGTGGTCGAGAGATCACCGGTGATGCTCCGCAGCCACGCTACGGCGCGTTGGCGGTCGGTCGTGTCAGTCATGGATGGGAACGGCAGTGCCGAGCCTTTCTCGTTCGTCTACCTGGATGCGAGGGCCGGGGCCGGGGTCAGGCGTCTCCGCCCGCCGTGCCCGACTGCCCCGCCAGGGCGTTGTGGAGCTCGTACTTGTCGATCGCCTGCTGCACGACGCCGCGGTCGACCTCCCCGCGGGAGGCGAGCTCGGCGAGCGTCCGGATCACGATCGAATGCGAGTCGATCTTGTAGAACCGGCGGGCGGCCGCGCGCATGTCCGAGATGCCGAAGCCGTCGGCGCCGAGCGTGGCGTAGTCGCCGGGCACCCACTTGCGGATCATGTCGGGCAGCGAGTGGTTGTAGTCGCTCACGCCCAGGAAGACGCCGTCCGAGCCCGAGAGCTTCTCGGCGAGGTACGGGGTGCGCGCCTGCTCCGAGGGCTTGGTCCAGTTGTGCTCGTCGGCCTCGAGCGCCTCGCGGCGGAGCTCCTGCCAGCTGGTCACCGACCACACGTGGGCGGCGACGCCCCAGTCCTCGCGGAGCAGCTCCTGGGCGTGCAGGGCCCAGGGCACGGCCACGCCCGAGGCGAGCAGCTGGGCCTGCGGCCCCTCCTGCGACTCGGGGGCCCGCAGGTAGTAGATGCCCTTGAGGATGCCCTCGGCGTCCACGTCGGCGGGCTCGGCGGGCTGCACGATCGGCTCGTTGTACATCGTGATGTAGTACATGACGTCCGGGTCGGGGTGGTTCCCGCCGTACATCCGCTCGATGCCGGCCCGCACGATGTGGGCGATCTCGTAGACGTACGCGGGGTCGTAGCTCACGACGGCCGGGTTGGTGGCGGCGAGCAGGTGCGAGTGCCCGTCCATGTGCTGCAGGCCCTCGCCCGTGAGCGTCGTGCGGCCGGCGGTGGCGCCGATGATGAAGCCGCGCGTGAGCTGATCGGCCGCGGCCCAGAAGCCGTCGCCGGTCCGCTGGAAGCCGAACATCGAGTAGAACATGTAGAACGGCACCATGAGCTCGCCGTGGGTCGAGTAGCTCGTGCCGAGGCCGGTGAAGGCGGAGACGGCGCCGCCTTCGTTGATGCCCACGTGCATGAGCTGGCCCTGGGGCGACTCGCGGTAGGCGAGCAGCAGCTCGCGGTCCACGGACGTGTAGTGCTGGCCGTGCGGGTTGTAGATCTTCGCGGTCGGGAAGAACGCGTCGAGCCCGAAGGTGCGCGCCTCGTCGGGGATGACGGGGACGACGCGGCGGCCGAACTCGCCCGAGCGCATGAGCTCCTTGAGCAGCCGCACGAAGCCCATCGTGGTGGCGACCTGCTGCGAGCCGGAGCCCTTCTTCACCGAGGCGTACGCCTTGTCGGCGGGCAGCTCGAGCTGGGTGTACTTCGACTTGCGCTCCGGCAGCGAGCCGCCGAGCCCCCGGCGCCGCTCGAGCAGGTACTGGAGCGCCTCGTCGTTCTCGTCGGGGCGGTAGAACGGGATGTCGTAGAGATCGCGCTCGAGGTCCTTGTCGGCGATCGGGATCTGCAGGTTGTCGCGGAAGGTCTTGAGGTCCTCGAGCGTCAGCTTCTTCATCTGGTGGGTCGCGTTGCGGCCCTCGAAGTGGGTGCCGAGGCCGTAGCCCTTGACGGTGTGGGCGAGGATGACCGTGGGCTGCCCCTTGTGCTCGAGCGCGGCCTTGTAGGCGGCGTAGACCTTGCGGTAGTCGTGGCCGCCGCGCTTGAGGCTCCAGATCTGGTCGTCCGTGTAGTCCTCGACGAGCTTGAGCGCCTCGGGATCGCGGCCGAAGAAGTTGTCGCGGACGAACTTGCCCGACTCCGCCTTGTAGGTCTGGAAGTCGCCGTCCGGGGTCTCGTTCATGAGGTTGAGCAGCGCGTTGTGCTCGTCGCGCGCGAGCAGGTCGTCCCACTCGCGGCCCCACACGACCTTGATCACGTGCCAGCCGGCGCCGCGGAAGAAGGACTCGAGCTCCTGGATGATCTTGCCGTTGCCGCGGACCGGGCCGTCGAGGCGCTGCAGGTTGCAGTTGACGATGAACGTGAGGTTGTCGAGGTTGTTGTTCGCGGCGAACTGCAGCTGGCCGCGCGACTCGGGCTCGTCCATCTCGCCGTCGCCGAGGTAGGCCCACACGTGCGAGCCGGACACGTCCTTGATGCCGCGGTTCGTGAGGTACTTGTTCGTCTGGGCCTGCCAGATCGCGTTCATGGGCCCGAGGCCCATGGAGACGGTGGGGAACTGCCAGAACTCCGGCATGAGCCGCGGATGCGGGTAGGAGGAGAGCCCGTAGGGGGCCTTCGAGGCCTCCTGGCGGAACGCCTTGAGGTGCTGCTCGCTCAGCCGGCCCTCGAGGAAGGCGCGGGCGTAGTTGCCGGGGGAGGCGTGGCCCTGGAAGTAGACCTGGTCGGGGCCCTGCTCGTGGCCGTTGCCCTTGAAGAAGTGGTTGAAGCCCACCTCGTAGAGGGTGGCCTGGGCGGCGTAGGAGGAGATGTGGCCGCCGACGGCGATCTCCGAGGCCTGCGAGTTCTGCACCGTCATCGCGGCGTTCCAGCGCAGCCAGCGGCGGTAGGTGCGCTCGATCCGCTCGTCGCCGGGGAACTCCGGCTCGTCCTCGGGCGCGATCGTGTTGACGAAGTCGGTGACGGGCACGCGGGGCACGCCGAGGTGCTGCTCCCGCGAGCGCTCCAGCAGCGAGAGCATGATCTCGCGCGCACGCTCATGTCCGCGCTCGGCGATTACCGCGTCGAGCGATTCCTTCCACTCCGCAGTCTCCTGCGGATCGGTGTCGACATGGTCCTCCGAATAAGGATCCTGGTGGCTGACAGCCATGGTGACCTCTTTCACTAGTGAGAGCGCAGGTGCGGCGTGCTCGGTCGGATCACGACCGCAGGCACACCGATCAGCCTACCGAGTCCTGCCGGAACGCACGTTCAGCGCTCGATCCGGGCCGCCGATCCCAAGTGGATTCCCACGCTTCTCGGGAAGAATGGAGCCGTGTTCTTCTCGCACCCGCACCCGTCAGACATGCCGCTGGACGCGCCCACGCACCGCGGCGATCGGGTGCGCGTGCTCGGCCCGGGCGCGCCGCGGATCCTCGCCTTCGTGCCGGCCGCGTTCACGCCGGTCTGCGGCGACGAGGTCGGCGAGCTGGCGCAGCTCGCCCAGCGGGCGGATCGGCTCCGCGTGGAGCTGATGATCGTGTCCTGCGACGCCGCGCCGACGCTCGCGCGCTGGCTGCAGGAGGTCGATCACTCGGGCCTGCTGCTCGGCGTGTCCGACCACTGGCCGCACGGGCGGGTGGCGCGGGCCTGCAGCGCCTTCGACGGGGAGCTCGGCACGGCGAGGCGCCACACCTGGGCGGTCCGCGCCGACGGCACGCGCATCCTCGCCGCCGCGTGCGAGGCGGGGGAGCAGCGCGCGATGGCGCTGCACGAGCGCGCGCTCGAGTGGGCGGCGGCGGAGGACTAGCCGCGGACGCGATCCCGCGGCGGGCCCCGGCGCGGCGTGCGCCGGCCGGGGCCCGCTGCGGCGATGTCCGCCTGCGGCTACTCGACGGTCTCGCCGGCGGGGCGTCGCCTCCGGTAGACCGCGAGCGCCGTGCCCGCCCCGGCGAAGAGCAGCGCGAGCGCGAGCAGCGTCAGCATCCGGTCGTCGCCGGTCCGCGCCAGCGGGTCGCCGTCGCCGGCCTCCGAGGCCGTCTCGGAGGGCGCGGTCGTGCCCGGAGCATCCTCGGTGCCGGTGGGATCGGGCGAGTCGCCCGGCTCCTCGGTGCCGGTCGGCACGGGCTCCTCGGTGCCCGTGGGGGCGGGCGCGGCCTGGGCGAGCTCGAGGGTCACCGAGGTGTCGCCGGCGATCTGCACGGCTTCCGCGGATGCCGCGGCGCCGTCGTCCGCGAGGGCGGCGAAGTCGCATTCGACGTGCGGCGCGCCCGTGGTCAGGGCTCCGTCGGGTCCGGTCGTCCCGGCATCCCGCCAGCCCTCGTCCCCCTCGCAGGACATCGCGACGGGCACCTCCGCGGCCGCGGCGCCGGACTCGTCGAGCACCGACACCTCCACCTCGTTGAGCGCGGCGAGGAAGACGGAGCCGCCGACGAACTGCGCGGCAGTGCCGAGCCGGTCGGAGGAGATGAAGTCGATCGTGTCGGAGGGGTTGTGATACGTCGGCTCCAGCACGATCGAGGTCTCGGGCGACCAGTACATCCAGCTGAAGACCGCCGCGTCGATGCCGACGTCGTGGAACGACTGGTGGTCGCTGCGGCCCACGTAGCCGCGGTTGAGCGGGCCGTGGCCCGTGTACTCGGTGATCTGCCCCGTGAGGTCGAGCACGGCGTTGTCCTCGTTGTCCGGGTTCACGGAGAGCCCGTAGAAGTCGGTGGGCCGGTCCGCGGTGCCGGGATAGGAGGTGCCGGCCATGTCGAAGTTCCACGCCCCGATGGTGCGGTCGATCTCGTCCTGCGTGAGCTGGGCCGCGTGGTGGGCGGAGCCGACGATGCCCTGCTCCTCGGCGCCCCAGGCGCCCACGCGGATCTCGACGTCGAGCGGGTACCGGCCGATGAGCTCGGCGATCTGCAGCATCACGCCGACGCCGGACGCGTTGTCGCTCGCCCCGGGGCTGCCGACCACGGAGTCGATGTGCGCGCCGATGTAGACGATCGGCGCGGTGCCGTCCTCGTCGCCGACCGCCGGGCGTACGCCGATCACGTTCGAGCTCGTCGCGCCGCCCGTGTCGGTGGTGATGGCGAGGTCGAGCGGTCCCGTCTCGAGCAGCGCGCGGATGCGGTCGCCCTGGTAGTCGCCCGCGGCGGCCACGATGAGGTCCTCCGTGCCGGCGGGCGCGGCCCCGATCCGCGGGATGGGGGCGTTGGCCGCGGTGGCCGTGAGGATGATGCCGGCGGGGTCGTGCTCGGCGATGGCGCCGATGAGCGCGGCCCGGGCGTCCGCGTCGGCGACCCAGTCGACGAGCACGAACGCGCCCTCGAGCGGCCGGTCCTCGAGCGCCGAGCCGTCGGCGACGTCGACGACCGGTGCGGTCACGGGGGCATCGGGGCCGGTGAAGAGCGAGTTCGTGGCGGGCGCGAACTGCCAGCTGCCGTGGCCCTCGACGTCGTCGCGGCTCGGGACGACGTCGGCGAAGCTGCCGGGTCGGGCCTCGAAGGTCTCGATGTACGTGTCGAACCCGTACTCCTCCAGGAGGCCCTCGACGTAGGCGATCGCCTCGTCCTCGGCCTCCGTGCCGGCGACGCGGGGGCCGATGTCGACGGCGAGGTGCTCGACGTGGGCGAAGACGCTCTCGCCGTCCGGCAGGGCGAGGAACTCGTCCTGGTAGCCGGGGAGCAGGTCGCCGGCCTCGATGGCCTCGAGGCCGTCCTCGGGCGCGGCCGCAGCGGGGAGCCCGGAGCCGAGCGCGAAGGGGACGGCGAGCGTCGCGGCCGCGAGGGCGACGGCGCCGCCTCGCAGTCGGGAGCGGGTGCGGGCGAAGGCCCTGGGGGCGGGGGGAATGTGCTGATCCATGAACGGTGCGGTCCTCTCTGACTACCGGATCGGGGATGCGTGCATCCGAGGCGCCTCGCGACGGTGCGAGCACGCCTTCCCGAAGCTTAGGGAATCCCGCGGATCGGCGTGACGGCGGGCGTCCGCGGGTGGACAGTTTGCACCGCGGAGCCGCTTCGGGCGGGCAACATGCGAGGTCCGCGGCCCGTCGTCCGGATCGGCGGCGAGTCGCCGCCTCGCGGTTCGCGGGTATCCTTCGGGGCCGGCTGGGAGCTTCGACCGGGCGCGGTGTGGCAGGATTCCCCGGCCGGGTAGGAACGATCGGGAGGATGTCGGTGGTGCGGAACGTCGCCCCTGCGCTGCGCGGGCCGATGGAGCGGCGGCTGCGACGGCGCCGGTTGCTCGTGCTCGTCTCGGCGGTGCTCGGCGTGGCCGGCGTCTACGGGCTCGGCGTGCTCACCGCCCGCGGCCAGCGGGTGGAGCGGCGCTTCCTGGACGCCTCGGTCTTCGAGCAGCACGCGCCCCTGCTGACCGTGGTGAGCGTCCCGCATCTGCTCATCGCCGCCGCGGCCGTCGCGCTGCTCGGCGTCCTCGCCGGGCGACGGCTCATGGCGCTCGTCGCCGTCTCGGTCGTCGCGGTCTGCAACGTGCTCGGCCAGCTGTTCAAGCATGTGATCCTCGTCCGCCCGGCGCTCGACGGCGAAGATCCCAACACGTTTCCGAGCGGGCACATGATCGCGTTCGCCTCCGTGGCGGCGGGGCTGCTCATGACCGCGCCGCCTCGGGCCCGGTCGGCGGTGGCGGCGGGCTCGGGCATCCTGCTCAGCATCGTGGGAGGGCAGCTGCTGTACTACGGCTGGCACCGCCCGAGCGACATCGCGGGGGCCATGATGCTGGTCACGGCCGTGAGCGCCTTCGCCCTGATGCTCGCCGGCCCGCACGGCGCGCAGCCCGACCCTCCGGGGCGGCCCCTCGCCGAGCCGGTGCTCGCCGTCGCGGGCGCGGCGGCGGTGCTCGCGGCGGTGGCGGCCGGATTCGCGCACCGGGCGGGACTGCTGCCGGAGGGCCCGTGGGTGACCGTCATCGCGGTGTGCGGGCTGTCCGGCGTGGCGCTGCTGACCGTGACGGCGAACCTGTGGCTGCTGCGCACTGGCGCGCGACCGCCGGTGGCGGCCGGGGCGTCGCCGGCTGACGGGCTCCCGCCGGGCGGGGCGGGGCGGGCCGGGGCTCAGGGCTCGACGAGCCGGTGCGAGTAGGCCGCGATGACCAGCTGCGCCCGGTCGCGGGCGTGGAGCTTGGCCCGGAGCGCGCCGATGTGCGCCTTCACGGTGTGGATCGTGACGGTGAGCGCCTCCGCGATCTCCGTGTTCGAGAGGCCTCGGCCGACGAGGGCCAGCACCTCGTGCTCGCGCGCGGTCAGCCCGTCGATCCGAGGCGCCGCCCCTGGCGCGACCGGGCGGTCGACGAAGTGCTCGACGAGCCGGCGCATGATCTGCGGCGTGAACAGCGACTCGCCGGCGTGGACCCGACGGATCGCGTCGATCAGCCGCTCGGGCTCCGTGTCCTTGAGCAGGAACGCGCTGGCGCCCGCCGCGAGCGCGCCGTACACGTACTCGTCGAGCTCGAACATCGTCAGCACGATCACCCGCGTGCCCCGCAGCGCGGGCTGGGAGGCGATCCGCCCGGTCGCGTCGATGCCGTCCAGCCTGGGCATGCGGATGTCCATGAGCACGACATCCGGGCGCAGGGCGCGCGTCTGGGCGACGGCGTCGGCGCCGTCCTCGGCCTCGCCGACGACTCGGAGCCCCTGCGCACGATCGATCGCGATGCCCAGGCTGCGCCGGAGCAGCGGCTCGTCGTCCGCGAGGAGCACGCGGATCGGCTCGGCGCTCACGACCGCCCTCCGGCGGGGAGCTCGGCGGCGAGGCGGAAGCCGCCCTCGCACGGCCCGGCGACGAGCGAGCCGTCGTGCAGCGCGACGCGCTCCCGCAGGCCGAGGAGGCCGGTGCCGGTACCCGGCCGCGGTCGCCAGCCGGGCGCCGGACCGGCGTCGCGGACCACGATCACGACGCGGTCCTCCCGCCGCTCGACGCTCGCCCGGACCGCGGTGCGGCCCGCATGGCGGACGGCGTTCGACAGTGCCTCGCGGACGATGGCGCAGACGGAGAGCTGCAATTCGGGGGCGAGGTCCGAGAGTCCGTCCTCGTCGAACGCCGCGTCGATCTCCAGGCCGGCCTGCCCTGCGGAGTCGACGATCGCCGCGAGATCGGCGACGCCGCACGGCGGGCGGAGAGTGCCGCCGTCGTCGGCGCGCAGCACCGTGAGCATGCTGCGCAGCTGCTCGGTGGACCGCCGCCCGACCCGCTCGATGTCGTCGAGGGCGCGGAGCCGCTCCTGCTCGTCCGCGAGCTTCGCGGTGGACGCCCTGACGGTCATGACGCCGATGCCGTGCGAGGCGAGGTCGTGGAGCTCGCGGGCCAGGCGCAGCCGCTCATCCGCCGCTGCGCGCTCGCGCGCCCACCGCTCCAGCCGCTGCTCGTAGCGGGCGCGCCGGCGGCGCGTCGTGCGCAGCGCCCACCAGACCACCCCGGCCATGACCAGCATGACGGCCGGCGCGCCCCACTGCGCGACTCGGCCGATCGGGAAGACCAGCAGCAGCACGGCGAGCAGCGCGAGCAGCGCGCACGCCGCGGCCCAGGCCCGCGACGTCCAGCGCGGCCGCGACATCTCCTCCATGCCTCAAGCCTATGGACGAATCCTGCGGCCGGCATTGCACCCGGGTCTAGGGCCGGCGGGCAGGACTGCACCGCCGGCTCATGCGCCCGGGCCTCCGCGCCGGTGGGATGGTGCCCATGCTCACATTCGACGAACTCGCCAAGCGGCGCGGCGGCTGCGACATCCTCCGAGGGCTGACCTTCCGGGCCCGCCCCGGAAGGGTGACCGGATTCCTCGGGCCGAACGGCGCGGGGAAATCCTCGACCCTGCGCATCCTGCTCGGACTCGACCGCGCTACATCGGGCACCGCGCTCGTGGACGGGCGCCGCTTCCAGACCCTCCGCGATCCGATGCGCAAGGTCGGCGCGATGCTCGACGGCTCCGGCGCCCACCGCTCCCGCACCGGCCGGGCGCATCTGCGCTGGGTCGCGCGGGCCGCGGGCGTCGGGAACCGGCGCGTCGAGTCGCTCCTCGAGACGGTCGGCATCGCCCACGCCGCGGACAAGCGCGTCGGCACCTATTCGCTGGGCATGGGGCGTCGGCTGGGGCTCGCCGCGGCGCTGCTCGCCGACCCGGAGGCGCTCGTGCTCGACGAGCCGGTCAACGGCCTCGACCCGGAGGGCATCCGCTGGACCCGCCGGTTCCTCCGCGAGCAGGCGGCGCAGGGCCGGACCGTGCTGCTCTCCTCGCACCTGATGGGGGAGCTCGCGGAGACCGTGGACGACGTGGTCGTCATCCGCCGCGGCGAGATCGTCGCGGACGGAACCCTCGAGGAGGTCACGGGCGGTCACGGGAGCCTCGAGGACGCGTTCTTCGCGCTCACCGGCGAGGGGGATGGGCGTTGAGGGTCTTCCGCTCGGAGCTGTCGAAGCTCCTGACGCTGCCGTTCACCTGGCTCGCCGTCGCCGCGGGCCTCGCCCTCCCGACCGGCATCGCCGTCATCACCAGCCTCACGACGAGCCCCGACGAGAACACCGGGTTCTCGGAAATCGCCATCGGCGTCGCCGGGGCCATCGTGCTCGGCGCCGTCGCGATCGGCAGCGAGTACACGACCGAGGGGGAGGAGTCCGCGGCCGGACGGCAGATCACCACCACCCTTACCGCCACCGCCGCGCGCACGAGGCTGCTGCTCGCCAAGGCCGCGGCCGTCGCGCTCCTCGCGGCGGGCACGGCGGCCGCCGCCGTGGTCGCGGTATTCGCGACCGTCGGGCTGCTGACCGATGCGGGGCCGGCCCTCGACCCGGGGACGGCGGCGCGCGCGGGCGGCGCCGTCGTGTTCTGGGTGCTGATGGCGCTCCTCGCGTTCGCGCTCACCGCGCTCACCCGCAGCGGCGTCATCCCGATGGCGGTCCTGGTCGCGAATTCCTCCGCGGTCTCCGTCACCTACCTGCTCGCGCAGCGGTTCCCGGCCGCCGACTACCTCCCCGACCTCGCGGGCATGCGCATGTTCACCGCGCTGGAGACGAGCACGGCGATGACGCCCGTCATGGGCGGGCTCGTCATGACCGCCTGGGCGGCCGCGCTGCTCGTCGCGGCCACGGTGGTCTTCGCGCGAAGGGACGCGTGAGATGGGCGCATCCGCATCCGCATCCGCAGGCGCTGCCACGCGTTCGGAGGCGCCGAGGAGCGCGCCGGGGGCATTCCTGGACGCGTTCCGGGCCGAGCTCTCGAAGCTCCTCTCGCTCGGGTCGTTCCGCGCGGTCATCGCGGGCACGATCGCGCTCACCGCGGTGGCGACGGCGCTGCTCACGCAGCACGCCGAGTTCACCGTCGAGGCCGATCCCTCCGGCGAGACCCCGCATCTGCTGGACTTCGGCGTGGTCGGGCTCGGCTGGACGCAGGTGGGGTTCTTCCTCGCCGGAGTGCTGGCCGCGACCTCGGAGTACGTCGGCGGGCAGATCCGCACGACGCTCCTCGCCGTCCCGAACCGGCTCGTGCAGAAGACCGCCGCCATGCTCGCCCTGGCGGTCCTCGTCTTTCCGGGAGCGCTCCTCGCCGCCGCGACCGGCGTCGGGGTCGTGCTCGCGAGCACGGGCACGGTGCTCGAGGCGCTCGAACCCGCCCTCACCGCCAGGGTGCTGTGCAGCGCCGCCGGGTATCTCGCGTGCATGGCCGTCCTGTCGGCGGCCGTGGGATCGCTGGTGCGCAAGACGGTGCCAGCCGCGGCCATCCTCGTCGTCTACCTGCTCGTCGTGAGCCCGCTGCTGCAGGGGCTGCGGTGGTACTTCCTGCCGGACATGGCCTCGTACACGTTCTGGTACGTGATCTCGCAGCCCGGGGCGCCGCCGCCGTTCGTCGGCTGGATCGTGGTGCTCGCCTGGACGCTCGGCGCCGCGGCGGTCGCCGCGCTGGTGTTCCGGAGGCGGGATACGTGACGCCGCCGGTCCCGCGGAGGGAGGCCGCGGGTGTGTACGAGCGGCGGCGCTGACCGCGCCTCGCCGCGGCTGCTCCTCGAAGGGGTGGTCAAGCGATACGGGCGGGGCGCCCCGCCCGTCCTCCGGGGCGTCGACCTCGCCGTGCGGCCGGGGAGCGTCGTCGAACTCCGCGGCGGCAACGGAGCCGGCAAGTCGACGCTGCTGCGGATCGCGGCGGGGCTGGCGCGGGCGACAGGCGGTCGCGTGCAGCGGTGCGGGGCGGTCGCCTACGCCCCTGTCGCGGCGCTCGAGGAGAGCCGATTCACCGCGCACGCGTATCTCCGCCACATTCTTCGGCTTCGCGGTCGGTGGACGCCGGCCGACCGCTCGGCGGTGCGCGGCCTCGCCGAGTCGCTCGGGCTCGATCCTCGTGCGCGCCTCGCGCGGCTGTCCACGGGGAGCCGGAAGAAGGTGCTGCTCGTGCAGGCGCTCCTGCCCGGCGCCGATCTCGTGCTCATCGACGAGCCCTTCGACGGGCTCGACGCGGCAGCCGCGGAGACGAGCGCGGGGCTCATCCGGGCGGCGGCGGGCCGGGGCGCGGCGGTGCTCGTCGTCTCGCACGGTCCGGAGCTCCTGGCACCGGACCGTCGACTGTCGCTGCGGCACGGGCGGCTCGTCGAGGAGGCCGTGGCGGCCGGGGCGCGGGTCGCGGTGCGGGTCCGCCTCGTCGAGGGAGGGCGTCGGACGCTGCCCGCCCGGCCGATGCTCGTGAACGGCGACCTCCTCGACTTCTCCGTCCCGGAGCGCGAGGCGTCCGCGCTGCTGCGCGCGACGCTGGACGCGGGCGGCGAGGTGCTGCGGGTCGAGCGGCGGGCCGAGCGGTGACCGCCGCCGTCGCGTACTGCTGGGCGGTGCTCTTCCACGGGCAGCGCTGGATGCCGCCCGTGCTCGGCCAGGGCGTGATCGCCTGGCTGCTGCTGGGGTCGCCGCCGGTCGACGCCTCCGCGGTCGCGGCGATGCTCGCGCTGAGCCTCCCGGCGGTCATGTGGCTGGCCTATTCGGCCTGCTGCGCCGAGGATGCGGGCCAGGAGGAGATCGCGATCAGCGCGATGGGCTCCTTCGCCCGGATGCTCGTCGCGCGCGGGCTCGCCGCGGCCGGAGCCGTCGTGCCCGTCCCGCTGCTCGTCATCGCAGTCGGGGCGGTCTCGAGCGGGCTCCCGGCCGCTGCCGGCGCGCTCGCCTTCGCGAACCTGCTGCTCATCCTCGCGGCGGGCGCGGGCATCGGCGTGCTCCTCGGCGCGCTCGCGCCGGCACGACCGGGATGGGCGCTCCTCGCGATCGTCCTGATAATGCTGCTCGCCGTCGTGGTGCCGCACGCGCCGCCCGTGCGCATCGCGCTGGAGGCGCTGCTGTCCCCGTCCGCGCACGCCTGCGGCGCCGCGCTGCTGCGGAACGCGGCGTCCGTGCCGATCGCGGTGCTCGCCGTGGGGCTCGCGACGGTATGCACGCGACGGTCGCGCTGAGTCGCGACGCCTATGCTCGACCTGATCAGAGCGTGCACATCCATCGTCTCGGCGAGCATCGAGATGCCTACCGGACTCGAATCATGCCTGTTCCTCGCCGATGGACCGGGCACCGTTCCGGTCCTGCCCGGGTTTCGACTCGGACTTCTCACGGACGAGAGCGCTCAGACGTTCGAGTGCCGTTTGCGCTTCGCTATTCGCCGGGCTGTACACCTCGATGCGATGATCGGGGCTGTCCGCCTGAAGCCAGAGCTGGTACTCCACGGTCAGCGCTCCGACGAGCGGGTGCTCGAAGTGCTTCAAACCGGCAGTGCATTGACCGACGCGACCCGATGCCCACATTGCGGCGAAATCGGCATCCTTCATGCAGAGCTCTCCGACGAGTTCGGCCAGACGACTGTCATCAGGGTATTTGCCGCTGATCAGTCGGAGGTAGGCGACGAAGAGGCGGGCTTCGGACTCCCAATCCGCGTATGACCGGCGAACGCTCGGGTCGAGGAACAGCAGCCGGGGCAGGGAGGGGCGGGTGCGGGGATCACTCGTATCGAACGGCACGTGCGGTGCCAGCAACGCATGCCCGGTCGGGGTCCATGCGAGAGCATCGCTTCGCCGTCCGAGCAGCACCGCCGGCTTGTCGCCGATAGCATCCAGCATGGCGAGAGCATGCGGATGCGCATGCTCCGGACGCGCATCCGCCGAAGGCCTGATCGGCGACGGTTTTGCCAAGTCGAGGAGGTGCTCGGTCTCGGTCGATGTCAGCTGGAGCGCACGGGCCAGCGAAAGCAGCACCTCGTCGGAGGCGTTATGCGGCAGCCCCTGTTCCAGCCGAATGTAGTAGGCCACCGAAACCCCTGCGAGCTGCGCCACTTCCTCGCGTCGCAAACCGGGCACTCGGCGGCGCTTGCCCCAGTCCTCGACTCCCGCCTTGGTCGGGGAGAGCGCTGCCCGGCGTGATTTCAGAAAGTCGCCCAGACTGCCGGAAGCCTGTCGTTCCCCTGAAGCAACCATAGCCATCAGAATAGGCACGATCGGGGCCGATCAGTGTGACCCTGTCAGTAGTACCAATCGGCATCGCACGATCAAGGGGTATCTGGCTCGATGCGACCCGACACGTGGAATCTGTGGGAACTGGCGAACGAGGCGTCGGCTCCCGAGATCCGACACGACGTCCCAGGGATCGCCGTCGAGCATCCGTCTCCGAAGGGGGAGGCGAACGCGAAGCGGGATCGCACGAGGTTCGCGAACCGACTCCGTCCCCCATGCATATGGCACGAGCGGCGGCGACAACCGTAGACGACGAGAGGTGCAGAGATGCATATTGGTGTTTTTACCGACGGGTTCGAGCGGTACGGCCTGACGGACATGCTGATGACCTGCGAGCAGCTGGGCATCCGAGGAGTGGAACTCGGTTGCGCCAACTGGTCGAAGGCCCCGCATGTGCCGGTGGAGGACTTGCTTTCAGGAGCAACGAGTCGGGAGGAGTATCTGGACCAGTTCGAACGGCATGGCGTGCAAATCGATGCGCTGAACTGCTCCGGGAATATTCTTCATCCGATCGAGGGAGCTGCGCATCGGGACGGCCTGTCTCGCACGATGAGCATCGCCGCGATGCTCGGCGTGAACACCGTCGTGACCACGTCAGGGCTCCCAGGCGGATCGCCGACGGATCGCCGGCCGAACTGGGTGACGACCCACTGGCCTCCGGAGAACCACGAGATTCTCGCCTACCAGTGGGACGAGGTCGCGATTCCGGTATGGCGGGAGATCGTCGAGGAGGCTCGAGCCCTTGGGGTGCGCATCGCGTTCGAACTGCATCCGACCTGTCTGCTCTACAACCTCTCCACATTCGAGCACCTCTGCGAGCGAATCGGCGATTGCAAGGATGTACTCGGGATCAACATGGACCCGAGCCATTTGATGTGGATGGGAGGCGACGGTCGAGAGCTGGTCCGGCGAGCCCCCGAATCGATCTTCCACGTCCATCTGAAGGACGTGGTCTTCCATGAGCACCAGCAGCTCGTCGACGGCAACCTCGATTTCAGGCAGGGCGCGAATATCTCCGAACGCTCGTGGAGTTTCGACGTGCCGGGCAAGGGGCGCGACGCGGAGTGGTGGTCGCTGTTCCTGGACACGCTGAAGACCGCCGGTTATGACGGCATCCTGGCGGTGGAGCTCGAGGACTACACCGGTTATCCCAAGAACCCGCTGCGGGAAGCCGTTGAATTCATCAGCCCGTTGCTCGCCGACTATCAGTAGATTCCGCAGCGATGCGTCATCGTCCACTCACACGTCGAAGAGGAAGCAATGAAGCTCTGTTTCAATCAAGCGTCATCCGAACAGTGCCGAGATCACTCGATGCTGGCGGACCTCGAGGCCGCCGAGAGATATGGTTTCGACTATATCGATCTCCGCTCCGACACCCTGGATGCATACCTCAGGAGCAGCGCTCCGGAGGACCTCGCAGAATGGTTCAGAAGTCACCGTTTGAAACCTCACACGTACAGCGCCCTGATGTTCTTCAACTGGAGACGGAGCAGGGCAGATAGACAAGAGCTGCTCGACGAGGTGCGGCGCCTGATCCCGGTATTCAACTCGATCGATCTCAAGACTATAGCAGTCATTCCGAGCGCGAACATCGCGGAGCACGCGACAGTAGGGGAGATCGAAGACGATGCGGTCGTCATGCTGAATAAGATCGCCGACCTGTGCGAGCCTCACGGAATCTCGGTCGCCCTCGAGTTCATCGGATCCGGTGCATTTACGATCAACCGCTTCGATACGGCCTATGACATCGTATCGACGGTGAACCGGACGAGCGTCGGGATAGCACTCGATGTTTTTCACTTTCACGCGATGGGATCGGATTGCAAGGATCTCGCCGAGTCCGACGGTCGAAAGATTATTAACTTGCATCTCAACGACGTCGAGCATCTCCCCATCGGCGCCCCTTATCTCACCGATGAGAAGCGGCTCTGGCCGGGAGACGGATGCGTTGACAAGGCACGTCTGGCCGAAGCTCTTCACGCGAGCGGATTCGACACCTCGACGGTTCCCGCGGCAGTGGAAGTATTTCGTCCGGAGTACTACGAGCTGAGCGTCGATGAGAATGTTTCAACTGCCTATCGAAAGACGAAGTCGTTCGTCGAGCAGTATTTAACCG
Source organism: Gulosibacter sp. 10 (assembly GCF_900163695.1). Taxonomy (GTDB): domain Bacteria; phylum Actinomycetota; class Actinomycetes; order Actinomycetales; family Microbacteriaceae; genus Gulosibacter. The sequence continues at coordinate 123,841 of NZ_FUIC01000003.1, forward strand.
AACAGTGATTCCAGAGGCATGATCCGCTCGATCACTGTCGTCTAGACCGTTTCCTTAAACTACATGCGAGGATCACTACTCGCCATAGAGAAGAAGACAACATGAAAACTACTACTCCTTCAGGGCGTTGGCCTGTAAGAAATCTAGATCCGCGGGCTGTTCCGAAGACGGAGCGACCCGTATCGGAGAAGAATCTCTCCGGGGTCAAAAACTTCCTCGGCCTGTACGGCGGTGAGCATATCGCCGCGACCGAATTCATCTTCGGCGCGACTCTGGTGATGTGGGGAGTGCCCGCAAAAACCATCCTGCTTGGCCTGCTCATCGGCAACCTGCTCGCGGTGCTCTCGTTCACCTTCTTCGCGGCAGTGATGGGCACCAGCACGCGCCTCACCCTCTACGCCTACCTCAAGAAGGTGATCGGGCCCTACGCGCAGCGCTTCTACAATCTCGTCTGGGGGCTGTGCAGCATCGCACTCGCCGGCTCGGGGATCGCGGTCGCCGCTACGGCCCTCCGGGAAGTGATCGGGGCGCCGATCCAGACCGAATGGTACCCGACGAGTATGTCGTTCGTCGTCGCCGCGGTGATCATGGGACTGGTGGTGGCCATCGTGGCGGCGAACGGGTTCGAGGCATGCGCGAGGTTCGCCTCGGCCGCCGTGCCCTGGATGATCGTGATCTTCTTCGTCGGCGCTCTCGTCGCCCTGCCGCAGCTCGCCGCAGCCACTGGCGCCTCGATCGGCTCGTTCGCCGATATCTGGGCCATTTTCGACAGCAATGTAGGCAGCGGGAGCGGTAACCCCGATGCGGAACCCATGACGATCTTCCACGTCGCATGCTTCGCCTGGCTCATCAATCTCGCCTGGCATGTCGGTTCGAACGATATGGGGCTGTTCCGGTTTGCGAAGAACTACAAATACGGGTACCTCAGCGCCATCGGCATGTTCGTCGGACATTACTTCGCCTGGGTGATGGTTGCCATTATGGGAGCGGCCGCGGCTGCAGTGCTCGGCCAATCGCTAACCGTATTGGACCCGGGTGCGGTGACGAATACGGTGTTCGGTCTCACGGGTATCACCGCAGTAATCGTCGCGGGATGGACGACGGCGAATCCCACGATCTACCGCGCCGCGCTCTCCTTGAACACCGTCCTCCCGCGGCTTTCGCATCGGCAGTTCACCTATGGGGTCGGGGTTATTATGACGGTATTGGCCTGCTTCCCCGCCATGACGAATATCGGCAATGTCGTGCAAGTGCTCGGCTGGGCGACGGTCGGAATCGGCGCGATCATCATCATCGAACAGTTCCTCTTCCCCAAGATCGGTTTCACGAGATACTGGGCGATGTATCGCGGTGTCAAAATCAACTGGGCTGCGATGATCGCTTGGGGTGTCAGCATCCTGTTCGTATTGATCATGCTCGGCACGGGCGCCATGCATCCCAACTTCATCTTCATACCGGAGTTCTTCATCGCCGGAGCGTGCTATTTGGTGCTTGCTCGAATCATGGGCGCGCGAGATGACTATCGCGCGGAAGAACTTCGGGAGGAGCGATTCCAGAAGGAGCTCAAAGACCTTGTCGACGAAGAGATGGAAGAACAGCTGAGCCAGGGTGAAAACAAGGATACGAAGACATCGGGAAGAGTCGCCGGGGTTCTCGCAATCGTGGCTTATGCAGCGCTTGCCGGCATCATCGTCACCGGCTTCTTCACCTATGCGGAGGCCATGGCCGTGGATTCATTCAAGGTGGTGGCCTTCGGGCTCACCGTCGTCTATTTCGTCCTGAACGGGACCGCGACATATATCAACTATAAGAACGAACCCGCCGCCCTCACCTGAATTAAAGGAGAGTTTTCATGAAGAGCAATATCATCATTCCGGACACCGACCTGCGAGTCTCCCCGATGGGGCTGGGCACCGTCGACGCCGGCGTGCGATGGGGTAAGGACTCCCATAACGCCGATTCCATCTTCGGCACATTCATCGAGCAAGGCGGTAACCTTATCGATTGCGCACATGTCTATTCGGATTGGGTAGCGGTCGACGGCGTCCATGAAATCGGTCGATGTGAACGGGTGACCGGGCAATGGATGAAGCGTAACGGAACCCGCGACGATGTCGTCCTCATAACCAAGGGCGGTCATCCGGTGTTCACGAGCGTCCATCATGACCTGCACATCAACCGTTGCACTCCCGCAGACATGCGGGGAGATCTCGAGGGCTCACTTGAGATCCTGCAGACGGACTATATCGATATCTATTTCTACCACCGTGATGATCCGAGCATCCCGGTCGAAATCATGGTGGAAACCATGCAGGACTTCATCCGCGAGGGCAAGATCCGATACTTCGGCGTCTCCAATTGGTCGGCCGAGCGTCAGATCGCTGCAATGGCGTACTGCGAAGAGCAAGGGTATCGAGGAGCAGTGGCCGACCAAAGCTTGTTGAATTTGGGATCACAACACATGAAGCCGCTTGCGGATGACACCATGGTCGTCTGTGAGGGGGAGCTCTATGATTACCATCGGCGCAACCGCAATACGATGATGATGCCGTTCATGGCGAACGCGAGCGGGTTCTTCCACATCTACGCAGCGAAGGGGGCGGAGGCCGTCGCCAACAGCCCTTACGCTACTGAGAAGAACCTGGACACCGCGAAGCGCGTGGTGGAGCTCGCGGAGAAATACGACTGCGCGGTGACCAACGTCGTGCTCGGATACTTTTCCGCGGAGGAGTTTCCCTGCGTGCCCTTGTACGGCCCCTTCGACGAGGCTTCGATCCAGGAGGCTGCCCGGACATTCGACATCCGCTTCGCAAGAGAAGACCTTCGACCCCGGACTGCATCGCGGTGATGCCGACGCTCCCTCCCCGGAGCGGCGACTGCAGATCGAGAACAGTCGACGCTCTGGGCAGGGGGGAGACGCCCGGTATTCGGAGTTCGCATCGATCCGTCGCCGAGGATCGCGTGCGGACGGCGGCGGCCATCCTGCTTCCACGAGTGGTAGGAACCGGGTTCGTACCAGCGTTGGGCGGATTGCTTCGGCCGATATTCCCCACCAGGCTGATAACGCCGCGGCCCGACCGGTGGGACCGATGAGCAGCCGGTGACGAAGCACGGGTCGCGCGACGGCTGCAGATGAAGAGGAGAATCCATGCATGATTACGTATCGACTGCGCTGATCGTCGGTGTCAACGGCATCACCGGTTCAGAAATCGCACGCAAACTCTCGATCCGGAACGATTGGAACGTCTACGGGCTGTCGCGTTCCCCGCACGAGCTGCCGACGGGCGTGCAGCAGGTCGTCGCGGACCTTACGGACCCCCGGAGCGTGACACGGGCATTGGAAGGCGTGCGTCCGACGCATGTGTTCATCAACGCGTGGTCACGACAGGCAAGCGAAGCCGAGAACATCCGAGTCAATCGAATGATGGTGAGGAACCTGTTCGAAGCGCTCGCAGGCGCAGGCACCATCAGGCACGCCGCACTGATGACCGGGTTGAAGCACTACATGGGGCCGTTCGAAGCCTTCGGCACCGGCGAGATGCGCGAAACACCGTTCCGTGAGGAGGAGGAACGACTCGCCACTCCGAATTTCTACTATGCGCAGGAAGACGAACTCTTCGAGGCGGCGTCCCGTGAAGGCTTCACCTGGAGCGTGCATCGAGCGCACACCGTGACCGGGCACGCAGTGGGCAACGCGATGAATTTTGCCTTGACATTAGCCGTGCATGGTGCGATCGCCCGAGAAACGGGGAAGCCGATGGTGTTCCCCGGTACTGAAGTCGTCTGGAATTCCCTCACGGATATCTCGGATTCGCGGGTCGTCGCGGAGCAGATGATCTGGGCCTCGACGACCCCCGGCATCGGGAACGAGGCATGGAATGTGACCAACGGCGAGGTGTTCCGTTGGCGTTGGCTGTGGCCGCGGCTCGCCGAGGCGCTCGGGGTCGGCTGGGAAGGGCCGTCTCATGAGCCGAGGCCGCTCGTGGATCAGATGCATGGCATGGAACAGCTGTGGAGCGAGATCGCGGAGAAATACGGCCTCCGGGAATCTCGTCTCGATCGTGTCGCATCGTTCTGGCACACCGATAGCGATCTGGGAGTCGAGGTGGAGGTCGTCGCGGACATGACGAAGAGCCGGCTGGCCGGTTTCGGCACCTATGTGAGCACCGAACGGTCCTTCCTCGAGCTGTTCGAGCGATACGAGAAGGAGGGACTCGTTCCACCGCGACGACCGGGAGACTGAGCGGCGGTATGCGCCGGCCGGCCATCCGAGAGCAGCCATACTGCCGACTCGTGCCACGACCGCGGTCGTCCTCGTGGCCGCGAGCCCGACCCTGGTGCAGCCGCTGAGGGACGTCCCGCTGAACCCGGCCGGGCCGCCGCGACTCACGTCGCATCGGTCCTCACCGAGGGCTGCGAGGCCCGAGTAGCGCGCCTCCTGCCGACGAGGGCGATCAGCGCGACGAGCGAGAGCGCCGTGCACAGGACGGTGATGATGCCGAGCGGCACGACCGCGGTGGCTCCGGCGATGCCGACGAGCGGCGCCGCGATCGCACCGAGCCCGAAGCGGGAGAGCCCGAGCACCGAGGAGGCGGTGCCCGCGAGCTCCGGGTAGCCGGCCAGCGCGAGCGAGGCCGACGGGGGAGCGGCGAAGGCGACGCCGGAGGCCATGACGAACAGCGACACCAGGATCACCGGCAGAGGGAGTGCCCACAGGCCGGTGGCGAGGATGCCGAGGGCGCCGACGCCGGTCATGAGCACGCCGACGGCGAGGGCGCCGCGCTCCGACCAGGCGTCGGCGGCGCGACCGGCGACCCAGCCGAAGACCATGTAGCCGGCGGAGTTCGCGCCGAACGCGAAGGCGTAGCCCTGCGGCGAGAGCCCGTAGCCGTCCTGGAGGATGTAGGTGGCGCCGCTCAGATAGGCGAAGAGGGCGGCATGGGTGAGTCCGCAGATGAGGACGGCGCCGATGAAGACCCTGTCGGAGAAGAGCTTCGTGAAGTCCCGTCCCGACTGCCTCATCCCGCCGCTCGTGCGGGCCTCGACGGGGAGGGTCTCGCGGTAGACGATGAGCGTCGCGGCCATGATGAGCACTCCGAGCCCCGCCAGGAAGAGGAAGATGCCGCGCCAGTCCATGAAGCGGGCGAGCTGCCCGCCGATGACCGGGCCGATGATCGCCGCGAGGCCGCCGATGACGGTCACGCGGCCGTAGAAGCGGATGAGCGCGCCGTCCTCGTAGCTGTCGCGGCCGGCCGCCTGGGCGATGACGATGCCGACGGATCCGGCGAGCCCCTGCACGAGCCGGGCGAGGATGAGGGTCTCGACCGTCGGACTCCAGGCGCAGAGCGCGGAGGCGGCGATATAGGCCACCAGACCGATCAGCAGCGGGCGCATGCGGCCGTAGCGGTCCGAGATGGGGCCCGCGATGAGCTGGCCGACGGCGAGGCCGACGAGGCAGGCGGTGAGCGTGAGCTGCGCCATCGAGGTGACGGTGCCGAGCTCCGCGGTGAGCGCCGGCAGCACCGGCAGGTAGAGGTCCATCGAGATGGGACCGAACACGGTCAGCAGCAGGAGCAGCGTGGCGAGCGCGGGCCCGACCTTGCGGGCCTCGGGTTGAGCAGTGGTCATGAACGTCTTTCGTGTAGGCGTGGACGAGCGCCCCGCGGCGAACGGCCGCGGGGCGCTCGCCGTCGGGATCAGAGGGTGAGGAGCACCTTGGTGGCGCGGCGCTCGTCCATGGCCCTGTAGCCGGCCGCGGCCTCCTCGAGGGGGAGCTCGAGGTCGAACACGATGCCGGGGTCGATCTGATCGGTCATGATGAGGTCGATCAGCTCGGGCAGGAAGCGGCGCACCGGGGCGGGGCCGCCCAGCAGGCCGACGGTGGCGAAGAAGAGGTCCTCGCCCCGCAGTTCCACGCCGTGGGAGACGCCGACGTAGCCGACGCGGCCGCCGGGCCGGGTCGCGCCGATGGCCTGGAGCATCGACTCCTGCGTGCCGACGGCCTCGATCGTGGAGTGCGCGCCGTACCCGTTCGTGAGCGCTTTGATCCTCGCGATGCCGGCCTCGCCGCGCTCTTCGACGATATCGGTGGCGCCGAACCGCCGTGCGAGCGCCTGACGGTCGGCGTGGCGGGACATGGCGATGATCCGCTCGGCGCCGAGGCGCGCGGCGGCGAGGACGCCGAGCAGGCCCACGGCGCCGTCGCCGACCACGGCGACGGTCTTGCCCGGGCCCGCCTCGGCGGCGACCGCGGCGAACCAGCCCGTGCCGAGCACGTCGCTGGCGGCGAGCAGGCTGCGGGCCTGCGCCTCGGTGGGCCGTCCCGGCACCGTCACGAGGGTGCCGTCGGCGAGCGGGATGCGGGCCTTCTCGGCCTGGGTACCGATCGCGCCCATCATCACCTGGTGGATGCAGCGCGACTGGAAGCCGGCCTCGCAGATCTCGCACGTGTTGTCGGAGGCGACGAAGGAGCCCACGACGTAGTCGCCCACGGCGACGTTCCGCACATCCGCGCCGATCTCCTCGACGACGCCGATGTACTCGTGGCCCATCGGGGCGTCCTCGACGGGCTCGGCACCGCGGTAGGGCCAGAGGTCCGAGCCGCAGATGCAGGCGGCGGTGACGCGGATGATCGCGTCGGAGGGCTCCTCGATGACGGGATCGGGGCGGTCTTCGACGCGGACATCTCCTGGGGCGTGCATGATGACGGCGCGCATGGGGGGCTCCTTCGCAGCAGGTGGGTTTCACGGGTATTGGGAATCACAGCACCGGCCGGGACGACGGGGGAGACCCCGTTGAAAGAGGTACTGGCAGGGCCTCCTTCCGCGAACCCCGTCGGCCTATGGTGGCGATATGGATAATCGGGCAGAGGTGAAGGACTTCCTCGCGACTCGGCGCGAACGGATCACCCCGCAGGAGGTCGGGCTGCCGGTCGGTCAGAACCGGCGTGTGAAGGGCCTCCGCCGCAGCGAGGTCGCCTCGTTGGCGGGTGTGAGCGTGGAGTACTACACCCGCATCGAGCGCGGACACATCGGGGGCGCATCGCCCGAGGTGCTCGATGCGATCGCCCGGGCCCTGAAGCTCGAGGAGGACGAGCGCGCCTATCTCTTCGATCTCGCGCATGCGGCGAGCCCCGCGGCACGACCGGTGCGGAGCAGGAGGCAGCGGGAATGGACGCCGCCGCGCGAACTGCAATGGATGCTCGACTCGATCACGGGGGCCGCCGCGGTCGTGCGCAACGGCCGCATGGACGTGCTGGCGGCGAATGCGCTCGCCCGCGCCTTCTACAGCGACCTGTTCGACATGCCGGGTACCGCGCCGAACTTCGCGAAGTACATCTTCCTCGACGAGCGCGGAATCGCCTTCCATCTCGAGTGGGACCGTGCGGCGAACACGGCGGTCAGGATCCTGCGGGCGGAGGGGGCGCGCAACCCGTACGACAAGGAGCACCACGAACTCATCGGAGAGTTGTGCACGCGCAGTCCCGAGTTCGCGAAACGGTGGGCCTCCCACGACGTGCTCCGGCACGGGGCCGGGTTCAAATACTTCCGGCACCCGGTGGTGGGCGATCTGACGCTGGCGTTTGAATCGCTCGATCTCATCTCCGAGCCGGGGCTCACGTTCACGACCTACACCCCGGAGCCGGGCTCCGCGTCGGCCGAGCGGATGCAGCTGCTCGCGAACCTCGCCGCCACCGAGGAGTACGAGGCCGACCGGCAGAACGACGCCCCTGCCGACCGCAGGCAGGCGTAGGCTCCGGACCCGCCGGTCGTCGGCGGTGGACGCCACGATGACGCCGGTCGCGTCCTCACCGCCCGGCGAGGGGGCGTCGTCCGAACCGGGGGAGAGGGGTATTGCCAGGGACTCCCTCGTCCGGAGCATCGGTTCTAGCGTGGAGGCATGGCTGTTATCGCAATCGTCGGAGCCGGCCCCGGACTCGGAGCCGCAGTAGCAACGAGGTTCGGCCGCGAAGGATTCGCGGTCGCTCTCATCTCCCGCAACATGCGGAAGCTCGAGTCGCTCGAGCAGCGGCTCGCCGCGGAGGGAATCACCGCGAAAGGCTATGTCGCCGATATCGGCGACCGCTCGGCTCTCGCGGCCGCGCTGCGGAGCGCCGCGGAAGACCTCGGCCGGATCGAGGTGCTGCAGTTCAGCCCAGTGCCGAGCGCGCCCTTCCTGAAGCCCGTCCTCGACACCGCGGTGGAGGATCTGGAGGCCGCCGTCGAGCTGTCGATCCTCGGCTCCGCGACGGCGATCCGCGCCGTCCTCCCGGGAATGCGCGAGGCGGGCCGCGGCACGATCATCCTGCCCAACGGCTCCAGCGCCGCCGTCCCGAACGGCGACGTCGCCGGCACCTCCGTCGCGTTCGCCGGAGAGTCCGCGTACGGGGCGATGCTGCACGATGCCCTCGCGCCGGAAGGCGTCCATGTCGCGCAGCTCATCATCCCCGGGGCGATCGACGGCGGCGATCCGCTCTTCGCCTCCGCCGCGCTCGCCGAGCGTCTATGGCTGCTCCACGCGCGGCCCGGAGCGTTCCGCATCACCGTCGGCGCGGACGAAGCCTGAACCGAGAGGAGGCGTCCATGGCGGACACCCCGATCCGCATCACGCTCGACGGCCGGACGATCGACGCGGTGCTCCACGACAACCCGGCCGCGGACGCGCTCCGGGCGCAACTGCCGCTCGACCTCGAGTTCCGCGACTACGCCCGGCAGGAAGTGCTCGCCGAGCTGCCCGAACGGCTCACCATGGAGGGGATGCCGCACGGCTGCGACCCCGAGATCGCGGACATCGGCTACAACCACGGCAATCGAGTGATCGTCCTCCACTATTCGAGGATCGGTTTCTGGCCCGGCACCGCGGTACTCGGCCGTCTGCACGTCGATGCGTCGGTCCTCCGCGGATGGGACGCGTCGAAGCCCGCCCGCATCGAGCTCGCGGACTGAGACGGGCAGGGCGGCGGGGCAGCGACCGGCGCCCCGCCGCGCTCGGGCGCCGTCATCCCCTGAGCGGGCGTCGGAGGCCCTGTCGAGAGGGGTACCGGGAGGGACTCCCTCTCCGCCGTCCGTCCCCGTAGCGTCGACGGCATGAACGACACCACGATGGAATACCGGCACCTCGGGCGTTCCGGGCTCAGGGTCAGTGCGATCGGGCTCGGCTGCATGAACTTCGGCGACGCCGCCGGCGAGCCGGAAGCGTTCGAGATCATGGACCGCGCCGTCGAGCTCGGCGTCAACTTCTTCGACACCGCCGACGTCTACGGCGGCCCGCAGAGGCCCGACATGCTCAAGGGCTACGGCACCTCGGAGGAGATCATCGGCGACTGGCTCGAGCGGTCGGGCAGGCGCGACGAGATCGTGCTCGCCACCAAGGCGTATCAGCCGATGGGGCTCGGCCCGAACGACCGGCGCCTGTCGGCCTATCATCTCAAGCGCGCGTGCGAGGCGAGCCTGCGCCGCCTGAAGACCGACCACATCGACGTCTACCAGATGCATCACGTCGATCGGGCGACGCCGTACGAGGAGATCTGGCAGGCGATGGAGCAGCTCATCGCCGAAGGCAAGATCACCTACGTCGGCTCTTCGAACTTCGCGGGCTGGGACGTCGCCACGGCGCAGATGACCGCGAACGGCCGCCGTGCGCTGGGCCTGGTCTCGGAGCAGAGCCTGTACAACCTCACGAATCGCGCGATCGAGCAGGAGCTGATCCCGGCGCTCGAGCATTTCGGCATCGGCCTGATCCCGTGGAGCCCGCTCGCGATGGGCGTGCTCGCCGGTCGGCCGAAGAACGGCGAGCCCACCGTGCGTCGAGCCCTGCAGTCGCAGCCGTACGAGCGGTTCTCGGACCAGTTGGCCGAGTACGAGATCTTCTGCGCGGAGCTCGGCCGCACTCCGGCCGAGGTGGCGCAGGCCTGGCTGCTGCACCAGCCGATCGTGTCCACGCTCATCGCCGGCTCGCGCACGGTCGAGCAGCTCGAGGTGGCCGTCGCGGCGCTGCGCGTCGAGCTCGACGCCGAGGCGCTGGCCGAACTCGACCGGATCTGGCCGGGCCCCGGCACCGCACCGCAGTCCTACGCGTGGTGATCGGGGAAGACGAAGTCCCGGGGCGCGCTCCGGCCGACGCGCGGGCTGGCTCGGCCAGGATGCTAGGCTTGCATGGTCGCATCGGCCCTCGTCGCCGACGCGGATCGGGTCTTTAGCTCAGTTGGTAGAGCGCCACGTTTACACCGTGGATGTCATCGGTTCGAGCCCGGTAGGACCCACCGCCCGGCCCCCGCTCCCAGGAGCGGGGGCCGTTCCCGTATCGAATCCGTTTCGCACGCATTCGTCCCCGGACCGTCACGAATCGCGGTTCCTGGCACGCACCGCGAGCAGCGCGCATCCGATCACGGCCGCGCCGCCCAGCACGGTCGGCCAGCCGATGCGCTCCCCGAGCAGGAGTCCGGCCCAGAGGATGCTCATGACCGGCTGGGCGAGCTGCACCTGGCTCACCTGCGCCATCGGCCCGATGGCGAGCCCGCGGTACCAGGCGAAGAATCCGAGGAACATGCTCACCGCCGCGAGATAGGCGAACGCGCCCCATTCCGCGAGTGTCCCGGTCGGCGGTCGCTGCGCGATGGCGAGGCCGCTCAGCAGCACCATCAGCGGCGAGGCGAGCACCAGGGCCCACGAGATGGTCTGCCACGCGCCCAGGCTGCGGGACAGCAGCCCGCCCTCCGCATAGCCGATCGCGCACACCGCCACCGCGCCGAAGAGCAGCAGGTCCGGAACGCCGACCCCGGCCGAGGCCCCGTCCTGCGCGAGCGCGAAGGCGACCGCCGCGATCGCCCCGCACACGGCGGCCGCCCAGAACGAGCGCACCGGGCGCTCCCCGGTCCGCAGCACCGCGACCACCGCCGTCGCCGCGGGCAGCAGCGCGACCACGACGGCGCCATGGCTCGCGGGCGCGGATGTCAGCGCGAAGGAGGTGAGCAGCGGGAATCCCACGACCGCGCCGCCCGCCACGACGGCCACCTGCAGCCACTGCCGACCGCGGGGGGAGTCGCTGCCGGGTGATGAGCAGGGCCGCCGCGGCGAGCACCGCGGCGACCACGGCCCGGCCGGAGCCGACGAACAACGCCGACATGTGGCCCGCCTCCACCGCGACCCGGGTGAAGGGCACCGTGAACGAGAACGCCGCGACGCCGAGCAGGCCCCAGCCGACGCCGCTCCGTCGCGTTGATAGCGGATCGCGGGAAATTACAGTAGCGCTACTCTCTAGTCTCATGACCAATAGTAGCAGTGCTCGAGTGGCCGCAGCCCTCCGCAAGTGGGTCGCCACGGCCCCCGCCGGGGCGAGGCTGCCGTCGACCCGCGCGCTGGTCGCCGAGCACGGCGTCGGCCCCGTCACCGTGCAGCAGGCGCTCCGCACGCTGATCGCGCAGGGGCTCGTCGAGTCCCGGCCCGGCGTCGGCACCTTCGTGCGCGACAGCCGGACTCCACGGCCGCACGACTACGGCTGGCAGACCGTCGCGCTCGGCGCGCCCCGACAGCACCTGCCGCTCACGGCCGCGGCGATGCGCTCGACGCCGGACGACGCGATCGCCCTGCACTCCGGCTACCCGGATCGCGAGCTCCTGCCGGATCGGCTCGTGCGCTCGGCGCTCGTCCGCGCCGCGCGAGGGGAAGGCGCGCTCGACCGGATGCCCGCCGCGGGGCTGCCCGACCTGCGGGCCTGGTTCGCGGCGGAGCTCGCCGCCTCCGGCGTCGGCGGCGCAGCGGCGCCCGGCGCGGGCGACGTGGTCGTCCTGCCCGGCAGCCAGAGCGGCCTCGGGACGCTCTTCCGGACGCTCGTCGGAGCGGGAGGCGCGCTCCTCATCGAGTCGCCCACCTACTGGGGCGCCGTCCTCGCCGCCGCGCAGGTCGGCGTGCGCCTCGTCCCGGTGCCGAGCGGCCCGGAGGGCCCGGATGCGGAGGAGGTCGAGCGCGCATTCGCCCGCACCGGCGCACGCGCCTTCTACGCCCAGCCGAACTTCGCCAACCCCACCGGCGCGCAGTGGTCCTCCGCCCTGACCGAGCGCATCCTGACGATCGTGCGCGAGCACGGCGCGTTCCTCATCGAGGACGACTGGGCGCACGACTTCGGGATCGCCGCCGATGCGGTCCCCGTCGCCGCGCGCGACGACGGCGGGCACGTCGTCTACCTCCGTTCTCTCACGAAGAGCGTCTCGCCCGCGATCCGCGTCGCCGGGCTCGTGGCCCGCGGCCCCGCTCGCGCCCGCATCCTCGCCGACGCCCAGGCGCAGTCGATGTATGTGAGCGGGGTGCTGCAGCAGGCGGCCTTCGACGTGGTCGCCCAGCCCGCGTGGCGCACCCATCTCCGATCCCTGCGCGAGCGGCTCGAGGCGCGTCGCGACCTGCTCGTCCGGGCGCTGCGGGAGCACGCGCCCGAGGCACACCTCGAAGCCGTGCCCCGCGGCGGCCTGAACCTGTGGCTCCGCCTGCCCGACGACACCGACCCCTCGCGGTTCGCCCGCGAATGCGAGGCTCGCGGCGTGATGGTCGCCTCGGGCGACGACTGGTTCCCCGCGGAGCCCGCCGGCCGCTACCTCCGGCTCAACTACGCGGGCCCGAACCCGGGCGGCTTCCCCGAGGCGGCGCGCGTGATCGGCGAGACGCTCGGCGCGCACTGACGGGCTGTTCCGAGGGCTGAGAACGGCGCCGCAGGGAAGCGGCGCGGCTCCCGGGTACGCGTTCCGTCGACCTCCGGCGGAACGGCGGCCACCTCCGACGTTGACAAGGAGTAGGCTATGTCACACCATTCAGGCGGCCCCGCGAGTCGATGGCGCGACGAAGCGCATCCGACGGGCGGGCCCGCGGATTCGACAGTGCATTGCAAGGGAGCAGGTCATGAATCGAAGGATCGGTATCGCAGCGATGGGCGCGGCCGCGCTGCTCGTGCTGTCCGGCTGCAGCGGCACGGGCGGAGGCGAGGCCGAGGCGGGCCTCGAGGACCGCGGCCCGATCACGTTCGCGATGGGCACCAACGACGCGGGCAAGCTCAAGCCAGTCATCGAGGCGTGGAACGAGGAGCACCCCGAGGAGGAGGTCACGCTCGTCGAGCTGCCGCAGGAGGCGAACGCCCAGCGCGATACGCTCGTGCAGTCACTCCAGGCCCAGAGCGGCGACTACGACGTGATGGCGCTCGACGTCACCTGGACCGCGGAGTTCGCGGCGAACGGATGGCTGCAGCAGCTCGAGGGCGACCTCGCCCTCGACACCTCGGCGCTGCTGCCCGCGACCGTCGACAGCGCGACCTACATGGACACGCTGTACGCGGTGCCGCAGAACACGAACGCGCAGCTGCTGTTCTACCGCACCGACATCGTCGACGAGCCGCCCACCACGTGGGACGAGCTGCTCGAGTACCGCGACGCCGCCGATGAGGCCGAGCTCGACCTGCTCGCGCTGCAGCTGCGCAACTACGAGGGATTGACGGTGCAGACCACCCAGGCAATCAACGCGTGGGGCGGCAGCGTGGTCGACGCCGACGGCACGACCCCGACCGTGGACAGCCCCGAGGCCGTCGCGGGCATCCAGGCGCTGGCTGACGCCTACGCGAACGGCGACATCCCGGAGCGCGCCAACGGGTTCACCGAGGAGGAGACGAACCTCGCATTCCTCGCCGGCGAGACCGTGTTCGCCTACAACTGGCCGTACATGTACGACACCGCGAAGAGCGAGCCGACCTCGGAGGTCGGCGACGACTTCGACGTGACGGCGATCGTCGGCCCCGACGGGCCCGGCGCCTCCACGCTCGGCGGGTACAACAACGGCATCAACGTCTACTCCGAGTACAAGGCCACCGCCTTCGACTTCGTGCAGTTCGTGATCTCCGAGGAGAACCAGCAGTCCTTCGCCGAGCAGTCCTTCCCGCCCGTGCTCGCCTCGATCTACGAGGACGAGGCGCTCGTGGAGGAGTTCCCCTACCTGCCCGCGCTCAAGGAGTCGCTCGACAACGCGCAGCCGCGGCCGGTCACGCCGTACTACGCCGCGGTATCCAAGGCCATCGCCGACAACGCCTACGCGGCCATCGTCGAGGGCCAGGACGTCGAGGAGGCCGTCGCCGCGATGACCGAGGCCATCACGGCGAGCACCTCCGGCTGACCCCCAGCGATGCCGGGGACGTCCGCGCGGACGTCCCCGGCATCGCCGACCGCTCATCCGCATGCCGCATCATCGAGGGGACGGGCACATGAGTACGGCGGAGACCGTGAAGAAGCCGGACGGCCGGACCCGGGGAGGGCCCCGGCGACGGCGCTCGCAGCGCGAGGCGAAGCAGGCGACGTGGCTCATCGCCCCGGCGATGGTCGTGCTGGCCCTGGTGATCGGCTATCCGATCGTCAGCGCGATCGTGCAGTCCTTCAACCAGGACCGCGTGCTGGACGAGGCCACCGGTTTCTTCCAGGAGGGCGGCTTCGCCGGGGTCGCCAACTACACCCGGTGGCTCCTGCAGGACTGCGGCGGGGGAGCGAACTCCTGCCCCGCCGGGACCACGACGGCGCAGTTCTGGAACTCGATCGGGGTCACCTTCCTCCTCACGGCGGTGACGGTCTCGCTCGAGGTCGTCATCGGCTTCTGGATGGCGGCGATCATGGGGCGCAGCCTCTGGGGCCGCGGCCTGCTGCGCGCCGCGGTGCTCGTGCCGTGGGCGATTCCGACCGCCGTCACCGCCAAGCTCTGGGCGTTCATCTTCGCGCAGAACGGCATCGTCAACAGCCTCACCGGGCTGGACCTGCAGTGGACCACCGGCACGTGGGAGCTGATCACCGCCGTCATCATCGCCGACGTCTGGAAGACGACGCCGTTCGTGGCGCTGCTCATCCTCGCCGGTCTGCAGATGATCCCCAAGGACGTCTACGACGCGGCCAAGATCGACGGCGCCACGCGCCGCCAGCAGTTCACCCAGATCACCCTGCCGCTCGTGAAGCCCGCGCTGCTCGTGGCCGTGCTCTTCCGGCTGCTGGACGCGCTGCGGATGTACGACCTCCCGGCGATCATGCAGGGCAACACCTCCGGCCCGGCCACCACGATGTCCCTGCTCGTGACCGCGTCGATGCGCGAGGGGCAGTTCTCGAACGCCTCGGCGCTGTCGACCATCGTCTTCCTCATCATCTTCGCCTGCGCGTTCATCATGGTGAAGGTGCTCGGCGCCAACGCGGTCGCCGCCTCGCAGCCCAGTTCCCGTACGCTCGGCGACACCGGCCGGCGCGGGCGATCGGACGAGGCGGACACCAGCTCGACCCGGGCCGTGGTCATGCCCGACGGCGACCGCGGCGGGAAGGGGAGATGACATGAGCGCGACCACCGGAACCGCGCCCGCGACGCCGCGGCTGCGCAAGCCCCGGCCGGCCAACGGCTGGGGGACCTATCTCAGCGGCCTCATCATCGTGCTGTGGTGCCTGCTGCCCTTCTACTGGATGATGGTCGTCGCCTTCCGCGACGTGCGCTTCACCTTCGACACGACCCCCTGGCCGACCCACCTGACGCTCGACAACTTCGCCGCGGCGCTCAGCACCGACGCGGGCAACAACCTGCTCGCCTCCATCGCCAACTCGCTGATCATCAGCGGCGTCACCACCGCCACGGCGGTGCTGCTCGGCATCACGGTGGCCTACGCCCTGGCGCGGCTGCAATTCCGCGGCAAGTCCTTCGTGACCGGCGTCATCCTCGCCGCCTCGATGTTCCCCGGCGTGGCGCTCGTCACGCCGCTGTTCCAGCTGTTCACCGACATCGGCTGGCTCGGCACCTATCAGGCCCTGATCATCCCGAACATCTCCTTCGCGCTGCCGCTCACCATCTACACGCTCACGGCGTTCCTCCACGACCTCCCGTGGGAGCTCGAGGAGGCCGCGCTCGTCGACGGCGCCACGCGCGGGCAGGCGTTCACGAAGGTGATCCTCCCGCTCGCCGCCCCGGCCGTGTTCACGACGGCGATCCTCGCCTTCATCGCCACCTGGAACGAGTACCTGCTCGCGAGCCAGCTCTCGCGGCCGAACGTGGAGCCGGTCACGGTCGCGATCGCGAGGTTCTCGGGCGCGAACCCCTATATCCAGCCGTACGCGGCCATCATGGCCGCGGGCACGATCGTGACGGTGCCGCTCGTGATCATGGTGCTGATCTTCCAGCGCCGGATCGTGGCCGGGCTCACCGCCGGCGGCGTGAAGAGCTGATCGGGATGGCCCGGAACCGCGGGGTGCGGCGCAACCAGCTCGAGATGTGGCTCGGCTTCGTCGGGTTCTTCGCCGCCATGGCCGTGCTCTCGGTCCTCGTCGCGCTCGTCACGGGGCGCCCGGTGGATCCGGCCGCGGTGCTGCTCGCCGCCGGACTGCTCGTGACGCTCCTCCTGCTCTGGCTGCGATATCGGCGCGGATGAGGAATGCGGGGAGGAGGGAAGCGCAGGGATGAGGAAAGGGCGGCGGAATATCCCCGCCGCCCTTTCCGGGAATGCCGTCGGCTCAGTCGACCATATCCCGGTGCTTCTCGATGATCCGCAATTCCTCGATCACCCACTGCAATTTCTTGCCGAGTGCCGTGAGCTCCTTCACGGAATGCGGATGCAGGCCGTAATCCGGGCCGGACACGCGGTCGAGGATGGTCGTGATATGCGCCGCGGTGGGGGCGGAGAGGAGCTCTCCGGCGACGAGCGCGATCCGGTCGCGGAAGGCGTTGAAGTCCTGGGTCAGGCGCGTCGTCGTCGACGGGGTCCCGGCCTCTTCGAGGAGTGTATGGCGACCGACTCGCTCATCGATCCGCCCGGCGATTTCGGCGAGCAGGGCAATGGCTGCTTTTCGCGGTTGAACGCTCATTGCACGTATCCTTTCGATTATCCAGCGAGCAATGCATCAGCTTCGCATTCCTCGATCATTGCGGATCGCGCATGGAGATTTCCTGAGGCCCGGCGAATCGATTTTCAGCCGATGAAGAGCGTGCGGACCGGCACCGCGTCGCCCAGCCGCACCCGACCGCCGAGCCCCTCGAGCTCCATCAGCGCGGAGACGCCGATCGGCTCGGCTCCCACCTTGCGGACCAGCTCGATCGCCGCGCCCAGGGTGCCGCCGGTCGCGAGCACGTCGTCGAGGACGAGCAGGCGCGTGCCCGGGGCGACGTCGTCGTGCATCTCGATCGCGGCCGTGCCGTATTCGAGCTCGTACGCCACGGACGCGGCCGGTCGGGGCAGCTTGCCGGCCTTGCGGATGGGCACGAGCCCGACGTCGGCGATCGCGGCGGCGGCGCCCGCGAGCAGGAACCCGCGCGCCTCCACGCCGGCGACCGCGTCGAACCCGCCGGCGAACGGCTCGAGCATCCCCTCGACCACGGCGCGGAGATCGGCCGGGTCGGTGAGCAGCGGCATGATGTCGCGGAAGAGCACGCCGGGCTCCGGGTAGTCCGGGATCTCGACGATGTGCGACCAGGCGCGCTCGAGCTCGGGCCTCATGCGCGATCCCCGGGCTGCGAGCCGGCCTGCTGGTGGATCGAGAACAGCATCTCGGTCATGCGCACGTGCACCTGCTCGACGCGCGGGATGTCGTCGAGGCGCAGCGGCTCCTCGGCGGAGGTCTGCAGGATCAGGGTGCCGCAGCGGAAGATGCGGTCGATGAACGAGTGCTCGTACGAGACGTTCGCGATGCGGCTCAGCGGGATGTCGTGCCCGCGCTTGTTGAGGATGCCCGTGCGCGTGATGATTCGGCGGTCGGTGATCGTGAACGTCGAGCTGAGCCACTTGAGCACGGGGGAGAGCGTCGCGGGGATGAAGGCGATGACGACCACGCCCCAGACGATGTACGAGCCGATCGGCTGCGCGGCGGCGGGCATGAAGATCGTCCCGGCGATCCCGGCGGCGAGCAGCACGATCCCGATCAGCACGTGGCCGAAGATCCGCTTCCAGTGCGTGCGCATGTGGAAGACGACGTGTTCGTGCTCACCCAGAAAACGGCGCGGTAGTCCCATGCGGAACAGCCTAGCGCGGGCCCGCGCAGGAGCGCGGGGCGGTCCGCGACTAGGCTGGCGGGATGACGACGCTGCGAGCACTGCAAACCACGATCGAAGCGCTGTACCCCGCCCGGGGCGCCGAGTCCTGGGATGCGATCGGGACGGTCTCGGGGGATCCGGAGGCGGCCGTCGGGAAGGTGCTCCTCGCGGTCGACCCCGTGGCCGCGACCGTCGACGAGGCGATCGGCTGGGGCGCCGACCTCCTGTTCACGCATCATCCGCTCCTGCTGCGGGGCGTGACCTCCGTGGCCGAGGACCGGTACAAGGGCGCGCTGCTCGCCCGGCTCATCCGCGCGGGGTGCGCGCTGCACACGGCGCACACGAACGCCGACGTCGTCGAGTCCGGCCCCACGGGGACGATCTTCGACCGGCTCGGCATCCCGGCGGGCCCCGAGCACCGGACGCCCTTCGAGCCGCTCCCGGACGCGCCCGAGCGGGGCCTCGGCCTGGTCGGCGACCTGCCCGCCCCGACGACGCTGCGCGAGTTCGCGGAGCGGGTCGCCTCGATCCTCCCGCCCACTGCGGGAGGCGTCCGCGTGGCGGGCGACCCCGAGCAGGAGGTGCGGCGGGTCGCATGCTGCTCGGGCGCGGGCGACTCCTTCCTCTCGCACCCGCTCGTCCGCTCCGCCGACGTCTACCTCACGAGCGACCTGCGCCACCACCCCGCCTCGGAGGCCCGGGAGCAGGCCCTGCTGGAGGGCGGCGGCCCCGCCCTCGTGGACACGGCCCACGCCGCCGGCGAGCACCTCTGGCTGGAGGGCGCCGCCGAGCGCATCCGCAGCGCCCACCCGGGCCTCGAGGTGCGGGTGTCGAACGCCAACACCGATCCGTGGACCTTCCTGGTGACGGAGCAGCGCTGAGCACGAGAGAATGGACGTCATGAAGGCACACCCCAAAGCACAGCTGCGCCTGCTGGAACTCGCGCAGATCGACGCGAAGCACGCGCGCCTGCAGCACCTCGCCAAGAACATGCCGGAGCAGGTCAACCTGGTGGCGATCGAGCAGGACCGCCGCCGGCGCCGGGCCGAGACCGCGGAATCGCTGGGGGCCCTCGAGGACGCGCAGTCGGAGCTCGCGACGATCCAGTCCGATTCCGAGCTGGTCGCCGAACGGCGCGTCCGCGACGAGCAGCGGCTCCAGACCGCGACCTCCACGAAGGACATCGCGGCCCTCGAGGCGGAGCTGCAGACGATCGCCCGCCGCCAGGACGCCCTCGACGATCGGCAGCTCGAGCAGCTCGAGATCGTCGAGCGCCTCACCGCCGACTACGAGGCGAAGCGCACCGCGATGCGGGAGATCGAGGAGACGGCGGCCGACCTCATCGAGCGCCGAGACCTCGCGCGGGAGAACCTCAAGACGGAGGCGAAGGAGCTCGCGCTCGCCCGCAAGACGCTGACCGCCGCGATCGACGCGGACCTCGTGGCGCTCTACGAGGAGCGCCGGCAGCGCAAGGGCATCGGCGCGGCCGAGCTCATCGGCAACGTCTCCGGCGCGTCGAACGAGGTCATCGAGGCCGCCGACCTCGCCCGGATCACGAAGGCGCCGGCCGACGAGGTGCAGTTCTGCCCGGATACCGGGGCCATCCTGGTCCGCACCGAGCGCTCGGCGGGCTAGCAGGGGTCGACGCCGGCCTGCGGCGCGGTAGACTGGATGCGTTGAGCGGGCCGGCCAGACGGTCGCGGGTCCACGACCCGAGGAACGTCCGGGCTCCGCAGAGCAGGATGGTGGGTAACGCCCACCCGGGGCAACCCGCGAGAAAGTGCCACAGAGAGTAGACCGCCCGCAAGGGTAAGGGTGAAAGGGTGGGGTAAGAGCCCACCGGGTGCCCGGTGACGGGCATCGCACGGTAAACCTCATCCGGAGCAAGGCCAACAGGGGATGTCGACGCTGCTCGCCGAGTCCCCGGGTGCGCTGCTGGAGCGGCGCGGCAACGCGTCGCCGAGATAGATGGCCGTCACGGCGTGTCCGTACAGAACCCGGCGTATCGGCCGACCCGCTCAACCCCCGCAGGCCGGCCAGGCTCGGGACGATCAGTCCCAGTGTTCGGCGCCGAGGAGGCCGGCGCCGATGATGCCCGCGTTGTTGCGGAGCGTCGCGGCGATCACCGGCACATCGACCTCGATGAGGTGGAGGAAGTCCTCGGCCTGCTTCGAGACGCCGCCCGAGACCACGAACTCGTCCGGGCTGAAGAGCCTGTCCAGGTGCTTGAAGTAGGGGGTGAGCCGCTCGCCCCACTCCTCGAAGCTCAGCCCCTCGCGCTCGCGCACCTTGGAGGAGGCGTAGCGCTCGTAATCGGGATGCCCGTCGAGCTCCAGGTGCCCCAGCTCGGTGTTCGGCACGAGGCGGCCGCCGTGGACGAGGGCCGATCCGATGCCGGTGCCGAGCGTGAGCACGAGCACGCTGCCGGTGTTGTCCGCGGCGGCGCCGAAGCGCACCTCGCCGTAGCCGGCGGCATCCGCGTCGTTCACGAGCGATACGGGCGTGCCGATCACCTCCGAGAAGGCGCCGCGCGCGTCGAAGCCGATCCACTCCTGATCGATGTTCGCCGCCGACTCGGAGCGGCCGTGCCGGACCACGGCCGGCATGCAGATGCCGACGGGGGCCTCGCCGTGCTGCGCGGCGACATCCTGCGCGAGGATGAGGTCGTAGACCTCCCTGACGGCCTCGCGGACCGCGTCGATGGGTGCGCCCTGCGGCGTCTTCACCTTCTGACGCTTGCCCTCGAGCTTCCCGTGCTTGAGGTCGACCAGGCCGCCCTTGATCCCGGTTCCGCCGATGTCGATTCCGACCGCATAACGCGCGTGCTTCTTTGCCATGGCAGCAGCCTAGCCCCGCCCGGCCCGCCGAAGCTTCGGGATGCGTCAGAGCTGCGAGGGCGGCAGCGTGAGGATCTCCGGCCCCTGCTCGGTGATGAAGACGGTGTGCTCGAACTGCGCGCAGCGCGAGCCGTCGCGCGTGACCACGGTCCATCCGTCGTCCCACTGCTCCCAGTCCTGCGAACCGGTGACGAGCATCGGCTCGACGGTGAAGATCATGCCGGGCTCGATCACGTCGGTGAAATGCGGCGCGTCGTAGTGGGGGATGATCAGGCCCGAGTGGAAGGAGCGGCCGACCCCGTGGCCGGTGTAGTCGCGCACCGACTGATAGCCGAACCGCCCGGCGTACTTCTCGATCACGCGTCCGATGACGCTCACCTGCCGGCCCGGCCGGGCCGCCTTGATGCCGCGCATCATCGCCTCGCGGGTGCGCTCCACCAGCAGTCTCGACTCCTCGTCCACCTCGCCGACGAGATACATACGGTTCGTGTCGCCGTGCATGCCGAAGGCGTAGGCGGTCACGTCGATGTTGAGGATGTCCCCCTCCTCGAGCGCCGTGTCGTCGGGGATCCCGTGGCAGATCACCTCGTTGAGCGAGGTGCAGCTCGACTTCGGGAAGCCCCGGTAGCCGAGCGTCGACGGGTAGGCGTCGTGCGCCACGAGGAACTCGTGCGCGTGCCGGTCGAGCTCCTCGGTGGTGACGCCGGGCCGCACGAACTGCTCGAGGTGCTCGAGCGTCGCGGCGGCGATGCGGCTCGCCTTCCGCACCCGGTCGAGCTCCTCCGGCGTGTAGAAGTCGCCGGTGCCGTCGGGCTCGTTGGGCGTCGTCCTGCCCACGTACTCCGGCCGTTCGATGTGCTGGGGAACCGAGCGCATCGGGGTGACGGTGCCGGGGACGAGCAGGCCAGTGTCAAGGTGTTTGGGCATACCCTCAAGTCTATGACTCGAGACGCGCAACACGAATTCTGGTACAACACCCGCACCGGCGAGGTCGAGGCGGGCAAGCAGTCCGTCGCCACCGAGCTCGTCGGGCCCTTCGAGACGGAGGCCGAGGCCGCCCGCGCCCCGGAGCGGCTCGCGGAGAACGCCCGCCGGTGGGCGGAGGAGGAGGCGGCGGAAGAGGATGAATAGGATGCCCCCGTTCCCGGCCCCCGCCGAGCGGCGGGCGGCCGCATGACCACCATCCGCGCGCACGGCACCGGCGAGTCCCACCACCGGGCCGAGCGCGCCACCGTCAGCGCCCATATCTCGGTCGCGTCGCGCGATCGCTCGCGGAGCATCGCGGAGGCCTCCTCGCTGCACAACCGGATCGCGGAGCGCGCGCACGGGCTGCGCGAGCGCGGCGACGCCACATGGCATGCCGCGGACCCGATCAGCACCTGGACGAGGAAGACCTACGAGCAGGGCTCGAAATCCAAGGTGATCCTCGAGTACGTCACCTCGAGCCGCGTGCGCATCAAGCTCGCGAACCTCGACCTCGTCGCCTCGCTGGTCACGGAGCTGGCGGAGGCCGGCGTCCGGACGAGCGTCGACTGGGCGCTCACGGAGGCGTTCCGCCTGCAGTGCGAGCGGCGGGCGCGGAAGGCCGCGGTGGCGGAGGCGCGCGCTCGCGCGGAGGACTACGCGGATGCGCTGGGGGAGCGGATCGACCGCGTCGCGATCGTGGAGGAGCCTGCGGAAGGGGCGCCCCTCGCCGCGCAGGCGCGATTCGCCTCGGCGAACGCCGGCGGCGGCGAGGCCGAGGTGTCGATCCCCGAGATCACGGTGCGCGCCACGGTCCGCGGCGAATTCGAGACGGCGCCGGCCCGATAAGGGCGGACGGCCGAGCCTCGACGGGGCGAGGACGCATCCGTCCCCGCCCCGGGCCCGGGATCAGACGGCCGTGTAGCCGCCGTCCACGAGGTAGTACCCGCCGGTGACGAACGAGGCGTCCTCCGAGAGCAGGAAGCGCACGACCTTCGCGACCTCATCGGCGCGCCCGAGGCGGCCGATCGGGTGCTTGGCGACGAGCGCCTCCTTCTGCTCCGCGGGCAGCCCGTCGAGCAGCGGGGTGTCGATGTAGGCGGGGCCGACGCAGTTGACGCGCAGGCCCGCGGGGCCGTACTCCGCGGCGGCGTTCTTCGTGAGGCCGACGACGGCGTGCTTCGCGGCCGTGTACGCGCCGTTGCCGAGCGCGGCGACGGCGCCGTGGATGGAGGCCATGTTGACGATGGCGCTCTCGCCCGCGCCGGCCTCGAGCATCGCCGGGATCTGGTAGCGCATGCCGTAGAGCACGCCGTTGAGGTTGATGTCGATGACGCGATCCCAGTCTTCGATCTCGACCTCGCCGGCGGGGGCCTGCTTGCCCGCGATGCCGGCGTTGTTCACGCCGTAGTGCAGCGCGCCGTAGGTCTCCACGGCGAAGGCGACGGCCTTCTCGTTGTCCTCGGCGGAGGCGCTGTTCGCCTCGAATCCGACCGCCTGCCCGCCGGCCGCCTCGATCTCCGAGGCGACGCGCTTCGCGCCCTCGAGGTTGATGTCGGCGACGACGATCCTCACGCCCTGCGCCGCGAGCTCCTTGGCGACGGCCTCGCCGATGCCCGAACCGCCGCCGGTGACGAGCGCGACCTTGTCCTGGAATGCCATGGTGTGCGTCCTTTCTGCAGACTCGGGCGCGCCGTCCGGCGCGCCCGAGTCCCAGTATGGCTCTCCAAGCGTCGGATTCCCTTGGCGGTGGGAGGGGCTACTCGGCAGGGGGAGCGTTGTCGTAGGACTCGGCCTCCGAGGGGAAGGCGCCCGAGCGGATGTCGTCGGCGTACTGCTCGACCGCGCCGCGCAGTACGCCGGCGAGATCCGCGTACCGGCGGACGAACTTGGGGGTCCGCCCCTCGCCGTAGCCGAACGCATCCGTCCAGACCACGAGCTGCCCGTCGCAGTGGGGCCCGGCGCCCACGCTGATCGTGGGGATGCTCAGCGCCTCGGTGACCCGCGCGGCCGCGTCGGCCGGGACCATCTCGAGGACTACCGCGAAGGCGCCGGCCCGCTCGACGGCCCTGGCGTCGGCGAGCAGCTGCGCCTCGGCGTCCCCGCGGCCCTGGATGACGTGTCCGCCCAGGCCGTGCTCGGACTGCGGGGTGTACCCGATGTGCGCGAGCACCGGGATGCCCGATGCGGTGATGCGCGTGATCTGCGACTCGACCCGCTCGCCGCCCTCGAGCTTGACGGCGTGGACGTCGGCCTCCTTCATGAAGCGGACGGCGGTGCTCAGCGCCTGCTCGTCCGAGGTCTCGTAGCTGCCGAAGGGGAGGTCCGCGACGACGAAGGCGCGCTCCACGGCGCGGGCGACGGCCCGCGACATCGTGATGAGCTCGTCGGTCGTGATCGGCAGCGTGGTCTCGTAGCCGAGCACGACGTTCGCCGCCGAATCGCCCACCAGCAGCAGATCGATGCCCGCCTGATCGAAGATGCGTGCGGCCGGCGCGTCGTACGCCGTGAGGGCGGTGATCTTGTGCCCGGCCGCCTTGGCCCGTGCGAAGTGGCGCGTGCGCACTCGCCTTACTACTGGTTGCTCAGTCATAGGGGCCATTCTATGGATGCCCACCGGTAGCCTGGTCACGTATGACGGCGAGGGCGCATCAGGAGGGCCGATGAGCAGACAACAGGATTACGTGCTGCAGCAGATCAGCGACCGGGGCATCAAGTTCATCCGGCTGTGGTTCACGGACGTGCTCGGGCGGCTCAAGTCCATCGCCCTCGCGCCCGCGGAGGTCGAGGGCGCCTTCGCCGAGGGCGTCGGCTTCGACGGGTCCTCGATCGAGGGCCTCACCCGGCGCTCGGAGGCGGACATGCTCCTCCACCCGGACCCCTCGACCTTCCAGGTGCTGCCGTGGCACGCCGACGACGAGACGGCGCGGATGTTCTGCAACATCACGACCCCCGACGGGCAGCCCGCGGCGGCCGACCCTCGCCAGGTGCTGCGGCGCACGCTCGAGCGGGCGAAAGACCTGGGGTTCACGTTCTACATCCACCCCGAGATCGAGTTCTACCTGCTCAGATCGCGCACGCCGGGCCCCGGCGGGCTCGAGCCGGTGGACAACGGCGGCTACTTCGACCACGTGGCCGGCGACGTGGTCGACCTGTTCCGGCGCCGCTCCGTGAAGCTCCTCGAGGACCTCGACATCTCGGTCGAGTTCACGCATCACGAGGCGGGGCCGGGGCAGAACGAGATCGACCTCCGCTACGCCGACGCGCTCGCCATGGCCGACAACGTCGTCACCTTCCGCACGGTGATCGACGAGGCCGCGTCCGAGCAGGACATCTACGCCACCTTCATGCCGAAGCCCGTCTGGAAATGGCCGGGCTCGGGCATGCACACGCACATGTCGCTCTTCGAGGGCGAGACCAACGTGTTCCACGAGGCCGGGGCCAAGCACCAGCTCTCGCGCACGGGGCGCCAGTTCATCGCCGGCCTGCTGCACCACGCCCGCGAGATCACGGCGATCACGTGCCAGCACGTGAACTCGTACCGCCGGCTGTGGGGCGGCGACGAGGCGCCCAGCTACGTGTGCTGGGGGCACAACAACTCCTCGGCACTCGTCCGCGTGCCCACGTACAAGCCGCACAAGAGCCGATCCGCCCGGGTGGAGTACCGGGGGATCGACTCCTCCGCGAACCCGTATCTCGCCTACGCCGTGCTGCTCGAGGCCGGGCTGCGCGGCATCCGCCACGGCTACGAGATCCCGGACGAGATCGAGGGCGACCTGCGCGACCTCTCGGCGCGCGAGCGCAAGGTGCTCGGCTACGAGAACCTGCCGATGAACCTCGACGGCGCGCTCGAGCTGCTCGAGGAGTCGGAGCTCGTCGCCGAGACGCTGGGAGAGCAGATGTTCCAGCACTTCCTCAGCAACAAGCACGACGAGTGGCTCGGATACCGCTCGCAGGTCACGGAGTTCGAGCTCCGCCGCACCCTGTAGGCGGAGGCGACGTGCGCGAAGGCATCCGTACCAAGCTCATCCGCGTGGGCTTCCGCTCGCCCCTGGCCGCCGCCGAGCTCCTCGAGGAGGCCGGCGCGCTGCTGGGGCTCGAGCCGATCACGGTGGCGGGCGAGTTCGAGCCCATCGATCCCGACCCCGACGGCGCGCTCGAATCGCTCGTGCGCTTCCTGGAGCGGCAGCCCGACTCCGCGAAGCCGCTCCGCGAGGACCCGGCGCTGCTGCGCTCAGCGATCACCCTCTTCGCCGTCTCGACCGAATCGCTCGGCTTCTTCATGCGGCATCCCGAGGCGCTCCGCGAGGTGCACGAGGAGGCCGGGAGCCTCGCCTCGCCCGAGACGCTGCAGTCCCGGCTCGACGAGGCCGTCGGCGTGTCGGCGGACGAGCGGACCGGCCACCGGGTGGCGGCGAGCGGCGGGGAGGAGGCCGTGGCCGCGCTGCGGGTGGCCTACCGCACGGAGCTCGGCAAGATCGCCCTCTACGACGCGAGGCTCCAGGATGCCGGCGTGTCGCTGCACCGCGTGGCCGCCGCGCTCGCCAACCTCGCGTCCGCCGCCATGGACGCGGCCGTGGCGATCGCGCGCGCCGAGATCACGAGCCCGCCCGCCGGCTTCGGCCGGTATCCGGCGGAGCTCGTCGACCAGGTGCGGTTCGCCGTCATCGGCATGGGCAAGTGCGGCGCGCAGGAGCTCAACTACCTCTCGGACGTGGACGTCATGTACGTGGCGGAGCCGGTGGAGGGGGGAGGGCTCTCGACCCCGAAGACGATCGAGATCGCGACCAGGCTGGCGTCGACGGCGATGCACGTGATCAGCGACTACGGCGTCGAGCCGGGGCTCTGGGAGGTCGATGCGAACCTCCGGCCGGAGGGCAAGGACGGCGCGCTCGTGCGGAGCATCGACAGCTTCGTGACCTACTACAAGCGCTGGGCGCACAACTGGGAGTTCATGGCGCTGCTCAAGTCGCGGACCATCGCGGGCGACGTCGAGCTCGGCGACGAGCTGCTCGCCCGGCTCGCGCCCATGGTCTGGGGCGCGGCGGGGCGCGACGACTTCGTGCTCCAGGTCCAGGCCATGCGCGCCCGGGTAATCAGCCACATCCCGAAGGACGAGGTGGACCGGGAGCTGAAGCTCGGCCCGGGCGGGCTCCGGGACGTGGAGTTCACGGTGCAGCTCCTCCAGCTCGTCCACGGCCAGGTCGACGAGTCCCTGCACGTGCGCTCGACGCTCGAGGCGCTCGACGAGCTCGCCGGCAGCGGTCACATCGGCCGCGAGGACAGCGACCAGTTCAGCGAGGACTACCGCTTCCTGCGGCTGCTCGAGCATCGCGTGCAGCTGCGGCACATGCAGCGCACGCACCTCTTCCCCGAGGACGAGACGGAGCAGCGCATCCTCGCCCGCGCCGTCGGGCTCGGCACCGTGAAGACGCTCAAGGAGCGGTTCCAGCTCGTGCGCCGGCGCGTCCGCGGCATCCACGAGAAGGTCTTCTACCGCCCGCTGCTCACCGCGGCGGCCGCGCTCGACACCGAGAGCTACCAGCTCACGAGCGCGCAGGCCGAGGCGCGGCTGCGCGCGATCGGCTACCGCGACCCGAAGGGCGCGCTCGGCCACATCCGCGCCCTGGTGAAGGGCGTCTCGCGCCGATCCACGATGATGCGGAACCTGCTGCCGGTGCTGCTGGAGTGGTTCACCGAGGGTCCGCGGCCGGATCAGGGGCTGCTCGCGTTCCGAAAGCTCTCCGAGCAGCTCGGCGACGCCTCGTGGTACCTGCGGCTGCTGCGCGACTCGAACCTCGCGGCGCACCGGCTGTGCGCCATCCTCTCCTCGAGCGAGTTCTGCGCGGGCTTCCTCGAGGTGTTCCCGGAGGCCGTCATCTGGCTCGACGGCGATGACGCGCTGCGGCCCAAGGACGAGGAGTCGCTCGAGCACGAGATCACGGAGGGGGCGCTCTCGCGCTACGACGACGAGGCCTCCCTGAGCCGGGTCATCCGGGGCGTCCGCCGCCGGGAGGTGCTCCGGCTCGCGATCGGGTTCGTCCTGGGCGTGAACGACATGGGCAGCACGGCGCGTGGACTCACCGCCGTCGCCAACGCGACGATCCGCTGCGCCGACAAGGCCGTCCGGAGCATCGACGCCGAGGTGGACTACCCGCCCTTCGCGGTGATCGGGATGGGGCGGTTCGGCGGCGGGGAGCTCGGCTTCGGCTCCGACCTGGATGTCCTGTACGTCTACGACCCGGAGGAGCGCGCGACGGACGAGGCCGCGGGGCTCGCCCGGCGGTTCGTGCAGCGCATCGCCGCGCTCCTCGACGACGTCCGGATGCCGATCGACCTCGACGCCGGTCTCCGGCCCGAGGGCAAGGCCGGGCCGCTCGCCCGCTCGCTGTCGGCCTACGACGCGTACTACCGCAAGTGGTCGCTCGGCTGGGAGGCGCAGGCGCTGCTGCGGGCCGTGCCGGTGGCGGGGGACGAGCGCGTGCTCGAGGGCTTCATGGCGATCGCGGACCGCACGCGGTACCGCCCGCGGGGGCTGGCGAAGTCCGAGCTCGTCGAGATCCGCCGCATCAAGGCGCGGGTCGAGAGCGAGCGTCTCCCGCACGGCGCGGATCCGAAGCGGCACCTCAAGCTCGGCCGCGGCGCGCTCTCCGACGTCGAGTGGCTCGTGCAGTCCATTCAGCTCGACCACGGCCACGACATCCCCGGGCTGCGCACCCCCTCGACGCTCGCGGCGCTCGAGGTCGCGCGCGAGCACGGCCTCGTGGGCGACGAGGACACCGAGATCCTCCGGGGCGCCTGGGAGCTCGCGAGCCGGATCCGTTCCGCGGTCTACCTGTACGCGAACGCGCAGACGGACGTGCTGCCCGGCGACCCCGCGGAGCTCGACGGCGTCGCTCGGCTGCTCGGCTACGACCCGGGCAGCGGGCTCGAGCTCGAGAACGACTATCTCACGGCCACCCGGCGCGCCCGGAGCGTCTTCGAGACGCTCTTCTACGGCGACTGAGCGTCGGCGCGAACGGCGAAGGCCGGGCCCCTCGGGACCCGGCCTTCGCCGTCTTCGGCGCCGCGGCGCGACTAGCAGCCGAAGGTGAGGTGGTACTCGTAGGGGTGCGGGCGCTCGGCGAGCGGCAGCACCTCGGTCTCGCGCTTGTAGTCGATCCACGTGCTGATGAGCTCCTCGTCGAACACGTTGCCCTTGAGCAGGTACTCGTGGTCCTCCTCGAGCGCGCGCAGCGCGTCGCTCAGGCTCGTGGGGAGCTGCGGGATGTTCTTGGCCTCCTCCGGCGGGAGCTCGTAGAGGTCCTTGTCGATCGGCTCGAGGGGCTCGATGCGGTTCTGGATGCCGTCGAGGCCGGCCATGAGGAGCGCCGCGAACGCGAGGTAGGGGTTCGCGGAGGCGTCCGGCGCGCGGAACTCGATGCGCTTGGCCTTCGGGCTGGAGCCGGTGATGGGGATGCGGATCGCCGCCGACCGGTTGCCGGCCGAGTAGACGAGGTTGATCGGTGCCTCGTAGCCCTTCACCAGACGGTGGTAGGAGTTCGCGCTGGGGTTCGTGAACGCTGCGAGCGAGCTGCCGTGCGCCAGGATGCCGCCGATGTACCAGCGGGCGGTGTCGGAGAGCGAGGCGTAGCCCGCCTCGTCGTAGAACAGCGGCGAGCCGTCCTTCCAGAGCGACTGGTGGGTGTGCATGCCCGAGCCGTTCTCCGCGTGCAGGGGCTTGGGCATGAAGGTGGCGACCTTGCCCCAGTCGTGGGCGACGCCCTTGATGAGGTACTTGAACTTGAGGATGTCGTCGGCCGAGTGCACGAGCGTGTTGAAGCGGTAGTTGATCTCGGCCTGGCCGGCGGAGCCCACCTCGTGGTGCGCGCGCTCGAGCTCGAAGCCGCTCTCGATGAGCGTGGTGCTCATCGCGTCGCGCAGGTCGGCCTGCTTGTCCACCGGCGGGACGGGGAAGTAGCCGCCCTTGAGCGGGGTCTTGTTGCCGAGGTTGCCGCCCTCCTCCTGGCGGCCCGTGTTCCAGGGGCCCTCCTCGGAGTCCACGAAGTACGACGTGTGGTTGGGCTCGAGGTTGTAGCGCACGTCGTCGAACACGTAGAACTCGGCCTCGGGGGCGAAGATCGCGGTGTCGGCGATGCCGGTCGAGGCGAGGTACTTCTCGGCCTTCTTCGCGACCTGGCGCGGGTCGCGGTGGTAGATCTCGCCGTTGCGCGGGTTGTAGATGTCGCACAGGATCACGAGCGTGGGCTCAGCGCGGAAGGGGTCCACGTACGCCGTCGTCGGGTCCGGGATGAGCTGCAGGTCGGACTCGTTGATCGAGGCGAAGCCGCTGATCGAGGAGCCGTCGAAGAGCTGCCCGTCGCTGAAGAAGTCGTCGTCCACCGCCGACGCCGGGATGTTGAAGTGCTGCTGCACGCCGGGCAGATCCGTGAAGCGGATGTCGACGAACGCGATGCCCTTCTCTTTGATGAACGAGATGAGTTCGGTGGGCTCGGTGAACATGTGGGAGGTCCTCCTCGGTTGTTGTGTTCGAGCGCTTTGGCCCTACGTCTCGGCCCCGCTTGTAAACCAACCGGGTCACGATGTAACTGACAGTTTACGCACACTCTCGTGCCAAAGGGAATCGACGCGCTGATTCGCGCCGATCGCTCCCGATAGACTGAGGCAATGCCTCCGAGCCAAGACCCCTCCAATGTACCCTCCAGCGGCTTTCCCGGCGAACGGCTCGGGCTTCCCGAGGAGGGCATCGGCTCGGTGGCGGGGTTCGGCAGGCGGATCGCCGCCCTCGTCGTCGATTGGGGGCTCGCGATGCTCATCGGCTGGCTGCTGTTCGACTACCACCCCGTCGCGGTGTCGGCCTCCTTCCTCGTGCTGACGGCGATCGGCATCTGGCTCATCGGGGGCTCGATCGGCCACACGATCCTCGGCATGCGCGTCAACACGCTCGACGGCCGTGCCCCGGGGCCGTGGCGGCCCTGGGTGCGACAGCTGCTGCTGGCGGCGGTGATCCCCGCCCTCGTGATGGACGAGGACCAGCGCGGGATGCACGAGCTGCTCTCCGGCACGGTGCTGCGCCGCTTCCGATAGGCCCGACCCGATAGAGGGCGAGGGCCGGGAGCGCGAAGGCGAGCGGCCCGGAGACGAAGAACGGGCGGAGCCCCGGAGGGGCTCCGCCCGTTTCGCATCCGCCGGTTCCGGGCGGGGAGGGTCAGCGCATCTGCGAGCGCGAGGACCGGATCCGGTTGGGATCGATGCCCTTGGGGATCGGCATCTGATCGCGCTTGAGCGAGGCCAGGCGCGTGTCGACCGCGAGGATCTCGTCCTTGCGGAGCTGCTTGGGCAGCTTCTTCATCGCGCTCTTGAGCTCGGTGAGCTTGATGCCGCCCTCGCCCACGAGGACGTGATGCACCGGCACGGTGGGCACCAGGCGCTGGGTCTTCTTGCGCTCGTCGTTGAGGAGGCGCTTGCTGGCCGCGCTGTTCGACTCGGTGATGAGGACGACGCCCGGCTTGCCGATGGCGCGGAAGACGAGGTCCTGGGTCTTCGGGTTGAAGGCGACGGGCATGTCGCTCGTGCGCCACTTGCCCCGCAGCGCGGAGGTGATCACCGCGCCGACCGCACCCTGGCGGCCTTCGAGCTGGTCGAAGGCGACCTTCTCCGCGCGCCGGTTGAGCATCAGCATCGCCAGGAGGACGCCGAAGAGGATGCCCAGCACGATGGACAGGATCCACATGAGCCAGTTGCCCGGGTACAGGAAGATGGACAGCACGATCGCGAGCACGATGGGCAGCACGAAGACGGCCGCGATCATGACCACGCCCGCCTTGTCGTACTTCGCGGTCATCTTGAAGACGTCAACGAGCTGCCGGAAGCGACCGGGCTCCTTCGTCGTCGGTTCGGAGGATTTCGCCATAGTGCCCATAGCTTACCCGTCCTGAGTTGTGCACAGGTACGGGCCGGGGCGAAGTTATCAACAGCAGCCGGCGCCCCGGTGGTCGCGCGACGGGGGCTGCGGCACGATACGCGCATGAGCAACGAACGGAATCAGCGGCGCAGATCACGGGGGAGGGCCTCGAGCGGGGGAGCCGCGGGCCCTTCCGCGGGCGATGTCATCGCGGGCTGGCGGCTCGTGCGGGCGCTGCCGGCGTGCGGGGAATCGCGACGGGAGTTCGTCGCCGTCTGCGAACTGCCCTCGGCCGCGACGGCCGCGAGCAGCGGGCACTGGCGGGGATACGACGAGGAAGGGGCCTCCGTCCTCCGACGCAGGAGGGCGGTGGTCGCCGCGGGCGAGCGGGAGGGGGCCGCTCTCGTCGGGGAGTGCGCGCTGCTCGACGCGATCGGCTCGGAGTTCGTGGAGCTCGCCGAGGAGACGCTCGAGGAGGAGGGCGTGCGCATCGCGGTCTTCCCGCTGCGGCCCCGCACCTCGTGGTCCTCCCTGGTGGCGCGGGGCGCGACGCTGGCGCCGGGCGCCGCGGTGACGCTGCTGGTGCCGCTCGCCGAGACGCTCCAGCTCGCCCACTCGCACGGCTTCGCCCACGGTGCGCTCGGCCTCGGATCCTGCTTCGTGGACGGCGACGGCCGCCCCTGGGTGGACGGCTGGGGGAGCGCGGCACGGCTGGACGACCTGCCGGCGATGAAGGCCGATCTCGCGATCGGCGCCGATCTCCGCGCGCTCGGACGCGTCTCGGACGCCGTGCTGGCGCGCTGCGAGGCTCCGTCCTCCGGCGAGCTGCGGCAGCTGGTCGACGCGCTGCAGGAGGGTGTGACGCCGTCGGATGCGGCCGCACGGCTGGTCGATTCGCTCTTCCGGTGGGCCGAGCCCGGGCCCGTGCCGCTCGAGGAGCCGGGCGCGCAGGAGGCGCCTGCGCAGGCCGCCCCCGTGCTGCGGGGCCTCCTCGGCCCGGGTCCCGCGCGGGCGGATGGTGCGGCGGCGGAGGCCGAGCACGAGACCCTGCTCGATGCGCCGGTCCGGGTCCGCGGGCGCGGCGTTCGGGCTCGCGTGCCGCGGACGGCGGAGCTGCGGGAGCGGCTCGCGATGGCGAGCGCGAAGGTCCGGCCTGCGCTGTGGCTCGCACTCGTCGCTACCGGCGGCGCGATCGCCCTCGGAGGCGCGGCGACCATGACGGGCGGCGGTCAGGTCGAGGCCTCCAAGGGCGGCGCGGACACGGTCGTCACGGCCGGCCCCTCGCCCACGGCCGGGGAGGGGGACTCGACCGATGCCGGGCCGACCGGCGCTCCGGGCGGGGAGCGGGAGACGATCGCGGCGGCGGAGCTGGACCCGCTCGAGGCGATCTCGGAGCTCGCGTCGGCGCGCAACGGCTGCCTCGACCGCACCGACCCGGAGTGCCTCGCGACCGTCTACGCGGCCGGCGCTTCCGGGCTCGAGGGCGAGCTCCATCTCGTGGAATCGCTGATCGCCTCGGGCGACGCGGCCGATCCCTGGCTGCTGCCGGAGACGGGCTGGACGGTGGCAGCCGAGCTGGGCGACGTCCAGCTGCTGCGCGCCGACGGCGAGGAGAGCTTCGGCGCGTCGATCGAGCGGACGCCCGAGGGGTGGCGGTTCCGCGAGCTCTGGCTGCCCGATCGATAGCGGGAGGGGGCGTCCGGACCGCTCGGATCGCGCTCCCGCGAACTTTTCCTCTGCAAATGCAGATTTATTGCGCGAAACGATATACGATTCACGGGAGTGCAACGGACTGCGCGGCCCTTCGGTTCCATCCGACAGGGGGCTCGGTGCGGAGCAGTTCCCGACGTCATCGTTGAACATCGTTCGGTTCTTCCACGGCATCGACGCCGTGCGGAGCGCGGAATCAAGGAGGATCATCCACATGCATCACATGCAGTTCCACCACCACGGCTACGTGTCCGGCGAGCCGCGCATCCAGGAGGCGGCGGGCATCGGCCTGAACCGGCCCGAGGAGCTCCCGGCCCAGATGGACGTCCTCATCGTCGGCACGGGACCGGCGGGCATGGTGGCGGCTGCGCAGCTGGCGCAGTACCCCGATGTGCACACGCGCATCATCGAGCGCCGGCCGGGCCGGCTCGTGCTGGGCCAGGCGGACGGCATCCAGGCGCGCTCGGTCGAGACCTTCCAGTGCTTCGGGTTCGCCGAGCGGATCATCAACGAGGCGTACCGCATCACCGAGACGGCCTTCTGGAATCCCGACCCGGAGCATCCCGGGCACATCGTCCGGACGGGCCGCACGAGCGACGACGCGCACGGCATCAGCGAGTTCCCGCACCTCATCGTGAATCAGGCGCGCGTGCTCGACTACTTCGCGGAGTTCGCCCGCCGGAGCCCCGCCCGGACCGTCCCGGACTACGGCTACGAGTTCGTGACGCTCGAGGTGCAGCAGGACGAGGAGTATCCGGTGCTCGTGACGCTCCGCCGCACCGAGGGCGAGGCCGAGGGCGAGGAGTTCACCGTCCGAGCGAAGTACGTCTTCGGCGGCGACGGCGCGGCGAGCCGCGTGCGCAAGGCGATCGGCCGCAGGCTCGAGGGCGACTCCGCGAACCACGCGTGGGGCGTCATGGATGTGCTCTCGGAGACCGACTTCCCCGATATCCGGACGAAGTGCATCATCCACTCCGATGCGGGCAGCATCCTCCACATCCCGCGCGAGGGCGGGTTCCTCACGCGCATCTACGTCGACCTCGGCGAGGTTCCGGAGGGCGGCAGCAAGGCGATCCGCGCGACGCCCTTCGAGGACGTCGTGAAGAAGCTCAACGAGATCATCCACCCTTACACCCTCGAGGTGAAGGACGTGCCGTGGCACAGCATCTACGAGGTGGGGCACCGCGTCACCGACAAGTTCGACGACGTGCCGGTCGAGGAGACCGGCAGCCGCATCCCGCGGGTGTTCATCGGCGGCGACGCCTGCCACACCCACAGCGCCAAGGCGGGGCAGGGCATGAACGTGTCGATGCAGGACGGCTGGAACATCGCCTGGAAGCTCGGCCAGGTGCTCTCCGGCCGCGCAGCCGAGTCGCTGCTCGACACCTACTCCGCCGAGCGCCAGAGCGTGGCCGTCGACCTCATCAACTTCGACAAGGAGTGGTCGACGCTCATGGCGACGAAGACGGAGCAGTTCTCGAAGCCCCATGAGATCGAGGAGTTCTACGTGAAGACCGCCGAGTTCCCGGCTGGCTTCATGACCGAGTACTCGGAGGGGCAGCTGACGGGCGGGACGGAGCACCAGGCGCTGGCCTCGGGCTATCCGATCGGCAAGCGCTTCAAGGCCGCTCCGGTCATCCGCCGGTGCGACGCCCTGCCGACGCAGCTCGGGCATCAGGCGTTCGCCGACGGCAGGTACCGCATCTACGTCTTCGCCGACCGCGAGGCGCCGGGCGCCGATTCCCGCACCGAGCGCCTCGCCGAATGGCTCGGCAGCTCGCCGGAGTCGCCCATCCTCAAGTTCACGCCCGAGGGCGAGGACTTCGGTGCGCGCTTCGAGGTGGACGTCGTCTACCAGCAGCGCTACACCGAATTCGAGTTCACGGACGCCCACCCGACGTTCCGTCCGAAGACCGGCGAATTCGGCGTGCGCGACTACTACCGGGTCTACTCGGCGGGCACGATCACCGACATCAACTTCCCGGAGCGCGCCGGCGAGGAGCCGGACATCTTCGACCTGCGCGGGATCAGCCGGGACGGCGCGATCGTGATCGTCCGCCCCGACCAGTACGTCGCGAACATCCTGCCCCTGGATGCTCGCGAGGAGCTCACCGAGTTCTTCGGACGCTCGATGCTGCCGCAGCGGTAGTTCGCGCGCCGGCGGATCGTGCCCGGGCCCCGGACGGGGGCCCGGGCACGATCGTCTCCGCGGGTGTGCAGGCGCGAAGACGTCGCGATCACCCGCGGCGCCGAATGCCTCGTCTCCGCGGACGTGCAGGAGTCGTGCACATGGCATGCCGGGTGCTCCGGCCCGACCTCCGGCCCGCAATCGACGGCCTTTCCGGCGGGGATCCAGGCCGGAGGGGCCGTCGAGGCGTGTCGGCGCCGGGCGACGCAAGAGGGGCGCGGATCCTGCGATCCGCGCCCCTGCGTGCTCTCGACGTACCGGCTAGATGCCGAGGTCGCCCTCGAACGCGCCCTCCTCGAGGCGCTGCTTGACCTGGCTCAGGTAGCGAGCCGCGTCGGCGCCGTCGATGATGCGGTGGTCGTAGCTCAGCGCGAGGTAGACCATCGAGCGGATCGCCACGGTCTCCTGGC
Organism: Gulosibacter sp. 10; assembly: GCF_900163695.1. Classification (GTDB taxonomy): domain Bacteria; phylum Actinomycetota; class Actinomycetes; order Actinomycetales; family Microbacteriaceae; genus Gulosibacter. The sequence continues at coordinate 159,861 of NZ_FUIC01000003.1, forward strand.
CGTCCGCGGTCTTCACCACGGCGGGCCGCTTCGCGACGATGCCGGTGCCGAGGATCGCCGACTGCGGCAGGAACACCAGCGGGGTGTCGAACAGCGCACCGCGCGAACCGGTGTTCGTCACGGTGAACGTGCCGCCCGCCAGGTCGTCCGGCTTGAGCTTGTTGTCGCGCGAGCGCGTCGCCAGCTCGTCGATGTTCTTCGCGAGCTCGGCCAGGGACTGCCCGGCGGCGTTCTTGACCACCGGGGTGAGCAGGCCGCGCTCGGTGTCGACCGCCATCGAGACGTTCTCGACGTCGGGGTAGACGATGGAGTCGTCCTCGACGTGCGCGTTGATGATCGGGTACGTCTGCAGCGCCTCGACCGCGGCGAGGGTGAAGAAGGGCAGGAAGGAGAGCTTCGAACCGGTCTTCTCGAGGAACTCCTGCTTCTTCGCCTGGCGCAGGTTCGCGATCTTCGTCACGTCCACCTCGACGATGGTCGTGAGCTGCGCCGTCTGGTTCATCGACTCGACGGCGCGCGTGGAGACGACCTTGCGCAGGCGGGACATCTTCTGCGTCGTGCCGCGCAGGTCCGAGACCTCGAAGGGCGTCGGACCGGCGGCCGCGGCGGGTGCCGAGGCGCTCGGCGCGGCCGATGCCGCCGACTTCGCGGCCTCGAGCACGTCCTCCTTGCGGATGCGGCCGCCGACGCCGGTGCCCGTGATCCGGGTGAGGTCGACGCCGTGCTCCGATGCGAGCTTGCGCACGATCGGGGTCACGTAGCGCGGGTCGCTCTTCGTGGTGGGACGCTGCGGGGGCTTCGGCGCCGAGGGCGCCTTGGGTGCCGGCGCGGCCGCTGCAGGAGCTCCTCGTCCAGGAGGACGAGACCGTCGAGGTCGGCGCAGTCCTCGC
>NZ_FUIC01000009.1 GCF_900163695.1 Gulosibacter sp. 10
TCTGCTCGAAGCCGGCGGTTTCAGACCTCGACTACACCCTCGTTCGTGAAGAGCCAGATACTGCGTAACCGTGCGTGCCACAGCCACGCCACGGGGAGGTGAGTTCAGCGAAGCCTGGCAGACCTACACCTTCGCTGTCGGTGTCGACCCCCACACTGTGGAGGCCTGCGCGCCGAGCGAAGAGCTTCCGGCGCAGGAAGATCCGGACGAGGGGCTTTTCGAAGACGTCACCTACCTCCGTCACGGACACACCGACATCGGTACCCGTGTGGTCGACGACGAGCTGACCCTCTACGTGGGAGATGAGACCAGCGGCGAACTCGAGTACACGGGTATTGAGGACATCATCATCGTCGGTAACGGTCCGTTCGTGGAACGGACCGTGGTGCAGAACGACCTCATCGATACCACTCTGATGGGAGACCCCGGCGACACCTACTATCAGTTCCACGCGAGAGGTAATGCGTTCAACTGGGCAGTGTGGCCTGGGCTCAACACGCTCAATACGGGGGGAAACGGTTTTGAAGGGACGATTGACTTCTCAATTCTCGGGGTGGACGGCCCCGGCGACTTCGTATTGGAGAACGGCGCTGGCAGCCAGTCACCGCCGAAGGTGCAAGGCGTTTATTACTCGAGTAATCCCGAACACGACCACGCCTACTCGTATCCGATGGTGAAGACCCATGTCCACATGAACTGGATGTTCAGCGAGCCCGGGCGGTACTGCATCAACGTCGAGGCGAAGGCGCGGGGCGCTACGGCGGACGGATCCGAGGACTCCGTGACCGGCATGGTGACCTTCGTGGTCGGCGACGTCGACCTCGAGGGAATGCTGCCCTGCGAGCGCGATGATTCGGCAGAGGCCGTCGTGGACGCCGACCAGCCCATCGAACTCGCCATGTCGCAGGAACCGGTGATCTCGGACACAGACGCGTCGCTCGAACAGACCGCGCTCTTCCTCGACAAGGGCAAGCTCTCCATCGCGACTTCGAGCACGCAGAAGGCGGGCGACCCGGCCGTCTGGCGAGACCCCGAATCCATGGTGTTCACGAGCTCAAATCCGCATCGAAACCGAGGGTCGGTCCATCTGATCACCGGGATGATCGAAGAACACCTGTCGAGCGATGTTCGAGTCGACATCGGCGAGGTCCAAGGCCCAGGCTCCTACCAGATGGTGTTCATCGGAGGGAAACCCCGAGTGGAGTCTGGCACCGATACCACCTCGGCCTCGATCTGGAAGGGCTGGACGGAGCGCTATACCGAACGATTCACCGCCGACGGCCAATACTGCGTGCCCGTCACCTGGACGGCCGTGATCGACGGCAAGGAGCAGAGCGTCAGCAAGACCCTCACCTACGTCGTCAACCGCGGGCTGCCCGGCGATCCCGGATACACCGACCCCTCGCAGGTCACCCTGTGCTCGCAGGGCGGCGAGGGCGATGAACCCGATGAGAACCCCGGCGGCGAGGACCCCGGAGACAATCCGGGTGGCGGCGACAACCCCGGTGGGGGCGGCAACCGTCCCCCCATCACCCGGGACGACTGGGACGTGCCGAACGCCTCGAAGACCAACTCGGGCGACCGCATCATCAACGACGGCCACGTGGACATCGCCTCCGTGCTCAACGGCAGCAGCCTCGACACGAAGATCAAGGACGACACCACAGGAACCGGAACTCCTGACTACCTGAACACTCAGGACGTCGTGCTCCAAGTGCTGCCGGACGCCGCGACCCGGGTGACCTCGAAGAACCAGGAGTTCATCGCGAACGTCGGCGACATCGTCTGGCAGGTCAACGAGACCCCGCAGGACGGCCTGCTCTGGCCCGGATGGTCCACCGAGCGCGTGCCGCTCGACGCCACCCAGGGCGGCGTCGACTGGAAGCTCAACGACGTCTCCGGACCAGGCGAGGTCGCGGTGTTCGCCAACGGCCTGCAACAGGTGTACTTCAACACGAAGGACGGCATCACCGACGCCGACCGCTTCGAGATCCCCAAGAACACCCACACGCACGCCAACTGGACGTTCACCGCCGAAGGCACCTACTGCATGGCCTGGGAGCGCTCCGCCACCCTCACCAACGGGCAGCGCGTCAGCGACACCTTCGTCACCGCAATCGCCGTCGGCGAAGTCAGGGTCAAGGAGATCAACCCCGACCAGTGCTTCAAGGAACCGCCCGGCAAACCCGGCGAGGACAAAGCACCCCCGCCTCCCGTCGACCTCGACGAGGGGAACGCCGGCGAGGTGCAGGTCGTCGGCGCCGGCAAGGGCTTCACCCCCGGTCAGCTCGTGACCGTGCAGGTCGGCAAGGACTACGTCGGCCAGTGGGTGTACGCCTACCTCGGCACCAAGCCCATGGGCTGGGCCTACGTCGGCGAATCCGGAGCCATCCAGATCCGCCTGCCGGTCGACGCCCAACCCGGGGCGCACCGGCTCTCGATCACCGACCGCGACGGCAACCTGATCGGCTGGGACTCGATCAACGTCATCGCGCCACCGGCCACCTCGGGACCACGGGCGCAAACGGCAGACGGGCGGCCCGCCTCCCAGAACGTCGCACCACAGCAGTGCCTCGAAGGCGCCACCGTGCTCTCCGCCGGGCACATCGACTACGCCTCGCGAATCGTGAACGGCAAACTCGAATCCCTGCTCGGCGAGGACACCACCGGCACCAAGGTGTACCGAGAACCCTCCAGCACCGTGCTCTGGCTCAAGCCGGCGGCGCACAGCGGAGGTACGTGGTCGGTGCCGCAGACGCAGGACCCGAACCTCATCTGGCTCGGATGGTCCACCGAAGGCCTCAACCGCGGCAACGCCCGAGGAACGGTGCAGTGGACCATCAACAGCATCGACGGTCCGGGCACGGTGCAGGTCTACACCGATGGCCCCTTCGGCGGCGTCGAGGAGATGGTGTTCAACAACGGCGGCTCCAAAGCGGTGAACCTGGGCGTGCACGCCCACGCCAACTGGAGCTTCTCCGCGGAGGGCATCTACCGCATCAAGATGACCCAGACGGTCACCCTCGCCAACGGGCAGACCTCGAGCGACACCGAGACGCTCACCATCGCAGTCGGCAACGTCGACCCCTCCTCCGCCATCGGGAAGATCGACGACCCCAACTGCGGAGTGGTCTCCAACGCCGCGCTGCTCGGCGACGAGGACTCCGCGGCCGACGCCATGCTCTCCGCAGAGCAGGTCGCCGCCGAGGCGGCGCTCGCCGCCCGCGACCACCTGCCCGGCGACGGCAGCGGCGGCCTCTGGAACCCCTTCGAGGAACTCGCCGCCGGCAACCCGGTGCCGCTGCTCCTCAGCGTCCTCGGCGGCCTGCTCGCCACCGGCGCAGCGGGATCCGGATTCCTCTGGTGGCGACGCGGACGCATCCCGGCGCTCTGAACCGGCCGGGCGGTGGCGGGAATCACCTCGCCACCGCCCGTGCAGGCCGCCGGCGCCCGACCGGGCCGCGCGGCACCGCCCCGCACCCGCACCGCGACCAGTACCCGAACTCCCCGACCAGCACCCTGAAAGACCACGCAACCATGACCTCCACCACCCGACCACGGCACGGGGCCCGAGCCAGCCTCGCCCTCACCCTCGCGGCAGCGCTGTTCGGCGCACCAGCCGCGGCATACGCCGACACGGACCCCGACCTCGACCAGCAGCTCGACGACCTCGGCATCGTCCACGGCCAGCACGTCCTCGACGCCGGCCACGTCGACATGGGGCCGAAGTTCGACGAGAACGGCGAATGGCAGCTGCTCATCCACGACGACGCCGCCAGAGCGGACGCGAACGCCACCAGCGTCTGGCGCTACCCGGAGGAGACCGTCTTCCACGTCGGCGACGAAGCGATCCTGCCCGCACCGGACGATCCCGCCTTCGACTTCGTCGGCGTCGACCCCGGCACCGACGTGTGGGTCGTGCCGCAAACCCAGAACGAAGAGGTCGTCTGGCTCGGCTGGAACACCCAGGACCCCGAAGTGATGCAGCGGCTCGACCGCGGCGTCACCCTCACCCTCACCGGCGTGCAGGGCCCCGGCAGCATGACCGCCTACCTGCAAGCAGGCAACTTCGGCGGCCCCGAACTGCTCTGGGACTCCAAGAACCCCGAACCGCAGCCCATCTGGGTCGACACCAACACCCACACCCACGCCAACTGGGTCTTCACCGAGCCCGGCGTCTACCTCGTCCAACTCGAGGTGGCCGCCGACCTCGCCGACGGCACCACGGTGAGCGACACCCAGCTCCTCCGCTTCGCCGTCGGCACCGCCACCAACCCGCAGAACGCCTTCGCCGCCACCTGGGAGGGCGAAGCCCCGCCCGAGGAGCCGGAGAGCCAGGAACAGCAGCAGGACGGCGAAGACGGGCAGCAGCCGCAGCCGGACGCCGTGCCCGCGCCCTCCTGGTTCGACGACCCCGTCGTGCTCACGCTCGTCATCCTCATCGTCGTCGTGGCCGTGGGCCTGGTGGTCGGCCTCATCGTCTCGATCGCGCGGGGTCGCCGTCTCCGCCAGAAGGTCCGGGCCTCACGGGCGAGCGCGGCGGCAGCCGCAACGGATGCTGCCGAGAGCAGCACCGAGGACGACGAGGAAGGATCGCAGCGATGACCCTGCTGGACCCGCCGACCATGGAAAACGGCGAAGAACCCCAAGACGCGACCGACCGGAAGCCTCGCAAGGGCTGGCTGCTGCCGGCCCTCACGATCGGCTGCGCCGTACTCGCCATCGGCTGTCTCGTGCTCGGCCTGTTCGGGCAATCGCTGCTGCAGCCCGCCGAGGCGATGCCCGAACGGGTCGCCCCAGAGGAGGAGAACCTCCCGCCCCAGGACGAGAGCCCGGACCCGACCATGCCGGCACTCGGCCAGGACGACGGCGAGCTCATCGTCTACGAACTCGCGGACCCGGCCTGGGTCGCGCAGATCGCCAGCAAGACCGGCATCCCCGAGCGCGCGATGGCCGCATACGCCGGCGCCGCGCTCTGGGCCTCCGCCGAATTCCCCTCCTGCGGGCTCGGCTGGAACACGCTCGCCGCGATCGGCCTGGTGGAGAGCGAGCACGGCAGCATCGACGGCGGCAGCATCGGCAACGACGGCATCGCCTCGCCGGAGATCATCGGCATCCCACTCGACGGGACATCGACCGATTCCATCCCCGACACCGACGGCGGCGCGCTGGACGGCGACAGCGAGTGGGACCGCGCCGTCGGTCCCATGCAGTTCATCCCCGCCACCTGGCAGCAGCACGGGATGGACGGCAACGGCGACGGCGTCGCCGACCCGCACAACATCGACGACGCCGCCGTCAGCGCAGCCGCCTACCTGTGCTCGAGCGGCGGCGACCTCACCCAGCCCGAGAACTGGATCGTCGCAGTGGAGGCCTACAACTCCTCCGTGGAGTACAACAACCGCGTCGCCGAGGCCGCCAACCAGTATGCGGCCGCGCAGTAGTCGCGCCGTCGTCGAGCGGACGCCCCGCGGCCCCGTCCTGCGTGCCGTCCGTCATCGCACTCAGCCGCGGTAGGGGAACCCGTGGGGGAGGGCCTGCGTCGACTGCGCGATGCGCTCGACGCGGGTCCTGCGGCGCTCGATGCCCTGGTACTCGCGCTCGCGGCGGAGCACGGCGACCCCGAGCACGAAGGTCTCCGCATCCACGTCCGGGATGGGATGCACGTGCGGGCGGGCCTGCCGGGCGAGCACCCCCGCGAGCTGCTGCCGAGCCCGGGGGTCCAGGCGCTCGGCCTGCAGGAAGAAGTCGTGCATCCGGCGCGCGACCGGGTCGGGGAGCTTCGAGACGTCCGCGACCGCCGCCCATCCCTGCAGCACGGGCGGCAGTCGCAGGTCGAGCGGCACCGGCCGCCGCACCCGCTCGAGCTGCGCGTAGGTGCCCGCGAGCATGTCGCCGAAGCGCTTCGCCCGCGGGTTGAGGAGCCCCACGAGGATCGCGACGGAGCCGAAGGTGATGAAGACCTCGAAGAGCCCGAGCAGGGCGCGCACGAAGGCGTGGCGGAAGCCGATGGCCCCGCCGTCGTCGCGCACCACGCGGACGCCGAAGATCAGCTTGCCGAGCGACCGGCCGTGGCTGAGCGTCTCGACCGTGACGGGGACGAAGATGAACCAGAGCACGGTCCAGGACACCTGCAGCACGGGCAGCCACGCCTCGGAGATGGTGGAGCCGGTGAAGTACATCCAGTTCGTGAGCAGCCAGCCGAGCGCGAACAGCGACAGGATGTAGAGCAGCAGCGTGACCGCCAGGTCGATCGCCGCCCCGCCGGCACGGGAGAGGAAGCCCGCCGAGGGGACTCCCAGGGCGACGCCCTCGCCGATGACGATGTCGTCTTCGTCGAAGGAGATGCTGCTCGCCGTCGTTGAGGTGCTCATGCCATCATTGCACCACATGGATATCGACGCGTACACGAGAGCGCACCACGGCGAATGGCAGCGGGTGCGCGAGCTGTCGCGGTCGCGTCGGCTCAGCGGTGCGCAGTCCGACGAGCTCATCGCCGGGTACCAGGAGGGCGCGACCGATCTCTCGGCGCTGCGCACCACCTACGGCGAGACCTCCGAGACCACGATGCTGTCGGTCGTCCTCTCGCAGGCGCGCATGCGCTTCACCCGGCTGCGCCGCAATCCGCTGCTCTCGCTCCGGGAGTTCTTCGTCGAGCAGCTGCCCGCCGCGCTCTACCGGGTGCGCTGGTGGACGCTCATCGCCGCCCTGCTCACGATCGGCATCGGCGTCTTCTCGTACCTGTGGCACATGTCGAATCCGGCGATCCTGCAGTTCTACGGCACGCAGGCCAATCTGCAGCAGTACGCCGAAGAGGACTTCATCAACTACTACTCGGAGTTCTCGGAGACCGAGTTCGCGGCCAGGGTCTTCACCAACAACGCCTTCATCGCGGTGCAGTGCATCGCCTTCGGCATCACCGGGCTCTGGCCGCTCGTCGTGATCATCCAGAACGCGGTGGGGCTGGGCATGTCGGCGGCGGTGCTCGCCTCCTTCGGCCACCTCGACGCGTTCTTCCTCTGGATCGCGCCGCACGGTCTGCTCGAGATGACGATGGTGTTCGTCGCGGCCGGTACCGGCTTCGCCGTGTTCTGGTCGCTGATCGTGCCGGGGCCGCGCACGAGGATGGAGGCGCTCGGCCGGGCCGGGCGCACGCTCGTGATCGTCGCGGTCGGCACCACGATCTTCCTCTTCATCTCCGGACTCGTGGAAGGATTCGTGACCCGACAGGACTGGCCCTGGGCAGTGAAGATCGGGATCGGGGCGCTCGCGCTCGCGAGCTATCTGACCTACGCGCTCGTGCTCGGGCGCAGGGCGCACCGCGCCGGCCACGACGGCGACCTGCGCGAATCGGAGGCCGGCTACACCCGCGTGCACGCCGACTGACGCCGGGGCTGTGCGGCCGGGCCTCCGGAGGACGCTGCCCCTGCGCAGGCCTCGGCGGTCGGCTCACTCGGTGGGCCTCGGTGGTCGGTTCACCTCGTAGGTATCGGCGGTCAGCTCGCCCCGCAGGCATCGTGACGTCCCACTGCGCAGGCATCGGGGCGGATGGCGCCGGCGCGGACGTATGCGCGTCGGCTCGGCTATGCGTCCCAAGCAGGTGTCGGGATGCTGCGAGGCGGCGTGCTTCGGGCGAGGGCGTCGGCCCGGGTTGGGGTGGATGGCCTGGCCGGGCGTGTATGCGGCGTGGTGGCGCTATGTGCCCCGAACCCGGGGCGGCGGGTGAGTGCGCTGTCCCGGGTTGGGGTGGATGGCCTGGCCGTGCGCATATGCGGCGTGGCGGGGCTATGTGCCCGGAACTGGGAGGCGGCGGGTGAGTGCGCTGTCCCGGGTTGGGGTGGATGGCGCCGGCGCGGGCCCATCCGGTGCGGGCGCGCCCGGATCAGAGCCGCCCGGCCTTCTTCAGCTCGAGGTAGCGGTCGGCCACGCGCGGCGGGAGGTCGTAGGGCGTGGCGGTCACGGTGTCGGCGCCGAGCCGGGTCATCGCCCGGCGCACCTGCTGCGCATCCAGGAGGGCGCGCTCGGCGGCTGCCGCCCGGAGCACCTCGTCGCGGTCGCCCAGCTGCTCCGTGAGCCTCGCGGTGTCCGGATCGGTCACCGAGGCCACCATCACGAGGTGGTCGTGCGTCACCGAGGGCAGCGTCTGCAGCAGCTCCCGCGCGGCCCCGACGTTGTCGGCGGTCGTGAGCAGCACCACGAGCGAGCGCTGCGTGGTCACCTCCCGCACAAGTCGGGGGAGCGACTGCCAGTCCATCTCGAGGAGCTCGGGCTCGACATCGGCCATCGCATCCGTGATGCGCGACAGCAGCGTGGACCCGGTGAACCCCTGCACACGGGCGCGGACGCGCTGATCGTAGGCGATGAGATCCACGCGGTCGCCCGCCCGGGTGGCGAGGGCCGAGAGCAGCAGCGCCGACTCGATGGCCGTGTCGATGCGGGTCTCGTCCTCGATGCGGGCGGCGGCGGTGCGGCCGGTGTCGATCACGATGATGACGCGGCGGTCCCGCTCCGGGCGCCAGGTGCGCACCACGAGCTCCTGCCTGCGGGCGGTGGCCCGCCAGTCGATCGACCGCACGTCGTCGCCGCGGACGTAGTCGCGCAGCGAGTCGAACTCGGTGCCCTGGCCGCGCACCTGCAGGGTCGTCTGGCCGTCGAGCTCGCGGAGCCTGGCGATGCGCGAGGGCAGATGGCGCCGGGAGTTGAACGGCGGCAGCACCCGCACCCGGCCGGGCGCCTTGAGGGTGGCCTGCCGGGCCGCGAGCCGCAGCGGCCCCCAGGAGCGGATGACGACGAACTCGCTGCGGCGATCGCCGCGGCGCCAGGGCTTGAGCGGCGTGCTGACGGCCCGGCGCTCCCCGGCGGGGATCGACACCTTCTGCCGCAGGCGGGGCGCGCCGGCGGAGGGCTCCCACGCGTCGCGCACGACCGCGTTCATGCCGCGGCCGCCGAGGTTCGTGAGCAGCACCGTGGAGGTGATGGTCTCGCCGAGCCGTGCCCGCTCCGGCAGATCGCGCTCGATCGCGGTGCGGCGGGGCGCGGCGGCGAGGAACCAGTCGAGCGCGCCGAGCAGCGCCCACAGGCCGAGGACGACGCCGAGCATCGTGAAGGCGCCGGCGGGGTCGGTGCCGAACAGGACGATCGGCAGCAGCCCCACCAGCAGCAATCCGACGTAGATTCCGCTGATGGCCATTGCTAGATGGGCACCTGCACCTGCTGCATGATGGAGCGCAGGATCGAGTCGCTCGAGACGCCCTCGATCTCCGCCTCGGGCTCGAGCGCGAGGCGGTGCCGCCAGGTGGGCAGCACCATGCGCTGCACGTGGTCGGGCGTGACCGCGTCGTAGCCGTAGAGGTAGGCGCTCGCCTTGGCCGCGTTGAGCAGCGCGGTGGCACCGCGGGGCGAGACGCCCATCCGCACCGAAGGCGACTGCCGGGTGGCTCGGGCGAGGTCGATGAGGTACGCGAGGATGTCGTTGCTCACCCGCGTGGCCCGCGCCTCCTTCTGCGCCTCCTTGAGCTCGGCCTCGCCGAGCACGCGCTGCACCCCCGCCGACTGCAGGTCGCGCGGGTTGAATCCGCCCGCGTGCCTGCGCAGCACCTCGATCTCGGCATCCCGGGGAGGCAGGTCGAGGACGATCTTGAGCAGGAACCGGTCGAGCTGCGCCTCGGGCAGCGTGTAGGTGCCCTCGTACTCGATGGGGTTCATCGTGGCGGCGACCATGAAGGGGTCCGGCAGCGCCCGCGTCACGCCGTCGGCCGAGACCTGCCGCTCCTCCATCGCCTCGAGCAGCGAGGACTGCGTCTTCGGCGGCGTGCGGTTGATCTCGTCGGCGAGCAGCAGGTTCGTGAACACGGGCCCCTCGCGGAACTCGAACTCGCCGATCTTGTTGTTGTAGACGAGCGAGCCGGTGACGTCGCCCGGCATCATGTCCGGGGTGAACTGCACCCGCTTCGTATCGAGCGCCAGCACCTGGCTCAGCGTTCGTACGAGCAGGGTCTTCGCGGTGCCGGGGACGCCTTCGAGCAGCACGTGGCCGCCCGAGAGCAGGGCGATGACGAGGCCTTCGACGGCCTCGTCCTGCCCGACCACCGACTTGGCGACCTCTGCGCGCACCTGGCCGAGGCGGGCCCGGATCTCATTCGACATGCTCGTCTCCTTGTCGTGGGTTGGTGGAACGGTCGGAAGCGGGTTTCGCACGGCCCGTGACCGTGCGGACTCGGCGTTCGAGCTCGGCGCACGCGTTGGCGAGCTCCACGAGCTCGCCGTCGTCCGCCGGCTCGGCGCCGACGAGGACGCGATGCGCGTGCGCGGGAGGCACCCCCGCCAGGCCCGCGGTCGCGGCGATCACCTCCGCGATGGCCGCGTTCGGCCCGAGGCCGCAGAGGTCGGCGAGCCTCGAGACAGCGCCCACGCGGATCGAGTCGATCGCGCGCAGGCGCGAGTCGCCGGCGTCGTAGAGCCGCGCGCGGCCCTCGAGGGTCTCGTTGGCGGGCACCGTGACGGGGAGCCGCTCGGTGACGAGCGGTCCGAAGCGTCGTCCCTGCCACAGCAGCGCGGCGAGCGCCGCGACGCCGATGAGGAGCGTCGCGGGCAGGAGCCACTGGGGGATGTAGGCGCCCAGGCCGGGGCCGAGGTCCTCGGCGACGGCCGGGTCGGCGGTGTACCAGACCAGCCGCTCGTGGGCGCCGAGCAGATCGATCGCCATGGCGGCGTTGGCGTCGAGCGTGATGGTCTCGTTGGCGAAGTTGGGCATCGCGCCGACGGCGATGACCTCCATGCCGTCTGCCTCGCCGCGCACGATGGCGGCGCCGTCGTGGATTCCGTAGCAGCCCGAGGCCCCGTCGAGCGGCCGGTAGGACTGCCCGCCGAGGTTCGTGACCGCCGGTGCGTTCTGCGCGAGCGGGGCCTCGCAGGCGCCGGCCTCGAGCGTCTCGGGCATGTTCTCGTCGACGAGCTCGCCGTTCCCGTCCGTGCGGGGCCGGTAGGAGCCGGCCGACTCCGCGATCCCCTCGAGGGCGCCGTTGGAGGCGAAGGAGTTCGAGAAGACGATGAGCCGGTCCACGTCGAGCTCGCGGAGCTCGGCCCAGCCCTGCTGGTCGAGCGCGCCGTAGGGGTCCTCGACCAGCAGGGTGGTCGGGCCGCCCACGTCGAGGGTGTCGGCGAGGTCCGCCTCGGTCTCTGCGTGCGTCACGTCCACGCCGTGCGAGTCGAGGGTCTGGACGAGCCCCTTCGTGCCGGAGGGCGCGGGGGAGGCCGGGTCGTAGGGGCGGTTCGACGCGGCGTTCATGCCGCCGCCGGTCGCGATGGCGAGCGCCCCGACGAGCAGGAGGATGACGAATACCCAGACCCAGGTGCGCGCGCGGCGCCACCACTGACGGGCGTCGGGGGTGAGCGACTCGGCCGCGGCGGGCCGCTCGCCCTGCGCATCCGCGGGGGCGGGGCTGCGGGCATCGGAGAGCATCGTCATCGGGCCGCCCTCCCCGCCGCGGCCGGCGAGGCCGGCGCCGTGCGCTCGAGGCGCTCGTCGAGCTCGCGGACGTGCGCGTACGCGCTCTCGTCGACGCGCTGCTCGAGATAGCGCACCCGGTCGAAGGCGTTCGCCGCGCCGACGAGGGCGCGGTGCTCGTCGGGGAACGGCTTCGCGGCGCCCTTGGCCACGCCCTGGGCGGTCGTACCCGGCCGCAGCGCGATGAGCGTGCGGTCGGACAGCGCGCGGCTGATGGCGCGGAAGCGCTCGGTCGTCGCGAGCGACCAGTCGCCGTTCGCGGCGGCTCGCTCGGCGGCCGCGCGGAGCTCCTGCGCCGAGCGCTCGTCGCCGTCGAGGAAGACCGCGCCGCTCTCGCTCCGCCGTCTTGCGATGGCGCGGGGGCGGCCGAAGACCGCGAACAGGATGACGACGAGGATGATGCCGATCAGGATGAAGATCCACGCCGGATTGATGCCGAACGGGCTGTCGGGGTCGACCGTGAACAGCGAGGCGAGCCAGTCCCAGAGCCGGTTCATGAACTCGTCGAAGGGATTCGGTTTGGCGGCCTGGTACTCCTGCTTCGAGAGCTCTTCGAGCAGCCACTCGCGGCCCGTATCCTCATCGGGCTCGAGCGGCGGAGCGTGGAGTAGCGCGGGCGGGAACGTCATCGGTCGCGGGGCTCGTCCTTCCGCTCGGACGCGTCGTCCGCATCGCCCCGGTCGGGCGCGTAGGGCGAGATGGGCTCGATCGGGCCGAGGTCGGGCCGCCAGGCGTCCGCGCCCTCCGCCCACGAGCGCGGGCTCGACGCGCCGAACTGCTCGGAGACGCGGTCGGGGCCCTCCGCGTCGGAGGACTCCGGCGCCGTCGGGCCGGGCTGCGCGGCGCTCGGCGTCGGCGAGGCCGACGCGTCGTCGCCCGCAGCGGACGCGGGATAGGCCGATGCGGCGGCATCGCCCGTGACGTCCTCGCCCGGGGCGGGCGGGACGTAGCCGGACGACGGCGGAACGGCGCCGGGGGCGGGGGTCACGTCCCTCGTCACATCGGCGTCCGGAGTCGGTGGCACGTAGCCGCCGGCGGCCGGCGGTCCGTTCCAGCCGGAAGCGGCGGGCGCCGCGCCGTAGCCCTCGGCGGTCGGGCCGCCGGGCGCGTACGCACCGGGTCCTGCGGGCGCAGAGCCGGGGGCGCCTGGTGCGGCGGGGCCGTATCCCGGAGCGGCGGGGCCGTACCCGGGGGATCCGGGGCCGTAGCCCGGCGCGCCGCCCGGGTAGCCGGCGGGCGCGTATCCGGGTGCCGCGTACGGGCCGGGCGTCGGCTCCGGCAGCGGTCCCAGATCGGCCGCGGTCCAGGGGTCCTCCTCGGGCTCCCGCCCCTGCGCGTACTGCTCGGTGGCCGCGTTCAGGTGGATGTTCAGCCCCTCCTTGCGCATCCGCAGGTCCGTGTACATGATCGCGGCGTTGCCGGTGAGCAGCACCGAGGAGATGGCGGAGACCAGGGTCGCGAGCAGCACGATCAGGATCGACATCACGACGGCGATTACGGCGACCGTGCCCTCCTGCCCCTCGGCGACGGTGCCGAAGGGCGTCACGAAGGCCCCCAGCATGCTCATGATGAAGCTGAAGACGCCGGTGACCATCTGCGAGGCCACCGAGAGGATGAGCTGGAGCAGGAGGATGACGCCGAGCGTCCGCCAGAAGTAGCCGCGCGAGAGCGTCCACGAGCGCTTGACGCCGGCGATCGGCCCCATCCGCTCGAGCACGATCGACGGGACCGTGAACGCGAACTTCACCGACAGCCAGATGCTGCAGAAGGCGAAGGCGAGGAAGCCGAAGAACCCGAGGATGACCATCGAGAACCCGCCGCCGTCGTTGCCGCGCGCGAACATCGTGACCATGGCGAAGATGAGGAGCGCGAACAGGGCGATGACGATCGCCATCGCGACGATGACGATGCCGAAGTAGCCGACGATCGGCCAGAACCGCTTCCAGGCCCCGCGGATGGCCTCGCCGAAGCCGATCCGCCGCCCCAGGATGCTCGTCGAGACGACCTGGACGATGATCACCTGCAGCATCGCCGTCGAGAGGATCGTGAGCAGCAGGGCGGGGATGACCGAGAGCGCCATGTAGCCGGGGACGGCGTTCCAGAGGGTCTGGGCCTCGGAACCGGTGGACATCGTCGCGCGGTTGGCCGCCCAGATGAACACCGCGGTGGGGATGGCCGCCGCGACGAGCGAGACGACGCCCTGCACGATGAGCGAGGCGCCGATCGAGACGCCCGCGTTGGCGCGCAGCAGCCGGAAGGTCGAGCCGAAGATCTCGCCGAACGAGAGCGGGCGGAGCGGGATGAGCCCGGCCTTGGGTGCCGGAGCCCAGCCGTTGCCGAAGGACGGCTGCTGCGCACCCGGCTGATCGTAGTTCCAGGACGCAGCGCCGCCTTGGAACGGCGGCTGCTGAGCGCCTGCGTTCGGGTCGGGGTATGGAGGCTGCTGATTCGTCACGGCGGTATCGTCCCACACGCCTCCGACAAGGGGCCTCGGGGGAGCGCGGCACGGCGCCGTCGTGCGCCTGTCGCGGGCCCGCGACAGGGTACGCTTGATGCAGGTGTGCCCGGGTACGGCGCGGCACGATCACGAATGCGGAGGTGCGGACTTGGCCGAGAAGATCCTGGTAGTCGATGATGACACCGCGCTCGCCGAGATGATCGGCATCGTCCTGGGCGCGGAGGGGTACGTGCCGGAGTTCTGCGCCGACGGCGGCAAGGCGGTCGACCGGTTCCACGAGGTCGACCCGGACCTCCTGCTGCTGGACGTCATGCTCCCCGGGATGGACGGCATCGAGATCTGCACCCGCGTGCGCGAGGCCTCGGGCGTGCCGATCATCATGCTGACCGCGAAGTCCGACACCACCGACGTGGTGCGCGGGCTCGAGGCCGGCGCGGACGACTACATCGTCAAGCCCTTCAACCCGCAGGAGCTCATCGCGCGCATCAAGACCCGCCTGCGCTCGACCCCGCGCGAGAACTCGGAGTCCATCCGCATCGGCGATCTCACGATCAACGTGTCGGCGCACGAGGTGCTGCGCGACGACGAGCCGATCGGCCTCACCCCCCTCGAGTTCGACCTGCTGCTCACCCTCGCCTCCGAGCCGAACAAGGTGTTCAGTCGGGAGGAGCTGCTCGAGAAGGTGTGGGGCTACCAGTACAAGGCCGACACCCGGCTGGTGAACGTGCACGTGCAGCGGCTGCGCTCGAAGGTCGAGGCCGGCCCGGACCAGCCGAAGATCGTCACGACCGTGCGCGGCGTGGGCTACCGCGCCGGGCACACGCCCGCGTAGCGCATGGCCCCCTCCTGGCTGCGACGGCTCCGCGGCGCCCGCGCGGAGCAGGGCGGCGAGGTCGAATCCATCACCCTGTCTACGGGGCTCGGCAAGCACGTCGACGACCTCGACCGCTCGGTCGACCCGCCGCACCGCTGGTGGCGGCCGAGGGGCTTCGCAGGCAACGTCCGCTTCCTCTGGCGCACCTCGCTCCCGTTCCGCACCACGCTCATCGCCGTGGTGCTCACCACCACCACGGTGGTCGTCGTCGCGCTCGTGATGGGCAACAGCATCGCGCGCGACCTCAACACGAGCCGCACGAACCAGGTCATGCAGGAGGCGGCGCACGCCGTGGCCGCCGCGCAGCTCAACTTCGATCAGGGCACCGAGACCGAGGAGCTCGCGCTCACGGCGCTGCGCCAGCAGGCGCTCGACGCCGCGGTGGCGCAGGCGCCCAACTCGGAGGGCTGGGCGTTCTACCTCGCCTCGGAGACGAACGAGCGCGCGCCGATGCAGGACGTCGCCTCGCAGGAGGTTCCGCGCGACCTCGTCAGCCAGGAGATGCGCACGAGCGTTCGGGACGAGCCCGGCACGCAGTTCTCGCAGTCCGTCACGCTGCGGGACGAGGCCGGGCACTCGGTCCCCGGCCTCGTGGTCGGGTCGACCGTCAACGTCCCCACCGTGGGCCTCTACGAGCTGTACTTCGTCTACTCGATGCAGCCTTCGCAGGACACCCTGGACTTCGTGCAGCGCACGCTCGCGATCTCCATGGTCATCCTCGTGCTCATGGTCGGCACGATCGTGGGCGGGATCATGCGCGCGGTCATCCGCCCGATCCGCATCGCGGCGACCACCTCGCGGAAGCTCGCCGCCGGCCGGCTCGAGGAGCGCATCCCCGAGCGCGGCGAGGACGACATCGGCACGCTGGCGCGCTCATTCAACGACATGGCCGACAACCTGCAGCGGCAGATCGAGCAGCTCGAGAACCTCTCGAAGGTGCAGCAGCGGTTCGTCTCGGACGTGTCGCACGAGCTGCGCACGCCGCTCACCACCATCCGGCTCGCGGCGGGCATCGTGTACGCCCGCAAGGACGAGCTCGACCCCACGGTCTCGCGCTCCACCGAGCTGCTGCACGACCAGATCGAGCGCTTCGAGCTGCTCCTCGCGGACCTGCTCGAGATCTCGCGCTACGACGCGGGCGCGGTGCAGCTGCTGCGCAAGCCCGATGAGGCGGTGCACCTCGTCGAGGACGTGGTGGGGAGCATGACCCAGGCCGCCACCGATCAGGGCGTCGCGCTCGTGGTGCGCGCGGCCGCGGAGCACATCGACGCGGAGTTCGACGAGCGGCGCATCACGCGCATCGTCCGCAACCTCGTCGCGAACGCGATCGAGCACAGCGAGGGCAAGCCGGTCGTGGTCACGGTGGATGCGAACGCCACCGCGGTGGCCATCGCGGTGCGGGACTACGGCATCGGCATGACCGAGGATCAGCAGACCCAGGTCTTCGACCGATTCTGGCGCGCCGACCCCTCGCGGAAGCGGACGATGGGCGGCTCGGGCCTCGGCCTCGCCATCTCGCAGGAGGACGCGCAGCTGCACAACGGTCGTCTCGAGGTCTGGTCGGCGCCCTCGCTCGGCACGAACTTCCGACTCACGATCCCGCGCGAGGTGGATTCGCCGATCGTCTCGTCGCCCCTGCCGCTCATTCCCGAGGACGCCGGAGCGGACACGTATATCGTCGACCGCGGCGACCGGCGCTCGGCCGCCGCGGCCGAGCCCAGCCTCGAGACCCAGCCGCTGGACCTGCCCTGGTTCTCGACCGACGAGATCCAGCGGTTCAGCGACGAGGAGCTCCTCGCGGCCGGACCGGGAGCCGCCTCGCGGGTTCCGAGACCGCCCGAGGACGAGGCGCGCCGCGCGCCGGAGGACGACGGCCGGGCACCCGAGGACGAAGGCCGGGTACCCGAGGACGACCGCCCCGGCGACGCCGGCGAGGACCGCGATGAGAAGGGAGACGAGCGATGACCCGATTCCGGCGCGCGTGCGCCTCCGTGCTCGCCGCGGCGCTCGTGACGGTACTGGCCGCCTGCGCCCAGATCCCGCTCTCGGGCTCGGTGGAGCAGGGCGAGCCGCAGGAGGCGGGTGAGGCGCAGAGCGTCCGCTACTACCCCGACGGCCCCTTCTCCGGCGCGACGCAGGAGGAGATCGTGCTGGGCTTCATCGACGCCGGCACGGGCGCGCAGAACGACTTCGCGACCGCCCGCGAGTTCCTCACCGACGAGGCCGCCGAGAGCTGGCGGCCCGAGGCAGGCGTCCTCCTGATGAGCGACGGGCAGGTCTCCAGCCGGGCCGAGTCGGACACCGAGGTCGTCGTCTCGGTGCCGATCAACGGCACCCTCGACGAGCACGGCTTCTACCAGGAGTCGCCGACCTCCTCCACGAAGACCCTCGAGTTCCGCCTCGAGATGGTCGGCGGGGAGTGGCGCATCGCCGAGGCACCCGACGGCATCGTGCTCATCCGCCAGGCCTTCACCGATCTCTACGGCGCGCGGCCGCTCACGTTCTTCGACGGCGCGCAGCAGTTCACGGCCTCGGACCTGCGCTGGTTCCTCGACGACAGCCGCGCCGCGACCCGGATGGTCGAGGAGCTCATCGCCGGCCCGGCGGAGTGGATGCTGCCGGGCGAATCCGTTACCTCCGCCTTCCCCGCCAATGTCGAGCTCGTCGATGCGGTGCGCATCAACGGGCAGACCGCCGTGGTGAACTTCTCCGACTCGATCTCGAACGCCTCGCCCGGCGCGCTCTCGCTCATGCGCCTGCAGCTGGAGGAGTCGCTGACGCAGCTCGACGGGGTCGCCTCGGTCGAGATGCAGGTGAACGGCGCCAAGCTCGACGTGGCGCTCCCCGCCTCCGACGAGGTCATCCGCACCGCGGACGTGAACCCCTCGCCGCTCGTGCAGCAGGACGGCACGCTCGGGTACCTGAGCGGCGGCACGCTCGAGCCGCCCGTCGGCTCGGAGAACGCCGTCGCGGAGGTCGAGCGGCTCAACCCCATCCGCGGCGCGGTGTCGGCCTCGCGCGGCACGATCGCGCTGCTCACCTCCGAGGGCACCTACGGCATGAGCTTCGAGGACGAGTCGGCCACCTTCATCGACGCGCGCGGCGGTCAGGTCGAGCCGGCGCTCGACAACTGGGACTGGGTGTGGACGCAGTCGACCACGCAGACCGGTCTCTACATCACGCGCATCGGCGAGTACCAGACGCTCGAGATCCGGCTGCCGGACGAGGTGTCGGACGACTTCATCTCGCACCAGGTCTCGCGGGACGGCACGAAGATCGCGTTCCTCTACGACACGGACGAGGGGGTGGAGCTGGCGGTCTCGCCGATCATCCGCGATGAGACCGGCATGCCGATCACCCTCGGCGACCCGCTGGTGCTGGGCGTCTCGGGGGATCAGGCCAGCGACGTCGCGTGGGTGGACGGCGGCTCGGTCGCCATGCTCGTGGACGGCGGCGAGGGCACGACCGAGGTGCAGCTCTACCGCCTCGGCGGCGAGTTCACGATGTTCGGGTCGATCCCGAACGCGATGCAGGTCGCCGGCTCGAATACGCTCCAGGGCATGCGCGTGGTCGATCGGCAGGGCACGCTCTACGCGCCCCGGACCTCCCGCTGGCAGGCGGCGAGCACCACGATCACGTTCCTCTACGCGCAGGTGTAGCGGCGGCCTGTGGAGAGCGCCCCGCCGGGCTCCGGCGCCTCTGCCACACTCGCGGCATGGACCGCGCCATGCCCGCCATCCGACAGGCCCTCGCCACGCTGTTCCCCGTGCGCTGCGGGGGCTGCGACGCGCCGGATCAGCGGCTGTGCGAGGAGTGCCGCGAGGCGCTCCGGGCGGCGCTCTTCCCGTATGCGGACCGAGTCCTGGGCCCGACCATCTGGGACGAGACCATCGTCGCGACCGCGCTGCCCTACGACTCGGTCGTGCGGCGCATCCTCGACGCCTTCAAGGAGCGCGGTCGGGCCGATCTCGCGCGGGAGCTGGGCGCGCTCCTGCGGGTCTCGGTGCGGCGGCTGCTCGAGGAGGTCCGGTCGACGCGGCCCGACCTCGCCCGCCGGCCGGCGGGCGCGCCGATCCTCCTCGTGCCGATCCCCTCGAGGCGCGCGGCGCGGACGAAGCGGGGCTACGACCACGTCGCGCTGATCGTCGAGCGGGCGCTGCCGCGGGCCCGGCCCGTCGCGGCGCTCCGGCACGTGCGCCGGGTGCGCGACCAGTCGGCGCTGGACCGCGAGGAGCGGTACGAGAACCTGCTCGGCTCGCTCGCGGCGAGCCCGGCCGTGCGGGGCCGCCGCTGCGTCATCGTCGACGATCTCGTGACCACCGGGGCGACCGTGTGCGAGGCCGCGAGGGCGCTGCGATCGGCGGGCGCGGTGGTGCTCGGATCCGCCGCGGTCGCGCGCGTGGATCGCCTCTACCACAGCGATTAGTCGCGAGGATTACGAGCCTGCGAATTCTCAAAGTGAACTCGGAAACGGGCTCATATGATGAACGGACAGACACAATCCAACTCGGATGTGGGAGGCTTCCCGCACTCGAGTTTCCATATAGGAGGGTGAGATGGACGTCACCATCAGCGGTCGCAACACTGAAATCCCGGACCGATTCCGCGAATACGCGGATGAGAAAGTCACAGCGAAGGTGCAGCAGCTTTCTGATCGAGCGCAGTCCGTCGAAGTCAAGCTGAAGCGCCGCACCGATCGCGCCGGCAACAACCTCGACCGCGGCAAGGTCGAGATCACGATCTTCGGTCCCTTCCCGACGATCCGCGCCGAGGCCGAAGCGGGTGACAAGTACGCGGCGTTCGACATCGCGCTCGACAAGCTCGTCGAACGCCTCCGCCGCGTCAAGGACAAGAAGAAGACCCACCGCGGCAAGAGCCTGGCCGAGGCGGCCGCCGGCGAGTTCGCCGACCTCGACATCGTGCCCGCCGACACGGGCATCATCGACGTCGTCTCGGGCAAGGCCACCCCGGCCTCGGGCGACGGCGCCGGCGAGGGCGACGGGTACGAGGACTACAACCCGATCGTGATCCGCGAGAAGGTGTTCGCGCCGAAGCAGATGACGTCGAGCGAGGCCGTGGACCACATGGAGCTCCTCGGCCACGACTTCTTCCTCTTCATCGAGTCGGAGACGAAGCGGCCCTCGGTCGTCTACCGGCGCCGCGGATGGGATTACGGCGTGATCGCGCTCGGCGAGGAGGGGCAGCAGGTCGGCGCCGCCTCCTGATGACGGCCCGCGGCCGGTGCACCGGCCGACGCTGAACCAGCGCCCCCGCTCGGAATACCGGGCGGGGGCGCTTCGCGCGTCGGACGGCCGATCACCGCCGCAGGGCGCGCACGGCGGCGGCGATCGTCGTCGCGAGGGGCGTGTGGTCGAGTCCGAGGATCGTCCGCGCATCGGAATCGTCGACCAGGAAGGGCGCGTCGAACTGGTAGGCGGCATCGCGAAGCCCCGCCATGGCGGGGCTGAAGGTGGCGAGCAGCCGGAGCAGGGGCCGCGGCAGCCGTCGGAACCCCGGTTCGCGCGCGAGCCCGGCAGCGCGCAGCGCGATCCGCGCGAGCTCGCGCATGGAGCAGGCGGGCGCGTTGGGAACGTGCCAGGGGCGGCCCTGCATGCGCTCGTCCTCGGCGGCCAGCGCGAGCATCCTCCCGAAGTCGTCGATCGATGTCCAGGCGTGGGGCTGGTCGGGATCGCCGAGTATCGAGGCCGGCCTGCCGGCGAGGACCGGCCGGAGCAGGCGGTCGCCTCCGTGCGCGCCAGGGCCGGTGTCCGCGCCGATGTAGTCGCTGCCGCGCACCTCCACCGCCCGGATCCTGCCCGCCTCGTGCGCCGCGAGGGCCCGCCGCCACACCTCCGCCCGGACTTTGCCGTTGCGGTACTCGGCGGCGAGGGGATCCCGTTCCGTGAACGGCGCGGCGGACGGACCGTAGGCGTAGAGGTTCCCGGCGATGACGAGTACCGCTCCGGTGCGCTCGGCGGCCGCGATCGCGGTTGCGATCGCCGGCGGCCAATCGCGGTGCCAGGTGCCGTAGGGGAAGTTCGCGCACAGGAGGATCGCCCCGGCGTCGGGCAGGCGCGATGCCGTGCCGGGCAGGGTGATGTCGGCGACGAAGGCGTCGGTCCCCGGCGGGCGAGTGCCCGAGCGGGTGACGACGGCGACCTCGTGCCCGCGGGAGAGCAGGGACTCGGCGCTCGCGCGGCCGATGGGGCCGGCGCCGATGACGATGGTGCGGGTCATGGGTGCGACGCTTTCTTCGAGTGGATCGGTGCTTCGGGCCAGCGCCGTGAACAGTGTTCACGACACGGGGTCGAGTATGCGTGAACAGTGTTCACCGTGTCAAGCGGCGACGCGTCGACGAGATCGCCCCGCGGTGTGCGAAGGTGGACGGATGGGCGCCCACACTCCTCCGATGCGAGACGAGATCCTGCGCGCGGCTCGAGCCGAGCTCGCCGAGGTCGGTCCCGGCGCGCTCTCGATGCGCTCGGTGGCGCGTCGGGTGGGCGTCACCGTCGGCGCCCTCTACCGGTACTTCGCGGGTCGCGACGCGCTCCTCACGGAGCTCATCGTGGAGGCCTACGACGCCGTCGGCGCCGCGGCCGAGCGCGGCGCCGACGGCGTCCGTGGCCCGGTGGACGCATGGGTTCGCTCGGGGCTCGCCGTCAGGGAATGGGCGATCGGGCACCCGTACGAGTTCTCCCTCATCTACGGAACCCCCGTGCTCGGCTACGACGCACCGGAGCGGACCGTCGTATCGGCGACGCGGCTGCTCGAGGCGCTGGTCGGCATCCTCGTGGCGGGAGCGGGGCTCGGGGCCGACTCGGCCGAGTCCGAATCGGCGGAAACTGCGAGGGCCGAGGAGCGGGAGCTCCCCGAGGCGCTCCGCGCCGACCTCGCGAGGGTGCGCGAATGGCTGTCGGGCAGGACGTTCCCCGTTGACGCGGAGCGGGTGCCCGCGCGGCTCATCGTCGGGGTCGTGCGGGCCTGGACCGAGCTGATCGGCACGGTCTCCTTCGAGCTGAACGGGCACTACCGCAACAGCATGGAGTCGGGTGCGGCGTACCTCGAGCACGTACTCCGCCTGCAGGCGGAGGGACTCGGGCTCGACCGGGCGGGATGTTCGCGGCGGGCGTGAAGGGAAGCGCGGGTCGTCCAGGGTCCGTACTGCCTGCCGTCAAGCGTTGCGAAGTACGATAGGCCGAGTGCGCCGGGAATCGCCGGCAGTTGTGAGTTGTCAGGAGACAGATTTGGCTTCAATCCTCGAGAAGATGCTTCGCTTCGGCGAGGGCCGGCAGGTCCGCCGCCTGGAGCGGGTCGCGGCTCAGGTCAACAAGCTTGAAGAGGGATTCGAGGAGCTCGGCGACGACGACCTTCGCGCGATGACGGAGGAGTTCCGCGAGCGCTACGAAGAGGAGTCGGCGAAGGGCCGGGGCGACAAGGAGATCCTCGACGGCCTGCTGCCCGAGGCCTTCGCGGCGGTTCGCGAGGCCGCGAGCCGCACGCTCGGCCAGCGGCATTACGACGTGCAGCTCATGGGCGGCGCCGCGCTGCACGACGGCAACATCGCGGAGATGAAGACCGGTGAGGGCAAGACGCTGGTGGCGACGCTCGCCGCCTATCTCAACGCCATCCCCGGCAAGGGCGTCCACGTCGTCACGGTCAACGACTTCCTGGCCTCCTACCAGTCCGACCTCATGGGGCGCGTGTTCCGCGCCCTCGGCATGTCGACGGGCTGCATCGTCTCGGGCCTCACGCCGCCGCAGCGCCGCGAGCAGTACGCGGCCGACATCACCTACGGCACGAACAACGAATTCGGCTTCGACTACCTCCGCGACAACATGGCCCCCTCCGTGGAGGCGTGCGTGCAGCGGGAGCACTACTACGCGATCGTCGACGAGGTCGACTCGATCCTCATCGACGAGGCGCGCACCCCGCTCATCATCTCGGGCCCGGCCTCGGGCGACGTGAACCGCTGGTACGTCGAGTTCTCGAAGCTCGCGAAGCGGCTCAAGGAGGGGCGCGACTACGAGGTCGACGAGAAGAAGCGCACCATCGGCATCCTCGAGCCCGGCATCGACCGCGTCGAGGACGCGCTGGGCATCGACAACCTCTACGAGCAGGCGAACACGCCGCTCATCTCCTTCCTGAACAACGCGATCAAGGCCAAGGCGCTGTTCGCGCGCGACAAGCAGTACGTCGTGCAGAACGGCGAGGTGATGATCGTCGACGAGCACACCGGGCGCATCCTCGCCGGCCGCCGCTACAACGAGGGCCTGCACCAGGCCATCGAGGCGAAGGAAGGGGTGAAGATCAAGGCCGAGAACCAGACGCTCGCCACGGTCACGCTCCAGAACTACTTCCTCATGTACGACAAGCTCTCGGGCATGACCGGCACCGCCGAGACCGAGGCGGCCGAGTTCCAGTCGACCTACGAGCTCGGCGTGATCCCCATCCCCACCAACCGGTCGATGCAGCGACTCGATCAGCCGGACCTCGTCTACAAGAACGAGAAGGTCAAGTTCGACCAGGTGGTCGAGGACATCGTCGACCGCTTCGACGTCGGGCAGCCGGTGCTCGTCGGCACCACGTCGGTCGAGAAGAGCGAGTACCTCTCGAAACTGCTCGCGCGCCGGGGCGTCAAGCACGAGGTGCTCAACGCGAAGAACCATGCGCGCGAGGCCGCGATCATCGCGCAGGCCGGTCGCAAGGGCGCCGTCACCGTCGCGACGAATATGGCCGGCCGCGGCACCGACATCATGCTCGGCGGCAACGCCGAGTTCATCGCCGTGGCCGAGATGACCGCGCTCGGGCTCGACCCCGAGGAGAACGCGGAGGAGTACGAGGCCAAGTGGCCCGAGGTGCTCGAACAGGTCAAGGCCGCCGTGAAAGAGGAGGCCGAAGAGGTCGCCGAGCTGGGCGGCCTGTACGTGCTCGGCACGGAGCGGCACGAGTCGCGCCGCATCGACAACCAGCTCCGAGGCCGTTCGGGCCGTCAGGGCGACCCGGGCGAGAGCCGCTTCTACCTCTCCATGACCGACGACCTCATGCGGCTGTTCAACACGTCCGCGGCGCGGGCGATCATGGACAACGACAACACCCCGGACGATCTCGCGCTCGAGTCGCGCATCGTGTCGGGCGCCATCCGCAAGGCGCAGACGCAGGTCGAGTCCCGCAACGCCGAGATCCGCAAGAACGTCAAGAAGTACGACGACGTGCTCAACGAGCAGCGCGAGGCGATCTACAAGGACCGCCGCGCGATTCTCGAGGGCGACGACCTCGCCGAGCGCGTCCAGACCTTCATCGACGGCGCCGTCGAGGACATCGTGACGCAGCACACCGCCGCGGGCGACCCCGACGACTGGGACGTCGAGTCGCTCGAGACCGACCTCAAGCAGCTCTTCCCGATGACGGTCACGATCGAGGAGATCATCGAGGAGCACGGCGCCTCGCACGTCTCGTCGCAGGACGTCGTCGAGGAGGTGCGCGCGGATGCGCATCTCGCGTACGAGAAGCGCGAGGAGACGCTCGGGGAGGAGGCGACTCGGGAGCTCGAGCGCCGCGTCGTGCTGCAGGTCATCGACCGCAAGTGGCGCGATCACCTCTACGAGATGGACAGCCTCAAGGACGGCATCGGGCTCCGGGCCATGGCGCAGCGCAACCCGCTCGTCGAGTACCAGCGCGAGGGCTACGAGATGTACCAGCAGATGCTCGGCGGCATCCGCGAGGAGGCGGTCGGCTTCCTCATGAACCTCGACGTGCAGGTCTCCGAGGTCGAGGACGGCGAGGGCGGCACGAAGCGCCAGATCCGCGTCCAGGCCAAGGGGCTCGAGCAGTCCGCGAACCAGAAGCTCAACTACTCCGCCGCCGACGACCAGGGCAACGTGCAGGTCACGGACGATCAGGGGCGCGTCAACGCGGGGGCAACCCGCGCCGCGATCCGCCGCGAGATGAGCCAGGGTACCGCGTCCGCGTTCGCCGAGGCGCGCGGCGAGGCTCCGGCCGCCGCGTCGACGGCCGCCTCGGCGAAGCCGGCTTCGCGTCCGGCGCCCAAGGGCGGCGCCAAGAAGCACTCCGCCTCGAAGAAGTCGAAGTCGGGCAATCCGGCCAAGACCGGCGCGGCGGGCGGCCGGTCGGCCGCGGACCTCGCGCGCGAGCAGTCCCGGGCCAACGCCGCCAAGAAGACGCAGGTCGGCACGTTCGGCCAGCAGACCAAGCCCAAGCCGAAGGAATCCGGCTCGGGCCAGAAGGACTGACGGCGCGGTCGGCACGGGCCGTCCGGGAGCGGGCCCAGGCCCCTCCCGGGCGGCCCGTCTCCGCGTGCGGGAGACCGCGCCGGTGCCGAGCGCACGAGGTCTTCGGGCGGGAAAGGAAATCCGAGGTGGAGCATACGGGGCGGGACCCGCGGGAGCGCTGCTGGGAGGGCGCGTTCAACGCGCGCGATCTCGGGGGAGTACCGGTCGCCGGCGGGCGGATCCGGGCCGGCGCGCTGTTCCGCTCGGGGCAGCCGGAGGCCTGGACCCCCGAGGGCTTCCGGCAGGCGTCGGACGACGGCGTGCGGCGCATCTTCGACCTGCGCGATCCAGAGGAGCCCGGCGGCGCCCCGGCGGGCGCGGAGCGCGCGGGTATCGACTACCGCTTCGTGCCGGTCGAGGATCCACGGCTTCCGGAGTTCCGCGCCAGATTCGTACCGTACATGAACCACACATCGGGCTATCGGGACTTCCTGGCGATGTTCCCTGGCCGGGTGGCGCACGCGCTCCGCGAGGTCTTCCTGGGCGGTCCCGGCACGCTCGTGTGCTGCTCCGCGGGCCGCGACCGCACGGGGATCACGACGAGCATGGTGCTGCTCTCCCAGGGCGTCGAGCTCGAGGCACTGCTCCACGAGGACGAGCTCGCGGTGCGCGCGGTCAACGAGCGGCACCGCACTCGGGAGACCCCGCATCCGTACGAGTCGTGGCAGCCGGAGGAGGCGCTGCGCCCCGCGATCGATTCGCGACGGGAGGCGCTGGCGGCGTTCGCCCGCGGCCTCGACGTGCGCGGCTTCCTGCGCGCCCACGGCCTCGACGGGGCCGCCGACGGCGCGCGCGAATGGCTCGTGCGAACCGACGCCGGGCGTTAGAGCACGTGCAGGCGCTCCGCGCGCCAGCGGCCTCGGAACTCCTCGAGGCGGATGACCACGGCCCGTACGCGAGGGCCGAGGTCGACCAGCACGGTCGCCTCCACGACGCCGCTGCGGGGCGACTGCCACAGGCAGGCGCGCGTCTCGATGACGGGGCGGCGCACGCTCCGGCCGCGCACGCGGCGGGCCCTGGCCGCGTGCTGCGCCCGGGCGAGCAGGCGGGTGAAGACCTCGGGCGCGATCCAGCGGGCCATCTGCTCGACCTCGCGCACGCCGGCGAGCGCCTCGAACACGCTGCGGCCGAGATTCCGCAGGAGCACCTCGGGGTCGGGCATCTCGAGGTCCGGCCGGGCGGAGGTGAGCACGCCCTTGCCGAGCTCCTCCTTCTGCGGGGGCTCATGCGTCTTCGCGATCACCCGGAGCGGTCTGGCGGGGGCCTTCCCGCCGACCGCGCGTTGTGCTTGTGGCATCGAAGCGAACTCCTTCTCCGGATGGGCCTTGGTTCCGAAATCGACTACGGGATATTCAACAGGGAAATCGAGGTGCGGTGGCGGATTTTTTCTCAACTGTGAATAACTACCCCTCGTCCCGCCCCTGTGGACAAGTCGGATCGCGGTCGAGCGGCTCCTGCAGAATGGGGCCGTGCGCTGGGACGACCTCTTCGACGACCTCGCGGGCCAGTTCGACGCCGGCCTCGAGGAGGAGCGCCGTCGCGCCGCGGTGGACGAGGAGCGGCTGCGCATCACGCGACTCACCATCCGCGATCGCCTCGGCGCGCTCGACCGGGCGCTCTCGCCGGGGGAGCGCATCGGGCTCGAACTGCGCACCGGCGAGCGCATCGAGATCGTGCCGGTCGAGTTCGGGGCGGACTGGTTCGGCGCCGACCTGGTGGGCGCCGGCCTCTCGGCGCCCGGCGGCGAGGGCGTCCCCGGCGGCGGGCCGGTCTCGCGGTACGGGGCCTGCATCGTCCCGCTCGCGGGCATCGCCTCGGTGGTGCTCGACGCCGGGCAGCTGGCGCGTTCGCTCGAACCGCTTCCGGAGCGTCCGGGGTCGATCACCGGCAAGCTCGGGATGAGCATTCCGCTGCGGGATCTGGCCCGGAGGCGGTGCCACTGCGAGATCACGACGGCGCACGGCGCCGTGCTCGGCACGGTGGACCGGGTGGGCCGGGATCACCTGGACATCGCGGTCCACGACGTCGACACGCCCCGGCGTCAGCGCGATATCCGCGCCTACCGCATCCTGCCGCTGGCCGACATCACGCTCATCCGCGTCCAGACGGACTGACGGGGCCGCGGCGGGTTACGGGCGGTCGCGCGTCGAGATCTCGCCGATGTCGTCGAACTCGTGCTCCTCGAACATCGCGGTCCGGCGCTGCAGCTCGTACTGGTCCTGGATGTAGTCCTCGAGCGCCTGCTGCTCGATCCGCCATTCGCCCGCCTCGCCGATGCGGATCGCGGCGAGCTCGTTGGACTCGACGAGGGCGCGGGCGACGTCGAGTTCGACGTTGAGCACGTCGGCCACGTCGGCCAGCGTGAGGAACCGCCCGAAGCGGTGCGCAGGGATCGCATGCATATAAGCATTATCGCTCGTCGTCCCGGTACTCGAAAGTCTGTGGATAACTTCTCGGCCAGTCCTGAGGATTCGGGCAGCATTGGCGGCGGAATCGCTCGACCCGCGTGAGGAGAACAACTATGACGGCAACCCGGCGCCGCATCCGGCTCGACCCGAGGCTGCTGATCGGCAGCCTCCTCGTGGTGGCCTCGGTCATCGGCGTCACGTGGGTCGTGGCGGCGGCGAATCAGACCGTGGCGGTCTATGCCGCCGCGAAGCCCATCGCGCAGGGCGATGCCCTCGGCGCGACCGAGCTCTCGATCGTCGAGGTGCCGGTGTCGGAGACCAACGATCTCTACCTGACCCCGGAGCTCCTGTCCGCCGAGGGCGGCACCGCCACCCGGCCCATCGGCGCCGGGGAGCTGATCCCGATCAGCGCGGTGGGCGCGGCGGAGCAGGGCGTCTCGGAGGTGGTCGTGACGGTGAGCGGCGCCCTCTCGGAGCGGATCGCGCCGGGGACCGCGGTCGAGCTCTGGTCCGCCGCGCCCGACGAGCGCCCCGGCGCCTACCGTCCGCCGACGGTGGTCGTGGACGAGGCGCAGGTGGTCCGGGTGCTCGAAGCGGAGCAGTTCGTGCACAGCGGGGAGACCGAGGTCGAGCTCCGCATCCCCGAGCACGCGCTGGCGGAGGTGCTCGCGGCCGCCACCAACGGCGCCCGGATGCATCTCGTGCCGCTCTACGCCGCGGCCGAGACGGAATCGGGGGAGGAATAGCGATGGCCCGGATCCTGCTCGCGGTGGACTTCGACGTCGAGGAGCGGCTGCTCGAGGGCGTCATCGTCTCGGGCCACGAGATCGTGGACCGGGTCGCGGGGGCCGACGCGCTCGTCCAGGCCGTCGCCGGGCTGCGGCCGGACCTCGTGATCGTGCAGGCGGGGCCCGAGACCCTCAACGCCCGCAGTCTGGCCGCCTGCGACGCGGCGGGGTCGCGGGCCATCGCGCTCACGGCCGACGATCTCGAGCGCCGCAACGCGCTGTCGCTCGGCGTGGTCGATCGGATGGACGCGCGGTCGGAATGGGTCGACATCGAGGCTGTGGCGCTGAGGACGCGGCGGGAGCCCGAGGCGTCCCCACCCGGCGGCGAGTCGGGAGAGGGGCTCGGGGTGCCGGACCCCGCCGGGCCCGGGCCCGCCCGGCTGCGCTCGCGCCGCGAGCGCCGTGCGGAGGAGCGTTGCGGGCGGGTGCGGCGAGCGGCGCCGGAGGATGCGGCGCCCGTGCCGGGAGCACCGGCGCTCGACGCGCCGGGGCCGGCGCGGAGACGCCCCGGACGGCCGCGCCCGTTCGCCGCGCTCGGGCGGCGAAGCGGGGAGGTCCCCGCCGCAGGAGCGGCCGAGGCGCCGCAGGATCCGGTGCCGCAGGAGGAGGGGAGCGGGCGCGGCCGGGTGCTCGCGGTCTGGGGGCCGCACGGCGCCCCCGGCCGCACGACGGTCGCCCTCGCGCTGGCCACGGTGCTCGTGGGCGAGGGCATCGGCACGACGCTCCTCGACGCCGATCCCTACGGGGGCGCGATCGCGCCCCTGCTCGGCATCGCGGACGAGGCGCCGGGCCTCGCGGCGGCCTGCCGGCTCGCCGGCGCAGAGGCGCTCGACGCGATCGAATTCGACCGCGTCGCATCGCGCGCGAAGACCCCGACGGGCGAGCTCCGGGTGCTGAGCGGCATCGCCAACCCCGCGCGCTGGCCCGAGCTCGGCGGGGCGCGGATGCGCGGCGTGCTCGAGCGGGCCCGGCACGAGGCCGCCGCGACGGTGGTGGACACGGGCTTCAGCCTCGAGCGCGACGAGGAGCTGCTCAGCGACATGGCGGGGCCGCGGCGCAACGCGGCGACGCACGCCGCGCTCGCGGACTGCGATGCGGCGATCGCGGTGGCGGACGCCACGCCCCTCGGCATCCAGCGATTCCTGCGGGCCTACCCGCAGCTGCTCGACGCGGTCGGGCCGGGCACGCGCATCCTCGTCGTCGCGAACCGCGTCCGCGGCGCGGTCACGGGCGTCGACTCCGGGGCGCAGATCCGCCAGGCGCTCCGCCGTTTCGGCGGCATCGAGCGCGTCGCGCTGCTCCCGCACGAGCCGAAGGCCGCGGACCGGGCGCTCGGCGAGGCGGCCTCGCTCACCGACGTCGCGCCCCGCAGCCGCTTCGCCAGACAGCTGCGCGCGCTCGCGGTCGAGGCGATGGATGCGCGCCCTCGTGGCGCGGCGCAGTTATCAGACACGGTCTCGTAGTCTTATCGCGTGTCAACCATCACCAATCTTGTACAGCGATACAGCAGCCTCGGTCCGTCGGACTGCGAGTGGCTGGGCTGGCTCACGCGCGATTGGCAGCTGCTCGCCGATCTCGCCACGGCCGATCTCGTGATGTGGGTGCGCGGCACCGAGGGGAAGTTCATCGCGGTGGGGCAGGTGCGGCCGTCCGGCGCGCCGACGCTCTTCTACCGCGACCTCATCGGCCAGGAGATCCGGGAGCAGTGGGCCGCGGGAGTCGAAGAGGCCTTCCGCCGCGGCGAGACCGTGCGCTCGTCCGCCCCCGACTGGTTCGACGAGATCCCCGCGCAGCTCACGATCACGCCCGTGTTCTCGCTGCGCAGCGAGCACGGCAAGTCGACGCGCTCCGAGGAGCCGATCGCGATGATCACCCGGCACACGAATCTGTCGGGGCCGCGGCATCTCACCCGTCAGGAGCTCACCTTCCGCGAGATCTCGGACGACCTGTTCGCGATGATCGAGGCGGCGGAGTACCCCGACCTCGACGCGCCCGACTTCCCGCGGAAGGGCGCGCCGCGCGCTTCCGACGGCCTGATCCGCCTCGACCCCGACGGGGTCGTCACCTTCGCCAGCGCGAACGCGCTCTCGGCGATCAACAAGCTCGGATTCGGCGGCGAGCTCGAGGGCGAGGTCTTCGCGGACGTCGCGGCGCACCTCGTGGACGACAAGCGCCACGTCACCGTGGACGAGGCGCTGCCGCTCGTGGTCACGGGGCGCGCGCCGTGGATGACGGACGTCGACGCCCGCGGCATCACCGTGACGCTGCGGGCGATCCCGCTGCACCGCCAGGGCACTCGCCTGGGCGCGATCCTGCTGGTCCGCGAC
The DNA here is from genome assembly GCF_900163695.1 of Gulosibacter sp. 10. GTDB lineage: Bacteria > Actinomycetota > Actinomycetes > Actinomycetales > Microbacteriaceae > Gulosibacter. The sequence continues at coordinate 30,651 of NZ_FUIC01000009.1, forward strand.
ACCACGGAGGTGCGCAACCAGGAGCAGGAGATCATCACCAAGGACGCGACCATCCGCGAGATCCATCATCGCGTGAAGAACAACCTCCAGACGGTCGCCGCGCTCCTCCGCATCCAGGCACGGCGCGCCCGCTCGGAGGAGGCGCGCGAGGCGCTGCTGCAGGCGATGCGGCGGGTGTCCTCGATCGCCGTGGTCCACGACACGCTCTCGGGCGGGTTCTCGCAGTCGGTGGACTTCGACGAGGTCTTCCTGCGCGTCATGCGCCTGGCCACGGAGGTGGCGGGCAGCGAGGGCGACAAGATCCGGCCCGAGCTCAAGGGCTCGTTCGGGGCGGTCCCCAGCGAGTACGCCACGCCACTGGCCCTCGCGCTGACCGAGCTCGTCACCAACGCGGTGGAGCACGGCTTCGACGACAACGTCGAGGACGGCTACGTGCTCGTCGAGGTCGACCGCGCGGACGACTACCTCGACGTCGCGGTGCGGGACAACGGGCTCGGCATGATCACGGGCCACGAGGGCAACGGGCTCGGCACGCAGATCGTGCGCACCCTCGTGGAGGGCGAGCTCGCCGGCAGCATCACCTGGAGCTCCGAGCCGGGCGAGGGCACGACCGTGCATATCCGCATTCCGAAACGCTGGGGCGTCATCTCGAATACCGGCGCGGTCGATATCGCGAATAGCCGTTCCACCTGATACCGGTCCGATCCGGATAACGACGAAGGGGCGAGTTCTTCGGAACTCGCCCCTTCGCCGGGAAGAACGATCAGGAGGCGCGGCGGGCGCGGGCGGCGCGGCGGCGGAGTGCGCGGCGCTCGTCCTCGGAGAGCCCTCCCCAGACACCGGAGTCCTGGTTCGTGTCCAGTGCGTACTGCAGGCACTGCTCGGTCACCCGGCAGCGGGCGCATACCGATTTCGCAGCGTCGATCTGCTCGAGGGCCGGCCCGGTGTTCCCCACGGGGAAGAACAGCTCGGGGTCGTACTCGAGGCACGTGGCACTGTCACGCCAGTCCATGGAATGGTGCTCCTTGTCTACGCGTCTCACGCGCGCGAGAAAAATGCTCCCGTCGGGGAGCTTTCGAGACAACGGCTGATAAGCAGAATGTGCGGAACTCAGCAGATGTTGTCATGACCTGGAGTAATATCTTGCCACGCAGTACCGGCCACTTCAAGGGAAATTATTGACGGAGGCGCTATGGGCGAACAGGTGAACGCGGCGCCGAGGTGGCCGCTCCCGCTGGTCGGGGGGCTCATCGCGGTCGAGGCGGTGGGGATGCTCGCCGTCGCGGCGTTCCTCGCCTATGAGACGCTCACCCGGCCCTCGCTCTCCGTGGCCTCCTCGATCGCCCTCGTCGTGCTCGCCCTGATCGGGGCGGCGTTCCTCGCCGCCGTCGTGGTCGGGCTGGCGAGGGGGCAGGCGTGGAGCCGCAGCGGCGGCATCGTGTGGCAGGTGCTGCAGACCGCGGTGGCGGTGGTGATCCTGCAGGGCGACATGGCGGATGCGATCGGCTGGAGCCTCGCCGCGGCCTCGCTCTGCGTGCTGCTGCTGATGTTCCACCCGGCGGTCACGCAGCACCTGCGGCGGGACTAGCCCTCGAGCTTCTTGAGGATGCGGTCGACGTGGCCCTTGGCGCGCACGTTGTACAGCGCCTCGATGATCCGGCCCTCCTCGTCGATCAGGAAGGTCGAGCGGATCGCCCCGACGACCGTGCGGCCGTAGTTCTGCTTCTCGCCGTAGGCGCCGTACGCCGTCTGCACCTCGTGGCCGGGGTCGCTCAGCAGCGTGAACGGCAGGCCCTCGGACTCCTTGAACTCCGCGAGCTTGGCCACCGGGTCCGCCGAGATCGCCAGCACGGCGTATCCCGCCGCCGTGATCCGGGCGTCGCTGTCGCGGAAGTCGCAGGCCTCGGTCGTGCAGCCGGGGGTGAACGCCTTCGGGTAGGTGTAGAGCACCACCTTCCGGCCGGCGAAGTCGGCGAGCGAGACCTGCTCGCCGGACTGGTCCTCGAGGGTGAACGCGGGGGCGGCGTCGCCGGGCTGCAGGCGGATGTTCTCGGTCATTTCGCTCCTTCGAAGTCGGTAACCGAACCATTGTCGCCGACCGGCCCGGGGCAACCTGCGCGCGCGATTTGCGATCCGAGAAATCGTGGTGCTAAGCTCTACCAGTCGCCAGCACGGCGAATGACGCGCCTCTAGCTCAATGGTAGAGCAACGGACTCTTAATCCGTGGGTTCTGGGTTCGAGTCCCAGGGGGCGCACGGTTAGCTCCGCCCATCAAGCAGCACTTGATGGGCGGAGCTTTTTTCGTATCCGGAGAGCGCGCATCCGCCGGGAGCGGATGCCTCGGAGTCAGGAGCCAGCATGCCCTTCCCGCCCCGTACCCCGATCCGCGCCCTGGCGCGCGCCGTCACGGCCGCCCTCGCGCTCGGCGCGACCGCGGCCGCCGCCGGATGCGCTCAGGCCGAGGCTCCCGAGAGCATCCGCGTCGGCGTGGTCGCCCTCGGGCAGATCGCCGTCGATCACGCCGCGGCGGAGGGCTACTTCGAGGGCGCGCTCGCGGGCGTCGAGGTCGAGATCGTCCAGTACCCGAGCGGCGCGACGGCCATTCCCGCCCTCGTCGCCGGCGACCTCGACTTCCTCTACTCGAACGACGTCTCGGCCGGCCTCGCGATCTCGCAGGGACTCGACCTGCGGCTGGTCGCCGGGGTGGACGCGATCGGCCCCGAGTACCACCAGGTCATCACGGCGTCGTCCGGCGGCGTGCAGTCGGTCGCCGACCTCGAGGGGCGGACGGTGGCGGTGAACGCGCTCCACAGCCTCGCGTGGCTCGGCGTGCAGGTCGCGCTGCGCGAGGAGGGCGCGGACGCCGGCTCGGTGTCGTTCACCGAGGTCGAGTTCCCCGAGATGTCCGCGGTCATGCAGCGCGGCGACGTGGCCGCCGCCGAGATCTCCCAGCCCTGGGGCGAGGAGGCCATCGCCTCGGGGGAGGCCGTGCCGCTCTTCGACTTCGCCGACTACGAGCAGCTGGACGGGCTCCCGGTCGCGAGCTACTACACGTCCGGCGCCTTCGCAGAGGCGCAGCCGGAGGCCGTCGCGGCCTTCGACGCGGGCGTCGACCTCGCGCTCGAGGACATGCGGGCCGACCGCGATCTCGTCGCCGACCTCGCCGTCCAGGCCGCCGGGAGCACCCCCGAGGCGGCCGCCGTGATCGCCGATTCCATCCTGTTCGTCCCCGAGCAGCCCGCTGCCGAGACGCAGCGGGTGTACGACCTCATGCTCGAATTCGACATGCTCGAGACCCCGCTCGACGCCGAGCGCATCGCGGTCGGATGAGCCGCCGCGCGGCCGTCGGCTCCCGTACGGCGGGCGCCCTGCGCGGCGCCGCGGGGATGCTGATCCTCGTCGCGCTGCTCGAGGCGCTCGTCCGCTCGGGTCTCGTCGACGGCGAGTACTTCCCCGCTCCGAGCGCGGTGCTCGGCGCCGCCGCCGGGCTCCTCGCCGATCCCGCGTTCCTCGGCCATCTCGGCGCGACGCTGTCGGCGGCGCTGCTCGGCCTCGCCCTCGCGACCGCGATCGGCGTCCCCCTCGGCCTCGTCCTGGGGTCCTTCCGCGGCGCGCAGGCCGCGGCTCGCGGCATCATCGAGCTGCTGCGGCCCATCCCCTCGGTCGCGCTGATCCCCCTCGCGATCCTCGTGCTCGGCAGCGGCCTCGAGATGTCGGTCGCCCTGATCGTCTACGCGGCGATCTGGCCGATCCTGTTCAATACGATGACCGCCGTGCGCGGCGCGGACCCCGTCGCGGCCGATACCGCGCGCAGCTTCGGCAAGGGCCGCATCACGATCCTGGGCGCCGTCGTGCTGCCGCAGGCCGCGCCGCTCGTCCTCACCGGCATCCGCGTCTCGGCGGGCATCGCGCTGATCCTCGCGATCACCGCGGAGTTCATCGGCGGCGGGCAGCAGGGACTCGGCGCCTGGCTGCTCCAGACGAGGATCGGGCAGACCCGCATGGACCTCATGTTCGCGGGCATCGTGTTCGCGGGGCTCCTCGGCCTGGTGCTCGACGCGGCGCTGCGCGCGCTCGAGCGCGCCCTCCTGCCGTGGCGGGAACGGCCGGCGCATCGGGGAGGCGCGGCATGAGGCGGCGGGATCCGCTCATCGGCGCCGCGGCCGTGCTCCTCTTCCTCGCGCTGTGGGAGGCCGCGACGCGCGCCGCCGCCTACGCGTACTTCCCGCCGCCGAGCCGCATCCTCGCCCACCTCCTCGAGGGCGGCGCGGCGCTCGAGCAGGTCGCGCCGAGCCTCGCGCGGATGCTGGCCGGCTGGGGCCTCGCCGCGCTGATCGGCATCGCGCTGGGCCTGCTCATCGGCCTCCTGCCGCGGCTCGGGGATTTCCTGTCCTGGATCCTCGCGGCCCTTCGCAGCCTGCCGCCCGTCGCGATCCTGCCCGTCTTCCTCGTGGCGCTCGGGGCGGGAGACGGGATGAAGATCGCCTTCATCGCCTTCACTGCGGTGTGGCCGATCCTGCTCAACACCGTCGACGGGGTCGAGTCGACGGACCGCGTGCACGTGGAGAACGCCCGCGTCTTCGGCATCGGCCGCGGCAGGACCGTCCTGCGCGTGATCATCCCGTCCGCGCTGCCCGCGATCTTCGCCGGCCTGCGCGTGAGCCTGTCGATGGCGCTCATCCTCATGGTGGTGTCGGAGATGCTCGCCGCCACCAACGGCATCGGATTCGAGATCCTCTCCGGCATGCGCGCCTTCCGCATCATCGACATGTGGGCGGGCATCGCCCTGCTCAGCGTCATCGGCGCGGGGCTCAACCTGCTGCTGCGCGGCTGCGAGCGCCGTTCGCTGCGCTGGCGCCGAGACCTCGAGGAGGCACCCGCATGAACCGCTCGCCGCTCATCGTCGAAGGACTCGGGCACGCGTATCCGCCCGAGCGCCGCGGGGAGCCCGCCCGGCCCGTCCTGCAGGGCATCGATCTCGAGCTCGGTCGCGGAGAGCTCCTCGCCGTCGTCGGCCCCTCCGGCGCGGGCAAGAGCACGCTGCTGCGCTGCATCGCGGGGCTGATCGAGCCCGCCGAGGGACGGGTCGAGGCCGCGGGGCGGCCCGCGGTGGTGTTCCAGGAGTACGCGCGCTCGCTCTACCCGTGGATGACGGTCGAGCGGAACACCGCCTTCCCGCTGTCCGGGCTCGGCCTCTCCCGCGAGGAGCGCGATCGGCGCGTCCGCACCGGCCTCGAACGGGTGGGCCTCGAGGATGCGGCGGGGCAGTACCCCGGACGGCTCTCGGGCGGGATGCAGCAGCGCGTCGCGATCGCCCGCGCGCTCGCGTTCCGCCCCGCCATCCTGCTCATGGACGAGCCCTTCGCCTCGGTGGACGCGCTCACCCGCGCCGAGCTCGAGGACCTCGTGCTCGAGATCCGGGCCGAGCTCGGCATGAGCATCCTCTTCATCACCCACGACATCGACGAGAGCGTCTACCTCGCCGACCGGGTGATCGTGCTCTCGGCGCATCCCGCGAGCGTGGCCGCCGAGATCCCGGTGCCGCTGCCGTATCCGCGCGATCAGATCGCGACGAAGGAGTCGCCGGAATTCGTGCGGCGCCGGGCCGAGGTCGCCCGGGCGCTGCGCGCCGCGGGGGAGGACGCCAGGGCCCGCCGTCGCGCGGGCGCCGGGTGGTAGCGTTCAGACATGCGTGCCGCGGACACCCCTGCGCCCGGAGAGGGCCGTCGCGAGAAGGCGACGTTGCAGGACGTCGCCGACCTCGCCGGGGTCTCGCGCTCGGCGGCCTCGTTCGCGCTCACCGATCGCGGCCGGGTCTCGCAGGCGACCAGGGAGCGGGTGCGCAGGGCCGCGGCCGAGCTCGGCTACCGGCCCAACCGGGCGGCCCGCAACCTCCGCACCCGGCGCAGCGGGATCGTCGGGCTGTGCCTCCCGCCCGAGTCGACCACGCGGACGTACTACATGGACGTCGCCTTCGGCGCCGTGGACGCGGCGAAGGAGGCGGGCCTGCTCGTCGCCGTCATCGCCGGCAGCGGGGCGCTCAACTCGCCCGCCGACTTCGACGGGCTCATCGTCTTCGACCCGCAGCGCGACGACCCCGTCATCCGCCAGGCCGCGGAGGCCGGCATCCCCGTGGTGACGGGGGAGCGGCCGCTCTCCGACTCCGAGGCGATCCGCGGCGTCGTGCACGGCGACCACCGGGCCTCGTTCCCGGTGCTGCTCGACCATCTCGCCGCGTGCGGCGCGCGCCGCCCCGCGCTCATCGCCCCCGTCGAGTCCACCGACTGGGCCATCTCCGCCCGCGCCGCGTACCGGCAGTGGTGCCGCGAGGCCGGCGTCGAGCCCAGCATCCGCGAGACGAGCTTCCCCGGCAGCAGCGAGGAGGTGCACGCCGCCGCGATCGGGCTCGTCGCCGACCCGGGGATCGACGCGATCGTATCGATGACCGACGGCACCGTCCTCGAGGTGCTCGCGGCGGCCGCGGCCAGCGACCGCGTGCCCGGCGAGGACCTGCTGCTCGCGGGGGCCGCCGACTCGCCCGTCCTCGTGCACACCGACCCGCACATCACCTCGCTCGATCTGCATCCGCGCGAGTTCGGCGCGCAATGCCTCCGCCTGCTCGTGCGGGTGATCGAGGAGCCGCCCGCCGAGACGATCGTCGAGACGAGCACCGTCACGCTGCGCGTGCGGGCCTCGAGCGCCGGGCGTGCGCAAAGCGCCGCGGAATCCGACAGAATGGACGTGTGAGGATCCGGGTGCGATCGTCGCCCCAAGGGCCCTCGGGAGGAAGGCGGAACCCGTGACCACTACCAATGGACTCGCAGCGCGCGAATCGACCGGCACCGGCGTCGCGCGCGAGCGGACCGGCCTGCGCTGGGAGAACCGCGTGGGGTCGGCGAGCAGTTTCCCGAGCCGGATCGTCCGGGCCAGGAGCGTCGACGACGTGGTCGACGCGGTCCGCACGGCGGTCGCGAACGGCGAGCAGGTCCATGCGGCCGGGGCGGGGCTCGCGGCCACCGGCATCGCCGCGGCGGGCGGCGTGCTCGTCGACACCGGCGACCTCAAGGGGCTCGTCCGCGTCGACGACCAGCAGGGCACGGCGACCTTCCTGGCGGGCACCACCGTGGGCGAGGCCATCGCCGAGCTCGACCGCTACGGCGCGATGATGATCGGCGCCCCCGGCGATCACGCGGCCACGCTCGGCGGCGCGGTCTCGACCGGCAGCCACGGCTACCACCCGCGCGAGGCCAGCTTCTCCGCCCAGATCCGCGGCCTGCTGCTGGTCACGGGGGAGGGGAGCGTGCTCCGCGTCTCGCCCCGCCACAACATGCAGTACTGGCCGGCCGCGCAGCTCGGCATGGGCGCGCTCGGCGTCATCGCGGAGGTCGCCGTCGGCTTCCGCAGGAACGCGGTGCTCGAGACCAGCAAGAAGCGCCGCGACATCGACCGCCTCGTGCAGGACATCCCCGAGGCGCGGGCCAAGACCGACTTCTACCGGGTCGACTGGCGCCCGAACACCGACCAGGCGATGCTCACGGTCGGCTGGCTCGAGGATGCGACCCCGGCCGTCGCGGCGGCCAAGCGCGCCCGGCTCGAGGCCGCCCCGGCCGCGGAGCCCAAGCCTCGCAGGCGCTCGCGGATCCGCACGCGACTCGCCAAGTTCCTGCCGTTCCTCGCGCCGACGATCGACCGGGTGAGCAACTTCTTCGACCGCACCGACAACGAGGGGCTGCGCACCCCGCAGCAGCTGCTCGGCGACGCCGACCACGGCCTCCAGGTGGAGTACCAGTTCCCCGTCGCGAGCGCGGGGCGCGTGGTCGAGGCGATCAAGCTGCTCGTGCACCGCAACAGGCTCTTCGCGGCGGCGAACGTCCGGATCTCGCTGGTGGCGGCGGACGAGGTGTGGCTCTCGCCCGCCTATGCGCGCGACGTCGTCGCGGTCTGCCTGCAGCTGCCCGGCGGCTTCGACGCGGCCAACGAGCGGGCGGCCCGCGATGCCGAGAACCTGTTCATCACGCTCGGAGGGCTGCCGAACTGGGGCGGCTGGCACACCCTCAACGGTCCTGAGGCTGCGCACGTGATGCCGCGCTATGGTGACTTCGCGCATATCCGGACGGATCTCGACCCTCACGGTCGCACCGACAACCCCGCGATCAAGCGCCTCCTGCAGCACTGACGCGAGTTCCCGCTCGCATCGACGGCGTCCCGAGCCGCGAGACCGCGGCGGACGGACGCGCCCCACCACCGACCGAAACGGAAAATCCCAGCAGTATGGCCAGTAAAGACCGCGAACACATCCGCAAACTCCGCGAGGAGGCGAACGCGCTCCGCCAGAAGGAGGAGGCGCGCCGGCGCCGCAACCGCATGCTCACGCAGGTGGGCATCGTCATCGGCGCCGTGGTGGTCATCGGCGCCATCGTCCTGCTCGTCGTCATGGGCCCCAAGTGGTTCGGCAACCAGCGCACGCCGGAGTCCTCCGGCATGATCGAGGTGACCGACTCCGAGGGCCAGCCGGTCGAGGTGCCGATCACCGTGTCAAACGACGGCATCCTCGTCGGCGAGGAGGACGCGCCCGACGTCATCGACTACTACTTCGACTTCTCCTGCCCCCACTGCGCGGAATACCACGCCGTGGTCGATGAGGACATCAAGACCCTCATCGCCGACGGCGAGGTGCAGGTCAACTACCACATGATCCGCTTCGTGGCGGAGTACGGCCTGCTCGCCGGCGCCACGACCGCCGCGGTGATCGAGTACCAGCCGGAGCTGTTCTACACGGTCATGGACGGCCTCTTCGCGGTTCCCGCGGAGCAGCAGACGGGCTGGAGCTACGACGACTATTCGCAGCACCTCGCCACGCTCGGCGTGACCTCGACCGAGGCGATCGAGGACACGGCGAACGGCGAGTTCTCCTGGTGGCTGAGCGACCGCACCGATCAGGCCCGCAAGGACGGCATCCCCGGCACGCCCACCATCATGATCGACGGCGAGATCCAGGAGCAGCTTCCCGTCTCCGCCGAGGAGTTCCGCGCCATCATCGCCGGCGAGGAGCTCCCGGAGCCCTCCGTCGAGGCGCCGATCTCGACGCAGGAGCAGTCGCCGGCCGAGACCCCGGCCGGCTAGCCGCGCATGGACACCGGACCGAAGACCGGCGAGGTCGAGACCGCGGAGCCCCTCCCGTCGCTGTACGGGAACCGCGGCCTCGGCTGGGTGCTGCTGATCGGCGGCGGCATCGGCCTGCTCGCGAGCTTCATGCTCACGATCGAGTACATCCACTCGCTGACCGAGCCCGATGCGCAGCTGCTGTGCGACGTGAACGTGTTCGTCACCTGCCAGCCCGCCATGAACTCGAGCGCCGGGGCGATCCTCGGCTTCCCGAACGTGATCCTGGGGCTCGTCAGCTTCACGATCGCGGTGGTCTCCGGCGTCGTGCTGCTCGCGGGCTCCGCGCTGCCGCGCTGGTACTGGATCGGCCTGCAGGTCGGCCTGCTCGGCGGCGCGGTGCTCATCACCTATCTGCAGTGGTACAGCGGCTTCCAGCTGCGGGCGCTGTGCCTCTGGTGCATGGTCATCTGGACCGCGACGATCCCGACATTCGCGCTCACCACGATCGGCAACCTGGCGAACGGCCGCCTCGGCCGGGGCGGCATCCGAGCCGGCCGGGGCCTCGCGCAGTGGGCCTGGGTCGTCATCGTCGTCTGGTACCTCGCCGTCATCGGCCTCGTACTGGCCGGGATGTGGGACATCATCCGGCTGTCGATGATCTAGCCGGGCACCGGGCCCGATACGAAGCGGCGGGGGGATCCTTCTCGGATCGCCCCGCCGCTTCGTCGTTCAGGGGGTCTCGGCTCGCGCCTCAGCTGGCCCGGCGAAATCGGGCATCGGCGTCGTCCTCCGCCTCCCCGGCCTCGGCCTCCGACTCGAGGGCGTCGAGCGGCGCGGCGCCGATCGCCTTCGGGGGCACCGGGCGCTCGAGCTCCGAGACGTCCGCGATCGTGTTCTGCACCCGGCGCACGAGGTCCGCGGTCATGATCTCGGCGAACATCGCGTCGTCGCCCGGGCTGCGGGTCGTGCGCCACTCGAGGCGGTATCGCCCGCAGGGGCCGAAGAGATCGTCGAAGAGCTTGATCAGCTCGGCCTGCGCGGCGGGGGTGAGCGCCGCCTCCGGCTCGAGCAGCCGGGGCGCGATGGGCTCCCATTCCGCGAGGCCGAGGCCGGCGAAGTTGGGATGCGCGCTGAGGGGCATCGCCGGACGCGGCGAGGGGGCGGTGAGCAGCCCGTCGAACTCGGGCTCGCGCTCGGCGACCGCCTCGGAGGCCGCGGGCGTCTCGATCGCTCCGGGCTGCGCCTCGTCGGGGTTCTGCGCCTCGTCGACTTCCCGGTCATCGGGCGCGAACGCGGGCTCGGCCTCGGGCGCCTGCTGCGCGACGGGGGCCGGGGGCGCGGGAGGCGCGTTCAGGAACTCGGGAAGCTCCTGGGCGTCCTCCTGCTCCGAGTCCGCCCGCTCCTCGATCTGCGGGAGCGGGACCTCGCGCTGCAGCGGCGGGGCGAAGGTCGGGGGTTCCGGCATCGGCTCGGGGGTGTAGACCTCGATGAACTCCTCCGCCGGCTCCACCTCCCGCTGCGGAGCTTCCTGCGCGACCGGCTCTTGGAGCAGGCTCGCATCGGAGTCGTGTCGTTCCGGCGCGCGCTGCTGCGCCGTGTCTTCCCGCTGCGTGAGTTTGCGGAACCAGCCGAACATCCCAGGCCCCCTTTCGTGGCTTCAGGCAAGCCTAGGGACACGACCCGGACATTTCATCCAGGCACGCGGAAAACCGGCCGAGTCGGGATGAATCCGCTCAGCGCTCGAGCTCGTCGTCCTCGCGGGCCGAGATCGCCTGCTCGCGCACCGCCATGACCGCGAGGCCGACCGCGACGCCCCAGGCCACCCACTGCAGAATCGCGGAGCCCTTGGAATCGGCGTCCTGCGAGCGCTTCAGCGTCGGGATGATGCCGGCGACGGCGGAGATGAGTGCCCCGTTGAGGAGGTACTTGCGCATGTGGGCTCCTTACGTGCAGCGTGCGGATGCACTCAGCGTACCTGTTCACGGGAGGGGAGTCGCGCTATCGTAAGACGGAACGCACCGTCTCATCTTCGACTCCTCCGCGTTCGCCGGCTCCCTCCTCACCAGACAAGGAATGCAACTTGGCGCTGCTCCTGTACCGCATCGGTCGTTTCTCGTTCCGCCACCGCCGCTCCGTGCTCGTCGCGTGGCTCGCGGCGCTCGCCGCGGCGCTCGGGCTCGGCCTGGGCCTCGGCGGGGAGATGCAGGAGGACTTCGAGATCCCCGGAACCGAATCCCAGGACGCGCTCGACCGCCTCGCCGAGGTGTTCCCGGAGGTCGCGGGGGCGAGCGCGCAGGTGGTGATCGACGCGGGGTCGGGAGCGATCGCCGACCATGAGGAGGCCATCGAGGACGTGGCCGAGCGGCTCGGCGAGCTCGACTCCGTGGCGCAGGCGATGTCGCCCTTCAGCGAATACGCCACGGGCAGCCTGAGCGAGGACGGGCACGCGGCCATCGTGCAGGTGCAGTTCGACACCGACGTCATGAGCGAGCTCGAGCACGATCGCGACGAGGTCGTCGCGATCTCGAGCGATCTGGAGGCCGAAGGGCTCGGCGTCGAATTCGGCGGCACCCTCTACCAGGACATCGAGTACGGCGTGACCGTCACCGAGGCCATCGGCGTGCTGTTCGCGGCGGTCGTGCTCATCGTCACCTTCGGCTCCGTGCTGGCGGCCGGCCTGCCGCTCGCCTCGGCGCTCGTCGCGGTCGGCATCACGATGGGGGCGCTGCTGTTCATCGCCCGGTTCGTGACGGTCTCGAACGCGAGTCCGCTGCTGGCGGTGATGATCGGCATCGCGGTGGGCATCGACTACGCCCTCTTCATCCTCGTGCGCCATCGCAACCGCCTCGCGAGGGGTGAGGACGTCGAGGAGTCGGCGGCCACCGCGGTGGGCACCTCGGGCTCGGCCGTGACCTTCGCGGCGGCGACGGTGATGATCGCCCTGCTCGGCCTGCTGATCGTGGGCATCCCGTTCCTCTCGGTGATGGGCGTCGCGGCCGCGGCGGGCGTGTTCATGGCGCTGCTCGCATCGCTGACGCTGCTGCCGGCGCTGCTCGGCTTCGCGGGGGAGCGGCTGCGGCCCCGGCAGGGCTCGCGGGCATGGCGGCGCGAGGTCGGCCCGGAGGCGCGCCCGACCATGGGCCGCCGGTGGGTGCGGACCGTGCTCAAGGCGCCGCTGCTGTTCGTGGTGCTCGTGATCGGCGGTCTCGGCGCGCTCGCCATCCCGGCGCTGCACATGGAGACCTCGCTGCCCTCGGGGCGCAGCGAGGCGGTCGGGAGCACGGCGCGCGACGCCTACGACATCGTCGCCGACCACTTCGGCGAGGGCGCGAACGGGCCGATGATCCTCATGCTCGACATCACGCAGATGGACGACGAGACGCTGCTCGACGACCTCGAGGCGATCGGCGATCTCGTCGCCGAGACCCCCGGCGTGGAGGAGGCGGGCGCGGCCATCCCGAACCCGACCATCGACTCCGCAATCATCCAGGTGGTGCCGACCACCGGACCGGATGACGCCGCGACGCTCGAGACGGTGGAGGCGCTGCGCGCCCTGACTCCGCAGATCGAGGAGGAGTACGGCGCGGTCAGCTCCGTCACGGGGGCCACCGCCGTGCAGATCGACATCACCGACCGGCTCAACGGCGCGCTGCTGCCCTTCGCCGGGGTCGTGGTGGGGCTGAGCTTCATCCTGCTCATGCTCGTGTTCCGCTCGCTGCTCGTCCCGCTCAAGGCGGCGCTGAGCTTCCTGCTCTCGGCCTTCGCCGCCTTCGGCGTCGTGGTGCTGGTGTTCCAGGACGGCATCCTCGGCGACTTCATGGGCATCGTGCCCGGGCCGATCATCGCGTTCCTCCCCATCATCCTGCTCGCGATCGTCTTCGGCCTCGCGATGGACTACGAGGTCTTCCTCGTCTCCGGCATGCGCGAGGCGCATGTCCGCGGCGATCGGGCGCGCGCGGCCATCGAGGAGGGATTCGCCGGCGCGGCCCGGGTGGTCACCGCGGCGGCGCTCATCATGTTCTTCGTCTTCGTCGCATTCGTGCCGGAGGGCGCCGGCGTGATCAAGGTCATCGCCTTCGGGCTCGCGGCGGGCATCGCCTTCGACGCCTTCCTCGTGCGCATGACCCTGGTGCCCGCCCTCATGTCGCTGTTCGGCGAGCGCGCCTGGACGCTCCCGCGCTGGCTCGAGCGGCGGCTCCCGGACCTCGACATCGAGGGGGAGGCGCTGCGGGAGTACCGCGAACGCGCGGTCTGGGCGGAGCAGCACCGCGCGGCGATCGCGCTGGAGGACCTGCGCGCCGGCACCGCCGAGCAGCCGCTGGCCCCGGTCGCCTGCGACGTGCCGGCGGGCGGCCTGCTCGTGATCGCCGGGGAGGCGGGACCGCGCCGCGTGCTGGAGGCCACGCTGGCCGGCCGCCTCGACCCGGTCGGCGGGCGCGCGCAGGTGCTGGGCCGCACGGTGCCCGGCGATGGCGGCGGGCTCGTCTCCCGCGTCGCGATCGCGAACCTCGACGCGCCGAGCGACCGGGCGCGTTCGCTCACCGTGGGCCAGCTGATCGGACGGCACGGGACCTACGCGGCGGCGAGCCTGCGATCCGAGCTGCCCGAGGACGCGGTGCGCGGGGTGATCGACGACCTGAACGCCGCGCTGCACTCGGTCGGCCACCGCGGCGGACTGCATCCCGGGACCCGTCTCGACGAGCTCGACGCCCTCGCCCGATCCGTGGCGCTCGCGGGCGTGTCGATCGTCGAGCTGCCCGAGGTGCTCATCCTCGACTTCGGCGCCAACGGCGCCGCGGCCGGGGAGGTCCTCCGCGCGGTCGACCGCCTCGTCGACGGCTCGGTCACGATCGTCGTCGGCGCGCAGGAGCCGGTCGACGTCCCCGCCCACCTCGAAGCCAGGCGGCCGCACGCGCTCGTCGTCGCGGCCCGCGAGCAGCACTTCATCCCGTCCCACGATTCTGCAAAGGACCTTCGCGCATGAGCGCCACGACTCGACACGCATCCGGCTTCGGCGGGGCGAGGACCAGGAACCTCCTGCTCGCCGTGCTCCTCCCGATCGCCCTCCTCGCCGCGTACTTCGCGGCCCTCGGCGGCGCCGACGAGCGGTCGAACGCGCTGCCCGCGCTCATCGTGAACAACGACGAGATGGTCACGCAGTCGAATCCGGACGGCACCGAGACGCAGGTCGTCGCGGGAAGGCTGCTCGTGAGCTGGCTCACGGACAGCGCGAACATCGACCGGTTCGACTGGCGACTCGTGAGCCCCGAGACGGCGGAGCAGGAGCTCGCGGCGGGGGACGCCTACGTGGCCGTCACGATCCCCGAGGACTTCTCGAGCGCGGTGCTCTCGCTCTCGGGCGGCGAGCCGCGGAGCGCGCGGATCGACATCACCGCGAACCAGTCCTCCGACTGGGCGACGGGGGCCGTGAGTCAGGAGCTCTTCGAGGGGCTCACGGCGGAGTTCGGCCAGACGATCACCAGCACTGTGGCCCTCGGGCTCGCCGACGGGATGAACGAGTCCGCGGACGGGCTGCAGGAGGCCGCCGACGGGGCCCACGAGCTGGCCGGCGGCGCGGGCGAGCTCGGCGACGGATTCGACCAGTTCCTCGACGGCAACGAGCAGCTGGCGGAGGGCGCGGGCCAGGCGCACGACGGCGCGGTCCAGTTCTCGCAGGGCGCGGGCGACCTCGCGAGCGGCGCGGACGAGTACGTCTCCGGGGTGTCGACCTTCGCGGGCGGCGTCGAGGAGTACGTCTCGGGGGTCGGGTCGTACGCGGACGGAGTGGGCTCCTACGTCGAGGGCGTCGACACCTTCGCGGGCGGCGCCCAGGAGCTCGCGAGCGGGATCGAGCAGCTCGACGGCGGCTCGGCCGCGCTGCAGGAGGGCGCCGGCGCCTTCGGCGACATGGCCGATCGGCTCGAGGAGTACGGCCCGGGCATCGCCGAGGTCGCGAACGCCCTGGGGCAGCTCGGCCCGGTGCTGGACGGCCTCGAGGAATACGACCCCGCCCAGCTGGGGGTCTACTGCGATCAGCTCGAGGCGGTATCGCCCGAGTCCGCGCAGGAGTGCCGCGACGCGGTGGAGCAGCTCGTCGGCGCGATCGACGCCTCGGGCGTCGACCTCGACGCGATCCGGAGCGGTCTCGACCAGGCCGTCGAGCAGCTGGACCAGCTGAGCGGTTCGGGCGAGGGTCTCGGGCAGCTCGCCGAGGGGATCGTGCAGTACACGGATGGCGTCTCGCAGCTGAACGACGGCGCCCAGCAGCTCTCGGGCGGCGCGGGCGAGCTCATCGCGGGCGGCGCCGAGCTCACCGGCGGCTCGCAGGAGCTCGGCACCGCCGGCCAGCAGCTCGTGGACGGCGGGCGGCAGCTCGTCGAGAACGGGCCGCAGCTCGTGGACGGGACGCAGCAGCTCTCCGACGGCGCCTCCTCCCTCGTCGACGGGCTCGGCGAGCTCCGCGACGGCCAGGACCAGCTGATCGAGGGCGGGCAGCAGCTCGGGGACGGCATCGGGGAGCTCGAGGACGGCGCGACGACGATGGGCGACGGCCTGCAGGAGGGCGCGGACCAGGCCAGGAACGCCATCGGCGACCCCGAGGAGTTCGCGGAGGTGCTCTCCGCGCCGGTCGAGGCGGAGACGGTGCGCGAGGGCGCCCCCGGATTCGGGGGAGTGCTCGGCGCGATCGGCACGGCGGTCGGCATCTGGCTGGCGGCGCTCATCACCGCCCTCCGCCGGCGCATCGTCACCCGCGACCAGCTCGACTCGAGCGCGTCGACGCTCTCGATCTTCCTCGCGGCGGCCAGGCGGCTCACCCTTCCCGTCGCGATCGTCGGGGTCGTGCTCGCCGTGATCCCGCACGTGTTCCTCGGCGCGCCCTGGAGCGGATTCCTCGGATCCGTGCTGATCGCCCTGCTGGCGGCGGTGACGGTGAGCGCCGTGCACCTGCTGCTCGCGATGCTCATGGGCCGCCGGAACGCGGCGATCGCGTCGGTGCTCCTGCTGCTCTTCCAATGCCTCCTCATCCGCGGGTTCTTCCCGCTCGAGCTCAGGGGCGCATGGGTGAGCACGGTCGCGGGATTCTTCCCGCTGCCGCAGGCGGCGACGGCGATGCAGACGGTGCTCGCGGGAGGTTCGGCCGCGACGGTGTTCGCGTGCCTGGCCGGCCTGGTGCTGATCGCCGTGATCGGGCTCCTGCTCGCCGTCATCGCGCTCCGGCGCGCGCGTCGGCGCCCCGTCGACCCGCTCATCTCCGGGGCGCGCGCGGCATGAGCCGGCGCGATCGAGGCGGGGAGGAGGTCCGAGTTGACATTCCGGAATGCCGTGTCGTACGCTTATCTAGTTGCCGAAACGGCAGCAGGACACCGGGACCACGGTCCCCAGTCAAAATCCACTATCGCTCCGATGTCCCAAGGATGACGAGCGGATCGGATTGCCGATCGGGAGGCTTCGCCTCCACTCGGACAGATTGACCGGAAGTCAGTTGACAAAAGCGCTGACCGGTGTAATATAGAGAAGTTGCTTCCGAGCAGATCGGACCGAATAGGTCCGCGAAGTCGGAAAGCATCCGTTCCTTGAGAACTCAACAGTGTGCACTTTTATTGTCTAATGCCATTTTTTGGACCC
>NZ_FUIC01000031.1 GCF_900163695.1 Gulosibacter sp. 10
GAGGTTCTCCCCTTCCGCAACCCCAACACCGCCACCAACCTCCTGACCGGGTACAGCTAGGCGGGGCGGCTCGGCTCACGGACGCCATCCCGGGCCGGGATCCTCGGGCAGCAGCGGCTCGTGCTCTCCCGGGGCGGGGAGATCGGGCCGCCAGGGCCCGCCGCCTAAGTGATCCGCACCCGGCGGGCGCAGCACCGAGGATTCGTCCATGAACGGGTCGATGAGCCCGCCCTCCGGGAGGAGCCGGATGGGCTCGACCGGCGGCGCCCCGGGCCCGGGCTCGGCGGGCGGCTCCGGCGCGGGGTACTCGCGCTCGATCGTGAACTGCTGGGTCGCGACCGGGGTGAGGTCGCGGAGCGGGTCGAGCACGGCCTCGCGGTTCGCGACCGAGCCGGCGTCCTCGTGCCGGTCGTATTCGTACGCGGTCTCGACGTACTGGTCGAAGGCGTGCGGGCCCAGCACCCCGGCCTCCGTCGGCACCCCGTCCGGGAACGGATCGCGGCGCACCACCGAGACCTCGCCCGCCGCGGGGCCGGCGAAGCCCTGCAGCCCCGTGATGAGGTCTCCCGAGTGCTCGAGCTGGGTGACGGGGTAGTCACCCACCAGGTCGTTGCCGTGGACGGGCGAGCCGGCCAGCACGACCGACTGCGTGTCCCAGTCCCCCGAGCCGGCGAGGGCCGAGACCACGAGCGCGCCCTGCGAGTACCCCGCGAACACCACCGCGTCGCCCGCCTCGATGCCCGCCTGCTCCATCGCGAGCGCCGCCGCGCCGATCGCCTCGTCGTCCTGCCCCGCGTAGCTCGCGAGGTTCGAGAGGTTGTCCAGGGGCTCGGGCCCGCCGAACTCCCCCGAGGTCGTGCCCGTGACGCTCACGAGGTAGACGGTCTCGCCGTTCGTGTCGGCGTACTCGGAGATCTGCACCTGGGCGTCGTTCCGCGGCACCGATTCGGCGATCTCGCCGATGCTCGTCGGCGCCGCCGCGGGATCCCGCCGGTCGGAGACGAGCGTGAAGCGGTGGTCGCCCCGCACCGCCTGGATGCTGTCGGCGACCAGTCCGGCCACCGACTGCGGGGAGGTGAGCCTCGCGCGGATCGGCGCGATCCCGAGCGCGATCGCCGCGCCTGCGGGGCCGAGCGCGGCCGCGATGCCCGCCCGCTCGAGCAGCCCGGCGGCGATCTCGTCCCCGCCCGAGACGAGCCCGCGCACGAGCGCCACCGTGACCGGATTCGCGAGCGCATGCGCGTGATCTCCCAGCCAGTCCCCGACCGGCCGGCCGTCGACCTGCAGACCGGCCCCGGCGCTCACGATCCCGGCCGCGCCGACGCCGAGCGCGAGGATCCCCGCGCCCGCGGGCGTCATGAGCGCGCCGACCAGCGCGCCGGTGCCCACGACCGCGAGATCCGCGATGCCCAGCACGACCGTCGAGACGATCGTGTCGGACAGCTGCGAGAAGGTCTCGACGACCTTCGCGTCGACCTGCTCGTACCAGGCCTGCGCCTGCACCAGGTGCTCGGCGAGCGATGCCGCTCCGGAGCGCGCCGCGCCGACCGTGCCGCGGAGCAGGCCCGCCTCGAAGCCCATCACGCCGAGCACGAAGCCGGCGGAAGTCTTCTCCGCGTTCGCCGGCACCCACTGCGTGCTCGCGATCGCGCCCTCGAAGCCGCCGATGCTGTCCGCGATCGCGCGCAGTCCGTTCGCCGCCGCCTCGAACTGGGGCGTGTCCACCGTGATGCGGCTCACCAGAACTCCACCGCGATCTGCTGCTCGAGCAGCCACGCCGCGAAGTCGTACTGCGCGGCGAGCGCCTCGCAACCGGTCTCGCACGCGACCACGTTCACCCGGACCAGATCGCGCGCGAGGTCGTAGAGCAGCCGCGCGCTCGAGAACCAGCCCGGCAGCTCGGCGCCCTCGATCGCGCCGCGGATCTCCCCGCCGAACTCGCCCTTGTACCCTCGCAGCGCATTCGCGAGCTCCACGCACTCGCGGCGCACCGCCTCGATCTCCGTCCGATGGATGCCCGAGAGCATGCCCGTGCTCTCGTCGGCGCACGTGTCGATGGTCATCCGCGCACTCCTCACTCTCCGCCCCGGGGGCCCTCCTGCGTCACTGACGGCAAGGATGCCCGGAACGCCGGGCGATCCGCCCGTCAGGCGCCGGCGCCTGTGGATCGACGCGCATCCACAGGCGCCGCGGCGGCGCAGAGCTCGCCGCGGCGGCACGGAGGCGCGGAGCGCTACCCCACCGCCTCCGCGGTGTGGTGCCGGCCGAGCGGCAGCATGAGCGGGCGCCCCGACACCGGGTCGGGCACGATCCGGCTCTCGAGGCCGAACACCTCGCGCACAGTCTCGGCGGTGAGCACCTCGGCGGGGTCGCCGCTCGCGAAGACATGCCCGCGGGCCATCGCGACGAGGTGATCCGCGTAGCGGGCGGCGAGGTTGAGATCGTGCAGCACCATCACGATCGTGGTGCCGCGGTCGCGGTTGAGGTCGGTGAGCAGGTCGAGCACCTCGACCTGGTGCGCCACGTCGAGGAACGTGGTGGGCTCGTCGAGCAGCAGCAGATCCGTCTGCTGGGCGAGCACCATCGCGATCCACACCTTCTGCCGCTGCCCGCCCGAGAGCTCGTCGATCGCGCGGTCGGCGAGCTCGAGCGTCTCCGTGGCCTCGAGCGCCGCCGCCACGGCCTCGTCGTCGCCACGGCCCCAGCGCGACATCAGCCGGTGGTGCGGGTTGCGCCCGCGCCCCACCAGGTCGGAGACGGTGATGCCCTCCGGCGCGATCGGCGACTGCGGCAGCAGCCCCAGCGTGCGGGCGAGCTGCTTGGCCGGCATGCGATGCACCGCGTGGCCGTCCAGCACCACCTCGCCCGAGCGCGGCGAGAGCAGCCGCGACATCGAGCGCAGCAGCGTGGACTTGCCGCACGCGTTCGCGCCGACGATGGCGGTGATGCGCCCCGGCGGCACCGCGAGGTCGAGGTCCTCGATGACCGTGCGGTCGCGGTACCCGAGCGAGAGCCCGGCGGCCTCGAGGCGATGCGATTCGGTCATAGCGATGCTCCCGTGCGGTTGGTGCGGATGATGAGGTAGACGAGGTACGGCGCGCCCAGCGCCCCGGTCACGACGCCCACCGGGAAGCGGGTGTCGAAGGCGAACTGGCCGAGCAGGTCGGCGGCGAGCACGAGCAGCGCGCCGATGAGGGCCGCGGGCAGGAGCGGCGAGCCGTGCGGGCCGATGATCCGTGCCGCGATCGGCCCCGAGAGGAAGGCCACGAACGCGATGGGGCCGGTCGCGGCGGTCGCGAAGGCGATGAGGCCCACCGCCGTGACGATGAGCAGGATGCGGGTGATCTCGGTGCGCACGCCGAGCGCGGCCGCCGCGTCGTCGCCGAGCTGCAGCATCGACAGGTGCCGCGACTGCGAGAGCAGCAGCGGCCCGGCCACCAGCAGCACGACGAGCACCGGCAGCACGTCGCTCCAGGAGGTGCCGTTGAGGCTGCCGGTGAGCCAGCGCATCGCCGCCTCGAGCTCCCACTGGGCCGCGCGCTCGAGCACGTACGAGGTGAGCGAGTCGAGCATGGCCGCCACACCGATGCCGATGAGGATGAGGCGCATGCCCGAGACCCCGTGGCGGAACGACAGCAGGTAGACCGCGAGCGCCACGGCCAGCCCGACCGCGATGGCGAACACCGAGACCTGCGCGCCGCTCAGCCCGAGGATGACGATGGCGAACGCGGCCGCGGCGCTCGCGCCCGAGCTGATGCCGATGATGTCCGGGCTCGCGAGCGGATTGCGCAGCATCGTCTGGAAGGTGACGCCGGCGAGGCCGAAGCACAGGCCCGCGACCAGCGCCAGCACCACGCGGGGCAGGCGGAGCCGGCCCACGGTGAAGGTGGCGCCCTGCACGTCCTGCCCGAGGATCACGGCGAGCACCTCGCCGGGCGGGTAGAAGGTCCTGCCGACCATGAGCGTGGTCGCCATCACGGCGAGGATCGCGATCGCGACGACGAGCATCATCGTCGTCCTGCGGCGGCCGCGACGACGGCGGACGGAGCGGACCGCGTCCACGGCCTCGCGGCTCGCGGTGCGGGACGGGGCGGCCCCTCCGGGGTCGGAGAGGCCGGCGCCTGGAGTGTCGGGGCCCGGACGGCGCACGGTCGCGGTCATATCTCCCGCACCTTCTGACGACGGACGATCATGATGAAGAACGGGGCGCCGACGAGGGCGGTGACGATGCCCACGTCGATCTCCTCGGGCCTCGCGATGACGCGGCCCACGATGTCGGAGAGCGTGAGCAGCGCCGCGCCGGCCAGCGCGGAGAACGGCAGCAGCCAGCGGTAGTCCACGCCCACGAGCAGCCGGCACAGGTGCGGGATGACGAGGCCGACGAAGCCGATCGGCCCCGCGACGGCGGTCGCCGCGCCGCACAGCAGCACGGCGCCTAGCGCCGCGAAGGCGCGGGCGGCCGCGACGCGCTCGCCCAGTCCGGCGGCGAGCTCATCGCCGAGCGCGAGCGCGTTGAGGGCGCGGGCCGAGAGCAGGCAGATCGCGGTGCCGACCACGAGGAAGGGCAGCACCTGCACGATCGCGTCGAGCGTGGCCCCGCCGACCCCGCCGATCTGCCAGGAGCGCACGCCGCCCGCGATATCGCCGCGGGGCAGCACTACGGCGTTGATGAAGGAGAGGGCCGCCGCCGAGGTGGCGGCGCCCGCGAGCGCGAGCTTGAGCGGCGTCGCGCCGCCGCGTCCCAGCGAGCCGATCACGTAGACGAACACCGCCGTCGCCGCGGCGCCGAGGATCGCCGTCCAGATGAACCCGGTGTACGTCCACAGCCCGAAGTAGGCGATGCCCACGACCACGGCGAGCGAGGCGCCCATGTTCACTCCGAGGATGCCCGGGTCGGCGAGCGGGTTGCGGGTGACGCCCTGCATCACGCCGCCCGCGAGGCCGAGCGCCACGCCGATGAGCAGGGCCAGCGCAGTGCGCCAGATGCGCTTGGTGACGGAGGCCTCGCCGAGGCCCTCGCGGGAGCCGCCGAGCGCCGCGAGGATCTCCTCGAGGCTCACGACCCGGGAGCCGATGGCGATGGAGAGCCACGAGAGCACCAGCAGGAGCGCCACCAGCGCGAGCAGCCAGAGCAGGCGCACGCGCACCGGGCGCCGCACGACGGCGACGCCCGGCTGCTCGGGCCGCGCTGCGGCCGCGGACCGATCCCCGGCGGGGGGCGCGGTCACGCTCAATTCGCGGCGCCCACCGCCTCGGCCAGCTCGGCGACGTAGTCGTCGAGCACCCACGAGATGGAGAGCGGGGTCGGGTTGGCGGCGGTGCCCATCGGCCCGCTGCCGTCGAGGAACACGATCGAGCCGCTCTCGATGGCGGGCATCTGCGAGAGCACCGGGTCGGCCTCGAGCGTGTCGACGAGCTCCTGGTCGCCGTAGGTCACGATGAGCTCGACGTCGTCGAACACGTCGACCTGCTCGGCGCTGATGCTGCCGGAGAACTCGCCGGCGGCCGAGGCCTCCTCGACGGCGGACGGCGTCGCGAGGCCGAGATCCTCGAAGAACGCGGCGCGCGTGTCGTTGGCGGTGTAGAAGTTCACCGTGCTGAGGTCGGTGGTGTCGACGTGGGTCATGAACATCGTGCTCGTGCCCTCGAGCTCGGGGTACTGGCCGACGGTCTCGTCGATCTCCTGCTCGAGCGAGGCGATGAGCTCCTGCCCCTCGGCCTCCATGCCCATGCCCTTGGCGTTGTAGGTGATCACGTCGCGCCACGACGTGCCCCAGGCGGTCTCGGGGTAGGCGACGACCGGCGCGATCTCGCTGAGCAGGTCGTAGTCCTCCTGCGTCAGCCCGGAGTAGGCGGCGAGGATCACGTCGGGGTTCGTGTCGGCCACCGCCTCGAAGTCGATGCCATCGGTCTCGTCGAAGAGCACCGGCTCCTCGCCACCGAGCTCGTCGAGCTTCTCCTCCACCCAGGGCAGCAGACCATCGCCGTCGTCATCGCCGAAGTTCGCAGCCGCCATGCCGACCGGCACGACGCCGAGGGCGAGCGGCACCTCGTGGTTCGCCCAGTTCACGGCGGCCACCCGCTCGGGCTGCTCGGGGATCTCGGTCTCGCCGAACGCGTGCTCGATCACGATCGGATACGACTCCCCGCCGCCCGCGCCTGCGGCGCCCGTGTCCTCGGGGCCGGAGCCCGAGTCGGCCGAGCAGGCGGACATGGTGATCGCGAGGGCGCCGGCCGCGACGGCCGACAGGATACGACGAAGGCGCATACGAGATGACTCCATGGTTCGAGGGGCGGATCGCCCCGATACCGGATGCACACCGCATCCGAAACGGATTAGGTGAGGTTTACCTAACAGACCATAGAGAGGCCGCACCCCTGGCGCAATCGCGGTAATCAGACATCCGCTATCGCCGTTCGGTCACCGTTCCCACGGATGCGAGGCACCGCCTCAGCGGAACCGGCTCGGGGTCCAGCCGGTGGTGCGACGGAAGGCCGCCCCGAAGGCGCTCGCCGAGGCGTATCCCACCCGTTCGGCCACCTCCTCGACCGGCATCCCCTCCGCGAGCAGCATGACCGCGCGCTGCGCCCGGATCGCGGCCTGCCATTGCGAGAAGCTCAGCTCGGTCTCTGCGTGGAAGGCCCGGGTGATGGTCCGCGGGCTCACGCCGAGCGCCTCGGCCCACTCCCCCAGCGTGCGCGCATCCGCGGGGTCCCGGTCGAGCGCCTCGACGATCGGCCGCAGCAGCCGCCCCTGCGGGGCCTGCACGATGAGGCACGCGTCGGCCGGCTTGAGCACGTCGAGCACCATCCGCTCGGTCAGCGCCCGCGACTCCTCCGCGAGCTCGGGCTCGGCCAGGCGGTCGAGCAGGAGGCGCAGCAGCGGTGTGATCTGCACCGCCACCGGCTCCTCGGCGATCGGCTCGATCGCGTGCACCCCGAAGTGCGCCGTGCGGTACCAGGTGCCCGCGCCGGCGTAGCCGGTGTGCAGGGTGCCGGCGGGGATCCACAGGCCGAGGGAGGGCGTGATCGTCCACACTCGGGAGTCGATGGTCGCGGTCGAGGCGCCGCGCTGGTTCCACAGCAGCTCGTGGGTCGGATGCGAGTGCGGCTCCCAGGCCGTCTCGCGCTCCAGTTCCTCGGACATGCCGCGGATGACGAAGGGCACCTCGAGATCGCCGGCGCCGTAGACCGGCAGCGCCCGCGTCTCGGCCCGTTCGCCCGCCCGGCGCACTCCCGCTCTGCTCACGCTGCGACGCTAGCGCATCCCCGTCCGGGCGCGCCCCGTATCGCCGCACCTGTATCGCCGGACATGCGGATGCGACAGAATACGCACATGGCGACGACCAGCTCCGAACCCGTGTTCCGCATCTGCTTCGTCTGCACCGGCAACATCTGCCGCTCGCCGATGGCCGAGGTGATCATGCGCCGATTCGTCGAGGACCGCGGACTGCAGCACGCGATCCGCCTGAGCTCCGCCGGCACGGGCGAGTGGCACGTGGGCGAGAAGGCGGATCCGCGCACGCGCGCCGCGCTCGAACGCGCCGGCTACTCCGGCGAATCGCACCGGGCCAAGCAGTTCGACCCCGACACCTTCGACCAGTTCGACCTCATCCTCACCTTCGACCGCGGCCAGCTGCGCATCCTCCACTCCTGGGCGGAGCGGGAGCAGGACCGCGCGCTCGTGCAGCCGCTGCTCCACTTCGATCCGGCCCGGGCGCACAACCTCGAGGTCCCGGATCCCTACTATGGAGACGACGAACTCTTCGACGAGGTGCGCGACGTGATCGAACGGGCCTGCGAGCAGCTGCTCCAGCAGATCGAACCGGCCGTGCGCGCCGCGATCGACGCCGCCTCCCCTCGATGAAACGGAGCCCCATGAGCCCCCTGCCCCCGCAATACCTCAGCCCGCTCGACAACCGCTACTTCCGCACCGTCGCGCCGATCGGCGAGTATTTGAGCGAGGCCGCGCTGAACCGGGCCCGGGTGGCGGTCGAGGTCGAATGGCTCGTCTACCTCACCGATCGGGGCATCTTCGGCACCGAGCCGCTCCCGGCCGAGCAGCAGGCGGCACTGCGCCGGGTGGTCGAGGACTTCGGACAGGAGGCCATCGACGAGCTCGGCACGATCGAGGCCCGCACCCGCCACGACGTGAAGGCCATCGAGTACTACGTGCGGGCCCGCCTCGGGGAGCTCGGGCTGAGCGCCATCGAGGAGCTCACCCACTTCGGCTGCACCTCGGAGGACATCAACAACACCTCCTACGCCATCACCATCCGGGACGCGGTGAACGGCGTCTGGCTGCCGGCCGCGACCGCGCTCGCGGATGCGATCGCCGAGCTGGCGACCGCCCAGCGCGACCAGCCGCTGCTCTCGCTCACCCACGGCCAGCCCGCCACCCCCACCACGCTCGGCAAGGAGCTCGCGGTGGTCGCCCACCGGCTGCGCCGCGTGCTGCGCCGCATCGAGCGACAGGAGTACCTCGGCAAGTGGGCCGGCGCGACCGGCAACTTCGCCGCCCACGTGGCGGTGGCCCCCGAGTTCGACTGGGAGCGGGCCGCCGAGGAGTTCACGGCGCGGCTGGGGCTCGCGTGGAACCCGCTGACGACGCAGATCGAATCGCACGACTGGCAGGCGGAGCTCTACTCCGACATCGCCCACTTCAACCGCATCCTCCACAACTTCGCGACCGACGTGTGGCTGTACATCTCGCGCGGCGTGTTCAAGCAGATCCCCCAGCCCGGGGCGACAGGCTCCTCGACCATGCCGCACAAGATCAACCCCATCCGCTTCGAGAACGCCGAGTCGAACCTCGAGCTCTCGAACGCCCTCCTCGACTCGCTCGGGCAGACCCTCGTGACCTCGCGCCTGCAGCGCGACCTCACCGACTCCTCCTCGCAGCGCAACGTGGGCGTCGCCCTAGGCCACTCGCTGCTCGCGATCGACAACGTCGCCCGGGGCCTGCGCGAGCTCGACGTGAACCCCGAGGCGCTCGCCGCCGAGCTCGATGGCAACTGGGAGGTGCTGGCCGAGGCGATCCAGACCGTCATCCGCGCCGAGATCATCGCGGGCCGCTCGAAGATCGAGGACCCGTACGCGGTGCTCAAGGAGCTCACGCGCGGCCACTCGGTGGGCCGCGAGGAGCTCGTGGAGTTCGTCGACGGCCTCGACATCGGCGAGGAGGCGAAGGCGCGGCTGCGGGACCTGACCCCGCAGGCCTACACCGGCCGCTCCTCGCAGCTCGTCTCGCGCCTGGACGCGTAGTCCGCGCACCCGGGACCGTCCCGTGCCCGCCGACGACGCGCCCGAGCAGGGCTCCGGTGCGCCGGAGCCCTCGCGGCAGCGCCCCGCCGCGGGCGACGCCGGGTCGAATCGCATGCTCGAGCGCGTCTGCCTCGTCCTCGACGCGCTTGAGCACGACCGCGCGAACGCCTCCGAGCTGGCCAGGCGCACCGGGCTCTCGGTGTCGACGGTGCACCGGCTCGCCCACTCCATGACGGCCTACGGCTTCCTCTACCGCTCGGGCGACGGCCGCTTCGGCCTCGGCCACCGCTTCGTCGCCTCGGTGCTCGACAACGCGGCGCTTCCCCACCTCACCGCGCTGCGCGACCGCACCGACGAGTCGGCGCAGCTGTGGGTGCGGCGCGGGGAGCAGCGCGTCTGCCGCCTCTCGATCAGCGCCGAGCACGAGCTGCGGATCACGCTGCCGGTGGGCGCCCGGGTCGATCTGCCTGCGGGCTCCTCGGGGCGCATCCTGGCCGACGCCCCGGGGATCCGCGAGGAGCTCGCCGCCCAGGGCTGGGTGGAGTCGATCGGCACGCGGACCGCGGGGGTCGCCTCGGTGAGCGCGCCCGTGCGCCTCGAGGGGCGCGTGCTCGGCACCGTCTGCCTCGCCATGCCGATACCGCGGCTGACGGTCTCGCCGGGCGTCGACTACGGCGAGTCCGTGCTCGAGGCCGCTCGGAGCATCGAGCTCGACCTGCGCTGACCCCTCCGCAGCGCTCCCCCACCGGCACGGTGTTCCCATTGAGCGGGAACTTCCACGCCGCTCCGCCGGTTCTTTCCGCAGGATGACGCATTCCGCTTGTCGCGCCTCCCACCCGCTGCTAGCTTCATCCCGACTCATAGGAAGCACTTCTCACTCAGTGGGAACCAAGATCGGGAGGTCGACGCCGGTGTCGAACCAAGTGGAAGTCACGGACGTGTTCCTGCGGGACGGCCTGCAGGACGAGCCGGTGGTCGTCGCCACCGCGGACAAGCTGCGCATCGCCGAGGCGCTGCGCCGAGCCGGGTTCCGGCGCATCGAGGCGGCGTCCTTCGTGAACCCGAAGCGGGTGCCTCAGATGGCGGACGCCGAGGCGGTCTTCGCCTCCCGGCCCGAGGGCGGTCCCTCCTGGTCCGCCCTGGCGCTGAACGGCCGCGGGATCGCCAGGGCGCTCGACGCCGGCGCCCGCGACATCCAGATCGTCGCGTCGGCCAGCGCCGCGCACAGCGCCGCCAACGCGGGGCGCTCGACCGAGCAGGCCCTCGAGGAGCTCCGGGAGCAGGTGGCGGCGGCCCGCGCGGAGCACCCCGACGTCCGGTTCCACGCGGGGGTCTCGACGGCGTTCACCTGCCCCTACGAGGGCGAGGTGCCGAAGGAGCGGCTCCTCGGCATCGTCGACCGCTTCGCCGCGATGGGCGTCCACGAGCTCGGCCTCGCCGACACCCTCGGGAACACCCCGCCCGAGCGGGTGATGGAGTCGGTGGAGCACGTGCGCCGGGCGCATCCCGAGCTGCGCTACTCGCTGCACCTGCACAACGCGCACGGACGCGCGCTCGAGACCGTGACCGCGGCCGTCGAGGCCGGCATCACGCGCTTCGACGCCGCGCTCGGCGGCTACGGAGGCTGCCCCTTCGCGCCCGGCGCGGCGGGCAACCTCGCGAGCCACGCGCTCGTCGCCCACCTCCATTCCCTCGGCGCGGAGACCGGCATCGACGAGCAGCTGCTCGCGGAGGCCACCTCCCTCGCCCGCGCCGCGGTCGCCGCCGCGACGCCCGTTCCCACCACCGCCCCGAAGGGAGCTCGACGATGAGCCCGAACCACCCCGACCGCACCGGATCCGCGCCCCTGCCCCTCGAGGGCATCCGCGTCCTCGAGCTCGGCAGCTTCATCGCCGCCCCCTTCGCCTCGAGGATCTTCGGCGACTTCGGCGCCGACGTCATCAAGGTCGAGAAGCCGCAGGGCGGCGACGAGCTCCGCGACTGGCGCAAGAGCCGCGGCGAGACCTCGATGCTGTTCCGCACCCTCGGCCGCAACAAGCGCTCCGTGGTGCTGGACCTGCGCACCGAGGAGGGCCAGGAGGCCGTGCGCCGCCTCGCGAGGTCCTGCGACGTGGTCATCGAGAACTTCCGGCCCGGCACGCTCGAGCGCTGGGGCATCGGGCCCGATGCGCTCAAGGCGCAGAACCCCGACCTCATCCTCGTCCGCATCTCCGGCTACGGGCAGACCGGCCCCTACCGCGAGCGCGCCGGCTTCGCGAGCGCCGCGGAGGCGTTCGGCGGCTTCCGCTACATCACCGGGGAGCGCGACCGGCCGGCCGTGCGCCCGGCGGCGTCCATGGGCGACACCGTGGCGGGCCTCTACGCGGCGATCGGCGCGCTCATCCTGCTGCTGCAGCGCGAGCGCGCGGCGGTCACGGGCGCGGAGTTCTCGCAGGGCGAGAACCTCGTCGACATCGGCCTGTACGAGGGGATCTTCTCCCTCCTCGAGTCCCTCGTGCCGGACTACGACGCGTACGGCGACGTGCGCATGCGCAGCGGCGGCGCGGTGCCCGGCGTCGTGCCCATGGGCGCGTACCCGACCGGCGACGGCCTGGAGATCGTGATCGGCGGCAACTCGGGCAAGCTCTTCAGCCGGCTCATGCGCCTCGCGGGCCGGGAGGATCTCGCGGACGACCCGGCGCTGCAGGCCTCGGAGGCGCGCGGCGCGCGCGAGGCGGAGCTCAACGAGATCATCGCGGGCTGGGCCGCCTCGATGCCGCTCAAGGAGGTGCAGGCGCGGCTGGACGAGGCGGGCATCCCCGCCGGCCCGGTCTACGACGCCCCCTCCATCGTCGAGGACCCGCACTACATCGCGCGCGGCATGATCGAGCGGCATCCGGTGAAGGTCGAGGAGGAGTACGAGGAGGTGCGCTTCCCCGGCGTCGTGCCCGTGCTGCCGGGCCGCGAGGGACGCACCCGGTGGATCGGCCCCGAGCTCGGCGAGCACAACCGCGAGGTGCTCGAGGAGGCCGGCTACTCGCCGGAGGAGATCGAGGCGCTCACGGGCTCGACGTCGGATGCGGCCAAGGGCTGAGCCCGGCGCGCGGCGCGTCCGCGGCACGGCGAAGGGGCCGGAACGGTGTCGTTCCGGCCCCTTCGCCTCGTGCGGATCGGGATGACGGCCGGGGGATCAGCCCTTGGCCGAGTCCTCCGACGAGCCGTCGTCCTCGGCGCCCTCCTCGGGCTCGACCCGCTCGGCGTCATCCTGTCCGGACTCGCCCTCCTCGGTCTCGTCCTCCTCGCGGGGGAACTCCTCCTCGTAGCTCTCCACGGGGCGGAGCGAGGCCTCCTTCGCGCCGGGCTCATCCGACTCGTAGAGGTCGCGGTCGAGGTACACCGGCACGTCGGGATTGGGCTTGTAGCCGAGCAGCACGAGTGCGAGCACGAGGAGCACGACCACCATCGCGATGCCGCCGAAGACCAGCCCGATGATCCAGTCCTGCAGGGTGAGCAGCACCACCAGGAGGACGAAGATTCCGCAGCCCGCCGAGATCGCGACGACCTCGAACGGCTTCATCAGCGCCCGTCGGGCCGATTTGTCCTTCTTCGACGATGGCTTCGTCACTCATTCTCCTCTGTCGGGGTCGTTTCGGTCGTGGCGGCCTGCGCCTGGGCGCGGCGCAGCGTGGCGCGCAGCGTGATGGCCTCGATGATGAGCAGTACGCCGAGCACCGCGAAGTAGGCGCCGACGAAGCCGATCGCCTGCACGTCGGCCGTGAGCGAGCCCTCGACGTGCTCGATGCCCCCGTACTCCGCGTCGAGGTCCGGCGGCACGAACGCGACGATGATGCCGAGCAGCATGGTGATCGCGCCGGAGAGCAGGATCTCGCTGCGGAGCGTGCTGTCGCGCCGCACGACGAATGCGGCGAGCAGCTCCACGACCCCGGTCACGAGCGCCCAGATGGAGACGGTCCAGATGAAGGCGCCGACGTTCGCCCAGTCATGACCGCCGGTGGCCATGAAGAGCGCGAATCCGCCGACGATCGCGCTGAAGATCGAGCGCGTGAAGACGAAGCCCCGGATGGGGTGCCCCTTGATGCCGACCGCCTCGAAGCCGACGATGATGCCGCTCCACAGCACCACGGCGCCGAACACCGCGAAGCCGAATCGGGCATGGTGCTCCTGCGTGAACGTGATCACGGCGGCGCCGATCAGCGCGGGGAGCGCGCGGAAGAGCATCGACTTCCACAGCGACTCGGTGATGAACGGATTGACCCCGTTCGCCTTTCCGGACTGGCGCATGCTGTTCATCGGAGGCTTCCTTTCGGAGCGCGGTTGACGTCGTTCGGGAGACGAGCGACTCGGCCGGCGCGTGCAGACGTTCGCCGACCCGTCCAGTCTACCTACGCCCGCCTGCCGTCGAGCCGCATCGGACCCGCGGACCGGACCGCGCGGGAGCCGGGCCGCCCCCACGGAAACGGCGCTGGGGCGGCGGCCGTGTCCGGCCGCCGCCCCAGCATCCTCGCCTCCGCCCGCTCGGGGCGGACGCCTAGTCCTCGCGCGGGGTGAGCGTGAAGTCGACGCTCTCCATCTGCTCCTTGAACTCGGCCTCCGAGCTGTCGCCCTGGCAGGCGAGCATGAACGCCAGTCCGTCGCCCGACTCGCCGAACACGTGGACGCCCGCGTACATCACCATCTCGGTGCTGCTGTAGCTGTCGGTGCCGCGAACCTCGAACACCGCGAACTCGACGGACTCGCCGTTCGTGTCCTGCAGGGTCACGTCGTTGAGACGCTCGACGCTGTCGACGCCCTCGGTGCCCGCGACCTCGTTCTTCAGCTCGTCCTCGATGCTGCCGTCGATGTCGCTCGAGTCGTAGTCGGTGAACGTGCCGACCTCGAACGCGGCGTTGAACATGCAGACGCCGTCGGGCGACTGGTACGCGCCGTAGCCGCTGTCCTCCCAGTCGCCGGCGTAGGTGATCTCGACGTCCTCGACCTCCTTGTCGGAGTTGAGCGAGTAGCCGCCACCGCCGCCGAACAGGGCGATGCCGCCCCAGATGAGGCCGCCGATCAGCGCGATCGCGACGACGCCGATGACGATCCACACCCACGGCGCCGGCTTCTTCTTGGGGCCGCCCGGGCCGCCGGGCTGACCGCCGCCGGGCTGGCCCGGCTGGTAGCCGCCGTAGCCGGGCTGCGCGCCCGGCTGCTGGCCGTACGGGCCGGCCTGGCCGTAGCCCTGCTGCGCCCCGGGCTGCTGGCCGTAGGCCTGCTGCCCCTGATCGGGCTGCTGCTGGCCGTAGGCGCCGTAACCCTGCTGGCCCTGCTGCTGGCCCTGCGAGGCGTCCTGCTGCCCGTACGAGCCGTAGGCGGACTGGCCCTGCGAGGCGTCCTGCCCCGCACCGGACTGGCCGTAGGAGCCGTACGCCCCGTACCCCTGCTGGCCCTGGCCGGTGGCGTCCTGGCCGCCGCCCTGAACCGGCTGCTGGCCGCCGCCATGCTGGCCGTACGACCCGTACGCCGACTGGTCCTGACCGGGCTGCTGACCCTGCTGGCCGCCCTGGCCCGAAGCGTCCTGACCGTAGCCGCCGTACCCGCCGTAGCCGCCCTGGCTCGACTGGGGCTGGTAGCCCTGGTAGCCGCCGCCCGAGGCCGAATAGCCGCTGTTCGACGAGCCCGAGCCGTCACCAAAGTTCGCGCCGGGGTTCTGCTGGTTGGGGTTCTGCTGCTGACCGTACTGCGACTGGTCGCCGTTGTCGGCCGGCGGGAACTGGTTTGACATCGAGGTCCTCACTTCTTGCAGTGCCGCGACGCGCTGGAGCGCCGGCCACTTTCGTCACGTCCGCACCCATCCTGCTATAGCGAGGCTCGGAGCGCGAGCGCGGAGCGGTGATGTCACCAGGACGGATGACATCGCGGGCGGCGGGCGATGGATGGGCGGAGGACGGCTCCGAAGCGCTCCGGCACAGTCCTCGAGGGCCGGATCGGCGCCCTATCCCTCGACCGAGAGCACGAGGTCCACGCCGTGGAGCGTCTCCTGCAGCTGCTCGTAGTCGAGCTTGCCGGTCGGGTCGCACAGCATGCTGAACAGCACGTACTCCCCCGACCCAGAGAACACGCGCGCCGCGACGACCCCGTCGAGCCCCTGCGAGGTGCTGTCCACGGCGACCACGAGCTCGATGCTCTGCCCCGAATCGCTGTTCACCCGTGCCAGGCCGGTGGAATCGGTCTCGATCCGCTTCGACTCCAGCAGCGCCAGGGTGGCGGGCAGGTCGGAGTCCTCCCCGCCGTGCAGCGCGGCGGCGGGCGCCGCGCCCGTCTCCCAGGTGAACAGGCAGAGCGCGTTCGCCCCGGGCCCGGCGTTGCCGTACTGCGGACCGGCGCCCGAGGAGGAGTCCGCCGGGCGCACCATCGTCCAGCCCTGGTCCGCCGTATCGAACTCGACAACCGGGGCGGCGGTGAGGGTGCCCGTGCTGTCGATCAGCAGATCCGCGCGCATGCGCTGGAACCCGAGCGAGAAGGCCGCCCACACGAGCAGGCCGAAGATGACGACCCCCACCGTGACGGAGACGCCCGCGCCGAAGCGCCGCCCGGGCGAGCTCGCGCCGGGGTCGCTGCTGATCCGCACCCGGGCGCCGCCCGGCCGCCAGGATCGCACCGCGTTCATCCGCCGACCGGCCTCTCCGCCATCCGCGCCGGCATCACACCGAGACGACTGCGGCGAGGGTCGCGGGACCGCCGGGGAGCCCCTCGACGGCGTCGAGCCGCAGCCCGGTCCCGCCGAGCCCGTCGACGATGCGGCGGACGTCGATCGCGACCGAGTCGGTGCGGACCCGCGTGATCGCGCCCTCGGTCTGCACGCCGACGAGCGTGGCCTGCGGGGCCCGCGCCGAGGTGCCGGTGCCCCGGACCCGGATGTCCGGCTCGGCGGGCGCCTCGGCGCCGTCGACGAACACCTCGGCCTCGCGGCCGCCCGTGAGGATGGCGCCGGCCAGCTGCGCCACCGCGACCGGATCGGCCGTGGCGTCGTAGACCCAGCGATGCCCGAGCACCGAGTGCTCGAGCTCCGCCACCAGATATCGGCCCGCATCCGGCATGGCGCCGGCGCGGTAGGTGAGCGGCACCTGGTAGACGGCGCCGGACGGGCCGCGGACGAGGTGGGTCTCGATGCCCACCTCCCCGTACGGGTCGTCGAAGCGGAACGCGCCGAGCAGCTCTATGCCGCCCGAGGGCTCCGAGTACCACGGCTGCAGCGGCAGCCAGGCCGCGATCAGCTCGGGCTTGGAGGGGACCAGTGTGGCGGTGTAGACGATGGCCATGGCCCTACGCTAGCCCTTCGCCCCGTCGGAGGGCTGCGGCGCCGCGGCATCCTGCGCCTCGGCCGCGGGGCCGGAACCGGAATCTGCGCCGTCGGAGTCGGCGCCGTCGCCGTCCGTCTCCGCCGCGGGTTCCTCCCCGCCGGCCTCGGCCCCGTCGCGTCCGCCTTCGGATGCCTCGGCGGGATTCTCGGCGCCGTGCTCCTCCTCTGCGCCGCGCTCCTCCTCGATCCTGGGCCGCGCTGCGATGAGCATGTTGATCCAGCGCGCCTGCGAGTTCGCGTCCACGAGGATCGCCTTGACCAGCAGCGTGGCCGGCAGCGCGAGCAGCGCGCCGACGGGCCCGAGCGCGTACGCCCACACGAGCAGCGAGAGGAAGGAGACCGTGGGCGTGACCCCCACCGCCTCGCCCGCGAACTTGGGCTGGATGAGCGACTGGATGACGAAGTTGATGACCGACCACACACCGAGCACGATGAGCGCGTTGCCCCAGCCGTTGGCGAGCAGCGCCATGAGCACGGGCGGGATCATGCCGATGACGAAGCCGATGTTCGGGATGTAGTTCGTGAGGAACGAGAACACGCCCCACGCCAGCGCGAGCGGCACGCCGAGGAACTCGAGCGCGACCACGTCGAGCACCGCGACGATCAGGCCGAAGATGGTGGTGACGATCCAGTAGCGGGCGACGCCGCCCGAGAACGCGTCGAACGCGCGGCCGATGCCGGGACGCTCCTTGCGCACGGCCTCCATGCGCGGCTCGAAGCTGATCGAGTCGAAGAAGATGAAGAAGATCACCACGAGCAGCGTCGCCGAGAGCGAGAGGATGCTGCCGAAGTTGCTCATGATGCCCTGGAGCAGCGACACGATCGCGGAGGGGTTGAGCACGTTCTGCAGCTGCTGGAAGAGCACGTCCTGGGTGACGCCGAAGTCGGCGAGCCACTGGAGAATCTGCCAGTAGAGGGTGTTGAACTGCGCACCGTACTTCGGCAGCTCCTGGATGAGCAGCACGATCGACCAGATCAGCAGCGCGATGAATACCATGAGCAGGGCGTACACCGTCAGCGCCGCGGCGAGCCCGGCGATGAGCTTGGGGACGCGCTTGCGGATCATCCAGTGGTGGAAGGGCGCGATCGCCAGGACGAGGTTGAATCCGAGGAAGACCGGCGTGACGAAGGCCGCGATCTCCTTGAGCGCGATGAGCCCGATGATCGAGAGCACGACGCCGATGATGATCACGAGCGGACGGGGGTAGTCCCGCACCCGAGACGCGATCGGCGGCTCCGACGTGCTGGGGTCTCGGTCGCGTGGCGACTGCATCCGTGCTCCTTCGGGGATCGAGGTCGTACCCGCGACAGCCTAACGGCGCGCGGTGGCGAGTTTCCGGGGCGGCGCGGCCGGGTGCCGCGAGCGACCGGGCTCCGAGCCTCTCTCAGTATCGTGTTATTGACTATAGTGTGCGACACACAGTAATGTGATCGGCATGAGCGAGGAATTCGATACGCACCTGCAGGAGCTGCGGCGCGGCACCGTCGTGCTCGCCTGCCTCGAGCTGCTGCAGTCCGCCGGATACGGCTACGGCCTGCTCGAGCAGCTCGGCGCGCTCGGGTTCACCGCCGACGCGAACACGCTCTACCCCCTGCTCCGGCGACTCGAGAAGCAGGGCTACCTCACGAGCGAGTGGAACACCGAGGAGGCGCGGCCGCGCAAGTTCTACCGCACCTCGCCCGACGGGCTGCGGCTCGCCGAGGCGCTCATACGGGAATGGCGGGCGCTGGACCGCGCGATGGACTCGCTCGCGGCCGCCGATCCCGCCGCCCCCTCGCCTTCCGGGCACGAACGGCCCGGCTCCCCCGACACCCTGGAGGACTGAGATGCCTGCCACGCTGACCGAGCGGTACATCGCCGCCGCCGTCAAATCCCTGCCGCCCGACACGCAGAAGGATGTGCGCGACGAGCTCGCGGCCTCCATCGCCGATGCCGTCGAGGCGCGCATCGAGCACGGCGAGCCCGCCGACGAGGCCGAGCGGGCCGTGCTCGCGGAGCTGGGCGACCCGGCGGTGCTGGCCGCCGGCTACGCCGAACGGCCCCTGCACCTGATCGGCCCGCGCTACTACCTGGCGTGGTGGCGCCTCCTCAAGCTGCTGCTGTGGATCGTGCCGGCCTCCGTGTTCGGGGCGCTCGCGCTGGGCCTCTCCCTCGCGGACGAGCCGATCGGCACGATCATCGGGCAGTCGCTCGGCGTCGCGATCAGCGTCGCCGTGCACCTCTGCGTCTGGGTGACCGTCGTGTTCGTGATCTTCGAGCGCACCGGCGCCGATACCGGCGTCGAGTGGACCCTCGACGATCTGCCGGAGCCGGAGGAGCGCACCGCGGGCCGGGTCGACCTCATCGCCTCCCTCGTGCTGCTCGGCCTCTTCGCCGGCGCCGTGCTCTGGGACGGGCTGTTCGGGTTCGCCCGGGCCGGCGGCGAATCCATGCCGGTGCTCGCTCCCGGGCTCTGGCCTTGGTGGGCCGCGGCGCTGCTCGCGCTGCTCGCCGCCGAGGCGGTGCTCGCGGTGCTCGTGTTCACCCGCGGCCGCTGGACCGCGCCGCTCGCGATCGCCAACACCGCCGTCTCGGCGCTCTTCATCAGCTGGGTGCTAACGCTCCTGGGGCGCCAGCAGCTCATCAACCCCGAGTTCATCGACCGCGTGCTGCTGGCGAACGGCGTCGACCAGGACGCCCTGCGCATCCTCGCGATCCTGCTCGGCTTCCTCGCCGTCGGCATCTCGGCGTGGGATTCGGCCGCCGCCTGGGTCAAGCACAACCGCTCGGAGCGCGCACTCGGCACGTCGAGATAAGCCGAGCTCACGCTTCTCCGGGTGAACCCGCACTCACATAATGGGCTGTACGACGCTGACCGCGCATCTCCAGTTGACCTCCATCGACGAGACGACGAAGCACGGTTTTCGCCTGCTCGGGCCCGAGTCTGCACAGTTCAGCGACCTTTCCCCGAGTGATGCTGCCGTACTGCTCGACGTAGGCCATCACCATGCGATCCTGCTGAATAGGGTCGGTGTCCTGAAGCCGTACATACTCGCTGGACTGAGCGATCCGGTAGAAGGCCGCAGTGAGGTGATTCCGTCGGTGGCGCCCCGTTCCGCGAGCCTCCACCACCCCTGCTTCGCCGAGCTTGGTGAGTTGCATTCGAATTCTCGACTCCGGTTCGCGCAACCCTTCGGCGAGTTCGAGGACCGACTGAGGACCTGTCGATTTGAGTTCATGAATCACTCTGAGCTGTAACAGGGAGAGGTGTGCCCCCGTCGACTCCTCATGTTCCAGGACGAAGCGGACCGTCTCGATATCCGATTCACTGGATGGAACGGAAACCGACACGGAATTATACGTCGAGCGCGAATAATCGGGCTCGCTACGACCGGCCCTGAGAAGCTGGTCATACATCGCAGGAACTCCACGACCCGCTCGATCCACGATCCCGGCGCGCTTGAATGCTTCGGCGAGGATCGGGCTCCGTGGACGAGACTCCTCAAGCAGGTTCTGCAGGGTGATCCCCTCGGGGAAACCTCCCCGACTGGTGACCCGGAACACCTCTTCGTCGAGTTGTACGACAGTCGGACCGACCAGAGCATAATCCCGATGCACTAACGCATTCGCGATGGACTCACGCACCACCTGAATCGGAATCCGTGGTACGCCCACACGATGCAGGCCGAACATCAGCTCTCGTTCGTCGTTTCGGGAATCGATCAGGTCGTACAACCGATCGGCAGCCTGGAACAGCGGAAGTCTGATCGATTCCTTGAATACGATGTCCCCGCGCTTGAGCTCCGTGAAGACGACCTCCGCGGTCGGAATGAAACGCTCGAGGGACGAGGCCGTCCCGAATAGGAGTATCGCCCCCAGCGTCAAAGGGTCGTCTCCACGGGCGCTCAGTCTGAGCGCCCGAAGGATCTCCTCGTCGGAAAGCGCCGCGAGTACCCGATCCCCTCGCATGCTTCCGCATCGTTTCCGAAATCTGTCGATCTCGGCTTGGTCGATGTCTTCCCAGGTCGCACCGCGAGCCGGTGTCGCGGCGTAGTCGCGCCCTTGGGCCGCTAAGCCGGCCGAGAGCATTTCGTGCAGCGGGTAAGGAACGCACTGCGGTTCTCCGATCGCGTCCAGGCGTCGGCGAAGGTACTTTCCTCTCGACGTGCCCACCGGCATATCCGCCGCGGGAACGTCGATGACGCCGATTTCGAGGCCATCCACATGCACCAGCTCGGCACGCACCGCTACGGGTGGTTCGGTCCGGTTCAGGATCATCGCTTGCAGCAGGTGCGAATGCGTGCGATCCCGGCGCCGGGGTTCGAGCCCGGTGATACGCCCGTCGTCCTCCACTCCCAGCAGAAGCACGCCACCCTCACCGTTTGCAAGACAAGCGACTGCATCGACGATGAGATCGTCACTCAGCGCGCTGCGTGCCCCGCGCTTGAATTCCACTGTGAGCGTTTCTCCCCGCTCGACCAGCGCCTTAACCTCTTCAGGAGTCATGAACCAAAGTTATCCAAAACTTTGGGTGTCGACAAGCAGAACACCCTCGACGCCCAATACTTTGGGGGTCGCCGACGCCCTACATGGGCCCGCCGCCGGGCGGGGGCGCCATGCCGGGCGCGTAGTCGACGAACTTCGACAGGTGGCCCTGGAAAAGCACCGTAATCGTGTCCGTGGGGCCGTTCCGGTGCTTCGCCACGATGAAGTCGGCCTCGGATGCGCGCGGGTGGTCCTTCTCGTAGGCGCCCTCGCGGTGCAGCAGGATGACCATGTCGGCGTCCTGCTCGAGCGAGCCCGATTCGCGCAGGTCGCTCACGGCCGGTTTCTTATCGGCGCGCTGCTCGGAGTTTCGGTTCAGCTGCGAGAGCGCGATCACGGGCACCTCGAGCTCCTTCGCGAGCAGCTTCAGCGCACGCGAGAACTCGGAGACCTCCTGCTGACGCGACTCGACGCGCTTGCCCGAGGTCATGAGCTGCAGATAGTCGATGACGATGAGGTTGAGGCCGTACTTCTGCTTGAGCCGGCGGCACTTCGCCCGGATCTCCACGAGGGTCATGTTCGGCGAGTCGTCGATGTAGAGCGGCGCGCC
This sequence comes from Gulosibacter sp. 10, assembly GCF_900163695.1. Lineage (GTDB taxonomy): Bacteria > Actinomycetota > Actinomycetes > Actinomycetales > Microbacteriaceae > Gulosibacter. Next base: position 21,679 of record NZ_FUIC01000031.1, read on the forward strand.
GGCGATGTCCCCCTGCGTGCGCGCGATCTTGCCGAGGTCGTCGTCCGAGATCTTGCCCGTGCGCATGTGCTGCAGCTTGACGTTCGCCTCCGCCGAGAGCAGGCGCATCGCGATCTCCGACCGGCTCATCTCGAGCGAGAAGAAGATCGACGGCATGCTGGCGTGCACGGAGGCGTACCGGCACAGGTCGAGCGCGAGCGTGGACTTGCCGAGGCCCGGCCGGGCCGCGATGATGATGAGCTGGCCGGGGTGCAGCCCGTTCGTCAGGGCGTCGAGATCGCGGAAGCCCGTGGGCACGCCCGTGAGGGTGCCGTCGCGGTTCTGCGCCTTGTCGATCTCGTCCTGGGCCTCGAGCATCGCCTCGCTGAGCGGCACGTAGTCCTCGGTCTCGACGCCGCCCGTGACGCCGTAGATCTCGGCCTGGGCCTGGTTGACGAGCTCCACGACCTCGCCCTCGGCCCCGTAGCCCATCTGCACGATCCGGGTGCCCGCCTCCACGAGGCGCCGCAGCACGGCCCGCTCCGCGACGATGGTCGCGTAGTAGCCGGCGTTCGCGGCGGTGGGCACGATCCCGGCGAGCGTGTGGAGGTACTCCGCGCCGCCCGCGCGCTGCAGATCCCCCACCTTCGTGAGCTGGTCCGTGACGGCGATCACGTCCGTCGGCTCGCCCGCGGCGTAGAGGGTCTGGAGCGCGTCGAAGATGATCTCGTGCTTGGGGATGTAGAAGTCCTGCCCGCGGACCTCCTCGATGACGTCCGCCACCGCGTCCGGCGAGAGCAGCATGCCGCCCAGCGCCGACTGCTCGGCGAGAAGGTCGTGCGGGGGCGTGCGGGGCCCGTCCTGGTACTCCGGGCGCCCGTCCTCCGAGCGCCTGCCGCCCGAGGGCGAGTCGCCGGACCGCTCGCGCGTATCGTTCCCGAGATGCGTGATGGTCATGCGCGCTTCCTCACTTTCTTCAGGCCGCCGAGCGCTCGTGCCGGCAGAGCCTCCGGGGCGGGCGGGCGGATGCCGTGTCGGGAGGCACTGTACTTCGACCCCCGGACATCGCCGCCGCGAAACCCGGCGCCCGTCGGAACGATCCCTCGAGGTCCGTGCCGAGCGGCGCCTCGCCACCATAACCGCGTTTGTCCACTCGAATTTCCGTACCTGTGGATAACTTGTGAGCAGTTCGTGGACGTTTCCGCCTCCCGATGTGCACCGCCTGGGGATAATTGTGGATAACCACTCGAAGAACTTCGGAAAATATTTGCTCGATCTGGGGTTTCACTCTCCACACCGATATTCTTCAAGCTGTGTAAAGTTCCACTTGAAGGTTGCCGCCGGTCCTGACATGACTGTGGATAAGTCATTCGAACAGACCCGAACACCCCTCCTCGGGAAACGACGCAGCGGGTCGGGCGCGCTCGCTTAGCGGGCGGCCACCACCTGGACCTGGAAGGTCGCCACGATGTCGTCGTGGAGACGGACCTTGGCCTCGTGGTTGCCCGTGGTCTTGATCGCGTTCGGGAACTCGATCTTGCGCTGGTCGATGGTGCCGATGCCGAGCTCCTTGACGGCCTCGGCGACGATCGCGGGGCGGACGGAGCCGAAGAGACGGCCCTCCTTGCCGGCCTTCACGGTCACCTTGACGAGCGCGTTCTCGAGCGACTGCTTGAGCGCCTGGGCCTCCTCGGCCGTGGCGAGCGCACGCGCGGCGCGGGCCGCCTTGATCTGCTCGACCTGCTTCTCGCCGCCGCGGGTCCAGTTCGTCGCGAACCCCTGCGGGACGAGGTAGTTGCGGGCGTAGCCGTTGCGAACCTCGACGACGTCGCCTGCTGCTCCGAGACCGGAGACTTCGTGCGTAAGAATTACCTTTGCCATGATGTGGTCCTTCTCTCCTTAGCGCCCGGAACCGGCGTACGGGAGCAGTGCCATCTCACGGGCGTTCTTCACGGCGCGAGCGATGAGGCGCTGCTCCTGAACCGAGACGCCGGTGATGCGGCGGGCACGGATCTTGCCGCGCTCCGACACGAACTTGCGGAGGGTGTTGACGTCCTTGTAGTCGATGACGCCGACCTTGATGTGCTTTGCGGGTGCCGCGGGCTTGTCCTTGCCGCGTCCCGTGTTGCGGCGCTTGCCGCTCGACTTTCCAGCCATTGCTGTTTCTTTCTCTTCTCGCTGTAGGAATCGATGTGCGACGGCCCGTTAGAACGGGGGCTCGTCGTCAAATCCACCCGAGGGACCCGCGCCGGGCGCAGCCCAGCCGCCGCCACCGCCGCCGAAGCCGCCGGAGGACTGGCCCCCGCCGCTCTGGCCGCCGCCGCCCCACGGCTCGTTCGCCGGGGGACGCTGCTGCTGCATCTGCTGCTGCGGGGCGCGCTGCTGACCGCCGCCGACCTGTCCGCCGCCACCGGTGGTGCGGGTGACCTGCGCGGTCGCGTAGCGGAGGGCGGGGCCGATCTCGTCGATGTCGAGCTCGAATGCGGTGCGCTTCTCGCCCTCGCGGGTCTCGTAGTTGCGCTGCTTGAGCTTGCCCTGCGCGATCACGCGCTGGCCCTTGGTCAACGTGGCCGCGACGTTCTCGGCGTATTCGCGCCAGACGGAGGCGCGCAGATACATCGACTCGCCGTCCTTCCACTCGTTCGACTGACGGTCGAACTGACGCGGGGTGGATGCGATGGTGAAGTTGGCCACCGCGAACCCGTTGGGCGTGTACCGCAGCTCCGGGTCGGCGGTGAGGTTCCCCACCACGGTGATGATCGTGTCGCCTGCCATGTCGCGCTCCCTATCTAGGTGGACGTGTGATTACTCGGTCTCGGCCTTGTCGGCAGCAGCCTGGGCGGCTGCTTCCTTCTTCGCCGATTCTGCCTTCGCGGCGGCGACGCGAGCAACTGCTTCTTCCGCACGCAGCACCTTGGTGCGCATGATTGCCTCGGAGAGGCGAAGCTGACGGTCGAGTTCCTGAGCGGTTGCAGCGTCAGACGTGAAGTTCACGACGGCGTAGACGCCCTCGTTCTTCTTGTTGATCTCGTACGCGAGCTTGCGGCGGCCCCAGATGTCGGTGCTCTCGATGCTTCCGCCGTTGTCGGTGATAACGGTGAGGAACTTCTCGAGGCTGGGGGCGACGGTGCGCTCGTCGATCTCGGGATCAATGATCACCATGAGCTCATACTGATGCACGATAAACCCACCTCCTTTGGTCTCGAACGGCCACAGACGGTCTGTGGCAGGAGGGTTGATGCATCGCATCCGCCGCGGTTGATCGGGCGGATGCCGCTGCCCTGCGCGAAGCGAAGGGACAACCTGATAATCCTAGGCCCTGCGCATCCAGCGCGCCAGTACCGATTCCGGGACGGGCCCGGATACAACCTGAGGCGCTTCCTCCCCATCCCCTCGGATGTTTGGATGGGGGGTGCAATCCGATGAGGAGGAGGACACCCATGAGCTACGGCCCGCCGCCGGGATACTCGCCGTATCCCGGCCAGCCCAGCCCCGTGCCGCCGGCGCAGACCGGCCTCAACGGCTTCGGCCTCACCTCGCTCATCCTCGGCATCCTGGCCGCCGCGGTCTGCTGGCTCCCCTTCATCGGGATCGTGGGCATCCTCTTCGCCATCGCGGGCCTCGTCTTCGGCATCCTCGGCATCACGATGCTGAAGTACCGCGAGCGCCGCACCCTCGCCATCATCGGCACGATCGTGTGCTCCGTGGCCGGGGTCGCGGCCATGATCCTGCCGTGGATCACCGGCGCCTTCTTCGTCTTCGACTGGTTCATGAACTCGGGCGTCATCGAGGACATCGAGGACTGGGCGACGACGTATCCGACGACCTCGCCCGACTTCACCGGCGCGCCCTTCCCCACGACCACCCCCTGACCGGGCCCGACCGAGGACATCCATGACCCAGCCCCCGAGCGGCTCGCCCTACGCCCCGCACGGCGACTCGCAGCCGCAGTTCGATCAGGCCGGCAACCCGCAGGCCTCCTTCCAGCAGCCGGATGCATCGCCGCAGTTCCCCGTGCAGCCGTATCATCCGCAGGCCGGCGCGGCCCCCGGAGCGCCCGGCCCGTACGGACCGATGGCCGGCTACCCCGGACCCGGGCAGTACCAGTACCAGTACCGCGCGGCCCCGGCGCCCGGCATCAACCTGCCGGGCATGTGGTCGATGATCTGCTTCGGCGCCGGCCTGGTGCTCACCTGGCTGCCGTGGGTGGGCTGGCTCTTCGGCTTCGCGCCCCTCGCGGGCGTGGTGCTCGGCATCGTCGGGCTCAGCATGGATCAGTACCGGGACAAGCGCGCGCTCGCCGGATGGGGGCTCGGCCTGAACATCTTCCTGCTGGTCGTGATCCCCGTGCTCTTCGTGCTCTTCGTCGTCTTCGGCCTCGCCTTCATCCCCTGGCTCGCCTACAACTCCTGACCGCTCGGCGCCGGATCCCGCCCGCTCGGCGCCGTTCGTGACCGTTTTTGTCGGGCCGGTCGAGGCGGGCGGCGCTCCGGCGTAGCGTTCGGGGCATGACAGCGAATTCTGCAGCAGCGCACGGCCCCTCCGCGGGCGGACGGGTCCAGGACAAGGTCGCCTTCATCACCGGCGCATCGGGCGGCATCGGCTCGGCCACCGCGGTGCGGCTGGCCGAGGAGGGCGCGCACATCGTGGCCACCGACATCGCCGCGCGGCGGGAGGCGCTCGAGGCCCTCCGCGGGCGGCTGCCCGAGCATGCGCGCCTGCTCGCGCTCGAGGCGGATGTGACCGACCAGGCCTCGCTCGACGCGGCCGTCGAGGCCGCCGTCGCGGAGTTCGGCCGCATCGACATCGTGCACGCGAACGCCGGCATCCTGCTGCCCGAGGGCAACGCCGAGGACATCGGCGAGCAGACGTGGGACCGGGTGATCGACATCGACCTCACCGGGGTGTGGCGGACGGCCAAGGCCGCCTTCCCGGCGCTCAAGCGCAATGAGCGCGGCTCGAGCGTGATCCTCGCCTCCTCGACCGCGGGCATCCGCGCCGCCGCGGGCGGGAGCGCCTACGCCGCGGCGAAGCACGCGCTGCGCGGGCTCGCCTCCACGTGGGCGCACGAGCTGGGCCCCTACGGCGGGCGCGTGAACACGGTGCATCCTACCGCGGTGGCCACCGACCTCGTGCTCAACCCCGAATCGCTCAAGCGCGCCCGCCCCGACCTCGAGGATCCGCAGCCTGCGGACGTGGTGGAGGCCTGGAAGCGCGGGAAGCTGCTCGACACCCCGTGGATCGAGCCGCTCGACGTGGCCAACGCCGTGCTCTTCCTCGCCTCCGACGAGGCGAGGTTCATCACCGGCGCGAACCTCGTCATCGACGCCGGCTCGACCGTGAAGTGGGGCTGAGCCTCCGAGCCCTCCCTCGCGAATCTTGGTGCCTCCCGCGGCCCGTCCCGCCCGGCGCCAAGCCCGGGCACGTCCCCGGCGAATCTTGGCGCCTCCCGTCGTCCCCACGGAATCTTGGCGGCGGGATGCCACCCTCCGGAATCTTGGCGGCGGGATGCCGATCTCCGGAGTCGGATTCGGCATCCCGCCGCCAAAATCGTGAGCGAGCGGGGGGGGTGGGGCCTGGAAGCGCGGGAAGCTGCTCGACACCCCGTGGATCGAGCCGCTC
>NZ_FUIC01000018.1 GCF_900163695.1 Gulosibacter sp. 10
CGGCAAGCACGTCTACGGCGTCGCGGATGGGATGGGCGGCCACGCCGGAGGCGACCGCGGGGGTCGGGGTGGTGTCGGCCGGGCCCTGACCGGCCGCGGCGAAGGTCTGCTGCCTGGACTGGGCCGCCATGGCCTGCTGGTAGTCGCGGGACCGGGTGCCGAAGAGGTCGCTCCGGAGCGCGTAGACGATCGAGAAGACGAAGACCCACATGACCGCGAGAAACGCGAGACGGATGACGAGTAGCGTGAGCTCCCCGCTCATGGTGTACCTCCCGGTCGTCGCACGTATCCCGTGTCATCACTGGGCTGCGCCTCGGGGACGATGCGGAACGTGAGCTGGGTACGGCCGATTTCAATGAGTGAATCAGGGTCGAGCGCGGACTGCGCGACTCGCCGACCGTTGAGTTTAGTACCGTTCGTCGATCCGAGGTCGCGCAAGCCGGCGCGCTGGCCGTCCCACACCACCTCGGCGTGCTTGCGGGAGGCCCCGCCGTCGTCGATGGTGATCTGCGCCTCGGAGCCGCGGCCGATGACGTTCGAGCCGCGATGCAGGGGGATGCGGGAGCCGTTCACCTCGAGCACCGGGGTCCAGTTCACCCGACCCTCGACCGAGCGGGACTCGATGCCGAGCTGCCCCATGCTGAGCGAGTCGTCCTGGAGCAGCTTGACCGAGAGGCCGCCCGAGAACTGGTACTGGTGCTTGGCGGCGTGGCTCTCGATCTCCTGCAGCAGGGAGGAGCGGAGCGACTCGCCCATGCCGGAGAGGCGGTCGTAGTCGGCGGCGGAGACGTGCACGTTGAAGCGGTTGGGCACGAGGATGCGCTGGCGGGAGATGATCGACGCCTTCGTATCCATTTCGCGTTTGAGCGCGGCCACGATCTCGACCGGCTGCAGGCCAGACCGGAACGTCTTCGCGAAGGCGCCATTGAAGGTGCGCTCCAGTCCGCGCTCGAACTTGTCGAGAATTCCCACATGTCTCCTTGCCGCCGAATCGCGCGGACGTACTGCCGCGCACGGTTGCATCGCATAGTAATAGGCGTGCATGTAAACCATGCCCGATGCGTGCTGCCCAGGGGAAATCTTGGCCGGATGCGAGCGGCGAGTCAAACATCTGGTAGTGTTTTCCTCTGCGCGCGAGTGGCGGAATTGGTAGACGCGCACGGTTCAGGTCCGTGTGCCCTAGCGGGCGTGGGGGTTCAAGTCCCCCCTCGCGCACGAATGCCCTCGGCCCCGGTATCACCGGGGCCGAGGGCATCTTCGTGCGCTCGCGGCCAATGCTGGCGTCCCTCCTCGGCCGGTGCACGAGACAGCGCCACGCACCTGTCCCGGACAGTGCGCTATTGCCCCGGACAGTGCGCTATTGCCCCGGACAGTGCGCTTTGAGCGCGGCGTGCATGTCTGCCCGCCGTCGTCCACCACGATGTGCGGGGCGGAAGCCGTTGCATCGGCGCTCTCCATATGGGCCGGCTCCCGCGGGTGCGCCATTGCGCGGCGGCCGCCATCCCTCGGCGCCTGGCAGTCGGCACGCACCAGCCGGCCCGCTACCGCAGTTTCGGTATGCCGCTGTCTGCGGCGGGCGTGGCGTGTCGTTGCAGCCGGTGGATGCTGCGTGGTAGGAATTGATGGTCCACACGGGGGCCCCTGGCAGGGGCTGAGATCGGGCTGGTGGAGTCCGAGACCGTTGAACCTGATCCGGTCAATACCGGCGTAGGAAGTGAGGAGATACTCGTGCCTGCGTCTATTCCCAATACGGCTGCCAGCTCCGACGAGACTGTCGATACGACGGTTCCGCGGAATTCCGAACAACACCCTGCTCACCGCATCGGATGGATCGAGGATGCCGAGCACGGCATCAAGGTCCCCGTCACCGAGATCCATCAGTTGGACTCGCCCGGAGGTCGGCCGAACGAACCCCTGCGCGTGTACCGGACGATGGGCCCCGGCAGCGTCCCCGACGAAGGCCTGGCGCCGTGGCGCGCCGAGTGGATCGCGGACCGCGACGATACCGAGTCATATCAAGCCCGGGGCCATCGGCTTGAGGACGATGGCCGCACAGCGGTTCGGCGTGGAGCGCCTTCCCAGCAATGGCAGGGTCGTAAGCCCGTGCCGCTGCGGGGGAAGCCCGGTCGCCGAGTAACGCAGATGCACTACGCCCGCCAGGGCATCATCACCCCTGAAATGCGATTCGTCGCGCTGCGGGAGCAGTGCGATGTCGAACTGGTCCGTAGCGAACTCGCGGCGGGAAGAGCGATCATCCCTGTGAATGTGAATCATCCGGAGTCTGAGCCGATGATCATCGGCAAAGCCTTCCTCGTGAAGGTCAACGCCAATATCGGCAACTCCGCGGTGACGAGCTCGATCGACGAAGAAGTCGCGAAACTCGAGTGGGCGGCGAAATGGGGCGCCGATACGTTGATGGACCTTTCCACGGGTAACGATATCCACACCACCCGTGAGTGGATCATCCGCAACTCGCCCATCCCGATCGGCACCGTGCCGATCTACCAGGCGCTGGAGAAAGTCAACGGCGACGCCAACGCGCTGACATGGGAGATCTACCGCGACACCGTGATCGAACAGTGCGAACAGGGCGTGGACTACATGACCGTCCACGCCGGGGTGCTATTGCGCTACGTGCCGCTGACGGCTGACCGGGTCACCGGCATCGTCTCCCGCGGCGGGTCGATCATGGCGGGCTGGTGCCTGGCGCATCACCAGGAGAACTTCCTCTACACCCATTTCGACGAGCTCTGCGAGATCTTCGCCGCCTACGACGTCGCGTTCTCGCTGGGCGATGGACTGCGGCCCGGATCGATCGCCGATGCCAATGATGCCGCCCAGTTCGCCGAGCTCGACACCCTCGCCGAGCTGACCAAGCGCGCCTGGGAGTATGACGTGCAGGTCATGGTCGAGGGACCGGGCCATATCCCGCTGCACAAGATTCGTGAGAATGTCGAGCGACAGCAGGAGCTCTGCGAGGGCGCACCGTTCTACACGCTCGGCCCGCTGGCCACCGATATCGCCCCGGGCTATGACCACATCACGTCTGCGATCGGTGCGACCGAGATCGCCCGCTACGGCACGGCCATGCTCTGCTACGTCACTCCGAAAGAGCACCTCGGGCTGCCCAATCGCGACGATGTGAAAACTGGGGTGATCACCTATAAGATCGCCGCCCACGCCGCCGATATCGCGAAGGGCCACCCGGGTGCGACGGAGCGTGATGATGCCCTGTCGAAGGCCCGGTTCGAGTTTCGGTGGCACGATCAGTTCGCGCTCGGCCTTGATCCGGTCACGGCGCAGGAGTATCACGACGAGACGCTGCCGGCGGAACCGGCGAAGACAGCGCATTTCTGCTCGATGTGCGGGCCGAAGTTCTGCTCGATGCGCATCTCGCAGGACATCCGCGACACGTACGGCAGCGCGGAGGCTCAGGCCGCTATCGCCGGTATGCAGCAGAAGAGCCAGGAGTTCCTGGCTTCCGGCGGCGGAGTCTATCTGCCCGAGCCGACCATCGGTCGGCCCGATGAGCCCGTCCGCTGATACTCCTCTCTGCCGGGGGTCCTGATCCGTCGCGCCGGCCGATCGATGGTCGTCGTGGCAGTCACTCGTGGTGGTGAGGTTCTGCCGGTGCGGAACGGGGGCTCGAGCCCGTCGGGCGATGAGCGCGATGCCGGTCGCGGCTCCGATTTCGATCCGGAGAGCAGTGTTGTGCAGCGGTCCTGCGGAGAGGTGCAGATGTCGAGTGGGGTAGACCGAGAAGCGGATGTCCTCGAGGCCGATCATGTGGTGGTCGGCAGCGGTTCGGGCGGGAGCCCGGTTATCCGGAGGCTGCTGGACGAAGGTCGTTCGGTGATCGTCCTCGAAGCCGGGGGCGAGGACGATCATGAGGCGATCACCGCGCCGGACCGCATGTTCGAGTTGCGCGGAACCGAACTCGACCATGCGTTCCGTACCGAACCGCAGGCATCGCTCGGCGGCAGAAGGGTGGAGTGGCCGCGAGGTCGCGTTCTTGGCGGCAGCAGCGCCATCAACGGCATGATCCACATGCGAGGCCATCGCGAGGATTTTGACTCCTGGGCCCGCGGCGGCGCCGACGGATGGAGCTATCACGACGTGCTGCCGATCCTGCGAAGGCTCGAACGCCTGGACCCGGCAGGGGATCCCGCGTACCGCGGACACGAAGGGCCCTTGCCGGTCCGGTTCAACCTCGACCTGCATCCGTTGAGTGCTGCGCAGGTGCAGGCGGCTCGGCAGGCAGGGTTTCCGTTCAACGCGGATCCCAATGCCGAAGACCCGTACGGAGTCAGCCATGTGCAGCTCAACATCGCTGATGGACGGCGCGTGAGCGCCTGGCGCGCGTATCTCGGATCAGCACGGGAGCACGAGCGGTTGACGGTTCTTCCGGGCGCATCGGCGATCCGCGTGCTTCTGGAACGGGGGAAGGCCGTCGGAGTCGAATATGTTCGGCGGGGAGAGCGGCGCGTTGCTCGTGCGCGCGGCGAGATCGTGCTGTCGGCCGGCGCTCTCGGGACTCCGCACGTGCTGCAGCTTTCGGGCATCGGGCCGGCTGATGCGCTTCGGCGCGTCGGCATCACGCCGGTCGTCGATCTTCCCGGAGTGGGCGAGAACCTGCACGACCATATCCTTTCGCAGGTGGTGTGGCGCTCTCGCCGTCCGATCGATGCTTCAGGCCATGCGCCGTTCGAGGTGCAGCTCTTCGCCGATAGTCGTGCGGGGCTTGCCCGTCCGGATCTGCAACCCGTGACCGGGTTTTCCGCGTATCCGATGCCCGGCTATGTATTCCCCGAGGGACGCGTCTATTCCTGGTATCCCGGAGTCGTCCGCCCTCGTAGCCGCGGGCGTCTGTGGCTCCGCAGCGCCGACCCGATGGAGCAGCCGTTGGTGGATCCCGCGTATCTGCGCGAGCAGGATGACCTCGACGCACTGGTCGAAGGCATTCAGATCACTCGCGAAATCGGCAGGCAGGCGGCGCTCGCGGAATGGAACGCCGAGGAGATCGCCCCGGGGCCCGATGTACGCACCCGCGCCGAGCTCGATGCCTATGCTCGTGCGAGCCTGAACACGTACTACCACCCGGTGGGGACTGCTCGTATGGGAACCGACCCGCTCGCGGTCGTCGACCCGCGACTGCGCGTGTACGGTGTGACCGGCCTTCGCGTGGCCGATGCGAGTATCTTCCCGGAGATTCCATCTGCGAATACCCATGTCGCCGCCGTCATGGTGGGGGAACGGGCCGCCGACTTCATCGCGGCGGATTCTTGAGGTCGTGGGCCGACGGGTGCGCCCGCCGCGCATCCAGTCTGCCGAACCGGCCGGAGGATCGCTCGGAGGGCTGAGCCCGGGCGGACGCGCAGTGATCTCCCATCCGGTACTCGACGGTGCGAGTCCCGCGGCCGGGCGGCCCGGCGGCCCGGCGCGCCCCTGGACGGGGAGCGGTCGTCTCGTGCACCGGAATACCGGCGATCCTCGCCGATATGCGGTGGGAGGATGCGGTTCGTGCTGCACGAAGCGTTGGGCTTCAGGGCTCCGTCGGTCTGCGATCAGCCGAAGAACCGTGTCGAGAAGGTCGTGAGCGAGACGACCACGATCAGGATGCATACCGCGGTATCCCGCTGACGCCACCTCGAACGCCGCCATTCGCCGCGCTGCACCCCTCGCCGTTCCCAGGCCTGCATCCCCCGAGTCTCCATGGCTGCCGATAGGGTCGTCGCCTGTCTCAGCGCAAGGACGAGGAACACCGTCGTCCGCCCGCAGAGCTCTCGAACCCGGCCCGCCGGACCGCGTCCGGCAAGGCCGCGGCTACGACGTACGAGCCCGAGCTCCTGCCATTGATCGGCCAGCAGGAGCGATCGCTGCAGCGCCATCACCGCGGCGAGCACTGGCCTTGCGGGGAGGCGGAGCTGCTGCATCAGCGCGTCTCCGAGCGGGAACGGCCGTATGTGCGCGGACAGGAGAAGCCCGGGCAGCGCCACGCACGTGACGCGTCCGGCTGCCACGGCGGCGACGGCGACATCGCGTGAGCCGATGAGCCAGTTGCTCCAGAGCATCGTCGAGCACAGCAGCAGCGCTGCGAAGAGCCGCATGGCAGTGCCCCGGAACCCGCTGTGGGTGAACGGCAGGGACAGCAGCACCGCGGCGATCCCGAATGCGACCCCCAGAAGGGAGTCTATGGTGAGCGCGGCGATCCCGGGGAGGACGATGCCGGAGACGATCACCAACTGGTTGAGGCTCGCGATTCGCGTCCCGTCCGCAGCAGTCTTGTCGAACTCGAAGGATGCGGTGCTCATGATCGGTGTTCGCCGGAGACCGGTCGAATTTCTGCGTGGATGTTCAGGAAGGGCGATAACCGGGCGTCGTGCGTGGATACGGCGAGACTTCGCCCATGTTGTCGCAGGAGCTCGATCGCCGCCCTTATGCCTCGCCACGTGCTCCGGTCCTGTCCCACCGTGGGTTCGTCCAGGAGGACGACCGGCGCGTCGCTCGCGACGGCCGCGGCGATTGCGAGGCGACGCTGTTCCCCGCCAGACAGCGTGTGGGGATTCCGTGCTTCGGCGTGATCGAGCGCAAGGCATTCGAGCAGTCGGCCGGCCCGAGGAATGTCCTTTCGCGTGAATCGTCCGGTGAGGCGTCGGGTGAGCAGCACTTCCTCGAGCACGGTCTTCGCCACGATACCGCGGTCCGGGTTCTGCCCCATGAACGCGATCCGTGCGGCGAGATCCTTCGAGGCCCAACGATAGGGCTCCTGCGGATGAGCGCCGCGCAACGAGGTCGAAGCCATGAGGACTCCCCGGCTCGGCCGATACCAGCCGGCGAGAAGCCGGAGCAGTGTGGTCTTGCCGGCGCCGCTGGGCCCTGTGACGGCGACACCATCACCAGGCTTCAGCTCGATATCGGCGGATGCCAGGCGAGTGCCCGATGACGTCGAATACCCGAGTCCATAGCCTGAGAGCCGGGGTTCGGCGTCCGGCGCTTCCGCGGCCGGATCGGGTTGCCAGGCGATCTCGATCGGTTCGGCAGGAGGCGAGGCACCGGGCAGCCAGAGCTCGGGGGAGTGCAGATGGGCGGATGCGTCTTCCGGGCTCCCGTCGAAGACGATGCGGCCATGCTCGAGGACGATGACGCGGTCGATATGCGGCCACCATCCCGCGAGATCATGATCTGCGATCACCAGCGCTGAACCGCTGTGCTCGGCGACCCTCACGATCGCGGTCCTGGCTTCGGCAGCCGATTCGTGATCGAGCATGGCGAGCGGTTCATCCAGGAGCAGTGCCGAGGGCTGCATTGCGAGGAGTCCCGCCAGCGCCAGCCGCTGTCCCTGGCCGCCGGAAAGATGCGTCGAGCGGCGGTCGGGAGCGAGGTGACGGAGCCCGACGCTTCCGAGTGAGCGCCGCACGATCGCGTGGAGCGAATCGCCGGTGATCCCCAGATTCTCCGGGCCGAATGCGACATCCCGGCCTACCGTCCCCGCAACGACTTGGTCGGTCGGATTCTGCAGGAGGAGGCACACGACGCCCTCGCCCGCGCCGCTCGACACCTCGCCGGTCAGGTCTCCCGGGGCGTAATCCACGAGCACACCGGCGAGGGCGCGCAGGAGCGTGGATTTGCCGGAACCGCTGGCGCCTGTGATCAGGACGCGTTCACCGACTCCGACCTCGAGATCGATGCCGACGAGCGTCGGCTCGGCGCCCCACGGGGTCCAAGTCAGGCCACGGGCGCGGAGATGCGTCGAGGCGCGATGCATGCTCACTCGGCACGGGCATCGTCGCGTTCCGGGAGCGCATGGCGCTCCCTCCCTGCGGGGAAGGCGTCGAGCGCCCCGCTTGCCGCAAGGGCCTTCACGATGAGCCACCCGACTCCGGCGCCGATGACGACGGCCGAGACGATTCCGGAACCCGCGTTGATCAGCTTCCATCCGAGCGCCCAATCCGGGTAGTAGAGGTTCACCCCCCAGAAGCTCTGCACCAGCGCACCGAAGCCGATGCCCAACGCCAAGGGGCCATAGCCCCATCTCCGCCAGCGGAAGAGCGCGAGTACGAGTTCTATCCCGACGCCGTAGAGCAGGCCGGAGACCAGCGCGATGAGCGAGAACTGGTTGCCGAGCAGCAGCTCCACCGCGGAGGCGATTCCCTCGGTGAGCATGGCTGCCCCCGGACGGCGAACGATCGCCGCGCCGACGACGGCAGCGATCGTCCATACGCCTCCGACGAGTCCGATGATCGGTGGAAAGCCGAGGAACAGGGGGAAGACGAGAGCGTAGACTGCATCCCAGCCCCAGAATACGACTCCGAACGCTGCACCGAGAATGGCGACAGTGACGAAATCGACCGTGCGCCAGGCCCATGGCCGCCCGGATGCGAGTGTCAGATTACGAACGGGCATAATAGGGTCTCCTCCGGCTCACAGCATCTTTCTTTACTCTGTTTAGAAAGTGTACAGGTGGATGGTGCTGTACCGCGGCCCTCAGGTATCCCGCATTCGACGATGTCGAGGGGAGCCGGGGTGGTCGTCCGACAGGCGATCATGCCCGCTGCCGAAGAGCTGTGATCGCCACGTGCCGGAGACGGGCCGTTCCCACACTCCGCGTCGGGCGAGCTCCGGCAGCACGTAGTCGCCGAACTCTTCGAATGATCGGCCAGGAACGACGTCGACGAGGTTGAATCCGTCGATGTCCGCCTCCCGGCTCCATCGTTCGATCTCGTCGGCGACATGTTCGGGGCCGCCCACCAGCAGGGGGCCGAAGCTCGACACCGCCATGTGATCGGCGATCTCGCGAGGCGTCCATACGCGATGCGGGTCCGCCCTGGTGAAGTTCTCAAGGATTGTCCGGATGCCCGGAGCCTGCGAGTACTCTAGGGGCTCGTCGAAATCCAGCACGCCGATGTCGATGCCCACCGTGGCCGCGAAGCGGGCCAGGTTGCCCTCCGCGCTCGCATACGAGCGGTAGTGCTCGTACCGCTCCTGAGCCGCGGCGTCGTCGAGGCCCGTGACCACCGTGAGGATGGACAGCACTTTCAACGATCTCGGATCACGCCCGTGCAGCGATGCACGCCGACGGAGGTCATCCACGGTCCTGCGGAGAATCGTCGGGGTGGGTGCGCTCGCGAACACCACCTCTGCGTGTCGTGCTGCGAACTCGCGACCCCGTTCGGAACTCCCCGCCTGGAGCAGGAGCGGTGTCCGTTGCGGGGTGGGGGCGGACATATGAATGCCGTGGACCCGGAAGTGGTCGCCTTCGAACGATATGGGTCGAACCCGTTCCGGGTCGGCGTAATCGCCGTTGACCCGGTCGAGGAGGACGGCATCGTCATCCCAGCAGTCCTCCCAGAGGCGGTAGGCGACCTCGAGGAATTCATCGGCCCGGTCGTAGCGCTCGTCGTGGTCGAGCTCACCGCCTGTGCCGAGGGCGCGGACGGCATTGCTCGACAGACCGGTGACGATGTTCCATCCGATACGGCCCCCGCTCAACTGATCCAGCGTGCTGAGTTTCCTGGCGATGTCGTAGGGGAGCGTCGCCGTGGTCGGAAAGGTGATTCCGAAGCCGAGGCGCTTCGTCGCCGCTGCCATGGCAGAGATCATGAGGCTCGGATCCGTAGACGGAACTTGGAGGCCTTCGCGCACCGCCTGCTCCGCGGAACCGTGATAGACGTCGGGTACGCCGAACGAGTCGGCGATGAAGAGCCCGTCGAATCCATAGCGCTCCAGGGTGCGAGCGCGGTCGATCCAGAACTCGAGTTCGTCGTAGCGAGTGGCCTGGCTTTCCGGGTGGCGCCATAAGCCGGCGGTGGTGTGCGTCGTCATCGACGCCTTGAAGCCATTCACGATGATTCTTGTGGGCGCCAACGCGCATCTCCGTCCGTGATACCGCCGATCGGTCGATTCGACGCTACACGGGATCGGCACCGCCCGAATCCGCCGATCAGGACAAGCCGCTTGCCCGGCAGCGTTCGAAGCGCCCACGGGGCACGATGCGCGCCGGGCGGGTAGGCTCGCTCACCATGGCGATAGGCGCGACGATCCACACGTTCGAGGTCGAGCTGGCGGACGTGGACCGCGGCGTCTACGAGCAGTTCTCGCTGCGCGCGGCGCGGCACCCCTCCGAGACCGGGCTCTTCCTCGCCACGCGCGTGCTGGCCTACTGCCTCGAGTACGAGGAGGGCATCGCGTTCAGCGCCGGCGGGGTCTCCTCGACCGAGGAGCCCGCCGTGGTGGTGCGCGACCTCACCGACCGCATCACCGCCTGGATCGAGGTCGGGGCGCCCGACGCGCAGCGGCTGCACTTCGGCAGCAAGCTCGCCGGGCGGGCCGCGGTCTACACCCACAGGGATCCCGCCAAGCTCCTCGACGCGTGGCGGGGCAAGACCATCCATCGCGCCGAGGACATCGTGCTGCGCTCGTTCGACCCCGGCTTCGTGGAAGCGGTCGCCGCGGCACTCGAGCGGCGCAACGCGCTCACGGTCTCGGTCACCGAGGGGCAGCTCTATCTGGAGTGCAACGGCGCGGTGCTCGACACGGCGATCCACGAGCATCGCGCCGCCTGATCTGCCGGATGCGTCGAAGTCGGCCTTCACGTACGGCGCGTCCTTCGAGCCGAAGTGGACGGTGCGTCGACCGACACACTCCGCGGTCCGTGGGCGCGGTCAGCGGTCGAGTCGGTGCCGCCAGTAGCCGGGCCCGTGGCGGTGATGGGCGTAGGCGACGATCATGACGCCGGTGTCGGTGAAGTAGTAGAGCACGCGGTACGGGAAGACGCGAACGCTCCTGCTGCGCTTCCTACCATCTGGCTGCATCTCGCAGTTCCGAGGGTGCCTCGGGGTGAATGCGGCGCGTCAGCCTTACTTGCGCATCGCGGCGAGTTTCGCACGAATCTGCGCGTGCACCTCGTCCATGTCCAGCAGTTCGGCCTTGCCGCTCTCGATGTCATCAATGCGACGGCGCAGCTCGGTACGCCAGGCGGAATCTGCCTCGGCCGGATCGGTGCCGGTGCGGTCAGCATCGAGGCTTTGCAGACCACGCTGGATCACGGCAGCACGATCATGCTGATCGAGTGTGAGAAGCGCCTGCTCGACTTCCGTGACATTCATGGGCATGCATGCAGTGCACGCCGAGGCACCGACACCGCCCGGGTGCACATGTCCGTGCCCCGGTACCTATCTCTGTCGCCAGGGCCGGCGCTTCACCGGGGGCATTGCTCCCGGCCCACCGGTCCAACCCCGTCGCGGTGAGGATTGTTGCCGCGGTGCTCTTGCACGAAGCCGGGTAGCCTTGCTCGGCGCGGGCCCGTTCGGTCCGAACCACTGTCTCGTCCGGAGGCGAGGGCGCGGAGCTGTTCGGCCGCTGTCCCGCACGTGTTTCGCGGCCCGCTGGTGCCGGGGGCCGATCGAGCAGGGTAGGCGGTGGATGTGCTGGGCTCAGACTGCGGGATCCTCGCCCCGGATGACGAGCGTGGCGGCGACGTCGATGTCGGACGGGCCGCCCGGGTAGCCCGCCTGCGAGATCAGGACGGCGCCGAACACGGCGCTCCAGAAGGTCTTCGTCGCGCGTTCGACTCCCTGGTCGGTCGTCCAGCCGTGCTTCGCGAGCTCCTTCGACAGGTACCGGTCGGATTGCCGGAAGAGCACGGCGAGGGCGTTCTGCAGCACGGGCTGGACGGACTCGTTGCCGCGGGCGAGCGCGAGCGCGCCGACGACCGCGGTCGTGGACGGCATGCTGAGCGCGGTCCGGGCCAGCGCGCGCCGCAGCGCATCCGGGGTCGACGCGCGCCGCCCCGCGGCCTGCAGCCGCTCGGTGTCCCGCAGCAGCAGGGCGAAGGCCGCATCCACGTACAGCGCGTCCTTCGAGCCGAAGTGATGGGTGATCTGATTCGGGTACACCCCGGCCGAGCTGGCGATCTCGCCGACGGTCACGTCCGCGGGCCGCCGTTCCCGGAAGAGCGCCATCGCGGCTTCGCGGATCCTCCGCCGGGTCTCCGCGCCCCGGCCGGTCCGGCTGCGTGCGGTCGAGTCTGGCATCCCCCGATTGTATGTGATACAACTTAGCTTGTACGTCATACAAGTTTGGGAGTGCGGATGCGGATCGCGGTGACCGGGTACGGGGCGTTGACGGCCCTCGGCGACGGAGTGGAGGAGCTGTGGAGCGGCCTCCTCGAGGGGCGCTCCGGCGCGCGGCTGCTCGACGAGGCCGGCGGGGAATGGGCGGAGCTGCCCGTGCGGATCGCCGCGCCGGTGACGGCCGACCCGGAGGCGGCCCTCGGCCGGCCGCGGGCGCGACGGCTCGACCGGAGCCAGCAGCTGGCGCTCATCGCCGGCGGGGAGGCGTGGCGCGATGCGGGGAGCCCGCAGGCCGATCCCGAGCGGCTGGCCGTCGTCGTGGGCACCGGCATCGGCGGGGTCGGCACACTGCTCGAGCAGGACGACGTCCTCAAGCAGCGCGGTCCGCGCCGGGTGTCGCCGCGGACGGTGCCGATGCTCATGGCGAACGGCGCATCGGCGCAGCTGAGCATCGAATACGGGGCGCGAGCCGGCACCTACACGACCGCCGCGGCCTGCGCCTCGGGCGCCGAGGCCATCGCGATGGCGGCAAGGCTCATCCGGGAGGACGACGCGGATATCGTGATCGCGGGCGGGGTGGAGGCGGCGATCACGCCCCTGACGCTCGCGGGATTCGCGCAGGCCCAGGCGCTCGCCAAGCCGGACGGCCCGCCCGAGGGGCTCTCGCGCCCGTTCGACGCCGACCGCCGCGGCTTCGTGCTCGGGGAGGGCGCCGGATTCGTGATCATGGAGCGCGAGGACCGCGCCGCGGCCCGCGGGGCGCGCGTCCGGGCCCGGCTCGACGGCTGGGGCGTGACCGCCGACGCCTACCACATCACGGGCACGGAGCCCGGCGGCGCAGGGCAGGTGCGGGCGATGCGCAAGGCGCTCGCCAAAGCCGGGCTCGCGGCGGCGGACATCGACCACGTCAACGCCCACGCCACGGGCACCGCCGTCGGCGACCGGGCCGAGGCGGATGCGGTGTTCGAGGTCTTCGGCGATCGCGTCCCGGTCACGGCGCCCAAGGGCTCGCTCGGGCATCTTGTGGGCGCCGCGGGCGCGGTCGAGGCGATCATCGCCATCCGGAGCCTCGAGACGGGACTCGTCCCCGCCACGAGGAACCTGCGCGAGCTCGACCCCGAGATCCGGCTCGACGTCGTCGCCTCGGAGCCCAGGCGCGAGCCGGTCCGCGCGGTGCTGAGCAACTCGTTCGGCTTCGGCGGGCAGAACGTCTCGCTGGTGCTGCGGGGGAGCTGAGCCGCCTCCGGATGCATCGCGGCCTTCGCTCCTGCCTTGCCCCTCGCGCCGTTCGCCGCTGCCGAGCGATTCCGCCCGCTTTCCCGGGCCCTCTCTGCGCCGCCGTCGAGATCGTGTTCGGCGTCCGGAGAAGTATTTTGTGATGTTTCGCCCGGCCCGGCCGTCCTATCACTAGAGCGTCGTTCTTTCGCTCATCGATAGGCACGGCCATCGGGGTCGTGCTGCGGAATCTGGAGGTAGTTCTGATGGCTACGAATGAGATCGACAAGACTGTTGCATCCGAGGACGGCATCGCGAAGACGCGGGCCGCTACGACTCCTCGAGTGGATCGCGCACCTGCCGCGCCGGGCGCAACTGCGCAGGACGGAATTTCTGCAGGGCGCACCACGATCGCCGAGAGCGTGGTCGCCAAGGTAGCGGGGATCGCCGCCCGCGAGGTCTCCGGCGTGCATTCGCTCGGCAATGGCGGAGCGCGTGCCCTCGGAGCGATCCGCGACGCGGTCAACGCGACGGACCTGACCCAGGGCGTGAAGGTCGAGGTCGGAGAAACCCAGGCGGCTGCCGACATCACGATCGTGGTGGACTATCCGGCACCGATTCAGGACGTCGCGGAGAACGTGCGCAACTCGGTCGTGGAAGCGATCACGCGTCTCGTGGGCCTGCAGGTCGTCGAGGTGAACGTCGATGTGAACGACGTGCATTTGCCCACCGATGATTCGGCTGATGACGCCGAATCCCGCGTGTCATGAGCCCGGCGCTGAGCGGCGCCCTCGTCGGGGCCGTCCTGGCCTTCGCGGCGCTGGTCTTCGGGTTCTGGGGGTTCCTGCTGGTGGCAGTGCTCATGGGCATCGGCGCCCTTGTCGGACGGGCGATGTCCGGGCAGCTGGATTTCCGGGCGTTGGTCGCGGCCTTCACGGGTAGGCGTACCTCGTCATGAACGGCATGATCGTTGCGTCCCTTCCGGACGTCGAATCTGATGACCTCCCCCGGATACCCGGCAGGATTCGAGTACGGGACCGGGCCATCGAGAAGGTCGTCCGGGAGACGTCAGCGGTCGCCATCGGCGTGCCACGGGACGATGCGGATGTCGAAATCGAGGAGTGGGGGAGCGGGCTGTCCGTGCGTATCTCGGCGAAGCTGCCCATCCCCGATCTCTGGGATGCCGAGGCGGTCCGGGGCGAGCAGCCGGTGCTGGAGCGGGCTCGCCGTTTGCAGCGCGTCCTGGCGGAGGAATTCACCAGGTTGACGGGCCGAGAGATCCGTCGCGTCTCGTTCACCGTGACGGGGGCGGCGGCTTCGCGGCAGAAGAGGGTGAGGTAGATGATGAATCCGATCCTGAAGCGAGTCGTACGCAGGGAAACCCATTCGCCTCGTACTGTCGCGACTGTCGTCGTGCTGCTGCTCGTAGCGGCCGCTGCCGTTTATGCGGCCGTGGAGATCGTGCTGCACCTTCTCGGGGTCGCGCCGCTCCTGGTGGCGCCGGGCTCGTTCCTCGAGCAATGGCCTGCACTCCCCGACGCCGAGCCGAGAGCGCTTGTCCTCGCGTGCGCTGCGATCGCGGCGGTCGCGGGCTTCGTCCTGATCTGGCTCGCGCTGAGCCCCGGCCGCCGACCGAGGCATCAGCTCGGAGCCGGACCGCATGCGATTGTGGTCGATAACGGCGTGATCGCATCGGCGGCGGCGGCTCGGATCCGTCGAGAGCTGGATCTGTCCAGGAACGCGGTGGTCGTCGGCGTCGGGCACAGGGCCGCGGATGTGACCGTGCGCCCTGATGCGGGGCGAACGATCGACCGGGCCGAGGTGCGCGCCCTCGCGGAGTCGGAGCTCTCGGGCTACGGACTCTCACCGGAGGTGAAGGTACGGGCGCGAGTCGTGCGCACTGCAGATGCGGAAGGAGCATCATGAACGCCACGAACCGAGGCGTGAACCGGAGCATTCTCCTGACCGTCGGTGCAATGCTCCTGATCTCCGGCGGCGCTGCACTCGTCGTGGTGCTCTGGGCTCCTGCGGGGAGCGTGTGGACGGCAGGAACCGGCGCCGCCGTCGACTGGCTGCGTGAAACACAGATCGATACGCGAATCGCGGATTCGACGACGTTGAGCTGGCTCGCGCTCGCCCTCCTCGCCCTGCTGCTGATCGTCGTGGTGATCGCAGTGGTCGTGATCGCGAGACTCGGCGGCGGGGGTAGCAGTCGGGTGGTGCATGTGGAGGCGGAGGAAGCTCCGTACGGTTCCGTGACCGTTCGTGCCCGATTCGCCTCAGACGCGATCGCCGATGCGTTGGCCGGGCGTGATGAGATTCTCGCCTCGCGGACCAGGGTACGTCGAGTCCGCGACACGAACGTGCTGCACGTCAGCGTTACGCCCCGTCTGAACACCTCGCCCGTGGACGTCGCAGATACCGTCGCGCAGCTGGTGGGCAACCTCGAAACGCTGATGGGTCAGGATGTTCCCGCATGCATATCGGTGCATTCCGGCATTCGCTCCAGGGTGGCACCGGAGCGCTCTCGAGTCGATTGACCCGGGTCGGGAGAACCCGGATTCGAGAAAGGGGTAGACGTGAACGCGTATTGCCGTGGCGGAACGCCCGATGCGGCGGAGGCCGTGAGAGGTGAGTGCACGGGTCGAACGAGCCCGTGTCGCTCCTCCGGCTTTGCCTCGGACAGCCAGACCGCGGGGCTTCCCGATGTGTCGCCTATCCACGGGCGGACTGCTGACCGATGGGGGAAGAAATGACGATCGTGTACAGAATCGCCGATCTGCTGCTCGACAGGTACGAGCATGAGGGGCAGCGCAGGGCGGATCTGCCGTGTGCCGGCCCTCGACGGGGAGGGCCCCTTCGTATAAGGGGGACCAGGATTGAACGACGACCACTTCCGCAGCCCGTTGGAAGCTGCGGACGACGGCTTCCTCGCCGGAAGAGCAGCGGACGGCGACACGGCTGCATTCGGTGTGCTCGTGCGGAGATACGCATCGATGATGCGCGCCTACGCACGTCGACTGCTCGCAGGATCGGCAGAAATTGACGATGTGGTGCAGGAGGCATTTATCACCGCTTGGGAGCAGCTGCCGAACTTGGGCGATCCGCGACGGGTGAAGAGCTGGTTGATGCGGATCACGAGCCGCAAGGCCATCGATCGCACCAGATCGGCCCGAACGTATATCGACATCGCCGATATCGACCTACCGGCGCCGGGACGAGCAGCGCCTCCGCGTCAGACCGAGGCCAGGGAGACGGTCGCGGCATTGAGCGAGGCGCTGCAGCAGCTGCCGGCTGCGCAGCGGGAGTGCTGGACGCTTCGAGAGATCGGCGGGTACAGCTATGAGGAGATCGCCGACGAACTCGATCTGCCGGCTTCCACCGTTCGAGGGCTGCTTGCCAGGGCTCGCAAAGACATCATTGTTCGGATGGAGCAGTGGCGATGAACGAATACGACAGCACAGGCGCTCGACTTCCCGGCCTGGATCCGCAGGATCTCGACGGGCACACCATCGAGGAGCTCAGCGATTACCTCGATGCCGGTCGTGCGCCTGCAGATCCTTCGATCGATGAATCTCCCGCCTGCCGGATCGCGCTGGAGTCACTGGAGCGCCTTCATGCCCTAGCGCCCGAGCTGTTCGCCGCCGACACGGCGGCGGAGCCGGAGCCGGAAGAGGGCTGGGTGCAGAACATCCTCGAGGGCATCGCCCTCGACGCGCGCGCCGGCAGGCGAATACCGATCACGGTTCCTAAGGCGAACGCGGACCTGGGGATCACGGAAGGCGCCGTTCGTGGCTTGATCCGCGCCGTTGAATATTCGGTCCCCGGCGTATTCATCGGTGCATGCCGTTTCGACGGCGATGTCACGGTGCCCGGCGAGCCTGTCCGCGTCGGCGTCGAGATCAGCGTCCCGTATGGCGCGTCCATCCCGGACCTCGCGGATCGGCTGCGTGTCCAGACCCGAGCACGGCTCTCGGCGCAGACCACGTTGCACGTGATCGGCATCGACATCGCCGTGACCGATATCAGGCAGGCTCGGGAATCCTCGGA
This sequence comes from Gulosibacter sp. 10, assembly GCF_900163695.1. Taxonomy (GTDB): domain Bacteria; phylum Actinomycetota; class Actinomycetes; order Actinomycetales; family Microbacteriaceae; genus Gulosibacter. The sequence continues at coordinate 17,337 of NZ_FUIC01000018.1, forward strand.
GGGGGAGCGATGAACGATTCGCAGGAGCGGGAGCTCGTCGAGGGCGTCGAAGCCGCCGTCCTTGGGGTGGCGGGTGTGACGGCCGTGTTCTTCGCCGGCAGCCGCCCGTCTCGAGTCGTCGATGCGGGAGTGCGGCTGCTCGGGTTCCGTGAGCGCGGTGCTCCCCTCGTGCGCTTCGAGCGATTCGGGGACGAATGTCGCGTGGACGTCGCGATCGGCGTGCGCGCTGCGGCGGGAGTCGTAGACACGGCCCTGCGCGTGCGGGCCGCGATCGAGTCCATCTTCGCCGAGAGCGGTGCGCTTCGCGTGGAAGCCCGGGTGACGGTCGTCCACGTCGATGACACCTGACGCGGGCGGGTTGCCGCGGTCATAGCCCGGTCAGCGCGCCGCGTCGTCCTCGGTGGCCGAGAGCGCATCGAAGAACCTGGTCACGGCTTCGCGTTCTGCCGGGGTGAGCGCTGCGGCGACCTGAAAACGTTCCGCGTGGCGCCGCCCCACCGCGCGCCGCGCCTCGCGCGCTGTTTCGGGCGAGACCTCGATGGCGACGCTCCGGCGGTCGCGCGGATGCGGTACCCGGCGGATGTGTCCGTGCTCGGCGAGCCTGTCGAGCATCTTCGTGACCGAGGCTGTGGAGACGCGGAGGTGTTTGGCCAGTGCGCTCGGCGTGGCGGGGCTTCCTCTTCGTGCCGCGGCGATGATGAACCGGAGTGCTCGCATATCCGTCTCGCCGAGCCTCATGTACTCGCGCTCTGCCTGATGCATGCGCCGTTCGGCCTCTCGCCAGCGACGCATCGCCTCCAGCAGCGCGACGATGCGGTCCAACTCCTCGCGGTCGAACTCTTCGTGACGGATGATCTCCTGGCCAGGGTCCATGATGCGCGGATCGTGCATCGAATTCGTCCATGTCTCGTCGGAGCCGTGCAAGGTTCATCCCATCCGCGTATATTGCTAGCTTTGCTAGTAATTAGCTAAGCTAATTAAATGTGGCGATTCAGCCACTCCGATTATCGACGTGCCTTCCACCGGTTGCCGAGCATCCTCGCTCCATGCAGGGCAGAAGCGCAGAAATGGAGCAATCCGATGAACGAACCGTCGCATGAGCAGAGTATCGGCGCCGGGAGCTGCTCGCCGTCGGTGCTGTATGCCTCTCCGACATCTTCGGAGGGGCGTGCGCATACGAACGAGCCGCAGGTGTACGACGCTCTCCTGCTCGTGGGGTTCGGAGGCCCGGAAGGGCAGGCCGACGTCCTGCCCTTCCTGCGCAACGTCACTCGCGGCCGCGGCATCCCCGATGAGCGTCTGGAAGAGGTCGCTGTTCACTACCGTCACTTCGGCGGTGTGAGTCCGATCAACGAGCACAACCGGCAACTTCGAGAAGCGCTCGAGGCCGAGATGCGTGCCCGCGGAATCGGCATCCCGGTGTACTGGGGCAATCGGAATTGGGACCCCCTGCTGAGCGATACGGTGAGAGAGGCTGCTGACGACGGCCGCTCACGGCTTCTCGCGCTGGCCACCAGCGCCTACAGCTCCTATTCGAGCTGCCGCCAATATCGCGAAGACCTGGCCGCAGCGGTTTCGGACGCCGGGCTCCGTGACCGAGTCATCATCGACAAGGTCGGCCAGTACTTCGACGTTCCCGGGTTGATCATCGCATTCGCCGAGGGCGTGGCCGAGGCGGTTCGAGGTTTCGAGGAGCGTGGCACAACGGGCGGCTCGGTGCGGGTGCTGTTCAGCACGCATTCCATTCCCGAGGCCGATGCGGACCGTTCCGGGCCGAGCGAACTCGGCCTCGGCCGGGGCGGGGCCTACGTGGCGCAGCACCGCGCGGTCGCCGAGCGAATCATGCGAGATCTGCGCGATGCCGGCGCGGTGGAGCCGTCCACGCAGTGGGAACTCGTCTTCCAGTCCCGCTCCGGACCGCCCTCGCAGCCCTGGCTCGAGCCGGATATCTGCGATCGCATCGCGGAGCTCCCCAGGGAGGGCGTTGCAGCCGTCGCCATCGTACCGCTCGGGTTTCTCAGCGACCACATGGAGGTGCTCTGGGACCTGGACGAAGAAGCGATGGCTGCAGCCGAGGCGGCGGGCCTGCTCGGCTCGCGAACGCCGACCCCGGGCATCCACCCGGCGTTCGTGGCGAGCCTGGTCGATCTGGTCGAGGAACGGATGCGCGGCTTGCCGGCCAGCGCGCGGCTGCGGTGCACCGAGCTGGGGCCCTGGTATGACGTCTGCCGTCCGGAATGCTGCGCCAACGCCCGGAGAGGATTCGCGCCGGCGGTGGCGGGCATCACTCCCTAGTGGGAAGGCCCTGGCCGCTGCGGGCGCTACTCGGAGACCTTCTCCGCCGCGGTGCGAGCGAGGCGGACGGAGAACCTGGCTCCGCGACGGCCCTGTCCACCGATTCCAGCGCCCGGGCGCGCCTTCGCCCTGATCGACGTGGACGCGCTCGAGCGTTTCGAGGCCGGTCCGGGTGAGCGACTCGTTCCGGTGCGTCGCAGATAGTCTGCTGTACAGCGCGAAGGCGGCGGCCCGGGCATCGGAATGTCTTTATCGCTCGTGTCTCGGTGGTCGTGCTGCGTTCAAGCCTGCTTCGGGATGGGAGGATTGCGTCCATGGACGCTGAGCATCGAGACGATCTTGCGCGCGATCCGTTGCCGCTGCGGGGACGAACCGTGCTCGTCACCGGCGTGAGCCGCCGAGCCGGCATCGGCTATGCCACCGCGTGCAGGCTCGCCGCCTACGGCGCGAATGTGTTCTGCCATCATTTCGCCCCGCACGATCGCGAACAGCCGTGGGGCGATGACGACATCGACGCGGTGCTCGCCGGCATCCGCGGGCACCTCGTCGGCGACGCGCGGATCGCCGACGCCCACTTCGACCTCTCCGAGGCGGAGGCTCCCGAGCGGCTGCTCGCTGCGGCCGCGGATGCGTTCGGGACGGTGGACGCGCTGATCTGCAACCAGGCGCTGTCGGGATCCGACGGAGCGCTGGGCGAGCTCACCGCGCAGGACCTGGACCGGCACTGGGCCGTCGACGCACGCGCCTCGATTCTGCTGGCGCAGGAGTTCGCGAACCGCCACGAGTCGGGAGCATCCGGCTCGATCGTCTTCCTCTCCTCCGGGCAGGGGCTCGGCCCCATGCCCGGCGAGGTCGCCTACGCCGCGGCGAAGGCGGCGATCGCGGGCATCACCGCGACGATCGCGGACCAGCTCGCCGACGACGGGATCCGGGTCAATACCGTGAACCCCGGCCCGGTCGACACCGGCTACGTGACCGAATCGATGTGGCGCGAAGTCGCGCCGATGTTCCCGCTGGGCCGGTACGGCGAGCCCGACGACCCCGCGCGACTCATCGCGTGGCTGGTGACGGACGAGGCGTCCTGGATCACCGGGCAGGTCATCAACACGGAAGGGGGGTTCGGCCGGTGGCGGCCGCGCGGCGAGCGGGACGGATCTCGATAGCGCTGTCTGCGGACCGACGGATGCGTCGCAGTCTGCGGTTCTGACCGGTTCGGAACCGCAGACTGCGACGCATCTGTGCGCCGTCCTCGGACTCCTCGCGTGCCGTGCCCGGGGGTCGGTGAGCGCGGTCCGGCGGCGCCTTCGGCGCCTGGCGGGACCGCCGGGTCTGGCGGGACAGCTGGGGGCTGGCGGAGGGGGCTTGCGCGCAGATGCCACCCGATCTGTCGTTATGGATGCTCGATAACCGCGGATTGCGACGCATCTGTTCCGCGGGCGGCCTGCTGGAATGCTCGATGCCGTCGGTTCCCTCGGCCCGCCCCGGTCTGCCCGCACTCGAGTCGTCAGCGTTCGGGCCGCCCGGGTTGCCCGGCCCGTTCGGCTCGCCGGGCTCGTCCGAGCGTCCGCCTGGTCCGCCTGACCTACCCGGCCCGAAGCCGCGAAGGCCGCCGTTTCGCGGGACGGCGCCGAGGGGCGACACTGGTCTCATGCCGTCGTCTGCTCGCAACTCCGCCTTCTTCGGGCCCTCCCTGGTCATCGTCGGGCTGGCCTGCCAGGAGGTGGGCGCGTCGATCGCGGTGACGCTGTTCCCCACGGTAGGCCCGGTCGGCATGGTGACCCTGCGGCTCGTGTTCTCCGCGCTCATCCTCCTGCTGGTCTCCCGCCCCGCCCTGCGCAACCGGAGCGCGATCGCGTGGCGCACCGCGGTGGCCTTCGGCCTCTCGCTGAGCGGCATGAACGTGTGCTTCTACCTCGCCCTGGAGCGCCTGCCGCTCGGCACCACCGTGACCATCGAATTCCTCGGCCCGCTGGTCCTGAGCGTGGTCGCGGGCCGCCGCTGGCTGAGCCTGGTCTGGGCCCTGCTGGCCGCGCTGGGCGTGGTCATGCTCGGGGGAGGGATGAGCGACCTGGACCCGATCGGCGTGATGTTCGCGCTGGCCGCCGCCGCGCTGTGGGTCGGCTACATCCTGTTCGCGCAGGCCACCGGCGTCCATTTCCGGGGCGTCGGCGGGCTCGCGATCGCCACTGCGATCGGCTCGATCCCCACCATCCCCCTCGCGCTGGCCGCCACGGGCGTCGCCCCGTTCGTCGACCCCGGCGTGCTGCTCGCGGGCCTGGGCATCGCCCTGCTCTCCTCGGCGATCCCGTATGCGCTGGAGCTGACCGCGCTGCGCCGCGTCACGGCGAGCGCCTTCGCGATCCTGCTCTCCCTCGCCCCGGCCATCGCCGCGGCCGCGGGATTCGTCATCCTCGGCCAGAATCTCGGGCTCGTATCGCTGGCGGGCATCGCGTGCGTGATCGCGGCGAGCATCGGCGCCATCCGCACGCAGCCGCGGCCCGCGCCACCCGAGGCCCCGGGGGACGGCTGAAGGTTGGCCGCTCCGATCGGAGCCGGGTCGGTAGCGTCGCGTCTCGATGCCTGAGCGGCCGGCCACTCCGGCCGGCACCGGGGCGGGAACGAGGCTCCCGGGATCGCCGAATCGCCGGGCCGATAGTGTTGAGTCCCCGGGTGTCGGGCCGCGCCGAGGCGCTCCTCGGGTTCGACCCTCCACTGCAGTCCTCGGGCGTCGGATCGCCGGAGGCGGAAGGATGGTGCCGAACGGATGAGGCTCTGGTCGCTGCATCCCTCGCTGCTCGACAGGCAGGGACTCCTCGCGTGCTGGCGGGAGGCGCTCCTGGCGCAGGCCGTGCTGCTCGGCCGCACCCGCGGCTACGTGCGGCATCCGCAGCTCGAGCGGTTCCGCGAGCATCCCGACCCGGACCGCGCGATCGGCGCCTATCTCGCGGGACTGCTGGAGGAGTCCCGCACGCGCGGCTACCGCTTCGACGCCGCGCGGATCGTCCATCCTCCGGAGGGGGAGCTGCCCCGCATCCCCGTCACGACCGGGCAGGTCGAGTACGAGTGGTCCCACCTACGGGCGAAACTCGCGGACCGATCTCCCGAGGTGCTCGCCGCGGTGGAGGGCGCCGCCGAGGGGCGGCCGGTGCATCCGCTCTTCGAGGCGGTCCCCGGCGGGATCGCGACGTGGGAGCGGCCGTAGGGTCGGCCGGATGTCCGCAGATGCGTCGCAATTCGCGGTTATGAGCGATCCATAACCACGAATTGCGACGCATCAGTCCGGAGCTCGAACCGTACGAGCACGCATCCATGCCGGTGCGGAACGGGATTCTTCAGCGCGAAAAGCAGTCGCTCGGTGCTGGTTCCGATTGTCGGGCTCAGCCGTCGGAGGCGCGGCGCTCGCGGATCCCTGCGATGATCCAGTCGAGTCCGGTTTCGAAGATCTCCTCCATCGAGAGGCCGAATACTTCTGGGCCGATCCGCGCGGCATCCGCGTATTTCTCAGGGTCGCTCTGCCGCAGGCCCGTGATGAATGATCGAGCACGACTTGAACGGCCCGAGCGTTCTCGGGCATCGGCCTGGTCCTCGACGGCCACCCGCGAGAACGTCCAGCTCATGACCAGCACCGATCCGCGAGCCACAGCGGCATCCTTCAAACCGGCATCCGTCAGCGCGGAGGCGAGCAGGTCGAGCAACCGGTAGGCCTCGTCGCCTGCCGGGCCGTTGTCGATGAGCCATGCGGCCACTCCCGGGTGCCGGCGCAGCACCTCGCGCTGGGCGAGCGCCCACGCGCGGGTCTTCGCCTCCCAACCTGCACCCGCGGGTGGAGTCGGCTGGACCAGGCTGCCGACCCGATCCACGACGAGACGAGCCAGCTCCTCGCGGCCGTCGATGTGCCGGTAGAGCGCCATCGGCGTGACGCCGAGTCGTTTCCCGAGGGCGCGCATCGTCAGGGCTCGCAGCCCTTCTTCGCGCGTGAACTCCAGCGCCGCCGTCACCACGCCGTCACGGGTAAGGGGGGTCTGCGGCGGCACAGGAGCATCCTAACAATCGGTCGATGACGGGGAAGCAGTCATTGAGATGAGAATCGTTATCATTTGGGTATACTTAGTAAACATCGTGCCCGGGCCCCGGGGACGAGATGCGCGAAGAGTGAAAGGTGACGAATCCGATGACGAGACGAGGGAGGAGAAGGGCATCGATCGTGCTTGCAGGCACGGCGATCGTCTCGCTGCTGGCGGGGTGCGCGGCCGGCGGTGCACCGGGGGAGGACGCCACAACGCTTCGGGCGGCCTTCCCCGGCGGCGCCGCCGAGACGCTGAATTACCTGAAGGGTCCGACGGCGCTGGACTACGTGCGGGCGAAGCATGTGCACGCTCCCCTCTGCGAGCTCGACCCCGGTGCCGAAGAGGGCGTCTCCTACGGCGTCGTCGAGTCGATCGAGGCGAGCGAAGACCTGACGGAATACACGCTGCATGTGCGAGACGACATCCGGTTCACCGACGGTTCCCCGCTCACGAGCGCAGACGTCCTCTATTCGCTCCGCGCCCCGGTGCTGCTCGAGGGGCTTCCGTTCACGCTGCTCGCGGCGCAGAACTTCGATCTGGATGCGGCCACCGCTCCCGACGACTCGACCGTGGTGCTGCCCGCCCTCTCGCCGATCGCGGACGGCCGCGAGCTGATCTGCCAGAGCATGCTCGCGATCAAGGACGGCACGACCGAATTCACCCCGGATACACCGTCATCGGGACCGTTCACGATCGTCGACTTCGAGCCCGGGCAGTCGACGCTGCTGGAGCGCAATCCGGACTACTACGGCGAGGAGCCGACGGTGGAGCGTATCGAGCTGATATCGATCGCCGACAGCAACGCCCGCGTCAACGCGCTCACCCAGGGCCAGGTCGACTACATCAGCGGTGTGACGCCGACCGAGGCGGAGGAGCTCTCCAGCACTGCGGGATACTCGGTGACCACGAGCGAGCCGCCGTTCGTCTCGCGGCTGTTCTTCACCATGAACCTCGAGGCCGAGGAGTTCCAGGATCCGCGCGTGCTCGAGGCGTTCACACTGGCGGTGGATCGGGATCGAATCGTCGAGAATGTCTATTTCGGCAATGCGGTGGTCGGGAACGACCTGCCAGGGCTGGGGTTCCCGAGCTATGACGACGGGATCGAGCAGCGCCCCCACGATCCCGAACGGGCAAGGGAACTGCTCGAGGAGGCGGGCGCCGTCGGAATGAGCGTGGAGCTCACGGTCGGGCCGGAGCTCACCGGCATGGTGGAAACCGGCACGCTCATCGTCGAAGACCTGCAAGAGATCGGGGTGGATGCGACACTGCAGGAGCTTCCCGCCGGTCAGCTCTTCGCCGACTACCCCGCCTACCTCGAGCTTCCGTTCCGAGCGGGGTTCAATCCGGCGGCCATGTTCGAGCCGAACCACACCCCGGGCAGCTTCCCCGAAGTCGACGCGCTCGTGCAGACGGCACGGAGTTCGACCGATGAGGAGGAGCGGCTCGAGGCATCGCACAAGGCTCAGCAACTGCTCTGGGAACAGGGGAATGAGATCGGACCGGTGTTCGTGCCCGACATCAGCGCCTCCAGGGACGGCGTCTCGGGTATCCGCGAGGCGGGTTTCCCCGATTTCACCCAGGTCACGGTCACGGGCTGACGCATCGCGATCCGTCCCTCGGCCGGGAGCACCGCGGGGGATCGAGCCGCGTACGAGCACTCGCAGTGCAGATGGGGCGAACATGAACGTCATCAGGTGGCTCGGGGGCAGGTTGTGCTTCGTCCTCGTCACGATCGCGGCGCTCTCCGTGGCGGTGTTCTGGGCAACCGAAGTGCTCCCGGGAGACGCGGCTGGAGTGATATCCGGCCCGGACGCGACACAGGCGCAACGCGAGGCGGTCCGTGAATCGCTCGGCCTGGACCGGCCCGCCGCGGAACGGTACGGCGAATGGATCCTCGGAGCGCTCCGAGGCGACTTGGGCGCTTCGCTCATCTCCGGCAGAAATGTCGCAGGCATCGTCGCGGGCAGACTGCTCACGAGTCTGGCGGTGCTGATCCCCGCCGCCGTGCTGATCCTGCTGTTCGCGGGCGTGCTTGGCACGATCGCCGGGATGCGGGCGGGGACGAGGCTCGACCGGGCGCTGACGGGAGCGGCTCTCGGCGTGGTGAGCGTGCCGGACTTCCTCATCGCGACCGCGCTGCTGCTCGTCTTCGGCGTGTGGCTGCCGATCTTCCCCGTGGTGGCCGTGGTGCCGCTGGGCGATGGGCTCTGGCAGCACCCCGAGCTCATCGCGCTGCCCTGCCTCGCTCTGGCGGTCGGCGGCTTCGGCTCCACGATGCGTCTGCTTCGAGCCTGCGTCGCGCAGGTGAACGGCACGCCCTACGTCGAGTTCGCGAGGCTCAACGGCGTGGCCGGAGCACGACTCGCGAGGCTCGTTCTCACGAACGCCGCCGGGCCGGCGGTGCAGGCGTTCGCCGTGATGATCGCGGGGCTCCTCGGCGGCGCGATCGTGGTCGAGACGCTCTTCAACGTGCCGGGCCTCGGCTACGAGCTGACCCGGGCCGTCGCGAATCGCGATGTGCCGCTCGTGCAGGGCATCGGACTCGCGCTCGGCACGAGCGCACTGCTCGTACTGCTGGCGGGCGACGTGGTCGCCCGCCAGCTGGGCTCACGATCCGCGGAGGAGGGGATGCGGCGGTGAGTCTCACGCACCCCTTCGCACGCATGCGCCGGATCGGGATCCTGTTGCCCGCGCTGCTGGTCGTGGCGATCGGCGTCCTCGGGCCCTGGTTGGCGCCGATGAGCTCGACGAGTCCCGTCGGGGGATCCTTCCAATCGGTCGATCCGGGGCATCCGCTGGGCACCGACGTGCTCGGCAGGGATGTGCTCGCCCGGGTGCTCACCGGCGGGCGCACGCTGATCCTCCAGGCGTTGATCGCCACTGTGCTCGGAAGCGCGGCGGGGCTCATGATCGGCGTCTGGAGCGGCATGACCCGGCGGCGTCGGCTCTCGGCCTCGGTGCTGCGCGGGGTGGATGCGGTCGCGGCATTCCCGGCGCTGCTCCTGCTCCTGCTGCTGGCGGCCGGCATGCCCGGTGACGATGCGGTCCTCGCGGCCGCGATCGCCCTGGTGAGCGTGCCGTTCTCGGTTCGAGTCAATCGCGAGTGCACGATGCGGCTGGCGGCGACCGACTACGCGCGGGAGGCGCAGGCGCGCGGAGACGGCGCGCTCGAGCGCGTCCGTCACGATATCCTTCCCGGCCTGATACCCGTCGCTCTCGCCGAGGCGGGCGTCCGCTTCGTGGCCGCCACCCAGCTCGCCGCGACTGCGGGCTTCCTCGGGCTCGGCGCGGGCGCCCCCGCTGCGAACTGGGGCCGCATGGTCCGGGAGAACAGCGGCGGCCTCGCCGAGAATCCGCTGCCCGTGCTGGTACCGGCGCTGCTGCTCGTCGTCCTCGCGGTGAGCATCGCCCTCGCGCTCGACCGGGTGAGCGATCCGCGGATGCCCCTTGGGCGAGGATCGGAGGTGCTCGCATGAGGGGGAACGGCACGAACGCGGTCGCGAGGGTCTGGGGCGTCACGATCCGCACCGAGTGCGGGCGGGCGCTGCTCGACGGCGTCGACCTGGAACTGCGCCCCGGCGTGACGGCACTGCTCGGCGAATCGGGGGCGGGGAAGACCACGTTGGCCTTCGCGCTGCAGGGATGGCTCGGGAAGGGCCTGCAGCGATGCGGAGGGCTCGTCGAAGTCGCGGGAAGGGACCCGTTCACACGCGACGGCCGCCGTGCACTGCGGGGTCGAGTGACGGGATACGTCCCGCAGGATCCGGGCAGCGCCCTCGACCCCCGGCGCACGATCCTCGCCCAGCTGCTCGAGGCCGCGCGGATCTCCGGCCGCGGATCATCCCGAGCGGAGCGGGAGGAGCGGATCCGTTCTGCGGCCCGCTCCGCCGCATTCGACGAGTCGCTTCTCCGGCGTCGCCCTGCCGCCCTCTCGGGAGGGCAGGCGCAGAGGGCGCTGCTCGCGCGGACCTTCGTGGTGCGCCCCCGGCTCGTGATCCTCGACGAGCCGACCAGCGGGCTCGACGATGTCACGGCGGAACGGGTCGGCCGAGCCTTCGCCGAGCTGCCGTGGCGGCCCGCCGTCTTGCTGATCACCCACGATCGCGCGCTGGCCTCGAGTATCGCGGATCGGACGCTCGAACTCGAGGGAGGACGACTGCGCCCGGTGCGACCGCTGCCTGTCGTCGGGAATCCCTCGAGGCCGACTCGTGCACCGGAGGAGTCCCCGAAGGAGGCCGCTGTGGTCGTCGAGGAGCTGACGATCCGGAGGGGCGCGATGACGCTGCTGGAGCCGGCGACGCTCCGCTTCGGCGCGGCCGAACTCGTCGCGCTTCGGGGAGTCTCGGGCTCCGGGAAGACGTCGATCGCCCATGCCCTGTGCGGACTGGCCGCTCCCATGGGCGGGCGACTGCTGGTACACGGCACCGCGGTCTCCTGGGATGCCGGAAGCCGTGCTCATGAGGGCGGGCCCTTCCTCGCCTACGTGGGGCAGGACGCCCGCGCCTCTCTGAACCCCGGTGAGCGGCTCGAGACGACGCTGGCGCGCGCCGCGCGATCGGCTCGTCGTCGTCGCGGCGCACCCGTGTGGGACGCGGAGACGCTGCTGCGACGACTTTCGCTGCCGCCCGACGCTGCCGACAGGACCCCGGAGCGGCTCAGCGGCGGCCAGCGGCATCGCGCCGCGCTGGCACGGGCGATCATCGCGAATCCGCAACTGCTCGTACTCGACGAGACCCTCGCCGCGCTCGACGACCGGACCGCCGGAGTCGTGCTCGATGCGCTCGACGACTGGCGAAGGGAGTCGGGGACTCCCGTGCTGCTCATCACGCACCGGGACGCGGTCGCGCGCCGCGCGGATCGGGTCCTCACCTTGACCGAGAGGAGAATCTCTTGACCGCTCTGCATCTGCTCCGGCCCGTGCGCGGGCCGCTCGTCTGCGCGGCGATGCTGCAAGCGCTGGCGAGCGCGCTCGTCTTCGTCCCGTTGCTCGCGCTCATCGAGTTCGCCCGCTCCGCGCTGGCGGGAGCACCTCCACCCGGCACGTGGTTCGTGCTCGCCGCCGTGGCGGGAACGGTCGGCGCAGCGGGCGCGGGCGCCGCCGCGACGTGGATCGCGCACCGCGCCGACGCCGATCTCGCCTGGTCGCTGCAGCGGCGCCTCGCCGAGGCCATCCGGAGGGCGCCGATGCCGACGATCACCGGTATGGGCGGCGGCCGGATCAAGAAGGTCGTCCAGGACGATACGGGCGCGCTGCACTACCTCGTCGCGCATACGCTGGTCGATGCCGCCGCGTTCACCACCGCGCCGATCGTCGGCCTGACCGCGCTGTGCGTCTACGACTGGCGCCTCGCCCTGTGCAGCGTGCTGCCGCTCGTCCTCGGAGTGTGGTGGTACGTGCGGGCCATGGCCGGGTCCGGGGCGAAGTTCGGGGAGTACGCGGCCGCGCAGCAGCGGATCAACGGCACCGTGATCGACTACGTGCGCGGCATGCCCGCTGCGAAGGTGTACGGCGGCACCGGGGGTGCGCGCTCCCGGTACTCGACCGCCGTCAACGGCTTCCACGACTTCTTCCGGGAATGGTCGGGCAGCACGGCCGGGGTGACGACGGCCTCATGGCTCGTCGTCGCGCCGGGCGTCACCGCCGCCTTCCTCGCGCTGGTGGCGGGAGCGGGCGTCGGAGCCGGCTGGGTCGAGCCCGCGGGACTGCTCGCCGCGGTCCTCCTCGGCCCGATGGTCAGCGCGCCGGTGGCAGTGGCGGGACCGCGCATCCAGGCGGTGCGCACCGGCATGTCGGCGCTCACATCGATCGCGGAGATGCTCGACACGCCGCCACTGCGATGGGGAGGGCGGAGCGAGGCGCAGGGGCCGGCTTCGCTCGTCGAGGTGCGCCACGCCTACGATGACCGCGTCGCGCTGCACGAAGTCGGCGTCTCCCTTCCGGAACGAGGCCTGGTCGCACTGGTCGGGCCCTCGGGCGGGGGCAAGAGCACCGTGGTGTCGCTCCTCGCGCGGTTCTTCGACCCCGATGGCGGGCGGGTGCGCATCGGCGACGTCGACGTGCGCGACCTTTCCGAGGCCGCGCTCTACGAGCGGGTCGCCTTCGTCTTCCAGGACACGGGCCTTCGCCGGGCGAGCGTGTCCGACAGCCTCACCGGCGGGCGCGATGTGCCGCGAGAACGGATGATCCGAGCGGCGCGCGATGCGGCCGTGCATGAGGAGATCCTCGCGCTGCCTCGCGGATACGACACGGTGCTCGGCGAGGAGGGGGAGCTCTCGGGCGGACAGCGACAGCGCGTCGCGCTCGCGCGGGCGCTCCTGAGCGACGCCGATCTGCTCGTGCTCGACGAGACGCTCTCATCGGTGGACCCCGCCACCCGCACGCGGCTGCTCGGCGTTCTGCAGCAGGAGGCGGCGAGGCGCTCGGTGCTGCTCGTCACTCATCAGCTGCATCTGGTGCGCGACGTCGAGCGCATCCTCGTGCTCGACGACGGCCTGCTGGTCGGGGACGGGGACCATCCGACACTGCTCGAGCAGTGCCGCAGCTATCGAGCGCTATGGCGCGACAACCTCGAGACCGACACGAAGAGGAGCCGCTGATGCTGCGCACGCTGACCCGTCTCTTGCCGGCGCCCGAACGACGTCGGCTCTCCCGCATCGTCGCGTGGTTCATCGCCGCGGCGGCCCTGCACGGCATCGTCCTTGGACTCGTCGGGGTCGTCATCGCCGCATGGCTGGGAGAAGGGAGCCCGCCGCAGCCGCCGATGATCGCGCTCGCCGTCGCCGCGGTGCTGTTCGTCGCCGTGCAGTGGACCGCCCAGATGGTCGTGTTCCGCACGGGGACCCCGATCTTCCGAGCGTTGCATGAGCGCCTCGGCGATCGCCTCGCGGAGCTCCCGCTCGGATGGTTCACCCCCGAGCGGCAGACGAGGGCGATCACCGCGGCTACGGAGGGCGTGCCCCGGCTGATGTCCTACCCGGCACTGCTGCTGCGTCCGATCGTCACCGCGCTCGTGGCGCCGGTGACGGCGGCGGGCACGATGCTCCTGCTCGATTGGCGGTACTCGGCGGCGGTCCTCCTCGGAGCTGCGGTCGCCTGGACGGCGAGCCGGTACAGCAGCCGTCTGGCGCAGGAAGTCGACGCACGCCGGCATCGTATCGGGGCGGAAGCCACCGATCGCGTGCTCGAGTATGCGGAACGGCAGCCCCTGATCCGGACTGATCGCCGTCCGGGTGACGAGGAGGATCTCGTGCTCGCGCTCGACGAAGTCCGGACGGTGTCCCTCAGGTCCTCGGGCACGGTCATCCCGGGCATCCTGCTGTTCGGGCTGACGCTGAACGTGCTCTTCGCGGCGCTCATCGCCATCGGAGCGCTCTGGATCTCGCACGGCTCGCTCGCGGTGCCGGTGCTGGCGGGCGTGCTGGTGGTCGTCGCGCGGCTCAGCGCGATCGCCTCGGCCGGTGCGGAGCTCGCGGCCGGGCTGCGGCTGCAACGGGGCGAGCTGGAGCGCCTCGCCGAGATCCTCGATGCTCAGCCGCTTCCCGTGCTGCCCGCTCGTCCCGGAGCAGGAGACGCCGCGGAGGGCGATTCAACGCTGGTCCGCGTGGAGGGTGCGGGGTTCGCATACGATCGACGAGTCGTGGTCGAGGATCTGGACTTCGTGCTTCCGGAGCGCGGCCTCACCGCGATCGTCGGCCCCTCCGGAGCCGGGAAGACGACGATCGCGCGACTGCTCGCGCGATTCTGGGACCCGGACCGGGGGAGGATCCTCTTCGAGGGCGGCGATATCCGCATGCTCGCCCCGGAAGCGCTGTACCGGCGCATCGGCATCGTGTTCCAGGATGATCACCTCATGGACGCCACCATCGGCGAGAACATCCGCGTCGGGCGCCCGGATGCGAAGTCGGGAGAATTGCGGCGCGCCGCCCGGGCAGCGGGGCTGGAGGCGACCATCGCCGAACTGCCCGAGGGGCTCGACACTCCCGTCGGCCCCGGAGGCTCCCGGCTCTCGGGCGGTCAGCGGCAGCGGGTCGCCGTGGCGCGTGCGCTGCTGAAGGCCGCTCCGCTCACGATCATGGACGAGGCCACTTCGGCCCTCGACCCCGAGAACGCCCGCATCGTCACGGCCGCAGCGAAGGAGCTCTCCCGCTCGGGAAGCGTGGTGGTCATCGCCCACAACCTCGACACGATCCTGCGCGCCGACCAGATCCTGCTGCTGGAAGAGGGGCGGATCGTCGGCCGCGGGACCCATGGGGAGCTGCTCGAGACCTCCGAGCTGTATCGGCGGCTCGTCCGCGAACATGGGACGGATGCCGCGCGTCTTCCGGAGGCCGAGGGCTGAGACCGGCCGGCGCGCTTCGCAGAAGCAGGTTGCGGAAGCGGGGCGCGGGAGCTCGACCGGCGGCAGGGCACGCGCCGTCCGAAACTCGACACCGGCCAACTGCATTCAACTCGAGCGCCTACATTGCCGTCATGGCTACCGTTCCCGCTCGAAACACCGCCGTTCCGGACTGGCGCTACGCCCAATTCGCCGTCGTCCTGCCGATGCCCGCAGAACCGTTTCCCGAGGGGTTCATCTCGATGACGACGGCGGGCGGCGAAGCGGGATGGGCGGAGGGCCGGTTCGTGGACGACAGCGTGCATGCGGTCGACGGCGTATCCCGGAGCATGAAGGATGCGCATCACCCGGCGCACAGCCGGTACATTGGCACCCACCTCGCCGCGTCGCTCGGTCCGCGGCCGTCGGGGAAGCGCGGGGAGCGCCGGCATGGGAGCGAACGCGGCGCACCCGCCGAGGAGCAGTTCAGATTCCAGCACTTCGCGCCCGCGAGGGGCACGTTCGAGTATCCCCTGGCGGATGCGGGGCATGAGGGGGCCAAGGCGGGCCTTCTGGCCGCGGAGGTCCTGCAGTACCGGGACGAGTCGGTGGCGGGCAGCGGTTGGGACTATCGGCGATTCCTCGTCCTGCACGTGCGGGTGCAGGACTGCTCGAGCCGGATGCTCGGGAGGATCGCGCAGAGCATCCGCCGGGACCGGAACAAGGTGCCGCTCGTCCGCGATGAGGGCCGAGGCCCCGATGAGGTGAACCTGCTCCGCGAACTGCTGGAGCGTCTCGGCGACGAGCAGCTCTACGTCGAGGACGCGACGGCGGGCGACCGCGGAGCCCCGACCCCGCTGGGAGTCGCCCTCACCTACGGCGGGTATCTCCAAGCGACGAGCAGCGTCAGGACGCCCGGCAGGTATCGGGTCGCCATCCCCGCGCATCGCATCGCAGTCGCCGTACCGGGGAGCGGCGCCACGCTCGCCGACTGCACTCGCCCCGCCCGTGACTATGCCGCGGAGATCGGCGCGGTCGATCCGGTGCACGCCGGCATCGACAGGGATGCGCAGTGGTCGCGGGCGGAGGTCTGGGCCTGGGCGCTGGCCACCGGGGCCGACGGCAACATGCTGACCGAGAACCGTCCCGGCGTCTACACCGATCCGGGCGCTGCGGGGCGGCTCGGGAACCTCAAGAACTGGTCGTTGCTCGCCGCCACCGAAGGGCTGGGCCTCGTCTTCCACTCCGAGATGACGAACGAGGCGGTGCGGCCGCTGAGCCTCGCCTCCTCCCGATACGTGGACCTGATGATCCTCAACCTCCGCAGCTACGCCGCGGTCGCGGAGCTGAACCAGCGGTTGGGCGAGGAGCGGACGCAGGCCGGGGTCGCCGAACGCTCGCTGCGGGACCGCCTCCGCGCCCTCGGCGAGATCGAGGACGGGTTCGTGACCATGCGCGACCGCCTCTGGTTCGACTCCATCCCCAAGCATCCGCTCGACGGGGAGATCCTGCGCGGCCTGCGGGGCGCGTTGGGCGTGCAGGCGCAGTACGAGGACTTCGTCGACGAGATGAATGCGCGCAGGGACATCTACCGCACGCAATTCGATCTGCAGCGGCTCGAGGCGGATGCCGCGCAGGCCGAGGAGCGGCATGCCGAATCGGTTCGGCGCGCGCAGGCGGAGGAGGCGCGGAGGAAGGATAGGGATGTCGCGATCGAGCGGCGCGAGCGGCTCGTCGTAGCGCTATCCGTGCTCGCGCTCGTGCTCGTGACCCCCTCGTTCGTGGATCTGTTCTTCGAGCACCACGGCGTCGGCCCGGGGCTCTTGGGAATCGGGATCGCCCTCGGGCTCGCGGCCGCCTTCGGGGTGTGGTGGTGGTTCCGGAGCCGCCGCGAGGCGAAAAAGCGGCCCGCGGCTCCCGGACGGACCGACGAGTGAGTCCGAGGCGCCCGGCGGGAGCGCTGGTCCGCACAGATGCGTCGCACTCTGCGGTTATGGATCGCTCGTAACCGCAGACTGCGACGCATCTGGGACGGGGGAGCGCCCTGAGCGCCCTGAGCGCCGGGATGCGCCGGGGCGCGCCGTGCGGTGCGACCGCCGCGCAGATCACCCGAACGGGGCATAGGCGCACCGGCGCGGCCGTGACAGGCTCGACGGAGTCTCGAGTCGATCGACGGGGTTCCGAGACGATCGGAGGAGCATGGACGAGCGAGCAGGCGGGCCGCGCCTCCTCCGGCGCCTCGGAATCGCGGGGGCCATGACGCTGATCCTCGCGGTGGCGGCCGGCGCGGGACTCTCGAGGATCGCGTACTTCGCGGACGCCGCGTGGCAGACCGAGGCATCGCAACCGCGGGAGACTCCGCGGGAGACCGCGCCGCCCGCTCCGACGGATCCGCCGCCCGACGTCGCCGAGACCGAGGCGCCGGGCTTCCCCGGCCGCTGCGATGCCGAGGATGTCGAAGTGGTCGTCGCGGGCACGGACGCGGCCACGGGCGCGCGCTTCCTCAGCCTCGAGGCGCAGAACACCGGCGCCGAGGCCTGCGCGATCGGCGGCCTCCCCGATCTGGCCTTCGCCGACGAGGCGGGGAATGCGGTCCGCCCCGAGATCGTGGAATCGCCGCGGAACGCGGCGGGCGACGAGGTCGAGGACGTCCCGGTGCAGCTCGAGCCCGGTGAGCGGGTCCGCGCCGATGTCATGTGGCGGTCCGAGACCGGTCGGCCCGAGCCGATGACGCTCCTCGCCGCGCCGTGGTCGGGGGCGGAGCGTACCCCGGAGGACCTCTCGCTCGACATCGTCGACGGCGGCGAGATCACGCTGACCTCCTGGTACTCCCCGGAAGGATGATCCCCGCGCTACTCGCTGAGCAGGCGATAGCGGCGGAGACGCCGAAGCCCCCTCGCATCCGGCCGAATCGCGGGGGATTGCAGCGCCGCATCCAGTCGGGCCTCGCCGATGCCGGTATCCAACCCGGTTCCGATCAGCACGAGCTCGCCGCGGCGGGGAGGCCGGTCGAGCGGCGCGATGTGGATGGCCCGTCCGACGAGATTCACGAGGTATCCGCGGTCTGCTCGGGGCCAGCGAATCCGAACTCGTCCCTTGAGCCGGTACGTCCCGGGCGGAGGATGCTCGAGGAGATCGATCAGCGCGGTCGGCGAGATTGCCCCGGGCGTCGCTCGGGCGACCGCGGCGACGCCCGGGTGCTCGGCATGCGTCGAGTGCGCCTCCGTCGGAGCATCACGGCCCGGACCGGCGGAGGAGCTCGGGAGAGGCGCATCGAAGATGAGCGAGGGATCGATACGGCCGAGATGCGCGGTGATGCACTGCGCGTGCGGATTGCGCATCCGAACCCGCTCGATGATGCGGTTCACAACCTTGGCGCGATCCGCCGAGCGCGGGATCCGATCGCTCTTCGCGATGACGACGAGACTCGCGGCGTCGTAGCGCTCGGGCGGAACCCTGCCGGTATCGACCGTGTGGAAGTGCTCGACCGCGTCGATGATCTCGATCACGCCTCCCGGCCGGATGCGTTCGGCTCCGCTGAACCGGATGAGCTGCGCCAGCGTCATCGGGTCGGCGGCCCCGCTCGCCTCGACGAGAATCGCATCCACACGATGCTCGGGCTGCGCCAGGCGTTCGAGTGCCTCGTCGAGCCCTCCCGCCTCGGGCAGGCAGCAGATGCATCCGCCGGCGATGGAGGCGATCTCATCCGCGCGACCGGCCACCGAGGCGGCGTCGACGTCGAGTTCGCCGAAGTCGTTGACGATGACGCCGAGCCGCGCTCCCGGAGCGCGAAGCAGATGATTCAGCACGGTGGTCTTACCCGCGCCGAGGTAGCCGGTGATGGCGATGACCGGTACGCGTGCGGGGACAGATGCATCGGGGGTCATGATTCGTACACCTCCTTGCCGGTGGGCAACGTGCCGGATGCGTCGCAGTCTGCGGTTATGAATCGTTCATAACCGCAGACTGCGACGCATCTGTGGTGGGGGAGTCCGTGCGACGCATTCGGGGCGGGGCTCGCGGGACATCCGGCGCCGGGCGCGAGGATCCGGGCCGCGCGGCTCAGCGCAGGCGCCGCACCAGCACGACCCCGTCGACGACGGTGCCCGGCTCGCCGTCGGGCGTGGTGACCTCGCGGTCGCGGAGCTCGGCGAGCAGCACCTCCCAGGCGTCCGGATCGAGGTCGAGCGCAGCCAGATCCGACTCGGGCGTGGGGAAGGCGTAACCGTGGAGAGCCTCGTGATCGGCCCAGGCCGGCGCCGCCGCATGCGAGGTGACGAGGAGGCGCCCGCCGGGCGCGACGAATCCGGTCGCGCGGCGCAGGATCGCCTCGCGGGGGATGACGACGGGCCAGGAATGGAGGAACGAGCAGGTGACGAGGTCGAAGGGCTCCTCGGGGCTCCACTCCGCCAGGTCTCCGGCCTCGAAGCGCAGCGAGGCCTCCGAGATCCCCAGCTCGCGGGCGGCGGCACGGCCGCGCTCGGCGGCGGTGGGCGAGATGTCCACGCCCGTCGTCGTCCATCCTCGTCGGGCGAGCCAGGCGGCGTCGCCGCCCTCGCCGCATCCGAGGTCGAGGGCCCGGCCGGGCTCCAGCGGGGAGGCGACGTCCTCGAGCACGCGGTTGACGCGTCCCGACCAGAGCCGATCGAGCTCGGTGTAGCGCGACTCCCAGTACTCGGCCGGGGAGCGCTGCTCGGCCGGGGTCTGCTCCTCGGTCCGCGGATCAGCCACGGCCGGCCTCCTGCGCCAGGTCGAAGTCCTCCTCGACGAGGAAGCCGTTGGCCGCCGCGCCCGCCGAGGCGCCCGCGCCGATGACCATGGGCACGTTCGCCATCGGGTTCACGACGTTCCCCGCCGCCCACACGCGCGCGTGGCTGGTCCGGCCCATCGGATCCACGCCGAGGAAGGAGCCCATGCCGAAGGGCAGCTCCGCGCGGTCGAGCCCGAGGCGCTCGAGGAAGCCGTCGTGGGGCCGGGGGACGCCGGCGGTGAAGACCGCGTCGACCTCGATCTCGCGGCCGCCGGCCACGCGCACCGCGCGCAGCGCCCGGTCCTCGCCGAGCAGCGCCTCCACGGGATCGGGCACGATCTCCACGCCCCGCGAGCGGAGCCGCGCCTCGAAGGCGGGATCGAGGTCGCCCAGCGCCGCGGAGAAGAGCACGACGCGCTCGCTCCACTGGCGCACCATCGACGCCTGGTGCAGCGCCGCGGGCGAGGTGGCGAGTACGCCGAGCCGGCCGTCGGCGACCTCCCAGCCGTGGCAGTAGGGGCAGTGCAGCACGCTCTCGCCCCAGCGCTCGGCGAGGCCGGGAATCTCGGGCAGCTCGTCGTCGATGCCGGTGGCGACGACGAGCGAGCGGGCGTCGTGCGCGGCGCCGGCCTCGTCGACGACGCGGAGGCCTCGGGGCAGCTCCTCGACGGAGTCGGCCCGGCCCTCGGCGAACCGCACGCCGTACTGCGCGGCCTCGTCCCGCCCCTTGCGCACGAGCTCGGACGGAGGCGTCCCCTCGTTGCCGAGCACGCCGTGCATGTGCTCCGCGAAGCGGTTGCGCGGGCTGCCCGCATCGAGCACGAGCACGCGCCGGCGGGCCCGGCCCAGCATGAGCGCGGCGGAGAGGCCGGCGGCGCTGCCGCCGACCACGATGGCATCCCATTCGGGCGTTGCGATCTCAGAATTCATGCGAACGATTCTCAACTAGTATCGGATGTACTGGCAACTACTCTTGCGGAAATGGCAAGACGGGGATCGGAGGGGCGGATGCGGGATGAGCTGGCCGAGATCGGCGCGCGGCTGCGAGCGGTGCGGCGCTCGAGAGGGCTGACGCTCGAGGAGCTCTCGGAGCGGGTGGGCATCTCGCAGAGCACGCTCTCGCGGCTCGAGTCGGGCAAGCGGCAGGCCGGCCTCGAGCTGCTGCTGCCGCTGACGAGGCACCTCGGCGTGCGCATCGACGACCTGGTCTCGCCCGACTCGCCCGATCCGCGGGTCCGCAGGCCGGTCATCCACCGCGACGGGCTCGTCATCGCCCCGCTCGCGCCCGAGGGATCGCCGATCCACACCTACAAGATCACGTATCCGCCGGTGCGGGAGCTGCCCGAGCTGCGGGTGCACGACGGCTACGAGTGGCTGTACGTGCTGACCGGGAGGCTCCGGCTGCGGCTCGGCGGGCAGGAGCTCGTGCTCACGCGCGGCGAGGCCGCCGAGTTCGACACGCACGTGCCGCACGCCATGTCCGCGGCGGGTGGCAAGCCGGCCCAGGTGATCAGCATCTTCAACGACGCCGGCGCGAGGATGCACACCCACACCACGGAGTGAGCGCATCGCCGGCCGGCGGACTCGGGAGCCCTCGGCGAGGGCGTGCAGCAGGCCCCGCGTTCCACGGGACCGGTCGACTCGCCCTCAGCGGTACACCTCGCGTCGGTGGCCGACGCTCAGCACGAGGATCACCACTTCCGCATCGATGACTTCGTAGATCACTCGATGATCGCCGACGCGGATCCGCATTTCGCCGGCGCCGCCCTTCAGTCGTTGGCAGTCTTGCGGACGCGGGTCTTGCGAGAGCGCATCGATGGCGCGAAGGATGCGCCTGGCAGGTTCTCGATCGAGTCTTCGCAGCGTCTTCAGCGCGGATCGTGCGTAGCGGATCTCGTACTGCACGGGCAGTGCTCAGAGCCCGAACTCGGTCATGACCTCGGAGTGCGACTCTCGCGCGGTACTTTCGTCCCGAGCCTCTGCCGCGGCACGAATATCGGCCTGGTCCTCAAGCGCTTGCAGTGCGCGATCGAAGAATTCGGGAGAGACGACCACGGCGCGCCGCCCCACCCCTCGGGAGGTGATCTCGACAGGCTCGCGCTGCGCCGCCGCGATGTAGTCGCTCTGCCGCGCGCGGAACTGGGACAGCGTTATCGAAGTCATGAGCAAATGCTACAACTTGTACAAGATGTGCACAATGGCGGTGCGGGCGCTGTTCGGCTCGGAGGCTCGCGGCGGACGCGCGCCGGCGAGCATCCGCGCCGACGCCCGCGGCTCAGTTCCGCGGGGCGAGGCCGGCGTAGAGCAGCTGGCCGGACTGCGGATCGCGCATCACGAGCACGCGCTCGCCCGTGCGGGGGATCTCGAGGCGCGAGACGAGCGCCTGGATCGCCACGTGCTGCTCGCCGAGCGCGAGGGTGAGCACGACGCTCGGGTTGTCGTTGATCGTCTGGCCGGTGTCCTGGAGCGCGACGACGGTCGCCTCCTCGGTGGGCACGCCCGCCGCCCGGAGGGAGGCGACGTGCTCGGCCTGGTGGATCGAGGAGGTCGCCTGGCGCAGCGACTCCGCGGCCTCGTCGCCGATGAAGGCCCGGCTCATCTTGCCCATGAGGCCGCGGCCCTCGGCGATGTTCTCGGCCATCCGCAGCCCCTCGGCCTGACGCTCCTGCCGGCTCTTGCGGTTGAAGAGTCCCATGATCGATCCTTTCGTGTTCGCTGCCGTCCCGGGCATCCGACCCGGGCTCGAATGCGAACCTACGCTGCTGCGGACTCTACCGATCACGAGTTACGCGTCCGCCAGCAGGGAGGCGAGCCCGGTGATGGTGGTGTCGACGGCGAAGCGGTAGTACTGCCGTCGGGCCTGCGCAGCGGTCGCACCGCCCTCGGCGAGGGGGCCGAGGAACTCCTGCCCCATGCTGCGCACGGATTCCGAGGCGGTGGCGAGATTTCGGAACTCCGCCATCATCGTCGCGTGATCGCGCGGCCCGTCCTCCTCGTGCTGCAGCCGGTCGTCGCCGATCGAGATCGTGAGCATCGCGGTGTTCAGCAGCAGCGCGTAGGCGAACGACGACCGCCGCCCGAATCCCGCCCGCTCGAGCAGGGCCATGCCGTGCTCGAGCGTGGGCAGCACCGCGGGGATCGTCGGCCCGTGCATGAGCATCCACTTCGCCACCCCCGGGTACTCCTCCACGAGCGGGCCCGTGCCGTAGAGGAACTCGCGGAACCACTCCCGCCAGCCCAGCTCGGACGAGGGCGGCTCGATGCGCTCGAGCACCCCCTCGACCACCCGCCGGCACAGCTGGTCCTTGCCGCCCACGTGGTGGTAGATCACCGAGGGCGAGACGCCGAGCCGCCCGGCCAGGTCCCTGATCGACCAGCTCATGAGGTGCGATTCCCGGGTCAGCGCCGACGCCGCCGCGACGACCCGCTCGGGGGTCAGGCCGACGTGGAACGGGGCATCGGCTCGCTCGGTCATCGGTCGCTCCTCGTCGAGTTGGGGCGGTCCAGGACATCGTAGGCCGCCGAATCTCCAAGACGCGCCGCCGGGTCTTGTGATCGATTAGAACACTGTTCATACTGGGTCGATAACCGTTATCAATAACCGTGCGATCGAATCAGTGAGGGGCGGCGTATGGCTTCCGATTCCAGGAATCCGGGTTCCGAGTGGGCGAAGGGCGAGGAGTCGTTCTTCGAGCCCGTGAAGGGGAGCCTCGCGAGCATCGTCGTGCTGAGCCTCGTCGGCGCGGCGAGCGGCGTCGTGCCGTTCATCGCGATCGTCGAGCTCGCCCGCACGCTGCTGCCCGCGCTCGACGGGCAGCCGATCGACGCCGGCCGCGTATGGGGCATCGTGATCATCGCGGTGGTCGCCCTGTTCGTGAACGTCGGCACGGCGTTCGGCGCCGGCGCCGTGGGGCACTTCGCGGACGCGCGCCTGCAGCTGTCGCTGCGGCGGCGGATCGTCCGGCACCTCCAGCGCCTGCCGCTGGGCTGGTTCGACCAGCGCTCCTCGGGCACCGTGCGGAAGCTGGTCGAATCGGACGTCACCGCCCTGCACCAGCTCGTCGCGCACACCATCCAGGAGGTGCTCACCGCGGTCGCGGTGCCGGTCATCAGCCTGGTCTACCTCTTCGTCGTGCAGTGGCAGATGGCGCTCGCGGCGCTGGTGCCGCTCATCGTCACGGTGCTCCTCTACCCCGTGCTCATGCGGGGCAGCGCGGAGAAGTACCGGCAGTACGACGAGGCGACCTCGGCGCTCGCGGGGGCGACCGTGGAGTTCGTGCAGGGCATCGCCGTGGTCAAGCGCTTCGGGCAGCTGGGCCGCAGCCACCGCCGCTACCGCGACGAGACGAAGCGGTACGTCCGCTTCGTGGGCGAGTGGACGGCGGAGACCGCGGTGGCCTTCACGATCATCGAGATCGTGACCTCCCCGGTCGTGGTGCTGGTCTGGCTGCTCGCCGCGGGCCTCTGGCTGGTGAACGCGGGCGCCGCGGCGCCGATCGACGTGCTGCCGGGCCTGCTGCTGGGACTCGGGCTCACCGGGCCGCTCATGAAGCTCGGGGCCTCGGGACAGTTCCTGCGCAACGCGACGAACGCCCGGAAGGCGCTCTCGGCGTTCTTCGCCCTGCCGCCGGTGCCGCAGACGGATGCGCCGCGCGCGCCGCAGGGGCATGACGTCGCGCTCGACGCGGTCTCGTTCGGCTACGACGCCGAGCACCCGGTGCTGCACGAGATCGGCGCCGCCTGCGCGCCCGGCACCGTCACCGCTCTCGTCGGCGCATCCGGCTCGGGCAAGTCCACGCTCGCGAAGCTCGTGCCCCGCTTCTACGACGCCGACGCCGGCCGGGTCGCGATCGGCGGCGCGGACGTGCGCGAGATCACCGGGGACGGGCTCTACCGGGAGGTCGGGTTCGTGTTCCAGGACGTGCAGCTGCTGCGCGCGAGCCTGCGCGACAACATCCGCCTCACCCGGCCCGACGCGAGCGATGACGAGGTGGAGGCCGCGGCCCGCGCGGCGCAGATCCACGCGCGCATCCTCCGCTTCCCCCGCGGCTACGATTCGGTCGTCGGCGAGGACGCGAACCTCTCCGGCGGCGAGGCGCAGCGGGTGACGATCGCCCGCGCGCTGCTCGCCGACGCCCCGGTGCTCGTGCTCGACGAGGCCACGGCCTTCGCCGACCCCGACTCGGAGGCGGCGATCCAGCAGGCGCTGTCGACGCTCGCCGCCGACCGCACCGTGCTCGTGATCGCCCATCGCCTGCACACCATCACCGGCGCCGACCAGATCCTCGTGCTCGACGACGGTCGCATCGTCGAGCGCGGCACCCACGCCGAGCTCGTCGCCGCAGGGGGGGGGCGCTTCGCCCGCATGTGGGCCGACTACCAGGCCAACCACGCCCGTTCGCTCCCGGAAGGAGCCGCATCGTGATCCGTCGTATGCTCCACTACTGCTCGCCCGAGGCCCGCCGGCTGGTCATCGCCGAGCTCGCGTTCGTCGTCGCCACCGCGGTGCTGCAGGGCGGCGCCTTCCTCATGCTCGTGCCGCTGCTGCGCGCGTTCTTCGCCGGAGACGGGGAGCTCGCGGGGCGCTGGACGCTCGCGGCCGTGGTCCTCGCCGCGCTCTACGCGATCTCGGCGTGGTGCGCGAGCCAGCTCGGGATGAAGGCCAGCGGCGCCGTGCTCGACTCGCTGATCACACGCCTGGGCGACCGGCTCGTCGAGCTGCCGGTCGCCTGGTTCGGGGCGGACCGCACCGGCCTGATCACCGGGATCGCGACGCAGGGCGCGATGTTCGTGTCGACCATGCCCTATGCGATCCTGCGGCAGATCCTCGTCGGCTTCATCACCCCGGCCACCGTGCTCGCGGGCATGTGGTTCTTCGACTGGCGGCTCGCGCTGGCCATGACCGCGATGGTGCCGGTGATCGCCCTCGGCTACCGCTGGCTCAGCCGGAAGATCGGCGAGGGCGATGCCGAGCACTCCCGGGCCGTCGCCGACGCCTCGAGCCGCGTCATCGAGTTCGCGCGCGCCCAGCCCGCGCTGCGCACGGCGGGAGACGCGTCCATCGCCGACCGCCTCGTCGAGGACGCGCTGCAGCACCAGCACCGCGTCTACCGGGGGATGCTCGTCACCGGCGGGGCGGGCATCGCCGCGTTCGCCGGCATCGTGCAGCTGTCGATCACGGTCGTGCTCGTCCTCGGCGCGCTCCTCGCGCTCGGCGGCAGCGTCGACATCCCCACGCTCATCGCGCTGCTCGTGCTCGGCGTGCGCTTCAACGAGCCGATCGTGCAGGCCGGGGACCTCGGCGGCGGCGTCTCGGTGGCCAAGACCACGATCGACCAGCTCGACGCCCTCGCCGCGGTCGAGGCGCTGCCCGAGCCGGAGCGGCCCGGAGAGCCCGCCGACTGGGGCGTCGAGTTCGACCGCGTGGCCTTCGGCTACGGCGGCGAGCCGGTGCTCCGCGACCTCTCGTTCACGGCGCCCTCGGGCCGGATGACCGCGATCGTCGGCCCCTCGGGGTCGGGCAAGACGACGATCACGAAGCTCATCGCCCGCTTCTACGACCCCGAGGCGGGCACGGTGTCGATCGGCGGCGTGCCGCTGCCCGAGCTCGGCACGGACGTCGTCGAGGGCGCGGTGGCGCCGGTCTTCCAGGATGTGTACCTGTTCGACGACACGATCCTCAACAACGTGTGGATCGGCAACCCCGGCCTCGGCCGCGAGGAGGTCGTCGCGGCCGCGACCAGGGCGCGGGTCGACGAGATCGCCGCGCGCCTTCCCGGCGGCTGGGACGCCCGTGTCGGCGAGGGCGGCTCGAACCTCTCCGGGGGCGAGCGCCAGCGCATCTCCATCGCCCGCGCGCTGCTCAAAGACGCGCCCATCGTGCTCCTCGACGAGGCCACCGCGGCGCTCGACATCGGCAACGAGATCGCCATCGGCGAGGCCGTGGACGCGATCCGGCCGGACCGCACGCTCGTCGTGGTCGCGCACCGCCTGCAGACCATCATGACGGCCGACCGCATCGTGATGCTCGACGGCGAGGGCGGCATCCGCGAGGCGGGCACGCACGACGAGCTCCTGGCCGCGGGCGGCGCCTATGCGGGTTACTGGCGCGAGCGCGTCGACGCCGCGGGCTGGCAGCTCGCAGGCGGGGAGCGCTCTGACATTACGGAGAACGAGAGGAAGGCACGATGACCGAGCAGACCGCCCCGGGCGCCGCGAAGCACGATGGGAGCGCACGTGCACGCGCCACGCGCTTCACGGCCAGAGACCTCCTCAACGTCGCGATCTTCGCGGTGATCTACTTCGTGATCGTGTTCGTGATCGCCATGCTGGGGATCATCAGTCCGATCGCGATGCTGCTCACACTGCCGCTCTCGGCGATCGCGGCGGGAATCCCCTACATGCTCTTCCTCACCCGGGTGCGCCACGCGGGCCCGGTCGCGCTGTTCGGGCTCGTCGTCGGCCTGCTGTACCTGATGGTCGGGCACCCCTGGGCGAGCACGCTCCTGACGATCGGCCTCTCGGTGCTTGCCGAGCTCATCCTCCGCGCCGGCGGGTACCGGTCCGCCTGGGCCGCGATCTGGGCATACACGGCGTTCTCCGCGTGGTTCCTCGGCCCCTGGATCCCGCTCTTCCTCGACCGCGAGGAGTACCTGCGCTCGAACGGCATGACGGCGATGGGCGCGGAGTACGTCGCCGCGTTCAACGAGACCGTCACCGTGCCGGCGGTGCTCGGCATGGTCGTCCTCACGGTGCTCTGCGGGTTCCTCGGCGCGCTCCTGGGCACCCGGCTGCTCCGCAAGCACTTCGCCCGGGCCGGACTTGCCTGAGCGGAGAGCCGTCTTGGCCGTCCGGGCAGGGCTGGACCCGCGGGCCAAGCTCCTGCTCGTAGTCGCCTGCAGCATCGTCGTGATGAGTCCGGGCGGCCTGCGGTTCGTCCCGGCCGTGCTGCTGCTCGGCATCGGCCTGGCCGTCCGGGAGCGGGCCTGGGGCCGGGCGATCGGACTGCCCGCGACCGCCGCCGCGATGCTCGCGCTGGGATGGCTGCTGCCGATGTGGTGGGCGAACCCGCTCACCGCGATCGTGTCGCTCGCCTGCGCGTACATGCTGCGCTTCGTCGCGGCGATCGGCGTCGGGATGCACGTGCTCGGCACGACCTCGCCGACGCAGCTCTCCGCCGGGCTCAGGGCGTGGCGGATGCCGCGCGCCATCTCGGTGACCCTCGCCGTGATGCTGCGCTTCTTCCCGGTCGTCGCGACCGAGGCCGCCGCCGTGCTCGACGCGATGAAGCTGCGCGGGCTCGCGGGCGCGCACGGCGTCCTGCGCCATCCGATCCTCACCGTCGAGCGGTTCGCGGTCCCGATGATCGCGGCCAGCCTGCGGTCGAGCGAGGACCTCTCGGCCTCCGCGATCCTCCGCGGCCTCGGCTCCCGCAGAATCCCCACGGCCATGCACCCGCCGCGCTTCGGCGCGTCGGACCTCGTCCTCCTGCTCGTCGTCGCGGCGCTCGCGGCCGCGGCCCTGGCCCTGCCCTCTCCGCTGACATGATCCCCGAGCACTCCGCCGAGCCCCCTGCCGGGACGATCCGCATCGAGGACGTCTCCTGGACCTACCCGCACGCCGATGCGCCGAGCCTGCGCGAGCTCTCGCTGCAGATCGGCGCAGGGGAGTTCGTCATCCTGTGCGGCGCGAGCGGTTCCGGCAAGTCCACCGCGCTCCGGCTCATGAACGGCCTCGTCCCGCACTTCCACGACGAGGGCGCGCTCACCGGCGCCGTCCGCGTGGACGGGCTCGCGACCGCCGCTGCCGAGCTCGACGAGATCGGGCTCGTCACCGGCACCGTGCTGCAGCACCCCAGGCGGCAGTTCTTCGCCGACACCGCGCCCGAGGAGATCGCCTTCGCGATGGAGAACTTCGGCGTCCCGAGCGAGGAGATCCGCGCCCGCGTCGCGACGGCCCTCGAGACGCTCGCCGGGGGCGTGCCCACGGGCTCGAAGCTGCAGCATCTCTCAGGCGGTCAGCAGCAGCAGGTCGCCATCGCCGCGGCCACCGCGCACCGGCCGCGCATCCTGCTGCTCGACGAGCCCAGCTCGAACCTCTCCGCCGACGCGGTGGCGCGCCTCGTCCGACGGCTCGGGGAGCTGAAGGCGCGGGGCGTCACGATCGTGGTGGCCGAGCACCGGCTGCGCTACCTGCAGGAGCTCGTCGACCGGGTCGTCGTCATGCGCGAGGGCCGGATCGACGTCGTCTGGAGCGCCGAGGAGTTCCGCGCCGTGCCCGACGCCGATCTCGCGCGGGAGGGGCTCCGCGGCGAGCCGCGGCGCGTCGACCTACCCGCGCTGCCGGCCGGCGGCGCGAGCGTCGCGGAGGGGGACGGCGGCGCGAGCACCGCCGCCGGGCCGGAGGCGGGCGAGGCCGCGACGCGCGCGCTCGAGCTCGAGGGGGTGCGCTGCCGGCTCGGCGGTCGCCTCGTGCTCGACCTCGACGGCGTCGCGTTCCCCGCCGGAGCGGTCACCGCGATCCGCGGGATCAACGGCGCGGGCAAGACCACCCTCGCCCGGGTCGTGACCGGCCTGCAGCGCAGCACCGGGAGGGTGCGCCTCGACGGCAGGGCGCTCTCGCCCCGGGCGCGGCAGCGCGCGAGCGCGATCGTCATGCAGGATGTGCAGCGGCAGCTGTTCACCGACAGCGTGGCGGCCGAGATCGAGCTCGCGGCGAGCGGCGCCGCGGAGACGATCGACACGCGCGAGGTGCTCGAGGCGCTCGATCTCGAGCAGCTCGCGGAACGCCATCCGCTCTCCCTCTCGGGCGGGCAGCAGCAGCGGCTCGTCGTGGCCGCGGTCCGGGTCGCCGGGCGGCGGATCGTCGTCTTCGACGAGCCCAGCTCGGGCGTGGACCGACGACATCTGCAGTCCATCTCGGACCAGATCCGCGCCGTGGCCGCCGACGGCGCCGTGGTCCTGCTCATCAGCCACGACGACGACCTGCTCGCCCTCGCGGCCGACCGCCGGCTCGTGCTCAGGCCGGCCTCCGGCGCCGGCGCCGGCGCGGAACGAATCAGGAAGGAACCCGTATGACCGGAACCGACTCCGCGGCCCGGGAGCCGCGGCCGCAGATCCCGCTGCTGCTGACGACGGTGTTCCTCGCCTATCTCGGGCAGATGACGCTCAACCCCGTCATCGCGCCCCTGGCCCGCGAAGTGGGGCTGAGCGAGTGGCAGATCGGGGCGACGATCAGCGTCGCCGCGATCATGGTCGTCGTCAGCAGCCAGTTCTGGGGCCGCCGCTCGCAGTCCTGGGGCCGGAAGCCGGTGCTCCTCGCTGCGCTCGGCCTGGCCGCCGCCGCGATGGCCGGATTCGCGGTCGTCGCCGCCGCGGGGATGCGGGCGCTGCTGCCGACGGCGGCGCTCTTCCTGCTGTTCGTCCTGCTGCGGGGCGTCGGGTTCGGCTCGGCGCTGGCGGCGATCGCCCCCACGGCGCAGGCGTACATCGCCGATGTGACGGCCGACGAGGCCGCCCGCACCAAGGGTATGGCCGGGGTCGGCGCCGTCCAGGGCGTGGCCATGATCGGGGGCGCGGTCGTGGGCGGCGCGCTCGCGGGCTTCGGGATGCTCGCGCCGATCGCGGTCGTGCCGGTGCTGCTCGTATTCGGGCTCGTACTGGTCGCGGTCCGGCTGCGGCGCGAGCCGCGGCACGAGCTCATCCCGGAGCCGGCCCGGGTCAGCCCGACCGACCGCCGCGTCTGGCCCTTCCTGCTCGCGGGCTTCGGGATGTTCACGGCGCTGGGATTCATGCAGGTGCTCATCGGCTTCGTCGTGCAGGACAGGCTGGCGCTCTCGGCCGAGCTCACCGGCGTCGTGACCGGCGGATCCCTGCTCGCCGCCGGCATCGGCATGGTGGCGGCGCAGAGCGTCATCGTCCCCCGCAGCGGCTGGTCGCCCGCCGCGCTGCTGCGGGTCGGCACGGTCGTCGCCTGCGCCGGGTTCGCGCTGCTCGTGCCGGACCTCGGCGCGTGGCCGCTGATCCTCGCGATCCTGCTCATCGGTCTCGGCCTCGGCATCGCGATGCCCGGCTACACGGCGGGCCCCACGCTCCTGATGAGCAGGGAGGAGCAGGGCGGCCTGGCCGGGCTCATCGGCGCGACGAACGGCCTCACCTTCGTGGTCGCGCCGACCGCGAGCACCGCGCTCTACGGGCTCTGGCCGCCGCTGCCCATCCTCGTCGGAGCCGTCCTCATGGGGATGGTCGCGCTCTTCGTGCTGCTGCACCCGCGCTTCCGCAGCGCGGCGGTGTCGGGCACTTCGGCGGCCGAGGCGGACCCGACGGCATAGGGCCGGCCGCGCAGGCGGCCGGGCTCAGCGCGCGACCGGGATGATGCGCGACGCATCCCACGGCCGCTCCCAGCCGGCCAGCTCGAAGACCGTGGAGAGCAGGATACCGGTGAAGCCCCAGACGATCCGGTCCTCGTCGTGCTGCCGGAATCGGAAGGCGGGGCCGCGGTGCACGGCACCGCCGAACTCGAGCACCGAGGTGCCGCGGCAGCCGGGATCGAGCAGCCGCGCCACGGACACGCGGGCGACCTCGACGGTCTCGCGCGCATCCGCGACGGTCTCGCCCGGGGTGCGCCACCAGCCGAGTACGGGCGTCACGAGGTTGTTGCTGACCGGCAGATACACCTCTGGCAGCGAGCCGAGCATCTCGATGCCGTGCGGATCCACGCCCGTCTCCTCCGCGGCCTCGCGGAGCGCCGCCGCCTCCGGCCCGTCGTCGGCGGGCTCGATTCCGCCGCCGGGGAAGGCGATCTGCCCGGGATGGTGCCGCATCCGCGGCGAGCGCCGGGTGAGCAGCACGTCGAGGCCGTCGCCGCCGCTCGCGGAGCCGGAGGCGCCGGCCGACGGTTCGGGCGAGGGGCCGAAGAGCATGAGCACCGCCGACTTGCGCAGGGGCGCGTCCACGAGCGGCTCCGCGGGCCCGTGCCGGCGCAGATCGAGCGAGAGCCCTCGCCGCAGCACCTCCCGCAGGTCTCGTTTCGCGTCCATGATCCTCCCCGAGGACCGGCGACGGGCGGCTCCTCCCGCACAACACTACGATGGAGGGGGATTCCGAGGGAGGGATGCCCGAGCGGCGGATGCCGGTCCGCCGCCCCGGCTTGCGAGGGGAGCGGACGGGATGGTCGAGGGATTCGAACGGTACGGGCGGGGCATGGGCGCCCGGCGCTACCCGTGGCTGACGGTTCCGATCGGCATCCTCGTGCTGATCTGGGGCGGGTACGTCGTCGTGACCAACGCTCTCGAGGGCGACTGGCTCGTCGCGATCGGCGTGGGCTGGTTCTCGCTCGCGCTCGGCCTGGGCGGCATCGGCGTCGGCTTCGCCAACCGCGCGGACGTGCAGGACTTCGTGCTCCGCGACGCCGCCGTATGGGCCGATTCGGACGAGCCTCCGCCGGATGCGCGGGTGCATCTCGCGAGGATGCGCGCGCTCCCGTACCCGCTGGTCGTCTGCGCCGCGCTCTTCGCGCTGGGCATGGCGCTCATCTCGGCCACGGCGCTGCTGCAGCTGCTCGGCCTGGTGCCGCGGGCCGCGGACGACGTGTCGACCGGCACGCTGCTCCTCGCAGCGGCCGGGTCGGCGGTCCTCGCCGGCATCGGCGGCTGGCTCGCGCGGCAGCACGCGACCCGCAAGTGGCGCGGCGGCGCCCTCAGCCGCCGCCCGGAGGGCGTCGCGCTGGGGGAGCGCGAGGTGCTCGTGCGGGTGCCCGGATACGACGCGGAGATCGCGTGGGCGCACATCCTCGCCGTGCGGCCCGATGCGATCCGCGACGGGATGGCACCGGTGTTCCGGCTCGAGCTGTCCCCGGAGGCGGGGATCCGCGGCGATGCGCAGCTGATCCCCGCCGGAGGCTACTCGGTGCCGACCGACGCGCTGTACTCGGCCCTGCGCTGGTACCGCGCCCATCCGGAGGCGCGGCACGAGCTCGGCCGCGAGGCCGGCGGGCGGCGGCTCGCGGACTGGTGCAGGCTCGCCCGCAAGCTCCGCTGACGGCCGGGCGTCCCGAGCGGGTCGGTCAGTCCGCGGCCCGGGCGCCATCCGCCCCGCGGGTGCAGCGTCGGGCGGGGCCGTCCTCCAACACCTCGGCGGACTCGTTGAAGCGCCGCAGCGCCTCCTGCAGCCGCGCGAGCTCCTCGAGATCCCAGCCGACGAAGCGCTCGTGGTAGGAGCGCGCCCAGCGCTCGCGGATGCGCTGCAGCAGCTCGCTCGCGCTCTCGCTCACGGTCAGCACCGTCACCCGCCGGTCCTCCTCGGAGGGCTCGGCTTCGACGAGCCCGAGCTCGCGGAGCTTCGACACCTGCCGGCTCACGGTGGCCTTGTCCATCTCGAGGATCTGGCTGAGCTCGGTCGCCGTCACGGGCGCCTTGCGCAGCACGATCTGGAGGATGAGCATCGACGTGCCGCGGAGGTCGGGATGCACCTCCTCGGCGTAGCGGGCCCAGTTGGCGCGCGAGGCGGCGAACACCTCCGAGAACTCCGCGATGATCTCGGCGATGCGGTCGTCTCTCGAAGGGTGCTGGTCCATCGCTTCGAGCCTACTCGGCCGCGGCGTCGCGCTTGAGCGCCGCGCGCTGCTCCGCAGCGCTCTTGGAGCTCAGCGGGATGTTCGGGATGCAGGCGATCGCGATGATCGCGATGATCGCGACCGGCGAGGCGGCGAGGAACACGTCCCCGATGCCGTGCCCGTAGGCCTCCTCCACGACCAGCCGGATGGGCTCCGTCAGGTCGGCCAGCTTGGGGATCGCGCCGCCCTGCAGCGCCTCGGCCCCCGCCATCGCGGCGGGATCGGTCTTGGCGAGCCGGTCGAGGCCGTCGGTGATGAAGCTCACGATCTGCTGGGAGAGCATCGCGCCCATCGCGGACATGCCGGCGGTGCCGCCGATGGTGCGGAAGAAGGTGACCGCCGAGCTCGAGACGCCGATCTCGTTCGGCGAGACCGTGTTCTGCACCACGAGGACGAGGTTCTGCATGCACATGCCCACGCCCGCGCCGAGGATGAACATCGACACGCCCACGTACCAGAACGAGGTGTCGTAGCGCAGCTGCCCCATCATCAGGAGCCCCGCGAACAGGATGAACGAGCCGGCCACCATGTAGCGCTTCCACTTGCCCGTGCGGGAGATGAGCTGGCCCACGAGGGTCGAGGCGAGCAGCACGCCGGCCATCATCGGGATCGTGAGCAGGCCGGACTCGGTCGGGCTCTTGCCGCGGGCGAGCTGCATGTACTGCCCCAGGAACACGGAGGTGCCGAACATGGCGAGGCCGACGGCGAGGCTCGCGATCACCGACATCGTGAACGTGCGGTTCTTGAACAGGTGCATGGGCAGCAGCGGCTCCTCGGCGCGCAGCTCCACGAGCACCGCGATGATCAGGGCGATGACGCCGCCGCCGACCATGAGCAGGGTCTCCCACGACACCCAGTCGAACTCGTTGCCGCCGAGGGTCACCCAGATGAGCAGGCTCGAGAAGCCCGCCGAGATGAGCACGGCGCCCCAGTAGTCGATCGTGACCTTGCGCTTCTCGGTCTGCAGGTGCAGCGTGCGCTGCAGGAAGATGATGGCGACGATCGCGATCGGCACGGCCACGTAGAAGTTCCAGCGCCAGCCGAGCGAGTCGGTGATCCAGCCGCCGAGCAGCGGGCCGCCGACGGTGGAGACCGCCATGATGGCGCCCATGATGCCCATGTACTTGCCGCGCTCGCGCGGGCTGATGATCTCGGCCATCACGATCTGGCCGAGCGCGCCGAGCCCGCCGGCGCCGATGCCCTGCAGCACGCGCGAGGCGATGAGCCAGGTCGGGTCGGTCGCGAGGCCCGCGGCCATCGAGCCGAGCACGAAGACGACGAGGGCGAGCTGCAGCAGCACCTTCTTGTTGGTGAGGTCGGCGAGCTTGCCCCAGATGGGGGTGGTGATGGCGCTCGCGAGCATGGTCGCGGTCATCACCCAGGTGAAGGCGGCCTGCGTGCCGCCGATGTCCGCGATGATGATCGGCATCGAGGTGCCGACCACGGACATCGCCAGCATGGACACGGCCATGCTCATGAAGAGGCCCGTGAGGGCGAGGCCCTTCGCGCGGCCCGTGAGGATGCTCTCGGTGCGCGGGGCAGCAGCTTCTTGCGTCTGCGTCATGTGTGGGGAATGTCCTTCGAGATCAAGGCCGCCCGCGACTTCCGGGGCGGACGTCGCGGGCGGCAGGTAGTTGACGAAGGTCAACCATATGCCGGTAGTTGATATAAGTCAACCAACTGCACAGCCGTTTCCAAGGCGCGGATCGCGGAGCTGGATGCGCTCGCCCCGCCGGCTTGCGAGACTGGTGGGATCGACGGCGATGGGAGGCGGGCGATGCGGATGGACCTGAACAGCGATCTCGGCGAGCACTACGGCGCCTGGCGCATGGGCGACGACGAGCGGATGCTCGACATCGTCTCGAGCGCCAACGTGGCCTGCGGCTTCCACGCGGGCGACTCGCGCACCATGCTCGCGACCCTCCGGGCCGCGGCCGAGCGCGGCGTGAGCGTCGGCGCCCACGTCTCCTACCCCGACCTGCAGGGCTTCGGCCGGCGTCCGATGGACCCCGACGACGAGGAGCTCGAGGCCGATGTGGGCTACCAGATCGGGGCGCTGCAGGCGCTCGCGCGCATGGTCGGCACCGAGGTCGTCTACGTGAAGCCCCACGGCGCGCTCTACAACCGCATCGCCTTCGACGAGCGGCAGGCCGAGGCCGTCATCCGGGCGATCCGCGGCGTGGACCCCGCGCTGCCGCTCGTGTGCCTCGCGGGCTCCCAGCTCGTCGAGCAGGCGCGCGGCCTCGGCCTCCGCGCGGTGCCCGAGGCCTTCGCGGACCGCGCCTACGAGCCCACCGGCGCGCTCGTCCCGCGGCGCGACGAGGGCGCGGTGCTGCACGATCCCGGGCTCGTGGCGGAGCGGATGCTGCGGCTCGTGCGCGAGGGCGTCGTCGAGGCCAGGGACGGCAGCGCGGTACGGGTCGAGGCGGAGTCGATCTGCGTGCACGGCGACAGCGCGGGCGCCGTGGCGATCGCGACGTCGGTGCGCGACCGGCTGGTGCAGTCCGGGGTCTCGCTCGCGCCCTTCGCGGTCCGGCGATGAGCGGCCGCGGGGAATCCGCCGGCGCGCCCGCCGTCCGCGCCGTGGGCGAGGACGCGCTGCTGCTCGACTGCGGCAGCCTCGAGCGCGCGCTCGCGGTCTTCGGCGCGCTGGAGGCCGTCCGCGAGGCGGGCGGGCTCGGGGAGGCCGAGCTCGTGCCCGCCGCCGAGACCGTGCTGGTGCGCGGCGGGGCCGCGCGGCATCCGGGGCGCTTCGCCTCGGCGCTCGGGCGGTGGCTCGCCGAGGCGGCGGACGGCTCGCGGCCCCGGGATGCGCAGGAGGAGACCGTGCTGCCGGTGGTCTACGACGGGGCCGACCTCGACGAGGTGTCCGGGCTCACGGGCCTGAGCGTCGAGCAGGTCGTCGCCCGCCACGTCGCGGCGCGCTACACGGTGGCCTTCACGGGCTTCGCGCCCGGATTCGCCTATCTCGCGGGCGGCGATCCCGCGCTCGTCGTGCCGCGGCGGGATACCCCGCGGCCGCGCATCCCGGCCGGCGCGGTGGGGCTCGCCGGCTCGTTCTCCGGCGTGTACCCGCGCGAGAGCCCCGGTGGCTGGCGGCTCATCGGCCGCACCGATCGCGCGATGTGGGATCTTGACCGCGAGCCGCCCGCGGCGCTCCTGCCCGGCGCTCCCGTGCGGTTCGAGCCGCGGCGCGAGCGCATCGCCGCGGCCCGGGAGCCCGCCGCGTCCCTGCCGAGCGGCGGGCAGGCCGAGGGCGCGCCGGTGCTCGAGATCGAGGATCCGGGCCTGCAGGCGCTTGTGCAGGACGCGGGCCGTGCGGGGCACGCGCGGCTCGGCGTCAGCGCATCCGGCGCCGCCGACCGCGGCGCGCTCGAGCGCGCCAACCGCATGGTCGGCAACGCCGGGCGCGCGGCGGCGCTCGAGCTCGGGCCGGGAGGATTCTCCGCCGCAGCGCTCGCCACCGCGGTCCTCGCGCTCGCGGGCGCGCCCCGGCCGGGATGCATCGAGGGGCCCCTCGGCCGCCGCGCGGCGCCGATGGATCGCCCCTTCCGCATCGACGCGGGGGAGCGGCTGCGGCTCGAGGGGCCCGAGCGCGGCATCAGGACGGTGCTCGCCGTCCGCGGCGGGGTGCGGGCGCCGCTGGTGCTCGGCAGCGCCTCGCGCGACACCCTCGCGGGCCTCGGCCCCGAGCCGCTCGCCGCGGGCGATCGGGTGTTCGCGGGGGAGGCGCCGCGGAGCGCCGTGGGCGTCCCCGAACCCGGCCCGGCGCTTCCCGCGCCGGGCGAGGGGGCGGAGCTCGCGGTGGTGCCGGGCCCGCGCGAGGACTGGTTCGGCGAGGAGGGGCTCCGCCGGCTCGCCGCGACCTCGTGGGAGGTGACGCCGCGGAGCGACCGCGTCGGCGTGCGGCTCGCGGGGGAGCCCCTGCCGAGGGTCGCCGAGCGCCGCGACCGCGAGCTCCCGAGCGAGGGGATGGCCGCGGGCGCCCTGCAGGTGCCGCCGGACGGGCAGCCGGTGCTCTTCCTCGCCGACCATCCGCTCACCGGCGGCTATCCCGTCATCGGCGTCCTGCGCCGCGCCGATCTCGACCTCGCGGCGCAGCTGCCGCCCGGCGCCCGCGTGCGCTTCACGATTGCGAAGGAGGAGGACTGATGGCCCTCGACACGATCCTGGTGGCGAACCGCGGCGAGATCGCCGTGCGGGTGATCCGCGCCGCCCGCGAGGCGGGGCTGCGCTCCGTGGCGGTCTACGCCGACCCCGACGCGGACGCGCCGCACGTGCGCCTGGCCGACGAGGCCTACGCGCTGCGCGGCTCCGAGCCCGCCGAGACCTATCTCGACGCCGAGAGACTGATCGAGATCGCGCGCCGCTCGGGCGCCGATGCGGTGCACCCCGGCTACGGTTTCCTCTCCGAGCACGCCGGGTTCGCCCGCGCCGTGGCGGATGCGGGGCTCGTGTGGATCGGCCCCGACGCCGAGACCATCGAGCTGCTGGGGGATAAGGCCCGCGCCCGGGCGCTCGCCGCCGAGGTCGGGGCACCGCTCGCGCCGGGCACGAACGGCCCGGTGCGGGACGCCGAGGAGGTGCTCGCCTTCGCCGACGCGCACGGCCTGCCGCTCGTGATCAAGGCCGTGCACGGCGGCGGCGGTCGCGGGATGCGCGTGGTGCGCGAGCGGGGCCGCATCGCGGAGGCCTACGAGTCGGCGGTGCGCGAGGCTACCACGGCCTTCGGCCGGGGCGACTGCCTGGTCGAGCGCTTCCTCGACCGGCCCCGGCACATCGAGGCGCAGGTGCTCGGCGACCGCCACGGCCGCATCGCCGTGCTCGGCACCCGCGACTGCTCGCTGCAGCGCCGCAACCAGAAGCTCGTGGAGGAGGCCCCGGCGCCGTTCCTCGACGAGGGTCTGCGGGAGCGCATCCACGAGGCCGCGGCCGGCCTCTGCGCCGCCGCGGGCTACGTGGGCGCCGGGACCGTCGAGTTCCTGCTCGGCGAGGACGGCACGCTCTCGTTCCTCGAGGTGAACACGCGCCTGCAGGTCGAGCATCCCGTCACCGAGGCCGTGACCGGCATCGACCTCGTGCAGGAGCAGTTCCGCATCGCCGCGGGCGAGCCGATGCGCGTGCCCGAGCGGATCCCCGCCTTCGGGCACGCGATCGAGTTCCGCATCAACGCCGAGGATCCCGCGCTCGGGTTCCTGCCCGCGCCGGGCACGCTCGAGCGCTTCGACCCGCCCGCAGGGCAGGGGGTGCGCCTCGACTCGGGCTTCGCGGCGGGGCAGGCGGTGCCGGGCGGCTTCGACTCGCTGCTCGCCAAGCTCGTGGTGTGGGGCCGCGACCGCGAGGAGGCGCTCGCCAGGTCGCGGCGGGCGCTCGCGGAGTTCGAGATCGAGGGCGTGGCCACGGTGCTGCCCTTCCACCGGGCCGTGACGGCGGATCCGGCATTCACCGCGGCCGACGGCTTCGCCGTGCACACGCGGTGGATCGAGGAGGAGTGCGAGGCGGAGTTCGCGCCGGCGGAGGCCGTGCCCGAGCCGACGGTGCCGCGGCTCGTGCGCGTGCCGATCGAGGTGGACGGGAAGCGCGTGCGGCTCGGCCTGCCGGAGTCGCTGCTGACCGGGCTGGGATCGGCGGCGCCGCTCGAGGCCGCCGAGCCGGCGGAGGAGCGCGCCGCGCCGCCCGAGGACGCGGTGACGGCGCCGTTCTCGGGCGTGCTGACCGTGTGGAAGGCCGCGGACGGCGAGGCCGTGGAGCAGGGCGCCGCGGTCGCGGTGCTCGAGGCGATGAAGACGGAGGTGCTCGTCCCGGCGCCGCGCTCCGGCGCGCTGCGCCACGAGGTCGCCGTAGGGGAGCACGTGGCGGCCGGCCAGGCGGTCGGGAGGGTGGAGGCGTAGCCGCGGGCGGGCGTCGCGCCTAGGCCGGGAGCGTCAGCACCTCCGCGCCGGCCGGGGTGATCAGGATCGTGTGCTCGCTGTGCGCGGTCCGGCCGCCCGTGGCGCTGCGCAGCGTCCAGCCGTCCGCATCGGTGATCAGCCGATCGGTATCGGCCATGACCCACGGCTCGAGGGCGAGCATGAGGCCGGGGCGCAACCGGTAGCCGCGACCCGGTCGCCCGATGTTCGGGATGTGCGGATCCTGGTGCATCGTCGATCCGATGCCGTGGCCTCCGTACTCGGTGTTCACCGAGTAGCCGGCCCCGGTGAGCACCTGCCCGATGGCGTTCGAGAGGTCGCCCAGTCGGGCCCCGGGCGTCGCCGCGTCGATCGCCGCCGCCAGCGCGCGCTCGGTGACGCGGATCATCTCGACGTCCGACGGATCCCGACGGTCGCCGACGACGAAGCTGATCGCCGCATCCGCGGCGATGCCGTCCTTGACGACCGCGAGGTCGAGCGTGAGCAGGTCGCCATCCTGCAGCGCGTATGCGCGCGGCCGGCCGTGCAGCACCGCGTCGTTCACCGCGGTGCAGATGTAGTGCCCGAACGGTCCCCTGCCGAAGGAGGGCTCGTAATCCACATAGCAGGAGGTCGCTCCCGCCTCGAGGATCATCGACTTCGCCCATCGGTCGATCTCCAGCAGGTCGGTGCCCGCTCGGCAGCGGCCTCGCAGCTCCTGCAGGATGCTCCCGACGAGCCGCCCGGTCGCCCGAGCCCGCGCATGCTCGTCCTCGTTGAGAATCTGGATCATTCGGCCGCTTCCTGTCATGCCAATAACTATCCCGGTAATTGTATACCGGTACTAGCATGGGTCCATGGTCAGGTTGCCGCTTACGCAGGAAGAGGTCGAGCGCGGAGAGCGCCTGGGGGCGCTCCTGCGCCGGGCGCGGGGGGAGCGCTCGATGCTCGACGTCGCGCTGAGCGCCGGCATCTCCCCGGAGACGCTGCGGAAGATCGAGTCGGGACGCGTGGCCACGCCGGCGTTCCCCACCGTCGCCGCGATCGCGGTCGAGCTCGGGCTGTCCCTGGACGAGATCTGGCAGCGCATCGGCCGGCCCGAAGACGAGCGGCTGCCGTCGGGGCGCGAGCTGACGGGGGTCGCCGCGAGGTAGGCGTCGGCGGGGGCGGCTGCGCAGGGGGGGCGTCGAATTCGAGCGCGGTGGATGGTCGTGATGTGAAGCGTTCAGCCGCATCATCGACTGCCGTGCGCATGGTGAGCGCTTATATGTCGGGCACGGGCGCACATCTTGCGCTTATATGTGCAACCTCTAGTATGGTTGGAAGACTACGAGCAGGGGGCGCAAGATGGGCGGTTTCTCGCTGACGGCCGGTAGGAGTGACTCGGCCATCGTGGATCAGCAGCTTCAGGCGGATGCCCAGCGCATTGCGGCTCAAATGGGCGAGGCGCTCGAGCCCAAGCTGGTTCTCCAGCAGCCCTATGGCGCTGACATCGAGCTTCCGGAACGGCTTGCATCCTTGCTTCTGAACGTCGTCGAATCCCTTGCGGAAAAGGGAGCCGTGCGCGTGCAGGTGCTGCCGGAGGAGCTGACCACGAGCCTTGCCTCGGCGATCTTGGGAGTTTCTCGTCCAACGCTCATGAAGCGTATCGAGGCGGGGGAGATCCCTGCGCATAAGGTCGGTAGCCACACGCGCATCAATCGCGACGACCTTATGCGATACCGTCGGTCTCAGGAAGCGCGCAGGCAGGCCGCCATCGAGGGTTTCCTCGATATCGACGACGATCTCTAGGGCATCACGTGAGCATCGAGCGAGTGTTCGTCGACGCGACTGTCCTGTATTCGAAGACGATCCGCGATTGATTGCTTCACGCTCGCCAGGTCACGGAGGGCAGCATGCTCGCGGTCCTGCGATAAAGGTGAGCGCCCGCGGAGGGGCTCTGCAGGTGAAGACTGTTGAACGGCATGCTTTTGCGTACTGGAGAGAAGATAAGCCGCGGTGGTCGAGGCGATGAAGACGTAGGTGCTCGCTCCAGCACGTCGCACTACGAGGCCGCTGGAGACACGTCGTAAGCATCGCCCTTCCCGGCTCGCCGGGACGCGGGTCCAGTTCCTCCCCGGGGAGTGCCCGCGACAACGGGTCGCGATTGCGTTGTCTGCGACGCCGACGAACTGACATGCTTTGGTCATGCCGGATGAGGAGGAGCGATGGCTGTTCGCAAGGTGGTGATCACGCTGCCGGAGGAGCTGTACGCGATCGTGGAGCGTGCGCGAGAGGTCGAGCAACGCACCCGTTCGGAGGTCGTGCAGGAAGCGCTGCGGACGTATTTCGGCGAGCCGGTCTACGTGCCGAGCGATGAGGAGCGGCGCGCTCTGGCACTGACGCTCGACGAGGTTGCGGAAGCGCCCGCGCGGACCCGAGACTGGGATCGGGTTCGCGCCGACCTGCACGCCGAGCGGTGACCGTTCCGCTCACCTCGCCGGTGATCGAGGATCTGGTCGGGGCCCGCGACCGGGCTACGCCAACGGCGACCGTGTTTTTGTGCTTCCATCGAGTCACCGCGGTAGCACGAGGCGGAGATTCCGGTGCGGCGAGGACGCCGCGATGCACAGGGGCATAGGGGAGGAACACAACGGATGAGCAGGTTTGAGGTCGTCAGTCCGATCACGGCCGGACAGCGCCGGCGCGTGGGCGCGCAGGCGGCGGAGCCGCTGCTGGAGCGCGACCCGGGGATGCCGGCGAGCACGTGGCGGCTGCGCAGCGACGCGTGGGAGTACCTCCGCTTCGCGGTGAAGCGCATCGCGTTCGGCAACGACAACGACGACGTGCTGTCCACCGACGGCGAGGTCATCCGGTCGCTGCGCGCGCTCGAGACGATCGAGCTGTACTGGGCCGGCTTCGGCCGCCGCTACGTCCGCGGCGTGCGCGAACTGCTCGAGCACGGCGACTACCACACCGCCCTCGAGCGCATCGGTCGCGTCGTCAACCGGCTCCGCGGCAGCGCCGGCCTCGAGGATCCGCGCGAGGACCAGCAGGACGAGGCCGAGCAGCTCGAGTGGCAGGACGACGTCGATCCCCGCCCGCGGTTCGAGGTGCTCGTCGTCGACGAGACCACCGAGGCGGACCGCGACAGCCTGCACGCCGAGGCGCTGCGGCTGCGCAGCGAGGCCGACGACTTCATCTACGACTTCGTGGTCGTCGCCTCGGCGGAGGACGCGATCGCCGCGGTCATCACGAACCCGAGCATCCTCGCGTGCGTCGTCCGCCCCGGATTCAGCGACCGCACCCGCGAGCGGCTGAGCACCGAGCTGCAGGAGACCATCCGCATCGCCCGCGACTCGGCGGTGCACCATCCGGCGCCCTCGCGCAGCTCGCTCGCCTCGGTGCAGCGGGTGCTCGGGCTCGCCGACACGCTCGCGGCCCTGCGCCCCGAGCTCGACCTCTACCTCATGGCCGGCGCGCACATCGAGGACCTCGCCGGGGCGCTCAGCCGCCGGTTCCGCCGCGTGTTCCGGCGCGAGGACCAGCTCGAGCTCCACCTCTCGCTGCTGCGCCGCGTCTCGCACCTGCACGACACCCCGTTCTTCTCCGCCATCCAGGACCACGCGCGGCGCCCGGTCGGCGTCTTCCACGCGCTGCCGGTGGCGCGCGGCGGCTCGGTCGTGAACTCGAAGTGGATCAAGGATCTCGCGGACTTCTACGGCCTCAACCTGCTGCTCGCCGAGACGAGCGCCACCTCCGGCGGCCTCGACTCCCTCCTCGCCCCCACGGGGCCCATCAAGAAGGCGCAGGAGCTCGCGGCCCGCGCCTTCGGCGCCAAGCACACGTTCTTCGTCACGAACGGCACCTCCACCGCGAACAAGATCGTGCACCAGGCGCTCGTCGCGCCCGGCGACGTCGTGCTCGTCGACCGCAACTGCCACAAGTCGCACCACCACGCGATGGTGCTCACGGGCGGCCGTCCCGCGTACCTCGAGGCCTACCCGCTCGACGACTACGCGTTCTACGGCGCGGTGCCGCTGCGGGACATCAAGCAGATGCTGCTCGACTACCGCGCCGCGGGCCGCCTCGACGAGGTCCGCATGGTGACGCTCACGAACTGCACGTTCGACGGCATCGTCTACGACCCGGAGCGCGTGATGGCCGAGTGCCTCGCCATCAAGCCCGACCTCGTGTTCCTCTGGGACGAGGCGTGGTTCGCGTTCGCGACGTTCCATCCGATCACCCGCCGCCGCACGGCGATGGCGGCGGCCGCCCACCTCGAGGAGACGCTGAAGACCTCCGCGCACGCCGCCGCCTACGAGGAGCAGCGCAGGCGGCTGTTCGACGAGGACGGCACGCCGAAGGACGACTCGGCGTGGCTCGAGGAGCGGCTCATCCCGAGCCCCGACGCGCGGCTGCGCGTCTACGCCACGCACTCGACGCACAAGACGCTCACGGCGCTGCGGCAGGGCTCGATGATCCACGTCTACGACCAGGACTGGGTGCGGGACGCCGAGGAGCCGTTCCACGAGTCCTTCATGACGCACACGTCGACCTCGCCGAACTACCAGATCCTCGCCTCGCTCGACCTCGGCCGCCGCCAGGTCGAGCTCGAGGGCTTCCAGCTCGTGCAGCAGCAGCTCGACCTCGCGACGAGCCTCGCGCAGGCCATCGCGCGGCATCCGCTGCTGCGGCGCACCTACCGCGTGCTCACCGCGCACCAGCTCATCCCCGAGGAGCACCGC
This sequence comes from Gulosibacter sp. 10, assembly GCF_900163695.1. GTDB lineage: Bacteria > Actinomycetota > Actinomycetes > Actinomycetales > Microbacteriaceae > Gulosibacter. Next base: position 60,990 of record NZ_FUIC01000018.1, read on the forward strand.
GAGGTCGGGCGGCCGATGCCGCTGCGCAGCGGATTCTCGGCGATGTGGGAGGCGTGGGCCGCGGACGAGTTCGTCGTCGACCCGAGCCGCCTGACGGTCGAGATCACCCGTACGGGCGTGGACGGCGACACGTTCAAGCACGAGTACCTCATGAACCGGTACGGCATCCAGGTAAACAAGACCAGTCGCAACACGGTGCTGTTCATGACGAACATCGGCACCACCCGCAGCTCGATCGCGTACCTCATCGAGGTGCTCGTGAAGCTCGCGGAGCGGTTCGAGGAGGAGCAGGCGCAGCGCGACCCGGAGCTGACCGAGCCGGCGGAGGCGGAGATGCCGCCGCTGCCGGACTTCAGCTGGTTCGCGCCCGGGTACGCCGCGGAGAAGGCGCTGCCGGACGGCGACATCCGCCCGGCGTTCTTCCTCGGCCAGAAGCGCGGCGCGATCGAGCACGTGCTGCACGACGAGCTGCGCGAGCGCGTGGCTCGCGGCGAGGAGCCGGTCTCGGCCGGCTTCGTCACGCCCTACCCGCCCGGCTTCCCGGTGCTGGTGCCGGGCCAGGTGATCACGGCGGGCGTGCTCGACTTCATGGGCGTGCTCGACACCCGCGAGATCCACGGCTACGACCCGCGGCGCGGCTACCGGGTGCTGCGCGGCTGAGGGTCCGGGCGGCTAGACGGCGGCGGTGCCGCGCAGGCACACCGTCGTCGCGCCGCCCACCCACACCTCGCCCGCCTCGACGGCGATGGCGACCTCGCCGGCGCGGCCGAGCGCGGTGCCCTGCGCGACGGCGAAGCGCGCCGGCGCAGCGCCGATCCCGGTCAACCACTGGGCGACCGAGGCGTTGAGGCTGCCCGTCACCGGATCCTCCGCGATCCCGGCCGCGGGCGCGAAGGCGCGCAGCTCGAACGCGTGCGGCGAGCCCTCCGGATGCGCGCCGAGGGCGCCGATCATCGCGTCCGGGAGCCCCGACAGATCGGGCTCGAGCGCGAGCACCTCTGCGGCGCTCGCGAGCCGCACCACGGCCCAGCCGGGACCGTTGTCGACCCACTGGTGGTCGAGGATCCGATCGCGGGCGATGCCGAACGCGGCCGCGATCCTCGCGAGGTAGTCCTCGTCCAGCGGCCCGGTGCGGATGAGCGGCGGCGCCGCGAACGAGAGCGTCTCGCCGTCGCGGCGGAGCGTGATCAGCCCCGCCTCGCACTCCTGCACGATCCTCCCCTCCTCGCGCGGGACCCCGCCGTGCTCGAGCCAGGCCCGCGCCGAGCCGAGCGTGGGATGGCCGGCGAAGGGCAGCTCGCCGGAGGGCGTGAAGATGCGCAAGCGGTAGTCGGCCTCGGGGGAGGCGGGCGGCAGCACGAACGTCGTCTCGGAGAGGTTGGTCCACCGCGCGATGCGCTGCATCGCGGCCGCGTCGACGTCCTCCGCCTCGAGGAACACGGCGACCGGATTGCCGCGGTACGGCTCGCGCGAGAACACGTCGACCTGGGCGAACGGACGGGTGCGGGTCATCGGAGGACTCCTTCGGGGCTTGGCGCCGACCGGCTGCGGTCGGATGCGCTTCGATCGGCCGACCTCCCGGGAAGCCGGTCGACGCGGCTGATGCACGATCGAATGGTATTCGCAGATTAGGCCGTTCCACTCCAGTTCCGCATATGGATTGGTAGGATGATGCAAGAATCTTGCACATGGATGCGATCGATAGGGCGATGCTCTCTCTGCTGCAGGACGACGGCCGGGCGACGATGACCGAGGTCGCGGCGCAGGTCGGACTCAGCCTCTCGGCGTGCCACCGCCGTTTTCGCGACCTCGAGGCGAAGGGTGTGATCCGAGGGTTCCGGGCCGATGTGGATCTCGAACTCCTCGGCTTCCCGTTCGAGGCGCTGGTGTTCGTGACGATGCGCGCCGGCGATGCCGTCGTCATCGCGGAGTTCGAGGCGGGTGTGGCGGAGATCCCGCACGTGGTGCAGGCCCACCGGCTGTTCGGCGAACCCGATTATCAGCTCTATGTCGCGGCGCGTTCCAAACAGCACTTTCAGGAGCTGTACGACGAGCGGCTCAGCCAACTCCCGGGGGTGCAGCGGCTCACCTCGACGCTGATCATGAAGACGCTCGTGGCGGGCAGGAGCCCGGGCTGAACCGGAGGACCGAAGAAGCTGTCGTCGATGCGCGTCTCGGAGGAAGAACTTGCGAGGATCCGCTCCCGTCGCGAGGAAGAACGCAACCACCTCCCTCGCCGGTCCGACTACTGTGCTGCTCATCGATCGAAAGGAACCGCCGTGGACGCCCAAACGCTGCAACGCCGCTATCTCGATCTGACGACGCCGCACGTCGCCGACGCCATGATGCGCCTCGACATTCCGGTTCGTCCGGCCCCTGCGGGCATCGGTCCGCTGTGGAAGGGCACGCATATCGTGGGCAGGGCGCTGCCGGCCCGGCACACGGGCAGCGTCGAGGTGTTTCTCGAAGCCGTTCAGCGGGCCGATCCGGGAGACGTCCTCGTGGTCGATAACGATGGTCGTGCGGATGAGGCCTGCGTGGGCGACCTCATCGCCTTGGAAACGGCCCGAGCGGGACTGGCGGGAATCGTGATCTGGGGGTTGCATCGCGATACCGGCGAGCTGCGGGACATCGGCCTCCCCGTCTTCAGCTGCGGCGCGTTCCCCGTCGGGCCGCAGCGCCTCGACCCGCGGCCCGAGGACGCGACCGTCGTCGCGTGCATCGGGGGCCATCGAGTCACCGGAGAGGACGCCGTGCTCGGCGATGACGACGGCGTGCTGTTCCTGCCGTTGGCACGAGCCGAGGAGGTGGCCGAAACAGCTCGAGAGATTCGGGATGCCGAGCGCCGGCAGGCCGCGAGCATGCGAGCCGGAAGCAGCCTGCGCGCGCAGACCCGGTTTGACGAGTTCCTGGCCGCGCGCGACCGAGACGGGACCACTTTCCGGCAGCACCTGCGCGCCGTCGGCGGCGAGGTCGAGGAATGATAGCCCCACATCGACGGTCCGGGCATGATGAAGCCTGCTCCGCGCATCCCTGGCAGGCGATACCACTTTCCGTCTACGAGGCGCATATGAGCGACGCCGAGGTCGGCCAGTTGCAGCGGCTGCGGGCGATCACCGCCGAGCAGCTCGCGGACCATCGACCCCGATCGGCAACCGTCCTCGGGGTCGCAGGCGGAAACGGGCTCGATGCCGTCGACCCGGCCCGGTTCGACGAGATCGTCGGCATCGACCTCAACGCCGAGTACCTCGAGGCGTGCGAAGCCAGGTATCGCGGCGCGCTCGGAGACCGCCTGCACCTGATCGAGGCGAGGATCGACCGCTCCCTGCGCTTGAGCGAGACGGACCTCGTCATCGCGAACCTCATCGTCGAATACGTGGGCGTCGACGAGTTCGCGGCCTTCGCGGGCGTCAACGCCGACCGTATCGGCGTCTTGAGCGTCGTGGTGCAACGCAACGACGATGAAGGGTTCGTCAGCCGGACCGAATATACCTCCGCCTTCTCCGGACTCGCGAGCGTGTCTTCGGACGTCGACGCCGGTCGCCTTGTCGAGGCCCTCGACGCCGTCGGATTCACGGAGATCGGCGCCGTCGATCACCCGCTGCCGAATCGCAAAACACTGGTCCGCCGTGATTTCCGTCGCAGATGGACCTCGGGCTCGTCCGAGGCATAGCGGCGCTCAGCGGCGCGTGAGGATGACGCTCATCGCGGAGCTCCCCGAACCCTAAACGATGCCATCGAACCGCCATGCCAAAGGTTATTTTCATAAGCTTTGGTATGACGCTGCTCATCGAAGGCCTCGGGGGAGCGGTATGGAGCCGGAAGGGCGCGGTGCGGGGCGACTCGGCGCGAACTGGCCGGCGGTCGCCCATGAGCAGGTGGCGTGGGAGCACGACCCCGTGGAGCCGATATCGAGACGGGCGCGGCCCCGTTACGCGGCCCCGTACCTCGCGTCGATTCCGCGATGTCGCCGTCTGGATAGGCGGCACCACCCCTCACACCGCATCGCATGTCGGGCCGCAGCCCGAGCGGGTGCCGGCGCTGGTCGATGACCTGATGCGCTTCGCCCGACGCACGGATCTTCCCGTCATCCCGCACATGGCCCTCGCCCACGCCCAGTTCGAGACCATCCATCCCTTCCCCGACGGGAACGGGCGAGCGGGGCGCGCTCTCGTGCACGCGATGCTCCGCAGCTCGGGAACCACGCGCCAGGTCACCGTCCCCGTGTCGGCGGGGCTGCTCGCCGATCCCGAAGGCTACTTCGATGCGCTCGACGAGTACCGGGCCGGGAATCCCGTCCCGATCGTGGAGGTGTTCACCGACTCCACCTCCACCGTGTAAACGATGCGGTACGGGTATCCGCGAACAGTCTTGCTGCGGACAACGGTGCCATCGTCCGCGGTCGTGAATGGCAGTGCGGCGTTCGGCCACCGGGCGAGGCCTTTCCGGGCTTGCCGCGCTCGGTCGATCAGTGCAAGGCCGATCCCTTGTTCCTACTCTTCATACCAGCGCACTGCGGCGTCGAACTCGGCGACAGCCTCGGGGTGCTCTCGCTGGGCGCGGGTCATCGGGTGAACGAGGCGTGCAAACGTTCGTAGTGCTCGTCAGCATCGACCAACTCGACGGCGCCGGAGCGCACCTCGGCCAGTCGCCGGTTGGCCTCGGCACGCCAGGCCGCATCGATCTCGTTCGTACCGCCCGTGTCATGGAGACTTTCAAGCAGGGCGTTCGCGACGACCGCGCGCTGATCTGCGTCGAGCGCGAGGCCGTCTCGGATCAAGGTTGCGGTGTCCGGCGTCATGTGCCAAGTGTAAGCCGAACGGTCGACAACCACTCTGCAATCTCGCCTCGGACTGCGGGACTGCTGTGGAGTCGCGATGCTGCCGAAACCATGCCGGCGATCGGCCCGGCGGACCGCTCGGCCTGCAGCTCCGGCTGTTCCCGGCATCGTTTTTGCGCCCCGCACAGCAGTCCCGGAGTTGTTGTAGCATTCTGAACACTGACGGACGCCTTTGCACCGGGATCTCCGTTTCAGTGCCGTGCCGCCGTGGGCTGGGAACAGTCCGGGCGGTGCAAAGGCACGCGTGAAAGGTAACTCCATGTCGGATCACGACAAGACCCCGGTGCCCCCGGAAGACCCCTTCGCCCACGAGCAGGCCGGCTACCAGAAGGGTCTCGGAGCGCGACAGCTCCAGATGATCGCCATCGGCTCCGCCATCGGCACCGGGCTCTTCCTCGGCGCGGGCGGCCGCCTCCAGGAGGCGGGACCCTCGCTGTTCCTGCTGTACGCCCTGTGCGGCTTCTTCGGGTATCTCATCCTCCGCGCCCTCGGCGAGCTCATCGTGCACCGCCCGTCCTCGGGCTCCTTCGTCTCGTACACGCGCGAGTTCTACGGCGAGAAGGCCGCCTTCGTCTCGGGCTGGCTGTACTGGCTCAACTGGGCCATGACGGCGGTGGCGGACGCCACCGCGCTCGCGATCTACATCGCCTGGTTCAGCCAGTACGAGCAGCTCGCGTTCCTCGGCGACATCCCGCAGTGGATCACCGCGCTGGTCATCGTCGTCCTCGTGATCTCGCTGAACCTGATCTCGGTCAAGGTCTTCGGCGAGATGGAGTTCTGGTTCGCGCTGATCAAGGTCGGCGCCCTGCTGCTGTTCCTCGTGCTCGGCATCTTCTTCGTCATCTTCGGCACGCCGAACGGCGCGCCCACCGGATTCTCGCTCATCGCGGGCGACGGATGGCTGTTCCCGAACGGCCTGCTGCCGGCGCTCATCGTCATCCAGGGCGTGGTCTTCGCCTACGCGGGCATCGAGCTCGTCGGCACCGCCGCCGGCGAGACGCGGGACGCGAAGAAGATCGTGCCCAAGGCGATCAACACCGTCATCCTGCGCATCGTGCTCTTCTACTGCGGCCCGATCCTGCTGCTGTGCCTGCTCATGCCCTACACGGCCTACTCGGCCACGGAATCCCCGTTCGTCACGTTCTTCTCCTCGATCGGCGTCGAGGCGGCCGGGCCCATCATGCAGCTCGTGGTCATCACCGCGGCGATCTCGTCCATGAACGCGGGCGTGTACTCCACGGGCCGCATCCTGCACTCGATGTCCATGGCCGGCTCGGCGCCGAAGTTCGCGCAGCGGATGTCGCGCTCGGGCGTTCCCGTCGGCGGCATCCTGCTGACCGCCGTCGTCGCGATGATCGGCGTCGCGATCAACTTCTGGGTGCCCGAGCAGGCCTTCGAGATCGTGCTGAACATCGCGGCGATCGGCACGATGGCCTCGTGGGCCGCCATCTCGATGTCGCACCTGAAGTTCACGAAGCTGGCCGAGCGCGGGCTCTACACGCGCCCCGACTATCGGGCGCCGGGCGGCAAGTACAGCGACTACGCGGTGCTCGTGTTCCTCGCCGTGGTCATGGTGCTCATCGCGCTCGACTACCCGGTGGGTACGTACACGCTCGCCGCGATGCTCGTGGTGGCGCCGCTGCTGGTCATCGGCTGGTTCGTGGTGCGCGGCCGGGTGCGGGAGCTCGCCGCGCAGCGCGAGGGCTACACGGGCAACTACCCGGTGATCGGCCGGACGCCCGGGATGGACCTGTACGGCCCCAAGCCTGCGGATGCGCGCCCCGAGGGGCCGCGGCCGAAGGACGAGGCCGGGGAGGGCTGAGCCGGGGAGGGCTGAGTCGGGCGCGGCGGCCCGGACGCATGTGCCG
>NZ_FUIC01000043.1 GCF_900163695.1 Gulosibacter sp. 10
CTCCTACACGGACAGCGACGCGCTCAACGGACTACACCCTCGTTCGAGAAGAGCCAGATTTGATCTGCCCATCAAGAACCCGACAAAAACCCCTTCCACGCCTGGCGCCGGCTGGGGTCGGAGGCCTGCAGGAAATGCGCGGAGACGGGTTCGCACCTATCGCTCGACAAGCATCACGTACCGTGTTTGTACGGCCTGGTGAGCGGTGGGGAAGCCACCACGAGCCGGGACCAAACCGGGACCAGAAACATGGCTTGCATGCATTGCAGGGCTTGCAGGAGGCACAGAATCCCGCAGAAGTCCCGCAAAATCAACGAAAACGGACGAAGTCGCTACCTGGGGGTCAAGGGGTCGCAGGTTCAAATCCTGTCAGCCCGACCGAGAAGTCCCGGAAACTCAAGGGTTTCCGGGACTTTTTCTGTAGGTGGATGTGATCCGGTCATCGAAAACCCATCACTTTGGCTCCCTCGCGGCCCGCTCGGGGCGCCGTGCTCCGGCAGGGGAGCGACCGTGCCGGTTGCTCCCGGTCCGTCGGTGGGAGCAGGACGCACCTGTTCGGTATGGACACCGAACACATCCCGGCGGGCAACCCCTGGGGCCTGGAGCCGCTGCTCGACGTCGGCGAGCTCGCCGCCTACCTGGGCGTGCCCGTATCGACGGTCTACGACTGGCGCACCCGCGGTCTCGGTCCGCGCGCGTATCGCTTCGGGAAGCATCTGAAGTTCACGCTCTCGGACGTGCGAATCTGGATCGAGCAGCAACGCGATCCCGAGCCGCCAGCACCGGCGGGTGGGAGGTGACCTGGTGAGCCGCCAGCGACTGACCATCGGCACCTTCGGGGAGATCGGCCACCTCGTGAGCCTCAACGGTCGCGTTGTCGCCCGCGCCCGCTACCGCGACTGGGACGGCAAGACCCGGCTCGTCCAAGCGACCGGGGACACACGGAAGTCCGCCGAGCGGGCGTTGAAGGCAAAGCTCGCCGACCGGACCCTCTTCCAGCCGTCGTCCTCGGCGCTCACCCCGGACAGCCCGTTCCCGGACCTGGTCGCGTACTGGCTCGAAGACCTCGAACTGGAAGACCGGCTCTCGAAGCGCACCCTGCAGTTGTATGAGCGGAACATGCAGACGCTCGTCGTGCCTGCCTTCGGGAACCTGACTCTGCGGGAGATCGGCGTCGCCCGTTGCGATCACTTCCTCAAACAGCTCGCGAAGCAGAGCTACAACCGTGCCAAACAGGCCCGCGTCGTGCTCCGTCTCGCGCTCGGACTGGCCGTGCGCCACGAGGTGCTGCCACGCAACCCGATGGACCACGTCGCGCGACTGCACCGTCCGGCTTCGACGCCGAATGCGCTGACACCCGCGGAAGTGAACGCGATCCGCACCGCGATCGCGTTCTGGGAGGCCGGACGCTCGATCTCCGGACCGAAGCCCGACGGACAGCTCGGGGCGATCGTCGAGGTCATGCTCGGCACCTCCGCCCGCATCGGCGAGGTCCTCGCCATCCGCCGCCGAGACATCGACGTCACTAGCCCGACCCCATCCATCCGGATCACCGGCACGATCGTCAGCCACAGAGGAGAGCGGACCATGCGCCAGGACCACCCGAAGACGGCAAAGTCCCGTCGCACCGTGGCGATCCCGTCGTTCACCGCAGAAGCTGTGCGGCGCCGCATGACGCGGCTGGAAGACTCGTCTCTCGACGCCCTGCTGTTCTGCAGTCGCGAGGGAACACCGCTGACGACGAACAACGTGCGCCGTCAGCTTCGGCACGTGCTGGACCTCGCTGGAATCACCGGCGTGACACCACACATGTTCCGCCGCACGGTTGCGACCGCGATCAACGAGCAGGGCGGCGTCGAGCTCGCTGCCGAGCTGCTTGGGCACACGGACCCGAAGATCACGATCCAGCATTACATCCGCCGCAGTGAGATGGTGAACCCGGCTACCGCGGAGATGCTGGAGCAGGCGTTCGCGAAGGAGCAGTGAACAGCGGCCGATCGACGAGGATCGTCACAAGTGCGAGCGGCCTGTGACGATCCCGTCGGCTGGAGGGAGCGCCCTCTATGTGCGTGATTCGGGCTTGGCGGGCTGTGTCTCAAAGACGGAGAGGTCGCCGTCCGCCAGTCCGCTCAGATCGACGCCCTCCTTGAGGAGCTCTCGTTCGATGCGATCGAAGATCTCGATCAGCAGCGGGTAGTGTTCGGCGGCGTAGTTGAGGAACGCCGGTATGTCTTTCTTCAGCAGCGGCGCCCACGGTGTCGAGCGCGACTCGGCGGGGCCAGACGGTTCATTGGGCGATGCCTTGGACATGTCGTTCTGCTTCCTCTCATGCTGTGTCACTGGACGTCGAGCACGCGCGGCGTCGGAAGGTGTCGTCGGCGCTGATAGGTAGGTACGCATTGCTGCCCTCTGCCAGGAGATCTCCGACGTTCTGTCGGGGCTTGGAGCGGCGACGTCTTCGGACCAGTTGGTTAAGGGTTCGAATCCCGTTGGGTGCACCTGGGGTGCTCTATGCGAAGCGCTGCAGTGCATGCAGGAGGTCAGGGGTTCGAGTCTCCTTGGGTCCACCCAAAGTGGCTTACATCAATCCTTCTGAGGCGCTGTCGATGGCCAGAATCTCGGTGATCTCGGGCAGCAGGTCGACGTGGAGTTCGTCGCTTGCCGGGCCGATGAGGATGCGGCTGAGCAGTGCGTTGTTGACCTGTTTGCGCTCGTGGGGTGCAGCGGCGGTGTAGCGCGCATGGGCGCCTTCCAGGAGGTCGAGCGTGACGCTCACTCGCTGCAAATGCAGGACGTCGTCTTCAGAACGCGTCTGCTCGACGGTGATGCGGGACAGCGCCTCCGCGAGTGTGCGTTGCTCTCTCATCAGCACGTCTCGAGAGATCCCGTCTGCGTAGTAGAGCTCGATGAGTTTTGTCTGTCGCCGTTCGATCGCCTCGCGTTGCTTTCGGAGCGCAGAGCACGCCTGCGCGCGAGCGGGTGCGTCTGCTTCGGAGCGGTGGAGATGCATGCGCTCAAGGAGCTCGCGCCGGGCGGGCGAGATCTCGAGCGAGACGTACACGTCTTCGACGCGTCGTTCGACGTCCGGGATGTGGAGTGCTCTCTGTCCGCACCGCGGCGTGCCCTGCCTGCCCGAACAGACGAGGTAGCGGTAGATGCGTCCGCTCTTCGACCGGGCGTTGTGGACTAGCAGCCGTCGCTCACACGCGAAGCAGTAGACGGTGCTCTTGAGGTAGTGCGTGTGGATGCGGCTGCGCTCGCCGTTTCGTCGAGACGCGAGGATGCGCTGGACGGCGTCCCAGGTCGTGGCGGGGACGAGCGGTTCGTGCAACCCGTCGTGCTGCGCCCCGTTCAACGTCACGGTGCCCTTGTAGTACGGGTTCTTGAGCACTTTGTGCAGGTTGGCGGTCGTCGGGATCGCGGGGGAGCGAGAGGGAGTCGGCCGTGTCCGCAACCCTCGCTCACCGAGCGCGTCCGACAGACGTGCAACGCTCCACTCACCGGTGGCATATGCCTCGAACGCCCAGGTGATGTGCGGTGCCCGCTCCGGGTCGACCTTGACCGTTCGGAACTCGCGGTTGTCGTCGGTCTGGACGCGAACGTTGAGGTACCCGATGGGTGCGCGGTTCGGGGTCCCTCCCTGGAGGACCTTCTGGCGCATTCCCTTCATCACCTCGTGCCGGAGGTTTCGAGAGTAGAACTCCGCGATTGATGCCATGATCCCGTGCAGAAGGACACCGTTCACTGAGCTGTCGATGCCCTCGGTGCTGGATATCAGACGCGCGCCGGATGCGTGGATCGCCTGAGTGATCGCAATGTCGTCGGCCCGCGATCGTGCCAGGCGGTCGAGCTTGTGCACGATGACGTAGTCGACCTGATGTTCCCTCAGGTACGCGAGCATCCGTTGGAGTCCCGGGCGATTGGTGTTCCGCCCCGACTGACCGCGGTCCACGAACTCGGCGGCGACGAGCGCCCCCAACCCGTGTGCCTGACGTTGGTTCGCGTCTCGCTGGGCCGGGATGGAGAAGCCGTCTCGTGTACCCCCGCGATCTGCCTGACGAACAGTAGAGACACGAATGTAAGAGACGGCCGACCGCGGCGCCGACAGACTAAGGGCAGGAGCGGCGAGCTGGAGGAGATCGGAGGCTTGATTCACTCAGCCAAGAATGGCCGCTGTGTCGTTCGATACGGGATCAGCATCGATTAGTCCAGTAGCGTGCCGCTCGGCGACGATGCGGTCGGCGTGTCCGGTGGTGCCGGAGACGTAGAAGAGATCATTGAGGTCGTTGTCTTGCCACGTAGTGCCGGAGTCGAGGTGCTTGTCAACTCCTTCGCAGGCTTCTCGAACTGGGTGTAGCCGTTCCGGCGGCTAGATCGGACTGGACCGATCACGCTAATACACCCCGTCCGGGACGTGGCGCGTGAAATGATTCGAAGGTGCCTGACATCGCGAACGCCTCGAACGCGGGTGGAGCGGCGAATGAGCTAGGCAGCCTTCATCGCAATGGGCTCGCCGCCGTGCTGGCCGCGCATGGCCTGTCCGGAACACCCCTGGATGGAGTAGAAGGCCGCGTTCCGACCTCGATCGCTCTTGAGACGGCAGACGCCGTGGACGACATCGTCTGCACGATGGAGAACGGAGAGCGATGGTTCATCCAGGCGAAACGATCCGTGAACGATGCCTCGCTTCGAAGCACTTTCCGCCAATGGGCCGCACAACCACTCGGAACCGAGGACACGCTAGTACTGGCACTGCGAACGGTCCGCGGTCAAGTCGCAGGAGCGCTGCGCGTGCTGGAGGGGCGTCGCCTCGGCCGCTCGCCGAAACCACCTGCGGGAGACTTCGCCCACTTTGAGGCGTTCACGACCAAGGTTCGCGAGGAGTGCGGTCCCCGCACAGACGAGATCCTTGCGCACGTACGAATCATCGCCTGGGAGGTCGAGGACATCAGCGACACCCGCGCTGACTCCGCTGCAGCCCGGATGGAACGGCTGACTTCGCCTGGGTCCGGCCCGGCGGCGTTTCGTTGCCTGCAGGCCTTCTTTCAGCGCCAGTCCGCGGCACGGACACAAACTGGCAGTCGGGACTGGATACAAGCGCTCATCAACAACGGCATGGACGTTGCGATCGACGGACTTGGAAGTGTCGCGAGGGCCCACGAACTAGAGCACCAGGCATTGGCAGAATACCGCGACATCATGGCGAGTCACAGGGACCGGCTGGACTTGGCGATCATCTCCCCGCGTGTCCCAGTGCTGAAAGTTGATGACTTCATCGGGTCGGTCGAGGTCGAATACGACATGGGCGAGCCGCGTGCTGGCAGCGATCCGCTCACGCACATGCTGCGTCGGAACGGCCGACTCATCCTTCGAGGACTCCCGGGCGCGGGCAAGTCCGAGGCTGTGCGGCAGGTTGCGGGGTGGCTTGCTGCGCAACCGGGGGCGCCTCTTCCGCTGCTGGTGCGACTTCGGGATATTGCGCCCCTCGTGACAGGCGTGGATGATGTGTCTCTCGACCTGCTTATCCGGACTGCCGCCTCGCACGGTGGACGCGAACCATCTGCTCCGCTTGTGCGCGCACTGCAGTCGGAAATCCGAACCGGCTACTGCATCCTGCTACTGGACGGGCTCGACGAAACGCACGCGAAGCGAGGCGTCATAGCGGCCGGCATCGCGCACGTTCTCGCTGGTCTCAGCGCGGATGTCGGAGTACTCATCACCACCCGCGAAAGTGCGATGGACGCCGCGGCACACCTTGCAATGCCGGTGGTCGATCTCAAACCCTCTTCGAACCGCCGAGCTCAGGTCGCCCTCACAGAGTCGTACGCGGCTGCAACACTCCCTGAAGCGGGCCGTGATGAATGGTGCCGTATGAAGCTCGAGCTGATCGATCGGAACGCGGACTCCCACCAGGACATCTGGAAGGTTCCCCTCCTCGGCACGCTGGCGACACTGAGACTCCTCGACGGGCACTCATCGGGGGACTCAGCAGTCGAGCTCTTGAAGAGTGTCATCGACGACAGCATCAACCGGTGGGAGGCGCAACGCTCCGCGAACAATCTGGAAGCACCCGACCCCAGCTTCAGCGCTGGGATGCTCCTCGATGGGTTCGCAGCGATCGGCCGCTCCCTCAACGCGAATGCAACACTGTCGGTCGCGGATGCCCGACGGCGAGTCGCAGCGGGGCTGGCTAACTGGGCATTGTCGCCACGTTCGACTGAACGGATAGCGGAGTTCGTGACCACCTTCTGGGACGAGACAGTGGGTGTCTTCGTCGACAGCGGCCAGAACCTCCAACCGCGCTCGCGCGTGTTCGCGGAGCTGGGCGACGCGTACGCCGCAGTCCGACTGGACTCTGCCGCGGAACGGCGGGACTGGCTGACGCAGTGCTTGGATAACCCCGCTTGCGCCAACGCGCTTGCACTCGCGACAAGCGCAGATGTCGACATCGCCAGATGGCTGATCACAGCAGCGGTCGAAGAAACCGGTCTCCGACGCGCACGCGCCGCGAGCTGGATGATCCAGTCCCTACCTTCCTGGTCACACTTGACCGACTCGGATACCTCTAACGTCATCTCCGCGCTCGCCGCGGCGGCCACGGATCGTATCCCGGTCGTCGCGGCCACACCGCAAGATGGTGTCCTCTCTGTCCTCACTAGGGCTGAAGAGTCCAAGGACAGGCACGACGGACTTGGCTGGCGATTCGCCGTCGAACTCGCCAGCCTCCCCGTCCCGCCGCACCTGCGCCGCCAGAAGGACGCGCTTCTGGATGGCTACACAACCGATCCTGACCGATCCGCGATCCTGCGCGCACTCCGCGAACTGGCCGCGGCCGCCGACTCTCAAATCAATGCAGGCAACGCGCCTATCGTTGACGCCATCGAACATGCGCTGGCATACCCCTTAGCCGAGTACCGAGATGCGCCGCCCTCGCACGACCGGTTCGGCACGCTCCACATCGGCACGAGCAGTGAGCCACCACCCGCTGGTCTCGACCGCGTGGTGCTGCAGGCCTCTCAATTCGCGACACAGCTGACCGAGACTGCAATCGACCGTATCTGGGACATATCGATCCGCCTCCCAGCGGGCCAATACCACGAAGTGCGCAGAACGCTCGCCGCTGCTGGATACGTGAGTCCACACGAGGCGACTCGAGGATTGTCTTGGCTCGCTCAGGCACAGCTCGACGACTTCGAACTCGGCTGGTTCCTGCCGCACCTGACCTCCGGAGAGGCATCCGCGGCGGAAACAACTGCGATGGAGCGCTGGCGGATGTGCGCCCTTGCCGATCTGGTCGACGTCGCGAGATTGCGCGGGGTCATGTTGTGGGAACTGCGAGAAGCCAGTAAGACCCCCGCGAGCACCGCAGAGCTTCTCTTCACGGCTGCGATCGGCAGTGCGCGACTCAGCCATGCCGCCGTGCGCGTCGAAGCGACGGATGTCAGCCGGGCAGACGGTGCCGAGCATCACGACCTCGTCTCATGCCTCTTCACTCCACGCCTTCAGCCCGCAACACGATCAGACGGTGCAATCCCGGAGACCGTGGCAAGAGACTTGGTCGCGATCGTTGCCGGCCGCGGACGATGGGCATCGGACCTCGCGCGCGACGTACTCGTGAAGCAGTCATACCCATCCGTCTGCGAGGCTGCACGCGAGGTCGACGCCGCCAACTGGCACAGCGAACGCAACCTTGCTTTCGTACGACTACTCAATGCCTCCTCGGCCGCAACTGAAGCCGCTCTTCTGATGACTGAAGGTGACGGTGCACGTGCCGCAACTGCCCGTTACCTCGCGGCGGACGACACCGACGCCAACCAAGAACTGCTCGTCCTCGCAAAAACCGACGCCGACGGTACCGTGCGTGATGCCGCCGGCGCGACACTAGAGGAGGTCTTGGCCGCCCGACACTGGACCTGCATCTGGTGCTTCGAAGCGAATCCGATGTCCACCTACGTCTGCGGACGCTGCGACCACAGCTCCAGCAACTCCTTGGCCACGCACAAACACATTCGCGAGTACGTGGAGCAAGCTGAAACTCGCGCCGGAGCTGGTAGCTAGAACGCGGCGAAGTTTGCGCGCGATACGATCGTAGACTTCGCCGAAAGGGGATGCACGAAAGGGGCAGGCGTGGGTGTCATTGACGACTTCGTAAGCGAGTATGAGCGGCAGTTCGACTTCTGGGATGCGTCGGCGCGCATGGCTCGTGGCCTGTTGGAGTCCGCTCTAGCGAGCTCGGGCTTGCGCGCCATAGTTACGAGTCGGGCCAAGTCTGTTGACCGTCTGGCCGACAAGCTGCACGCGCGCAGTCGTAAGAAGCCGTACACATCAGTTACTCAGATCCGAAGAGACATTGCTGATCTTGCTGGCGTGCGGGTGGCGCTCTACTTCCCCGGCCAGATGAACGAAGCGGAACGGGTCATCAGATCAACGCTTGATGTGCAGCAGGACAAGCGCTTTCCGCCCGATGGCCCGTCAGTCGGCTCGGGGGTGGGCACGCCTGAGACCGTCACGGCCACAGGTGAGCAGCCACCCTCGTCCGGTACGTCGGTTCACCGGCAGCGGTTTTCCGGCTACGGTGCCCGACATTTCCGTGCCCTCATTCCCGACTCGCGTCTGGGCCCAGGAGAAGATCGCTACGCGTCAGCTCTCGTCGAGGTCCAGGTGGCTTCAGTGCTTATGCATGCCTGGTCCGAGGTCGAGCATGACCTCGTCTACAAGCCGCTGGAGGGCGAGCTGTCATCATCGGAGTACGCGCTTCTTGACCAGCTCAATGGACTCGTGCTTGCTGGTGAGATCGCCCTTGAGCAGCTTCAGAAGGCCGGCGACGCGCGGGTAACGGTCGCTGAAACACCGTTCCGGAACCATTACGAACTGGCTGAGTTCCTCCGCTCCCGGCTGTCGGCTCGGGACGTGGACCTTACCGACGCGACTCTAGGACAGGTTGACGTGCTCTTCGATTACCTCGCTGAACAGCACTCAGCAACCGCCTCCTCGGTCGAGCCTTATCTCGATTTGCTTGAGCGAGACTTTGAGCGCCGACCGGTAGCCGCGCAGCTGGCAGATCTCATGCTGTCCGGCAACGAGTCGCGCTACAACGCGTATCTGAGAGCAATGTCAACTTCGCGTCATCCGTCGAATCGTCGACGCACTACTACGGTCGCAAGTTTGAAAGCTGACGCACCGCAGGCGCTGGCTCTTGGCGAGTTCGTGGCCGCATGGGTGCTGCTAGAGACCTTGCTTAAGGATCTTGCACAATCAGACGAGGCGAGGTTGCCGCCGCTGCCAGTGCTGTTTCGGCAGCTTGTTGCGCGAGAACTGATCACGCCTGAGCAGTACACAGAGTTGAACATGATTCGCGAACTGCGGAATCGAGTCATTCACGGGAAGGGGGCCGACGCACCTTCGGAGCGATTGAGCGAAGCGGCAGCGTGGCTGCGCGACTTGACGCGGACCATCGAACGCAACGCTGGCCGGGGCTAGATTGGGGCTGCGCTATCGCTGGCTCTGTGAAAGCTCCGCGGATGGACAGTGCCATCTGGGATCCTGGCGTCAGTGGTGACATGTCTTGATGCACTAACTGTGACACGAGTCGATCTCCCGGATTGGCCGGGCTCAGGGGCCGGCTGAGGTGAGATCCGGATCCGACTGAGCGATGAGCGGATCGTGTGGGGTGTCGTCCTCCCAGTAGCGATAACGCTCGCCGAGAAACTCCAAGAGCGCGTCCGAAGGTATTGGGGCTCTTCACGAACGAGGGTGTAGTCGAGGTCTGAAACCGCCGGCTTCGAGCAGA
>NZ_FUIC01000017.1 GCF_900163695.1 Gulosibacter sp. 10
CTCCTACACGGACAGCGACGCGCTCAACGGACTACACCCTCGTTCGAGAAGAGCCCAGTATCTTCCCGGCTCGTTGAATGCGAGACCCAACCCTGCCTCGGCAGTGCTATCGAGCGACCCCGGATAGGAGCCGCTCCCCGCCTGCACTCGGATACTGTTAGCCACCGAACGGTCCTCGGAGTTCCAGTACCGATCAGTCGAGGGCACCGCAACGGTACTAGCTCCCGACTCATAGTGATATGTGCTGAGGCGACCGCCCTCGGGCCCTTCTACCGCTCCGAGCTCGAACCGAACATTGGCATCGATATCGAGACCGTTCTTCGGCACGAACGAGGCGTCGGGGCGGACTTGGAATGTGTTCCCACCGGCAACGCCATCGTCCGTCTTGCCGGGTTTGGTTCTGAACAGTATCTCGTCAGGGTCGGCCACCGAACGCCATGGGCCTTGAAAGCCCGAGGCCGCACCGATCATATTCGACTGTGACCATTCCTGTTCGTCCCGTTTCGGAATGCTGATCACGGTCTCCTGGGGCGAGAACCATTGAGCCTGATCCGAGGCCACGTATCCGCCGAGGCTGAACGTACCGTTCTGCAGGCGTGCAGCGAGGGCGATGTCCGCGCCGGTCGCCACCGGCTCAGTAAACTCTTCATCGCCGGGTTCCCCGGGCGGGTCTTCGGGACCGGGATCATCCGGGTTCTCCGCCTGCGGCTGTTCACAGAGTTCCACACCTGCAGGTTCAACACCAACCGCAAACGTATAAGTAGCTGAATGCTCGACCTTTGGCCCGGCTTGGGAATCGCTGCTGGCAGCCGTCACACAGTAGACACCCGGTTCCGTAAACACAAAACCTGTTGTCACGTTCGTTCGCCCGAGCGTCTTATCGCTCACTCCTGGCTCATCGTAGATATTTGGATTACCAGTCCAATCACCCGCATTCGAGAAGCCGAAAGGTGAGTTCGTGCCTGGACGCGAATCCACCACAGAACCCAATTCCCATTTGCCATCCGGACGTATGAGCCTGGTCCTGGCGTCATGAACGACGAGCTCACCACCACCACTAGTACTCACGTCCGAAATACTCACCGTGGTAGTCCCCAACAAATCCCCTGGATACCCGGACCAAGGAACAAATCCCGTATCAAAACTGATCGTCAAGGGGTTGATCGCTTCAAAGCCTGTTTCAGGGTTCTCCTTCGAAAGTGTGCGCCACACTTCATTCTTATCAGGGACCCATTCCTCCCAAGTAGATTGCACACGCGCGGGCTGGCCCGGTACACCACCAGGCCACGGCTCGCTGTTCTGGATCGAGATGATCGTCGACTCGACCGGGTATCGTTCGAAAGAACCGTCCCCTTCTACAACCATGACCGACTGCGAGAGTCCCGATTCGTCACGCTTCGTCGCGAGCCGGATATCGCCTTCATCGAGCACCGTGGGTTCCGCGTCTTGGCTCTCTGGAACCGTTTCCTGCGTCGAGGGAGCGGGCTGCTTCTGCTCTGCAGGGTTCGGCTCGGTGGTTTCACCATCGCTCGGCTCGACTTCGAAGCGGTAGTTCGCCGAAACCTCAACGGCCTGTTCACCGCCCGCACCGGAACCCCCGACATCGCCTTCCTCCGATTCTCCGTCAGCGGCAATACTTGCGGTGCCGGTCACGTTGATCGCGTACTCGCCCTCGGTGTCGAACTGCCACTCGAGTGCACCGGCGCCATCGGAGGCAATCGTGAGGGATTGTCCCGGTGCCCAGGCGGTGCGGACCTCCTGCTCGTCGAGGGCCGCGATCTGCAGCGATCCCTCGGCGGGAGTCGCAAGCACCTCATACGTCAGCTCGAGATCCTCGATCGCGTACCCCTCGGGAGCCGCCGCGGTGTCGACCACCACCGGCACTGCCGTGGCTTCCCCCGCAGGAGTGCCGAAGACTGCTCCGGCGGGGTCGAACGCTTCACCGTTATGCGCCGCAAGGAGTGCTAAGCCCGAGTCGTCAGCGATGAGCGCGGGGATCGAAGCCTCCGCGAGCGGGATCGTCGTCGAGCCTTCATCGGCGCTCGCGGGCTCGGCTGGAGGCACATCTGCGAGCAGGGTTGCCGCGATCAGCGTTGAAAGCGCCAGGATCGCCGGCTTCCGGAAACGGGAACCGCGCGAGCGGGGCGGGACTTCTCTGTGTACGAGGGACATATCCGTGTTTCTAGAGTTCGCGAGCCGCGCAAGCGGCTCTGAGTGATACCGTGCACCGGACGCAACCCGACCGGTGCTGGCGAGAGGCGGAATGCCGATCGCGCTGGGTGGGGCAACCCGTGCGTTGCCCACCCAGCGCGACTCAGCTATTGCTGGCTAGTTGACCGTGAAGCGGTAATCCTGCTGAGCAATCTCAACGCCGCTGGCAGCATCAGTCGCAGTCACACTGATCTCGTAGTCACCAGTCGCGCCGAACTCCCAGTCGAAGTGCTCGTGGTAGTTATCCGCGAGGACCTGCGAATCGGTAGGGTCGTTTTCCGAGATAGACCATTCCGCATCGACATTGGGGTCGTTGACATTGGAGATCGTCAGGCCTCCACCGTTCTCGCTCTCGACGAGATCGATAGTGATCTCCACGTTGTCCGCATCCGGGTAGTCGATGCGGAAGCCACCGCCGGTCGTGTCGCCCGCCGCGCTGTGGTCCGCGGGGATCAGCTGGTTGCTGACGCTGTACCACTCGTCGGTGGAGTAGTCGTACCACTGCTCGTTCTCGTGGTCGTAGCTCGTCAGATCGCCGGTCGAGTCGAGCGCGACGATGTCGTACTCGCCGTTGGGCACCTGCGTGCCGGGCCAGGCCTGCGCGACCGAGCCTCCCGCGAAGGCGAGCGCGCCCGCCGTGAGGAGGGAGCCGACGGCGAGGACGCCGCCGCGGTTGAAGCGGCTCTTCTGCGTGGACTGCTCGGCCTCGGGGTTCAGGGTGATGTTCGTCATGGTGTGATTACCTTTCAGTTGCATTCAATGGGTGATGAATTTCTCCAAAGGCGCCATCGGCATCGCGAAGGATCGTGCGGCCGACGGCGATAGTCACCACGTTCCAGCAGGTGCTCGTGCACGAAGGGGTCAGCGACCCGGCTGCCGGAACGTGCACACCATTCGGGTGGAATAGATGAAGTGCGTACGGATGTAGCCGTGGAACTGCCGACGCACGGGCGCCCAGCCTCCGTCGACGACGGCTGCAGGGGCCTGATGCCCGTGGACCTCGACCAGTTCCTCGGGGCGGCAGCCGCAGCGCGGCACTCCGCCGGACGCGAGATGGCCCCGATGATGCAGGTGGCGGCTCGCGACCGCACTGGCAGCAGTTCCCACGAGTCACCCCTTCCGTTCGA
Organism: Gulosibacter sp. 10; assembly: GCF_900163695.1. Taxonomy (GTDB): domain Bacteria; phylum Actinomycetota; class Actinomycetes; order Actinomycetales; family Microbacteriaceae; genus Gulosibacter. Next base: position 3,339 of record NZ_FUIC01000017.1, read on the forward strand.
AGCCCGAGCACTAGTTGATAATGATTCTCATTCGCGTCAACTCGAACTCTAACCAGATTGCCAGCGAACGTCAATACGCGACACCGTCGCGTTAGTCACAAAGCGCAATATCCTCCCCGGCCTCGCCGAAGATTCCTCCGAAACGAGGCAGACGAACGAGGACAGCCCGCGGACAGCGGCCCGCGGCCGTGCCCCCCCTTCGGCCATCAGGAAGAACGCCGCTGCAGCCGCGCGAGCACCAGCGCGACCGCGAAGCACCCGATGTAGGTGGCGCCCACCAGGCCCCAGCCGATCGCGTACTCGCCGGTGACGTCGACCACGGCGCCCATCACCGCGGGCCCGAGCGCGAAGCCGAGGTACATGCCCGCCGAGACCAGCCCCGAGGCGATGCCCACGCGCCCCTCCGGCGCGGCGGCGACGATGCCGGAGTTGATGACCACGTTGGCCGCGAGCGGCAGGACGGCGTGGAACGCCACGCCCACCCACATGAGCGCGTCGAGCTGCGTGCGCTCCGCGGCCACGAGGAACAGGAGTCCAAGGACGCCGCCGAGGCTCATCACCATCACGAGCACGGCGGGCCTGCCCCAGCGGCCCGTCGCCCGGCCCCAGCCGATGCGGCTCAGGATGCCGATGACGCCCACGACGCCGAGCATGAGTCCCGCGATGGTGATGGGGTATCCCATCGCATGCACCGCGAACAGCGACGCGAAGGCGTTGACGCCCTGCGTCCCCACGGCGTTGAGGAACGACACGAGCGCGAACAGCCAGACCGCCGCGGGCATCCTGCCGCCGGCCGTGGACGCGGATCGCGTATCGGCGGCCGGGGACTTCCGCTCCAGCTCGGGCGCGATCCGGGACAGCCGCGAGATCACGATCCACGCGAGCACCAGCCCCGCGGCGCACATCCCCGCGCCCGCGAGCGCGGCGCCCCGCCACCCCGCCGCGGCGGCGATGACGGGGAACGACAGCCCGGCGATGAGCATGCCCATCTGCACGCCCGACTGCTTCCACCCCATCCAGGCCGAACGCTGCCGCAGCGGCACCCGCGAGGCGATGATGCGGTTCGTGAAGGGGTTCGAGAAGGCCTGCGTGGGGCCCACGATGAGCGCGGCCAGCACGAGCAGCCAGTAGTTGTGGAACGAGGCGCCGACCACGAAGGCGAGCAGCGCCCCGCCCAGGATGATGAGGATCTGGGCGCGGGGGCCGATGCGGTCGGCGGCCGCGCCGACGAACGCCGAGGTGAGCCCCGCGCTCACGAACACGACCGAGAGCAGGATGCCGTAGCGCCCCTCCGAGATCGAGAACTCGTCGATGATGGTCGCGCTCAGCGCGCTGAGGGCGAAGTTGAAGACCGGTCCCGCCGCCATCGCCACCATGAGCACGACGAGCAGGATGCCGGGCGCACGACGAGGCGCCCCGGGTGCGGGAGCTGACATGCTGTTCAGCCTAATCCCGCGCCCCGGGGCGCCTCGTCATCCGACCGCGGCCGGTGCTACTGGTCCGAGTAGGGGTCCGGCACGGCGGTGTACTTGGTGTACATGTACTCCTCGATGCCCTCGAAGGAGCCCTCCTTGCCGACGCCCGACATCTTCACGCCGCCGAACGGCGCCGCGGCGTTGGAGAGCACGCCCACGTTGAGGCCCATCATGCCGGCCTCGATGCGGTCCATCATGCGCTGGCCGCGCGAGAAGTTCTCGGTGAAGACGTACGACATGAGGCCGTACTCCGACGCGTTGGCGAGCTCGACGGCCTCCTCCTCGGTCTCGAAGGGGATGATCGGCAGCACCGGGCCGAAGATCTCCTCCTTGACGACCTGCGACTCGAGGCCGACGTTGTTGAGGACGGTCGCCTCGTAGAAGTAGCCCTCGCCGGCGCCCTTGTTGCCGCCGATGACGACGTCGGCGCCCTTCGACTTCGCGTCCTCGACCATCTCGGCGACCTTCTCGACGGCCTTCGCCTCGACGAGCGGGCCGATCACGACGCCGTCCTCGGTGCCGCGGCCCATCTTGAAGTCGGCGACGCGGGCGGCGACGCGCTTCGCGAACTCGTCGGCCACCGACTTCTGCACGAACACGCGGTTCGCGGCCGTGCATGCCTGGCCGATGTTGCGGAACTTCGCAAGGATGACGCCGTCCACCGCCTTGTCGAGGTCCGCGTCCTCGAACACGACGAACGGGGCGTTGCCGCCGAGCTCCATCGAGGTGCGGAGGACCTTCTCGGCGGCCTTCTTCATGAGGTTCACGCCCACCGGGGTCGAACCGGTGAAGGACACCTTGCGGAGGCGGTCGTCCTCCATGATGACGTCCGAGACGCCGGCGGTGTCGCGGGTGGTGACGAGGTTGACGACGCCCTTGGGCACGCCGACCTCTTCGAGGATCTTCACGAAGTACAGCGTGGTGAGCGGCGTGAGCGACGCGGGCTTGACGACGCAGGTGTTGCCCGCGGCCAGCGCCGGGGCGATCTTGCGCGTGGCCATCGCGAGCGGGAAGTTCCAGGGGGTGATGAGGAAGCAGGGGCCGACCGGCTGCTTCGACACGAGCATGCGCGCGTTGCCCTCGGGGGTCGATCCGTAGCGGCCGATGATGCGGGGGGCCTGCTCGGCGAACCAGCGGATGAACTCCGCGCCGTAGGTGACCTCGCCCTGCGCCTCGGGCAGCGGCTTGCCCATCTCGATGGTCATGAGCAGCGCGAACTCGTCGCGGAGCTCGATGACGCGGTCGAACGCCTTGCGGAGCAGCTCTGCGCGGTGGCGGGGCGTCGTGCGAGCCCACTCGTCCTTGACCTCGACGGCCGCGTCGAGCGCCGCCTTGCCCTGCGCGGGCGTCGCATTCGCCACACGGGCGAGCTCCTCGCCCGTGGCCGGGTCGAGCACCGCGAAGGGCTCGTTTTCGCCGTCGACCCACTCGCCGCCGATGTACAGCTGCGTGGGCACCTTTGCCAGAAGTTCGGCCTCGTTGGGGAAGGGCATACCTGTGCTCCTATTGACTGATTCGTTTGCGGTAATTGTCTCGCATCACAACGATTCCGCGCGAATACGCACGTTGGTTGAACGCTACACCCCGCCCCAGTGCGAAACGTCCATACCTGTGCACTATCGGCGCAGGGTTTCTTGTACGTTTCGCACGTTGCTCCGTCCCCGCCCCTCCGCCCGGCGGCGCACGCAAAAACGTTGCCTCGGGGGAACACGGCATCCCCGAGGCAACACAGGTATGTTGCCACATCCCGCCCCTGTTCGTGAACCCGTCCGCCTGCGGGACGACCCGGCAGCGCTCCTCGGATGATGCGTCGCGCGCGCACGCGCGGGTACGCTCGAAGGAATCGAGCGGCGGGACGCGCGCGAGCACCGCCCCTCCGACCACCGGTCCGCGGCGCTGGCGCCATTCACGAGGGGGTTCGCATCATGACTTCGACACGGCGGGTGCTCGGGGCGCTGGCCGCCTTCGCGGCCTCGGCGCTCGTCCTCTCCGGCTGCAGCACGTCGGACGGGGCGCCCGAGACGAGGGAGACTCGAGGCGCGCAGATCGAGAGCCAGGGCGATGGATCGCTGGGCGGCCTCGGGAACGCGAGCGGCGACAGCAGCGGCTCGGAGGCCGATGCGGACGGCGACGCCGAGGGCGGCTTCCAGAGCCCCGAGGAGCAGAGCGTCTTCGACCTCACCGTGGGCAGCTGCATCACCGAGGCCAGCATGGCCGGCACCGAGCACCAGTCCCTCTACACGGTCCCGTGCTCGCAGCCGCACACCTTCGAGGTGTTCCACGAGTTCACGATCGACGACCTCGAGAAGTTCGACAAGACGGAGGTCGAGGAGAAGTCGAAGTCGGGCTGCACCGGCACCGCCTTCAAGAACTTCAACGGCAAGGCCTGGATCAACTCCGCGCTCGGCGTCACCTACCTGATGCCCACCCAGGGCAGCTGGGACCAGGGCGACCGCCTCGTGACCTGCATGGTCTACGAGGAGAACAGCGGCGACGTCAGCACCGGCTCCCTCGAGGGCGCGAAGCTGTGACCGGCGCTCCTCTCCAGGAGTACATCTCCTGCTCCGATGGACGGATATCGGCGAGCAACCCGCGCCGATCGCTGCGGAGTGGGCCCGATTCCCAGTATTCTCTTGATATCGACGGTCGGTCCCCTGGGTTCCGAGTCCCGCCGAATCACCGTCAACAGTGAAGGAATAACAAGACAATGGCTTCGAAACTGCGCATCACGGGTGCACTCGCCGCATTCGCCGCTTCGGCACTGCTCATGTCGGGCTGCACGTTCGGCGGAGACGATGAGGAGCGCCAGGACCGCTCCGACACCCCCCAGGCCGAGACGCAGGACACCAACACCGACTCGGGCAGCGACACCACGGAGGAGACTCCCGAGGAGGAGTTCCAGGAGCCCGAGGACGCGGACGTCTTCTCGCTCGCGGTGGGCGACTGCATCACCGATGCCGACATGTACGGCACCGAGGTTTCCTCGGTCCCGACCGTGCCCTGCTCGCAGCCGCACACCTTCGAGGTCTTCTACGAGGAGGAGCTGCCCGACGGCGATGGCGAGTTCCCCGGTGAAGACGGAATCCAGGACGCCGTGATGGACATCTGCTACGGCCAGTCCTTCACCGACTTCGTCGGCGTGGCCTGGGACAGCTCGGAGCTCGACGCGCTCTACCTCGCGCCGACCCAGGGCAGCTGGGACCAGGGCGACCGCCTCATCAGCTGCCTCGTCTACGAGGAGCAGGAGGGCAACGTCACCACCGGCACCCTCGAGGGCGCGAACCGCTAAGGCTCCCGACGCGCTTCACGACGTGCGGCCCCGCGCTGAATACAGCGCGGGGCCGCATCACTTTTCCCCGCGTGCCGCAGACGCCGCCCCTTCGGCCAGGGATGTGATGAACTTGACATCGTGCCCCAATTCACGCTCCGCCAGCTCGAGTACCTCACCACCGTCGCCGAGCACGGCAGCATCGCCGCGGCCGCGAACGCGCTGCACCTCTCCGAATCGGCGGTCGCCACGGCGCTGACCCAGCTCGAGAAGGCCGTGGACGCCACCCTGCTGCTGCGCCGCCGCGCGCACGGCGTGGTCCTCACCGTCGAGGGCGAGCGCGCCGTCGCCCTCGCCCGCACGCTGCTCTCCTCCGCGGCCGATTTCGTCGCCGAGCTCGCCCCCGGCGCGCTCACCGGCACGGTGCGGCTCGGCTGCTATCCGACGCTCGCCCCGGCGACGATGCCGCGCCTCGTCCGCGATCTCGAGGCCACGCATCCCGGCGTCCGCGTCGACGTCATCACCGACCACGCCGAAGGTCTGCAGGACGCGATCCGCAACGGCCACCTCGATCTCGCGGTCGGCTACGGCCGCCGCCTCGCGCCCGATCTCGCGAAGGAGCACCTCTACAGCCTCGCGCCGCACGTCGCCCTGCACCCCGATCACCCCCTCGCCGGGGCGGATGCGGTGCGGCTCGCCGACCTGGTCGAGGAGCCGTTCATCCGCTACGACCGCTCCCCCAGCTGGGAGAACACGCAGTCCCTGCTCGACGACGTCGGCATCACCGCGGTGCGCACGCGCTTCAGCACCGACGACTTCGAGCTCGCGCGCTCCTTCGTGGGGGCGGGGCTCGGATGGAGCCTGTTCGTCGTCCCCTCCCGCGCGGAGCGGACGCGGGACGGCATGCGCGTGGTCGATCGCCCCATCACGCCCGCGCCGACCCCGGCCGACGTCGTGGCCTTCTGGAACGCGTCGCGCCCCCGCATCCGCGTCGAGCCGCTGCTCGCCGCGCTCCACGCCCAGGCGCCGGCCTGAGCGCCGCCTCCCCCGCGATGTGCGGTGCCCGAAGCCCGAACTGCATGACACCAGACACGGGACACGGGACACGGGACACGGGACACGGGACACGGGACACGGGACACGGGACACCAGGATTATGCGGGTATGCGGGAGACCCAAGCCAGCGCGAGCCACCCACGAGCGCACACCGTGGATAGGACACGAACGCGGGAGCTCTCCGCGGATAGGAGACGAACGTCGGGTCTCTCCGCGGATGTGAGGGAAACGCCGACAACCACCGCGGATGTGAGGCGTATGCCGGGAAAACCGCCCGCAAACCCTGCAACCGCCTCACATCCGGCATTTGCCTCACATCCGCAGACACCTCATACCCGTGGAACCGAACGCCACCGTTCGGCGCCGAAGTGCGCCCGCATGCCTCACACCTCAACAGCGGACCAGCACCATACGGATGCACCGCACCTCACGGCGCCCGGCACGAAGAACACGCAGGCCCCGACCCCCGATATGAGGGAAACGCCGGGCTCCTCCGCGGATGTGAGGCGTATGGCGGGAAAACCGCCCGCACACCCCGCAAACGCCTCACATCCGGCATTTGCCTCACATCCGCGTTCATCTCATATCCGCTTTGCCACGCATTCGACGCCCGGGCAGCAGTCGGCACTCACGCGCATCCGGTGTTCAGCCGCAGCCGCGTTCAAGCCGCGGCCGGATTCAAGCGACAGCCGGGTTCAAGCGGCAACCGGGTTCAAGCGGCAACCGGGTTCAAGCGGCAACCGGGTTCAAGCGGCAACCGCGTTCAAGCGACAGCCGGGTTCAAGCGGCAGCCGCGTTCAAACGACAGCCGCGTTCAAACCGCGACCAGCGCTCGGGCAGCGGTCGATGCTCGTCCATATCCAGCGCTCAGCCGCATCCCGGACGAGACTCGCAGACCACGCCTGAACGACAACCGGTGCTCAAACGGCATCCGATGCTCGACCCGAAATCCACGCCTGAGCGGCAGTCGGCGCTTACGCGACAGCCGGCGCTCGGGCAGCAGCCGGCGCACGCTCCGCCTCCGCGCTCGGCTCGCCTCCGCATCGCCCAACCTCCCGCGCCCGGCGGACAGCGGACAGTGGGCGGCGGACGGCGGGCGGCGGGAAAACGGCGATGGGCCGCCCCTGACGGAGCGGCCCACCGCGGAGCGGCAGCGACGAGCGCTACTGCTTCTTCGAGGTGCCAGGGGCGTCCTCCACCCCGTGGTACTCGATCATGATGGCCCGGGTCTCGGTAGGCCGGCGATCCGGGTCGAAGAGCTCGTACTTGCCGGACTCCTCGAAGCCGATGTCAAGCGGGATGCCCCTGCGGTCGCGCAGCACGAGCGTGGCGGCCAGCGCCACGACGATCATGATGAGCAGGTACTGCGAGACCGCGAGGGTCGTGCTGAACCCGTCGACGAGCGCGGCGGCGATGGTCGGGGCGAAGGCGCCGCCCAGGATCGCGCCGATCGCGTACGAGATCGAGACGCCCGAGGTGCGCACCGACGCGGGGAACGTCTCGGCGTACCACGCGGCCTGCGGGCCGTAGGTGAGGCCGAGCCCGACGGCGAAGGAGCACATCGCGAGGTAGAGCATCGCGATCGAGCCGGTATCGACGAGCCAGAACAGCGGGAACGCGAGCAGGATCATGATGAGCCAGCCGATGACGTACGTGTTCTTGCGCCCGATGCGGTCGGCCATGTAGCCCGAGATGAACGTGAACACGAGCCACGCGAGCGCCGCGAGCGTGACGCCGTTGAGCACCGCCGTCTGGTCGAGGCCGGGGCCGAGCGGGTTCTGCGTCGAGTAGTTGAGGATGAACCCGCCGGTGATCATGTACCCGGAGGCGTTGTTGCCGGCGAACACGAGGGCGAGGAGGATGACGAGCTTCCAGTGCTTCTTGAAGAGCTCGACCATCGGCATCTTCGTCTGCTTGCCGCTCGCCGCGATCTCCTTGAACACGGGCGACTCGTCGACGGCCTGGCGGACGATGAAGCCGACCACCACGAGCACGATCGAGAAGACGAAGGGCACGCGCCAGCCCCATTCCATGAACGCATCGCCGGGGGTGATGACGCCCGACATGAGCGCGAGCACGCCCGTCGCGAGCAGCATGCCCAGGGGCACGCCGAGCTGCGGGAACATGCCGAAGCGGCCGCGCTGGTTGACGGGCGCGTACTCGACGGCCATGAGGACCGCGCCGCCCCACTCGCCGCCGGCCGAGATGCCCTGCAGGATGCGCAGGATGATCAGCAGGATGGGCGCGGCCACGCCGATCGTGTCGTAGGTGGGCAGCACGCCGATCAGCGTCGTGGCCACGCCCATGAGCACGAGCGTGATGACGAGCATGGCCTTGCGGCCCACTCGGTCGCCGAAGTGGCCGACGAGCGCGGCGCCGAGCGGACGGAAGAGGAAGGAGATGCCGACCGTGAGGAACGAGAGGATCTGCCCGAAGGTGCCGCCGACCTGCGAGAAGAAGAGTTCGTTGAAGACGAGCGCCGCGGCGTTCGCGTAGATGAAGAAGTCGTACCACTCGACGGTGGTGCCGACGATCGTAGCCCCGGCGACGCGCCGTCGCTGCGACGCGGTGAGCTGCGGTTTGGCTGCAGTGTCCATGGCTCCTCTAACTGGATTGGGATGAGTTGATTGCCCTCGGCGGCGCCGGAGCGGGGCCCGGCTCCATGCCGCCGCCCCGCTCCGTCACAACGCCCGGTGGGTCACTCCGCCGGAGATTCGACGGCGTGCCCGATTCCGCGGTACCGATCCGGATCGCGGCGACGGAAGACCTCACCAACAATAATGCCGATCAGGCCGCCCAGGATCACGAGCAGGGGCAGCAGGTAGGTGAGGAAATCGCCCTGCGGCATGTCCATGAGCACCGGGAAGTTCACCAGGACCAGGATGAACACGGTGGTCAGCGCGATGCCCGCGATGGCCGGCGCGATCAGCCGGGTGAAGATTCCGACGCCCCGGGCATCCTTGACGAAGAACATCACCACCGCGAGGGCCACGATGGCCATGAGCAGGATGAGCCCGAACGCGCCGGTGTTGGTGAGCCACGTGAACATCGTCAGCACCGGGAACAGCGGGTCGCCCGAGTCGCCCATGATGAAGCCGAGCGTGACGAGCACCGCGAGGATGCTCTGTGCGAGCGAGCCCGAGACGGGGGCGCCCGCCTTGGAGCGGCGCGCGAACCACGTCGGCAGCATGCCCTCGTTGCCGAGCTCGGCGAAGTAGCGGGCCACGGTGTTGTGGAAGGCCTGCAGCGCGGCGAAGAGGCTCGTGATGAACAGCAGGTTCGCGATGTCCACGATGATCGTGGCCGCGTGGCCGTCGAGGAAGACGAAGAGCAGGTCGGGGCCGAACTCCTGGCTCTGCCCGACGATCTCCGACTGGCCGACGCCCGTGACCATCGCCCAGGCGCTGAACGCGTAGAAGAGGCCCACGACGATCACGGCGAGGAAGGTCGCGCGGCCCACGGTGCGCTTCGGGTCCTTGGCCTCGCGGGCGTAGATGGCCGCGGATTCGAAGCCCATGAACGCCGCCACGCCGAACGCGAGCACGGCGCCCACGCCGGGCACGAAGAGCTCGAGCGGGTTGAGCGGCGCCGGCGAGTAGCCCTCGGGCGCGACGCCGAGCGCGATGATGTCGAACACGAGCACCACGACGAACTCGAGCGCGACGAGCACGCCGATGATCTTCGCGGAGAAGTCGATGCGGTTGACGCCGAGCACGCCCACGAGCACGACGCCGATGAGCACCCACAGCCACCAGGGCGATTCGATGCCGAACCGGCCGTTCAGCCAGCTCGAGATCGTGAAGCCCCACATCGCGAAGATGCCGATCTGCATCATGTTGTAGGCGACGATGGCCGCGTAGGCCGTGCCGACGCCGAGCGATCGGCCGATGCCCTGGGCGACGTAGGGGTAGAACGCGCCCGGCCGGTCCACGAAGCGAGCCATCGCGGCATAGCCGAAGGCGAAGAGCGCGAGGATCGCGGCGAGCACGATGTACCCGGCGGGCACCGTCGTGAGCTCGGTGACCGCGAAGCTCGTGGGGGCGCCGCCCGCGATCACGGTGAGGGGCGCGGACGCCGCAACGATCATGAAGGCGATCGACAGGACGCCGAGCCGGCGCTCGGGCTGATGTTCCGAGCGCAGATGGCCCGTATGGGGGGGCGGGGGTTGCAGATGCCATAGTCCACCTCGTTGTGACTGGTCGTGGTTCGGCGCGCAGGGCGCCCGAGTATGAGTTCGAGTCAATCCGATTTCCCGCGGGCTCGCAGGAAAATCCGTCGACGACGCATCCATCATCGATCTACGAACGTAGAAAAACAAGTCCCGGCTCGAAATCCGCCCCGTGCCCGAGTCCCTCCGGCCGACTACAGTTACCGGGGAGACGCGCATGACAGAACAGCACGAGCCCCCGCACCCGCCCGCCGACCAGGCCGCCGACGGCCCGGACGGCGACGCGCGAGCGCTCGGGCTCCCGGAGTTCCGGGACGCGGTCTCGCGCTCCTTCGTGCCGCTGCTCGTCACGGCGCCGGATCCCGACGCCTTCCGCGCCCGCCTCACGCAGGCGAACGTGCACGGCGTCTCCTTCACCGACATCCGCGCCGACGCCCACGTCGTCGAGCGCACCCCCGAGCTCATCGGGCGCACCCCGGGCAGCTTCTACAAGATCAGCCTGCAGCTCGAGGGCCGCGGCCTGCTGCGCCAGGGCGGCCGCGAGGTCGAGCTGCAGCCGGGGGACCTCGCGATCTACGACACCGAGCAGCCGTACACGCTCACCTTCGAGCGCCGCTTCCGCACCATGGTGATCCAGCTGCCGCACGACCGGCTGCACATCCCCCACGAGTTCGCGAACCGGATGACCGCGGTGCGCCTGGACGGGCACGAGGGGCTCGGCCGCGTGGTGTCCCCCTTCCTCGCGACGATCGGGACCAATCTCGCGGAGCTGCACGGCCCGGCCGGGGCGAAGCTCGCGCAGAACGCCGTGGACCTGCTCGAGACGCTGTTCGCCACCGAGTTCGACCTCGCCCGCTACGCCGCCGATCCGCGGCGGGCGCAGCTGCAGCGCATCCGCGACGACATCGACGAGCGCCTCGACGATCCGGCGCTCTCGCCGCAGACCATCGCCGCGAGCGCGTTCATCTCGGTGCGCCACCTGCACAGCCTCTTCCACGACCAGGGCCAGACCGTGGCCTCCTACGTGCGCACCAGGCGGCTCGAGCGCTGCTACCTCGACCTCACCGATCCGTCGAGCTCCGAGGTGCCGGTCGCGACCATCGGCGCCCGCTGGGGCTTCAAGGACGCCGCGCACTTCAGCCGCGTCTTCAAGGGCGCCTACGGCGAGACGCCGAGCGCCGTGCGTCGCCGGGCCCTCGGCTAGCGGGATCCGCGGCGCACGCCGCTGGCCCCTCGGCCAGCGGGATCGGCGGCAAGATGTCGTCCTCCGACGGCTCGGGGCCGTTTGCGAAGGCATGACGCGCTCTACGACGTCTTAGCGCGGAACCGGACCTCGGCCGAACGGTCAGGGCAGACCGCGGATGCCAGGCCGGCCCTGTGGCCCGGGCACCGCCCCCACAGGTCCGGGTGCCGCCCCTACGGGCTGGGGCGGCACCCGACCCCGGAGCGGGCCGCGGCGCGTGCGCAGCCGATCCGGATGCGGCTACGGCCCGGGGCGCCGAGAACTCGTCGTCGACAAATCCGCGATCGTTCTTCTACACTCGTAGATGAATGGCGCGGCGGACCGCGCACCACCCGCAACGACGCGGCAGCGAAAGGACACACGTGAGCGCACACGACACACGAATCGACTTCCTCTACCTCAGCGAGCAGGACACGATCGCGGCCGGGGTCACCGACATGGCGGCCTGCGTGGACGCGATGGAGGAGACGCTGGCCCTCGTCGGCGCGGGCGACTACCGCATGGGCGGCCCGGACGGGAACTCGCACGGCTCGATGCTGACCTTCCCCGAGCATCCGCAGCACGAGGGCATGCCCGCCGACGGCGCGCACCGCCGCTTCATGGCGATGCCCGCGTACCTCGGCGGCTCCTTCCAGCACGCGGGCTGCAAGTGGTACGGCTCCAACCCCGCCAACCGCGAGCGCGGGCTCCCCCGCTCGGTCCTCATGTTCACGCTCAGCGACAAGGACACCGGCGCACCCCTCGCGTTCATGTCGGCCAACCTGCTCAGCGCCTACCGCACCGGCGCGATCCCCGGCGTCGGGGCGCGGCACCTCGCCCGCCGGGATGCGCGCACCGTGGGCGTCGTCGCCCCCGGCGTGATGAACAAGACCACCCTCGAGGCGTTCATGGCCGTGTGCCCGCGCATCGAGCTCGTCAAGGTGCACGGCCGCACCCGCTCCCGGGCGGAGGAGTTCGCAGCGTGGGCCGAGCAGCAGTACCCGGGGCTGAGCGCCGTCGTAGTGGACACCATCGAGGAGGCGGTGCGCGACAGCGACCTCGTCACCATCGCGCCGACCACCCCGGCCGGCTCCGAGAACTACCTGCGCATCCGGCGCGAATGGGTCAAGGACGGCGCCTTCGTCAGCCTGCCCGCCGACATCATGATCGACGAGGCGCTGCTGCGCGACGCCCGCCACGTGGCCGACTACCGCGGGCTCTACGAGGCCTGGCACACCGAGGTCCCCTCCCCCGGCCACGAGCACATCGGCCTGCTCGGCATGTACCTGATGGACCGCATCCGCGAGGGCGAGGTCGAGGACGCCGTGCTCGAGGACCTCCCCCGGATCATGTCCGGCGAGCGGGAGGGCCGCCGCGACGAGGACGAGATCTTCCTGTTCTCGGTGGGCGGCATGCCCGTCGAGGACGTCGCATGGGGCACCGTGGTGTACCGCAACGCCCTCGAGCGCGGCATCGGCACGACCCTCAACCTCTGGGACGCCCCGGCCCTCGCCTGAACGCACCGCTTCGAAAGGAACCCCCCAATGAACACCTCCGCCCCGCTCACCGTCGCCGTCATCGGCCTCGGCGCCGTCGGCTCGATGGCCGCCTGGCAGCTCTCGAAGCGCGAGAACGTGCGCGTCATCGGTCTCGAGCAGTACGGCCGCGTGCACTCGCACGGCTCCTACGCCGGCGAGTCCCGCGTCTTCCGCAGCGCCTACCACGAGGGCGGCATCTACGTTCCGATGCTCCTCGAGTCGCGCGAGCTGTGGCGGCGGCTCGAGCAGGAGTCGGGCCGCGAGATCTACTACGAGGTCGGCTGCCTCTCGATCGCGCAGGAGGACCGGATCGAGTACCGCACCACGCTCGAGACCGTCCACGACTACGACCTGCCGCACGAGCTGCTCGACACCGACGAGCTCCGCGAACGGTACCCGCAGCACCGCATCCACGACGGCGACAAGGGCATCCTCGACGCCTTCGGCGGCGGCCTGCGCCCCGAGGTCGCGGTGATGAGCGCCCTGCGCCTCGCCGAGGAGGCGGGTGCCGAGCTGCGCTTCAACACCCCCGTGCTCGCCATCGAGGAGGAGCCCGGCGGCGTGGTCGTCCGCACGCCGCAGGAGGCGCTGCGCGTGGATCGCGTCGTCGTCGCCTCCGGCTCGTGGTCGAACCGCATCCGCCCCGAGCTCGACGAGCTGCTGCGGCTGCAGGTGCTCGGGCTCACCTGGTTCATGCCGGAGCGCGGCATCGAGCCTTTCCTGCCCGAGCGCTTCCCCGCCTTCCTGCGCGACGTCGGGCCCGTGCACTTCTTCGGAGCCCCGAGCTTCGACGGCTACAGCATCAAGGCGTGCTCGAACCCGACGTGGCCCGTCGCCCGCGATGTGCGGGAGGTGCCGACCGCCTACACCCGCGAGGAGCTCGTGAAGATCGGCCAGCAGGCCGCGGAGTTCTTCCCCGGGCTCAACCCGGAGCCCGTGCGCTCGAGCGTGCACCACTGCGCCTACACGCCGAACCGCATGCCGGTGGTCGACCTGAACGGATCCTCGCGCATCGCGGTGGTGGCGGGCCTCTCGGGCCACGGATTCAAGTTCGCCCCGAAGCTCGGCGAGCTCGCCGCGCAGCTCGCCGCCGACGGCTCGACCGAGGGCGTGCCGGAGGAGTTCGCGCTCGCGCACCACATGCGGGTGCTCCGCGAGCGCGGGGCGTACACGGGCGGCGGCCACTAGCCCGCGCCTCCCCGCGCCGGGTGCTCCTCGCCGCTGCTCGACGATCATCATGCCTCAGTCTGAGGATGGATCTTCGGCGTCGGGCATTCGGCCTCCGGTCGCGAGCCCCTACACTTTTCGCGGAGGCCGCGGAGTCGGCGGCCCTGACGAATAGGACTTGAAATGAAGCGCAAGCACATCACCGCCCTGGTCGCCTCGCTCTCGATGGTGGCCGCGCTCACCGCGTGCAGCAGCGACGGCGACAGCGAAGCCCCCGAGGCCAACGAGAACGACACCTCGCAGGACGCGGGCGCCGGCGAGGAGGCCCCCGCGGAGGAGCAGGGCGGCGCCGAGGAGGCGCCCGCTGAGGACGGCGGCGCGGCATCGGGCTCGAGCGACGTGTCGATCACCCTCGACGGCGAGGCAGTCGAGTTCGCCGACCCGACCGTCTCCTGCGCGGACAGCGAGATGGGCTTCGCCATCGGCGTCACCTCCGGCGGCGCCGTCGGCGAGGAGACCGTCGCGGTGGTCCTCACCTCCGCAGAGGGCGACGGCGTCACCGCCGCGACCTACACCGATGCCGAGGGCAACGCCGTGGCCTACGCGGAAGGCGTCGGCGCCGGCGAGCCGACCGTGACCGTCGACGGCAACACCTACACCGTCTCCGGCGAAGCGATGTCGGCCAACCTCGAGGACCCGACCTCGAGCTCGACGGTGCAGTTCGAGTTCGTCATCACCTGCCCGTAACTGCGCAGCGCGAACCCGCGGCCCCGGAACCCGTTCCGGGGCCGCGTCGCGTTTCCGACGCGGGTTCCCGCTCCCAGGGCATTCTCCGCGAGTCGCACCCGCCCTTGATCGCGAAGCCGTACGGTGCTGCGCAACCACACCGCATCCGACCCCTCGGGGTCGTGCGAAAGGGGATTGCGATGAAGCACACGACGATGAAGACCCTGATCGCCGCCGTCTCGACGGCCGCGCTCCTGACGGCCTGCAGCAGCACCGATCCCGAGGAGACGGCCCCTCCCGAGACCGGCCAGGACGAGCAGACCCAGGAAGGGGTCGGCCAGGAGACGCCCTCGCAGGACGCGGATGCCCCGGTCGAGACGGAGCCGCCCGCGGAGGAGCCTCCCGCCGAGGAGGATCCGTCGGCGTCCGACCCCGCGGTTTCCGAGGCCCTGGTGACCGTCGACGGCGAGCCCATGGATCTCGGCGAATACGTCGTCGAGTGCGTCCACAGCTCCGGGTTCGTGGTCGGCGTGTACGCGACCTCGCCGAGCGCGGAATACGCCGTGGTCCTGCACTCCGAGACCGGCGAGGGCGGCCTCCAGGCGCTCGCGTTCTACGACCCCGAGGACAACTCCCTGCAGTGGAGCGAGGGCATGGACGGCATGGCCGCGCCCGAGGTCTCGGTGGACGGCCAGACCTACACGGTCTCGGGCGAGGGCATCTTCTTCCCGGTCGACGGCTCGGAGGGCACGCGCAACACGCCGTTCGAGTTCCAGGCGACCTGCCCATAGACCCGGAGCCGGGAGCCGCCGCCCGGAACGCCGTTGCGGATACGAATAGGGTTCACAGCCCGATATCCGGGTTCTGAACCCTATTCGCATCCGGAACAGCAGCACGGGCGGGGCAGCCGCCAGCGTTCTCCAACCGGAGCCTTCCGCGCGGCCGATACCCTCGGAATGAGTGCCGCAATGGAGCGGCCCCGACGAACAGGACTGCAGATGACACGCACACGCATCGGAGCGCTGGCGGCATCGATCTCGCTCATCGCGGCGCTGACCGCATGCAGCGGCGACGATCAGGGCGACGCGGAGCCCGCTGCCGAGAACGACCAGGACACCGCGGACCAGCAGGCTCCCGCCCCGGAGGCGCCGACGGAGGAGGGCGCGGTGCAGGGCGAGGCCTCGTTCACGGTCGGCGGCGAATCCTTCGACATCGAGGACCCTCTGATCGAATGCGCGGGCGGCGATAACGGCTTCGCCATCACCGTGGCCCCGTCGGACGAGTCGAGCCAGGAGAACTTCGCGGCCGTGCTGTACTCCGAGTCGGGCGAGGAGGGCGCCGAGGCCGTGGCCTTCACCTTCGACGACGGCAGCAATATCGCGTGGCTCGACAGCATGGACCCGGTCGAGGTCTCGCTTGACGGCAGCACCTACACGATCACCGGCCAGGCGCCCACGAACCGGGAGGGCGTCGAGATCATCGAGAACTCGTTCGCGGAGTTCGAGTTCGTCATCACCTGCCCGTAGCGGGGCGGTCGCCGCCGGGAGCGCCGTTCCGGATGCGAATACGTGTCATAGCCCGATATCCGGGTTCTGAGCCCTATTCGCATCCGGAACAGCAGCGGGTGCGGCAACCGGCCCCGCACAGCGCCCGGCAAGCCGCGGGCGGCACACTCGACGCATGAGTGATATCCGCATCGCGCGCGTCTACGACGACGCCGAGTCCGAATCGCGCTACCGGGTGCTCGTCGACCGGCTCTGGCCCCGCGGCGTCAAGAAGGACGATCTGCAGTTCGACCGGTGGGACAAGGAAGTCGCCCCGTCGTCCGAGCTGCGCAAGTGGTTCGGTCACCGGGCGGAGCGCTTCGACGAGTTCGCCGAGCGCTACCGCGAGGAGCTCGACTCGAGCGAGGCGCCCGGCGCGCTCCTCGACGAGGCCGGGGACCGGCCGATCTCCCTCCTCATCGCGGCGAAGGACGCCGAGCACAACCACGCCGTCGTGCTCAAGCGGTACCTCGAGGAGCTCGCCGGATAGCGACGCGCCTCGGGCTCCGGAGAGCCGGGTCGGCCCCGTGGCAGACTGGGGCCCATGCCGAGCAGCGTCCCCGCCATCAACCGGAACCCGACGACGAATCGCCGGCTGCATCCCGACCGTGCGTGGATCCGCATCCTCCGCGTCCTGCTCGGCCTCCTCACGCTCTCGGCGGTGGTCTGGAACGTGTACCGCTCGGCGAACGGCCTGACCGAGAGCACCATCGTCCAGTCGCTCTCGCAGTTCACGAATCAGGCCAACCTCGCGTTCGGCGTCTCCCTCGTGATCGGCGGGCTCCTCCCCCGCGAGCGCCTGCCGCGCTGGTGGGACCACCTCCGCGGCGGCCTGGCCTTCTGCATGGTCATGACCGGGCTCATCTACGCGCTGCTCGTCGCCGAGCCCGGCGAGATGCTGCGCTGGGACGTCGAATGGTCGAACCTCGTGCTGCACCGGCTCACCCCGGTCGCCGGGCTGCTCGGGTGGCTCGCGGTGACGATGACCGTGCGCGGCGCGTGGGGCCGCCCGCTCGCGTGGCTGCTCTACCCGGTCGCCTACCTCGTCTACACGTGGGTGCGCGGCGGCATCGCGGGCTGGTATCCCTACGGGTTCCTCGATCCGCTCGGCGACGGCGGCTGGGGCGCCGTGCTGCAGACCACCTCGATGGTGTTCGTCGCGTTCCTCGCGGTGGCGCTGGTGGTGCACGTGCTCGGCAATCTGCGCGTCGCCCTGGCCCACCACGGCCGGTAGGTGCGGATGCGCTGCAGCCCGGTGCGGATGCGCTGCGGTCCCGGTGCGGATGCGCTGCAGCCCCGGTACGGATGCGCTGCAGCCCCGGCTGGATGCACGACAGCCGTGGGCCGCCGTACGGCCGACTTCGACAATGTGAGGCGAGGGCCGGATTCGGACGCTGCAAAACCCGCGTTCCCCTCGCGTCCACAGCCGGCACCAACCCAGGCGAACAGGGCCCGGACGATATGAGGCGAATGCCTGATTCAGGCGCTGCAAAACCCGCGTTCGCCTCGCATCCACAGCCGGCACCAACCCGGACAAACGAGACCTGGGCGATGTGAGGCGAATGCCGGGTTCAAAGCCCCGAAAGCCCGCGTTCGTCTCATATCCCGGAGCCGAAGCGGCACGAGACTCCAATCCGCGCGTTCGCACCTCCGAGCAGCGTGCTCGGGGCGCCCGATTCGCAAACGGGGCATCCTGTCCGGGCGCACGGCTGCGCGCAGCGGATTCCGGCGTAGATGCGTCGCAATCTGCTGTTCTGCGGGCCCGAGAACAGCGGATTGCGACGCATCCGTACGCGGAGAGGACCCAGCAAGCTCTACTACTGGGCTCCGGACGGACCCAGCCGCATCCGTACGCGGACAGGCCCGGGCAGACTTTGCCGCTTGGGCTCAAGCCTGGTTCAAGCGCATCCGTACGCGGCGCGGCCGGGGCAGGCTCGGCCGCTTGACTCGGGACCGACCCAGCCGCATCCGCACGCGGACAGGCCCGGGCAGGCCCGGCGGCTCGGCTCGGGACCGGCACAGACGCATCCATGCGCGGGCCCGCCCAGCCCGCAGGCATGCTCCCGAGGACGCGCGTGGCGCTCAGCGCAGCTGCGGGAGCGCCCGGACGGCGCCGCGC
This sequence comes from Gulosibacter sp. 10, assembly GCF_900163695.1. GTDB lineage: Bacteria > Actinomycetota > Actinomycetes > Actinomycetales > Microbacteriaceae > Gulosibacter. Next base: position 21,622 of record NZ_FUIC01000017.1, read on the forward strand.
AGGTGCGGATGCGCGAACTCGTATCCGGCCTCCTCGAGCCGCTCGGGCAGCACCCACCGGCTCTTGAGCACGAGCTCGGGCTCGGTGCGGAGCGCCCACATGGCCGGCTCGAGCACGGCCCGGGGCGCGGGGATGCCGATGGGCATGCGGACGGCGGCGCGCAGCTCGCGCATGAGCGTGCGGTTGTCGCTCGGGTTGGGCGCCGCCACGTTGATCGGGCCCTCGATCTCCTCGCGATCGCGGATGAATCGGATCGCGCCGATCACGTCGTCGATGTGCACCCAGCTGAACATCTGGCGGCCGCGGCTGTCGTGCCATGGCGCGAGCCCGCTCCCGGTCGGCGTCGGGCCGATGCCGCGGTAGCGCCGATGCGGGAGCCACGCGTGGTCGAGCTGCGGGCCGCCGAGCCCGAGGCGCGCGAGGGCGACGAGCATTCCGGTGGCCGGCCCGCCGCCCAGCACGATCGTCATCCGCAGGGCGGCGCGGCGGGTGCCGGGCAGGTCCCCCGCGAAGAACTCCCGCTCCCATTCGCGCGCGATGTCGACCGAGAGCCCCTCCCCGATCTGGCCTGAGCGCTCGGTCTGCGGGACGTCCATCGCGTAGCGGTAGATCGTGGCGGTGCTGGCGTTGAGCCAGAGCGCGGGAGGGGACGCTACCGCGGCGACGGCCTCGCGCAGCTCGCGAGTCGTCTCGATGCGCGAGCGCAGGAGCTCCCGCCGATTGGTATCCGTGTAGCGGCAGTTCACGGACTTGCCTGCGAGGTTGACGAGGAGCTCGGCCCCGTCGACGAGACGGCGGATGGCCTCGGCGTCGCCCCAGCGCGCGTCCGGGCCGGATCGTCCGATGCCGCGGACCTCGTAGCCGTCCTCCTCGAGGGCGTCGCGCAGCGCCCTCCCGATGAAGCCGGAGCCACCTGCGAGCACGGCACGTTTCATCATGCGGCCAGGCTATCGGCCCGCTCGCGCGGGTGCATCCCGATCCTCTGCCGCCGGGCGGCCGAGCGGCCGGGCAACCGAGCGGTCGAGCGGCCGGGCAACCGGGCGGCCGAGCGGCCGGGCGGCCGGGCGGCCAGGCAACCGAACGGCCGAGTGGCCGGGCAGCCGAGCGGCCGAGTGGCCGGGCAGCCGAGCGGCCGAGTGGCCGGGCGGCCGAACGGCCGAACGGCCAGGCGGCCGAACGGCCAAGCAGCCGAGCGGCCGAGCGGCCAGGCGGCCGAGTGACGGGGCGGCGAGCGGCGAGCGGCGACGAACCCGCTACTCGTGCGGGATGAAGGTGTACTTGTACTCGAGGAACTCGTCGATGCCGAGCACACCGCCCTCGCGGCCGATCCCGGAGGACTTCACGCCGCCGAGGGGTGCGGCGACGTCCGAGATGATGCCCGAGTTGATGCCGACCATGCCGATCTCGAGCCGGCGCGAGACGCGCATGGCCCGGACGAGGTCGTCCGTCATGAGATAGCCGGCGAGCCCGTACTCGGTGTCATTGGCCAGCGCGATCGCGTCCTCCTCGTCGGCGAAGGTCACGATCGGGGCGACCGGGCCGAACACCTCCTCGTCGAGCATGCGGGCGTCGCGCGGGACGTTGCGGAGCACCGTCGGCGGGTAGAAGGACCCCGGTCCCTCGACGCCGCTGCCGCCGATGAGCGCCTCGGCGCCCTTCCCGATCGCGTCGTCGACGAGCGCCTGGATGTTCGCGACCGCGCCGCGGTCGATCATCGGGCCGATGTCGGTCCCCTCCTCGAGGCCGTCGCCGACGGTCATCTCGGCGAAGCGCGCGGCGAGCCGCTCCGCGAACTCCTCGGCGATGCCCTCCTGCACGAGGATGCGGTTCGCGGCGGTGCACGCCTCGCCCATGTTGCGCATCTTCGCGGCGGTCGCCTCCGCGACGGCCCTGTCGAGGTCGACGTCCTCGAACACGATGAACGGCGCGTTGCCGCCGAGCTCGAGCGAGGTGCGGACCATGTGCGCCGAGCACTGCCCGTGCAGCAGCTTGCCCACGGGCGTCGACCCGGTGAAGGAGAGGTGGCGCACGCGCCCGTCCGCGAGCAGCGGCTCCGTGATCGCCCGCGAGCTCGACGTGGTGACCACGTTGAGCGCGCCCGCGGGCAGCCCCGCCTCCTGGAAGATCCGGGCGAGGAACAGCATCGTGAGCGGCGTCTTCGCGGCCGGCTTCACGACGACCGCGCAGCCCGTGGCCACGGCGGGGGCGATCTTGCGCGCGCCCATCGCGAGCGGGAAGTTCCACGGCGTGATGAGCAGCGAGACGCCCACCGGCTCCCGCGTGAGCAGGATCTGCCCGCGGCCGCTCGGCGACTGCCCGTGCGAGCCCTGCACGCGCACGCCCTCCTGCGCGTACCACTGCAGGTAGCCGGCCGAGTAGTCCACCTCGCCGCAGGCCTCCTTGAAGGGCTTGCCCATCTCGGCGGTCATGATGGCCGCGAGCTCCTCCTTCGATTCGAGGAGCAGCGCGTGGGCCCGGAGCAGGATCGCCGAGCGCTCCGCGGGCGCGAGCGCCGCGAATCCGGGCTGCGCCCGGTGGGCCGCATCGAGCGCGCGCAGGCCGTCCTCCGGCGCCGCGTCGGGCAGCTCTGCGAGGACCTCGCCGGTGGCGGGGTTCTCGACGGCGAGGCCGGGGCGATGGCGGAGGTCCTCCCAGACGCCGTCGATGAGGATGGCGCGGGGGACGCCGCCGAGGTCGAGTTCCGGCATCGTTCAGGCCTTCGCGGCGAATGCGGCGTCGACCGCGTCGGCGAACTCGGCGAGCGACGTGAACTCGAGGTTCGGGGTCACGTCCACGCGCGGATCGGGCGTCGCGCCCCAGCCCGGGCGGTCATGACGGCGGTTGATCCAGACCGTGTCGAGTCCGGCCCGCTTGCCGGGCACATGGTCGTGGAACAGCGACTGGGCGACGTGCAGGAGCTGCGGCCGCTCGACGTCGAGCTCGCCGAGCCGCTCGAGGAGCACCTCGAAGTTGCGGGCCGCGGGCTTGTACGAGCCGATGGCCTGCGCCGTGTTCACCTGATCGAACTCGACGTCCATGCGGCGGATGCTGCCCTCGACGCCCTGCTCGTGGACGTTCGAGAGGATGATGAGCCGGTAGTGCCGCTTGAGCCGCGTGAGCGCCTCGTGCGTGTCCGCGAAGGCCGGCCAGTCCGGCACCGAGCGGCCGAGCTCCTGGAGCTCCTCGTCCGCGGCGGGCAGGTCGAGATCGGCGGCGGTGCGGCGGAAGGCCGCCTGCAGCACCTCGGCGTAGGCGAGGCCCGGGTATTCGCGCTCCACGGCCGCCTCGTTGTCGGCGTAGGCCAGCAGCAGCCGCTCGTCGTCGAGGTCGGAGCCGTGGCGCTCGGCCCACTCCTTGAGCACCTTCGCGATGCCGGCCTCCCAATCGATGAGCGTGCCGTACACGTCGAAGCTCAGTGCGGCGTAGGACGTCAGATCAACCATGATCCCTCCAGAAGTCGTGCGGGCGGTCCCTCCGCCCCGAGCAACTGTATAACAGTATATCTACTTTGAGAAGCGGGATCAGCGGTCCGCGATGTGGCGCTCCACGAAGCGCTGCGCCGAGTCGAGATGCTCGACCCACGCGCGCTCGAGCTCGGCCGGATCCGCGCCGCGCTCGAGCATGCGGTAGAGCTCCTCGTGCTCCTCATAGAGACTCGCGCCGCCCCGGTACTGATCCTTGAGAATGCCGATGAGCAGCCGCGACTCGCTCGAGATGCCGAGGAACAGCGCTCGGAGCCGCGGCGAGCCGGCCGCCTTCACCACCGCCGAGTGGAACGCGAAGTCGGCCTCGACGATCACCGTCCAATTGGCGTCGTCCTTGAGGTCCTCGAAGCCGCGGAGCGCCTCGAGCACGCCGTCGAGCGGCGCACCCGTCTCCCGCACCTCGCGGACGGCGTCGAGCTCGATCAGCCTGCGGATGCGATAGATGTCGCGGACCTCGTCAGCGTCGAAGGTCCGCACCCGCGCGCTGTGCCCCGGCGGGCGGACGAGCAGCCCCTCCGAGATGAGCTGCTGCACCGCGGCCCGCGCGGTGGGCCTGGCGATGCCGAACTCGCCCGCGACCCGCGTGTCCTTGAGCTCCTGCCCCGCCGCGTACTCCCCCGCGAACAGGCTGTCCCGCAGGCGGGCCGCCGCCGCGTCGACGACGGATACGGTCTCCAGTTGCTGACTCACGTGCGCGCTCCTCACTATGCAGCCATCGGGAGCATGGTACCGAACGCGGTGTGACTGTATAGCTGTCCACCACCCGGACGGCGACACCGGCGCACCCGTGCAGCACGGGCGCGCCGGCGGGCCGATCACGCGCCGGGCTCAGCCGAGCAACGCGCGGAGCGCGCGCTCGAGCGCGGCGAGACCGATCTCGATCTCCTCCTCGCTGACGGTGAGCGCGGGCACGACGCGCACGACGTTGTTCGCGGGGCCGCACGTGAGCAGCAGCAGCCGCTCGTCGACCGCGGCCTGCTGCACCTCGGCCGCCGCCGTCGGATGCGGCTCGCCGTCCGATTCCGAGAACTCGATGGCCTGCATGAGGCCCGCGCCGCGCACATCGCCGATGACCCGGAACCGCTCCTGCAGCCGCTCGAGCCCCGCGTGCAGCTGCGCGCCGCGCACGGCCGCGTTCTCGACGAGTCCCTCGTCCTCGATCACCTTGAGCGTCTCCACGCCGGCCGCCGCGGCGACCGCGTTGCCGCCGTAAGTGCCGCCCTGCGAGCCGGGCAGCGCCTTCGACATCAGCTCCGCGCTCGCGGCGATCGCCGAGATCGGGAAGCCCGAGGCGATCCCCTTGGCCATGATGATCACATCCGGAGCGATCCCGGCCGCCTCGTGCGCCCAGAACCGGCCGGTGCGGCCCACGCCCGCCTGGATCTCGTCGAGGACGAAGAGGATGCCGTACTCGCGCGCCCGGCGCTCGAGCCCGCGCAGGAAGGCCTCGGGCACGGGGATGTAGCCCCCGTCGCCCTGCACCGGCTCGATGATGAACGCCGCCACCTCGTCGGGGCTGGTGACCGTCTGGAACAGGTAGTCGAGCTCCCGGAGCGCGAAGTCGGTCGCCTCCTGCTCGGTCATCCTGAGCCGGTAGGCGTACGGGAAGGGCGCGACCACGACGCCGCCCACCAGCGGCGAAAAGCCGGTGCGGAACTTCGTCCCGGCCGTGGTGATGCTCGCGGCGCCGAAGGTGCGGCCGTGGAATCCGCCCTGGAAGGCGATGATGTTCGGCCGACCGGTGGCCATGCGCGCGAGCCGCAGCGACGCCTCGACCGCCTCCGCGCCCGAGTTGGCGTAGAAGAGCGAGTCGATGTCGCCCGGGAGGTGCCGGCCGACCGCCTCGGTGAGCTCGAGCAGCGGCTTGTGCATGACGGTGGTCGCCTGCGCGTGGATGACGCTGCCCACCTGCCGCTGCGCGGCCCGCACCACGCGCGGGTGGCAGTGGCCGGTGGAGGTCACGCCGATGCCGGAGGTGAAGTCGAGGTAGCGGATGCCGTCGGTGCCGAGAATCCAGTTCCCCTCGGCCTTCTCCACGACGACCGGAGTCGCCTGCTTCACTACGGGGCTGATACGGGCCATGGTGCTCCTCTTCGAAATCGTTGCGCACGCTCTACAACAGACAACATTTTCGGCTAACTGTATAACAGCTATCCAGTAGGGACAATGTGTCGAGTTCGACTCGATACGGCGGGATTCGTCCACCGGCCCTCGCCCATCCGCACAGATGCGTCGCAGATCGCGGTTTCGGCCCCGGCATAACGACAATGTGCGACGCATTTGCGCAAGAAGGTGCCAAACCACAGAGCGAGCAGCCGCCGCCCGGCAAAGGACCGAGAGGCAAGCGGCAAGGAACAGATGAACAGATGCGTCGCAGAGTGCGGTTCCGGCGCCGGCATAACCGCGATCTTCGACGCATCTGTGCAACGAGGAGCGCCAGCCACCCCGACAGGCGCCTTGCCGTCGGACAAGGGCCCCATAGGCGCAGCAGGGGGCCAAAGAGCGGACAGCGAGGCACAGGCGAACAGATGCGTCGCAGAGTGCGGGCATGCGGAGTCCAGAACGGCAATCTGTGACGCATCCGCGCGATGGGGATGCCGTCCGCCAGAACAGGCACCCGCCACCGCACGGGGAACCGAGGCGCGAATGGGAAGGGACCGGAGGGACGCGCAACATGAGACCGATGAGGACACGGCAAAGGCCCGAGAGGCGCACAGCGAAGGGCGAGAACGGACGGCCGCAAGGAGCAGATGAACAGATGCGTCGCAGATTGTGGTTTCGACGCCGTCAGAACAGCAATGTGCGACGCATCTGAGGCTGCGGGACGCGCAGAAGGCGCTCGCCGGAGGAAGGAGCCATCGGATGGCAATGAGGGTGCCGGAGACAGAAAGGGCCGGAACAGAGGGACGCCGGAGCAGAAACGAAGGAAGCCGGGGCGCAAAGGGGCCTGAACAAGAGCAGGCCGGGAAGCAGGAGGAAGCCAGGAATGGGAGGAAACCGAGGACGGGAGGAGACCAAGAGCGGGAGGGGACCCACGGATATAGGGGAGACCAGGGGTGGGAGCAGGCCGGCGGACAGAAGGAGGCCGACGGACGAGAGGAAGTCAGGAGCGGGAAGAAACCGAGGGCAGGAAGAGGTCAAGAGTGGAAGCAGGCCGACGGACGAGAGGAAGCCAGGAACGGGAAGAAACCGAGGGCAGGAAGAGGCCCAGAGTGGAAGCAGGCCGACGGGCAGGAGGACACCAAGGGTGAGAGCAGAGCGCCGGGCGGGAGAAGGCCGGGAGCGGGGGCCGAGGACGGGAGGAAGCCGGGGAACGCACGCTCACGAAGCTCACAGGTTCAGGGGTTGCCACCGAGTGCAGATCGTATATGATTTCGTATATCAGGCCCGGAGACGGGTCGGAGGACCACAGCAACGACGCGAAGGGAAGCCATGTCGATCGACTTCACTGATCGTGAGAACCGCCCGGGCAAGATCATCGCCCTCCACCTCAACTATCCCTCGCGCATCGAGCAGCGCGGGCGCTCCCCCAAGTTCCCCGGCTACTTCATCAAGGCCGGCACATCGATCGCCAAGAGCGGCGACGCCATCGAGCGCCCCACGGGCACCGAGCTCCTCGCCTACGAGGGCGAGATCGCGCTCATCATCGGCGAGACCTGCCGGCGCGTGAGCCCCGAGGACGGCTGGTCCAAGGTCTCGGGCATCACCGCGGCCAACGACTGGGGCCTCTACGACCTGCGCCACGCCGACAAGGGCTCGAACGTCAAGAACAAGTCGGGCGACGGCTACACCCCGCTCGGCCCCGACGTGATCCCCGCCGACGGCCTCGACCCGAAGGCCCTGCGCGTGCGCACCTGGGTCAACGGCGCCCTCGTCCAGGACGACGACACCTCGGGCCTCGTGTTCCCCTTCGGCCAGCTCGTGGCCGACCTCTCGCAGCTCATGACGCTCGAGGCCGGCGACGTGATCCTCACCGGCACTCCGGCCGGCTCGTCCGTGGCCCAGCCCGGCGACACCGTCGAGGTCGAGGTGGATGCCCCGGCCGCGCCCGGCGCGCCGAGCACCGGCCGCCTCGTCACCGAGGTCGTCGAATCGCAGTACGAGATGGCCGCCTTCGGGGCGCAGCCCAAGGTCGACGACACGCAGCGCGAGGAGGCCTGGGGCTCCCGCGAGGCCGCGGGCCTGCCCGACCCGCGCGGCATCATCACCGACGAGCTGCGCGCGAAGGTCGCGGAGACTGCCGTCGCCACGCTCTCGGCGCAGCTGCGCAAGCGCGGTCTCAACAACGTCTCGATCGACGGCCCCACGCTCAACCACGCCGGCAGCCGCATCCTCGGCTACGCGAAGACGCTGCGCTACGTGCCCAACCGCGAGGACCTCTTCAAGAAGTTCGGCGGCGGCTACAACGCGCAGAAGCAGGCGATGGACTCGGTGCGGCCCGACGACGTGGTCGTCATGGAGGCCCGCGGCGAGAAGGGCACCGGCACCCTCGGCGACGTGCTCGCCCTGCGCGCCCAGGTGCTCGGCGCATCCGGCATCGTCACCGACGGCGGCGTGCGCGACTCGGCCGCGGTGGACGAGCTCGGCATCCCCGTCTACTCCAACGGCTCGCATCCCGCGGTCCTCGGCCGCCGCCACGTGCCGCTCGAGTTCGACCGCACCATCGCGTGCGGCGGCGCCACCGTGCAGCCCGGCGACATCATCGTCGGCGACGACGACGGCGTGATCGTCGTGCCGCCCGAGCTCTTCGCCGAGGTCGTCGAGGACGCCTACGAGCAGGAGCAGCAGGACGCCTGGGTGTTCGAGCAGGTCAAGGCCGGCAACAAGGTCGACGGCCTCTTCCCGCCCACCGGCGAGTGGAAGCAGAAGTACCAGGAGTGGAAGCAGTCGCGATGACCACCACGACGCCCGCCACCGAGCTGTCGAAGTCGCAGCAGGCCTACGCGTACCTGCGCGACAGGATCGCCTCGGGCGCCTTCGGACCCGGCTACCGCCTGGTCCTGGGGCAGATCGCGAGCGAGCTCGGCTTCTCGACGGTGCCGGTGCGCGAGGCGATCCGGATGCTCGAGGCCGAGGGCGTGGTCACCTACGTGCACAACGTGGGCGCGCAGGTGACCACCCTCGACCGGGGCGTCTACCGCGACACGATGGAGACGCTGAGCCTCGTCGAGGGATTCGCCACGGCGCAGTCCGCGCCGCGGCTCACCGCCGCCGAGATCGCCGAGGCCCGCGAGATCAACGCGCGGATGCGCGAGCTCGCCGCGGCCCCCACCCTCGACGCCTCGCGCTTCACCCGGCTCAACCGGGAGTTCCACTCCGTGCTCTTCCAGCACTGCCGGAACGAGCACATCGCCGACCTCGTGCGCCGAGGCTGGCACCGGCTCGAGACGATGCGCGAGTCCTCCTTCGGCTTCGTGCCCGAGCGCACCGCCGAATCCGTCGCCGAGCACGAGGAGCTCCTGCGCCTCATCGAATCCGGCGCCGGCCCCGAAGTGATCGAGCGCCAGGCCCGGCTCCACCGGCAGAACACGATGCACGCCGTCCTCGCCTCGATCGACGACTAGCGCGCACCCCATCACACGAACCCGACCCGCACCCCCACCACCGAAGTAAGGAATTCGCATGACTACCCGTCCCGCAAATCTCCCCACCGAGATCAAGCACTACATCAACGGCGAGTTCGTCGACTCGGTCTCGGGCGAGACCTTCGACGTCCTCAACCCCTCCACCAACGAGAACTACGCGGTCGCCGCCTCCGGCGACAAGGCCGACATCGACCTCGCCGTGGCCGCCGCCACCGAGGCCTTCGACAACGGCCCCTGGCCCACCATGAAGCCCCGCGAGCGCGCCCGCGTGCTCAACAAGATCGCCGACGCGGTCGAGGAGCGCGACCAGGAGCTCGCCGAGATCGAGACCTGGGACACCGGTCTGCCGATCACGCAGGCCAAGGGCCAGGCCCGCCGCGCCGCCGAGAACTTCCGCTTCTTCGCGGACCTCATCGTCGCGCAGCACGACAACGCCTTCAAGGTGCCCGGCACGCAGATCAACTACGTGAACCGCAAGCCCATCGGCGTCGCCGGCCTCATCACGCCGTGGAACACCCCCTTCATGCTCGAGTCCTGGAAGCTCGCCCCCGCGATCGCCTCGGGCTGCACCGTCGTGCTCAAGCCGGCCGAGTTCACACCCGCCTCGGCGCAGCTGTGGGCCGGCATCTTCGAGGAGGCCGGGCTGCCCAAGGGCGTCTTCAACCTCGTCAACGGCTTCGGCGAGACCGCGGGCGACTCGCTCGTGAAGCACCCCGACGTGCCGCTCATCTCCTTCACCGGCGAGTCGCGCACCGGCCAGATCATCTACGGCAACTGCGCCGCGAACCTCAAGGGCATGTCGATGGAGCTCGGCGGCAAGTCGCCCGCCGTGGTCTTCGCCGACGCCGACCTCGACGCCGCGATCGACTCGACCCTCTTCGGCGTGTTCTCGCTGAACGGCGAGCGCTGCACCGCCGGCTCGCGCATCATCGTCGAGCGCTCGATCTACGACGAGTTCGTCGAGAAGTACGCCGCCCGCGCCCGCAACATCAAGGTCGGCGACGTGTTCGACCCGGCCACCGAGGTCGGCGCGCTCGTGCACCCCGAGCACTACGAGAAGGTCATGAGCTACGTCGAGCTCGGCAAGGACGAGGGCCGCGTGCTCGCCGGCGGCGGCCGCCCCGAGGGCGCCCCCGAGGAGGGCAACTGGGTGGCCCCCACCGTGTTCGCCGACGTCGCGCCCGACGCCCGCATCTTCCAGGAGGAGATCTTCGGCCCCGTCGTCGCGATCACCCCGTTCGACACGGACGAGGAGGCGCTCGAGCTCGCGAACAACACCCGCTACGGCCTCGCCGGCTACATCTGGACCTCGAACCTCAAGCGCGGCCACAACTTCGCCCAGAACGTCAACGCCGGCATGGTGTGGCTCAACTCGCACAACGTCCGCGACCTGCGCTCGCCCTTCGGCGGCGTCAAGGCCTCGGGCCTCGGCAACGAGGGCGGCTACCGCTCGATCGACTTCTACACCGACCAGCAGGCCGTCCACGTCACCCTCGGCGACGTGCACACCGCCCGCTTCGGCGCCAACTAACCCTCCCCCGAACGTCACAGCAAGGAAGCGAATCATGACCGCATTCTCCGAGGAGAACCGCACCTCGGCGGGCTTCTACGTCACCGAAGAAGCCCCCATCCAGCCCGCGAACCCCATCAAGACCCCCGAGGCCCCGGCCCCGGACATCCTGCGCTGCGCCTACATGGACCTCGTCGTCACCGACCTCGCCGCCTCGCGCCACTTCTACGTGGACGTGCTCGGCCTGCACGTGACCGAGGAGGACGACGAGGCGATCTACCTGCGCTCGACCGAGGAGTTCATCCACCACAACCTCGTGCTCCGCAAGGGCCCCGTCGCCGCCGTCGCCGCGTTCTCGTACCGCGTGCGCTCCGCCGAGGACCTCGACAAGGCCGTGGCCTTCTACGAGGAGCTCGGCTGCCGCGTCGAGCGCCGCCCCGAGGGCTTCACCAAGGGCATCGGCGACTCGGTGCGCGTGGAGGACCCGCTGGGCTTCCCCTACGAGTTCTTCTACGCCGCCGACCACGTGGAGCGCCTCTCCTGGCGCTACGACCTGCAGATCCCGGGCGAGCTCGTGCGCCTGGACCACTTCAACCAGGTCACCCCCGACGTGCCCCGCGCCGTGCGCCACTACCAGGACCTCGGCTTCCGCGTCACGGAGGACATCCAGGACAAGGAGGGCACCGTCTACGCCGCGTGGATGCGCCGCAAGCCCACCGTGCACGACACCGCCGCGACCGGCGGCGACGGCCCGCGCATGCACCACATCGCGTTCGCGACGCACGAGAAGCACAACATCCTCGCGATCTGCGACAAGCTCGGCGCGCTGCGCATGTCGGACGCGATCGAGCGCGGCCCCGGCCGCCACGGCGTCTCGAACGCGTTCTACCTCTACCTGCGCGACCCGGACGGGCACCGCGTCGAGATCTACACCCAGGACTACTACACGGGCGACCCGGACAACCCGGTCGTCACCTGGGACGTGCACGACAACCAGCGCCGCGACTGGTGGGGCAACCCGGTCGTGCCCTCGTGGTACACCGACGCCTCGCTCGTGCTCGACCTCGACGGCAACCCGCAGGAGGTCGTGGCCCGCACCGACGCGTCGGAGATGGCGCAGACCATCGGCGCCGACGGCTTCTCGTACACCCGCGAGGGCGACGAGGCGAAGGGCTACAAGCTGGGCAACCAGGTCTAGGCCGTTCCGCGACGCTCGCGGACGAACGCCTCGGGGGCGGATGCGATGCATCCGCCCCCGAGGCGTTCTCCCGTCCCGCCCGGAGCGAGTACCGCGGCGGCGCCCTCAACCGGCGCCGGACCCGAACTCGAGCCGCACCCGCATCGGGTCGAGCTGCTCGAGCTTCGCGATGCCCTGCTCGCCGATGCGCTCCGACACCTGCTCCGCGATGGCCTCGACGAGCGCGAGCCCGGGGACGAGCGAGTCGGAGGGCCCCGGGGCGTCGACGCTCGCGATGAGCACGACGTCGGCGATGCTCGCGATCGGCGAGAGCCACCGGTCCGTCACGAGCACGAGCCGCGCCCCGCGCTGATCCACCTCCTGCGCGAGCAGCTCCGTGCTGCTCTGATAGCGGCGGAAGTCGAAGAGCACCCACACGTCGTTCTTCGCCCGGGAGTCGAGCACCAGCGAGGCCCGGTGCAGCGCGCTCTGCGGGCTCACGAGCACGTTGCCGCGGAAGAGCGAGAGCTGGGCCGCGAGGTGCTCGGCGAGCAGGCCCGAGAACGTGCCTCCGGCCGTGACGATCCGCCGCTTGGTGTCGGCGAGCCACTCGACCGTGCGGATGTACTCCCCCGACGGCACCGAGCCCAGGGTCTTCTCGATCCCCTCGAGGAATACGCGCTTGCTCTCCTCCAGCGCGCCCGTGGCGCCCGTGTTCGCCTCGTGCGGGTTCGTCGACGTCGCCTGGGTGAGGACGGACTCCTGCCGCTCCTTGAGCTCGGTGCGGAGGCTCTCCTGGAACTCGCGGAACGAGTCGAATCCGAGGGATTTCACGAAGCGGACGATCGTGGCCGGGCTCACCGACGCGCGCTCCGCGAAGCGCTGGACGGTGTCCATGCCGGTCACGGGATAGTCGGTGGTCAGCGCGCGCGCGGCCCGCTTCTCGGCGCCCGTCAACGAGTCGAAATGCAACTGGATCCGTTCGGCAACGGTGCTCTGCCTGTCTCGCCCTGGATCGTTCACCGCTATCTCCTCTTTTCTCCGACCGCGGGGCCGCCGAGCGGCCGCCCGTCTCCTCGCCTTTTCTGCACGGGGTTTGCACGATACCGGTTGCCGGCTGGCGCGAACCGTCGCGCTCCACACCGCGCCGCGGGATCAGGCCTTCTCCGCGACCGCCGGCGCGGCCCGGCCCCGCGCTCGCCTGCGGAATCCGAGTTCGCGATGGCCCATGATCCCCAGCGGCCGGACGATCAGCACGATCAGCAGGATGACGGCGAGGACGAGCTCCGCGGTGCCCGGCGGGAAGGCGATGCCGAGGATCTGCCCGTCCTGCACGCGCCGCAGGAACTCCTGCAGGGCGCTGATCAGCAGCGTGCCCATCACCGCGCCGCTGAGCGAGAGGTAGCCGCCCACCACGATCATCACCACGAACCCGAACATCGCCGCGATGAAGAACGCCGAGACGTGGAAGGTCGTGAGGAAGGAGGCGTAGAGCGAGCCCGAGATGCCGCAGAGGAAGCCGCTGAGCACCCAGGCGAGGAACCGATGCCGGCCCACGCTGATGCCCGAGGCCTCGGCGGCCCCCGCGTCCTCGCGCGAGGCCCGCAGCTGCAGGCCCGAGGAGGACACCTTGTAGAGCCAGGCCAGCACGATGGCGAGCACGGCGGCGCCGAGCGCCCACCACACGTCGACGGCCTGGGGGATGCCGATCATGCTCGAGGAGCCGCGGGTGACGTCCGTCCAGTTGTTGATGACGGTGAACACGATGAGCAGCAGCGAGAGCGTCGCGATGCCCGCCTGCAGGCCGCCGAGCCGCGCGATGGCGGGCCCGGTGAGGAGCGCGAGCCCGGCCGCGGCGACGCCCGAGAGCAGCAGCGCCACGGGGAAGGAGACCTCGAGGTCGAGCACCCACGCGAACGGCTCCGGCATGCTCGAGAACATCGACTGCTTGAGCCCGGCGGGGATGGTCAGGTACGCGGTGGCGTAGGCGCCGATCGCCATGAACGCGACGTGGCCGAAGGACATGATCCCGGAATTGCCCGAGAACGTGAACAGGCCCACGACGAAGACCACGGAGATGAGCGCGAGCGTCGCGATGTACAGGATGATCGATCCCGAGACGACGCCGATGACGGCGACGAGGACCGCGATCCCGCACAGGATGAGCGGGAGGGATTTCGTCGAGCGGAGCTCTTCGGTGAACATCAGGACACCCGGACCTTCTCGCCCGACAGCAGTCCCTGGGGCCGGACCACCAGGATCGCCATCACGAGCGTGTAGAGGAATGCATCGCGGAAGGGCACCAGCTGCTGCGGGAGGAAGGCCTCCAGCCCCGCGCTGATGATGCCGAGGAGCAGGCCGCCGAGCACGGCGCCCCGGAGGTTGCTCATGCCGCCGAGCACGGCGCCGACCACGCCGATCAGCAGGGGCGAGAGCCCCATCTCGGCGGAGATCGCGCCCTGCCGGCCGACCAGGACGACCGCGGAGACGGCGCCGACCACGCCGACGATCGCGAACGCGCTGATCATCACCACGTTCGTCCTGATGCCGAGCACGTTCGCCATCTCGAAGTTCTCGGAGGAGGCGCGCAGCTGCGCGCCGAGAGAGGTCTTCTGCAGCAGGAGCATCACGCCCGCGAGCGTGATGCCGCACAGCGCGATCGTCACGAGCTGCAGCACCGATATGCGGCTGCCGAGCACCTCGAAGGAGGTGGACATGAAGCTCCGCGACGGGACGCCCTGCGCGCGCGGCAGCACCGTCATGCGCGCCACGCTCTGCAGGATGAGGCTCACCGCGAAGGAGGCGATCATCAGCGTCACCGGATCGGCGTCGCGCAGCGGTCTGAAGGCGAGCCGCTCCGTGAGCACCGAGACGAGGACGCCCGCGGCGATGGCCGCGAGCAGCGCCACCGGCCAGGGCAGGGTCCGGCACAGGTACAGGGTGAAGGCCGCGGCGAGGATGATCTCGCCGTAGGCGAAGTTCATGAGTCCGAGGACCCCGAACAGCAGTGCGATGCCGATGGAGAGCAGGGCGTAGAACGCGCCGAGCCCCACCGCATCCACGATGAACTGGACGAACATCTATTCCTCTCCCCTCGTGGCGGGCTCGAACCCCAGGTAGTCCACGACCGCGGGGCTCGCGGCGAGATCCGCCGCCCCGCCCTGGCCGATGATGCGCCCCGGCGGCTGGACCACGTAGGCGCGGTCCGAGATCTCGATGGCGCGGACGGCGTTCTGCTCGACGAGCATCACCGTCACGCCGTCCTCGGGGAGGGCGCCGATGAAGTCGAAGAGCATGTCGACGACGATCGGGGCGAGCCCGAGCGTCGGCTCGTCGAGGAGCAGCAGTCGCGGCCTCGAGACCAGGGCGCGGGCGATCACGAGCTGCTGCTGCTCGCCGCCCGACAGCCAGGAGGCGCCCTTGCCCCAGTACTTCCTGAGGATCGGGAAGCGCGCGAGCTGCGCCTCGATGTCGCGCTCGGCCTCGGCCCGGTCGCGCCGGGGCGTGGTGCCGAGGCGGAGGTTCTCGGCGACGGTGAGCTTGGCGAACACTCCGCGCTCCTCGGGCACGTAGGCGATCCCCCGCCTGACCCGCTGCTCGATGCGCCCCGAGGCCAGCGGGGAGTCCTCGAACGCGATCGTCCCGGCGGTGATCGGCGCGAGCCCCGCCACCGCCTTGAGCACGGAGGACTTGCCCGCGCCGTTCTGGCCGACGAGCGAGACGATCTCGCCCTCGCCGACCGAGAAGGACGCGCCCTGGACGGCCTTGATCGATTTGCCGTACTGCACGTGCAGGTCGTTGATCTCAAGCATGGTCGCCCTGCTTTCCGAAGTAGATCTCGATGACCCTGGGGTCGCGGTAGACCTCGGCCGGGTCGCCCTCCACGACGGTCCTGCCGCTGTCGAGCACGTGGAGCCGGTCGCAGGTGTTCATCACCACGGACATGTCGTGCTCGACGAGCAGCACGCCGCAGTTGCGCTTGAGCACGAGGTTCTTGATCGACTCGATCAGCTCCTCGCCCTCGCTCTCGTTCTGGCCCGCGGCGGGCTCGTCGAGCAGGATGAACCTCGGCCTGGTCGCGAGCGCCCGGGCGATGCCGATGCGCCGCACGAGGCCCGCCGAGGCGCTGCTGGCGGGGATCCCCTGGTGGTCGCCGAGCCAGAGCTCCTCGACGATCTCGTCGATGAGCGGCGCGGCCTCCCGGCTCGAGAGCCCGCTCCCCACCGCGGCCGCCTCGATGTTCTGCCTCACGGTGAGGCGGTCGAAGGGGCGGACGCTCTGGAAGGTCCGGGCGATGCCGAGCCGGACGCGACGGCGGATGGGATCGCGCGTGACGTCCCGATCGCCCAGGCGGATCCTCCCCGCGCTCGGGCGGAGGAGCCCGCTGATGAGGTTGAGCGTGGTCGTCTTGCCCGAGCCGTTCGGCCCGATGAGCCCGAGGACCTCGCCCCGCCGCACCTCGAAGGAGACGTCGTCGACGGCCTTGACGGCGCCGAACGTGATGCCCGCGGCGTCGACGACGAGCGCCTCCGGTTCCGCCGCGGCGCTCGGCGCGGATGGGTTTTCCGTGTTCACGGCTGACCGCCTTCGTGTCGGGCGGGGCGCCCCGGGAGGTCCCGGGAGGCCCCGCCTGCGAGAATCGTCCGGTCCATCGCGCCTACTGCGTCGCGCAGGCGTTGCCGTCGCCGGTGTCGGGGATGAGCGCGGCCGTGTGCTGGGTCACGAACTCGACCTCCCCGCCCGAGAGCTCGAGGATGCTGAAGGGGAAGTCGATGATCTTGTTGCAGGTCTCGTTGAAGTACTGCAGCTCGCCGATCGGCGTCTCCACGGCGATCCCCGCCTGGATGGTCTCGTAGATGGGCTCGGGCTCGAACGACGCCGTCTCCGCGAGCGCCTGCTCGAGCATGAGCATGAGGTTGTACCCGTGCAGGGCGTATCCCGAGGAGGGCTCCGCGTCGTACTTCGCCTGGTAGGCGTCGACGAACTCCTGGGGCCCCTCGGAGTCGGCGCCGCTGCAGTACACGTAGCACGTGAACGCCGTGTAGTACACGTCGGACACGTTGCCGGCGATGTCGATGAGCAGCTGGCCGTCGACGGCCGCGGGGGTCACGATCGGCAGGTCGATGCCGCTGTCGCGGATCTGCTTGACCGCGGTGGCCCCGGCCGGGTTCCAGCTCGCGACGTAGATGAAGTCGAGGTCCGCGGCGTTCGCCCGGATGTCGCTGATCTGCGCGCCGATGTCCACGGAGTCGCCGCCCGGGAAGCTGCTCGTCCCGACGACCTCGCCGCCGAGCTCCTCGAACGCCGCCTGGAAGTAGACGCCGGTCGACTTGGTGTACTCGATGCTCTCGTCCTGCAGCAGGTAGGCGGACGTCCAGTCCTGGTCGAACGCCCAGGACGCGCCCGTCGCGCCTTCCACGTCCGAGCCCGCGTTCGCCGTGAACACGTGATCGCCCAGCGTGGTCCGGTCGGCGGTCTTCGGGTCGCCCGCGCAGATCGAGATCGCCGGGATCCCGGCTCCCTGCGCGGCGATGGCCCCGGGGGCGCTGAGGTCGAAGTCGCAGGGGGTCACGATGAGGTCGGCGCCCTCGGCGATCAGCTCGGAGGTCACGACGCCCATCGTCTCGGTGCTGGACTGCACGTCCTTCACGACGGTGCGGATCTCGGTGCCGTCGATGCCCCCGTTCTCGTTGATCTCCTCCACCCGCAGGAGCGCGGCGTTGCCCGGTTCCACATCGAACGGGGCCATGTTGCCGCTCTGCGAGAGCGCGAAGCCGATCACGATCTCGTCGGCGTCGCCGGAGCCGCCCCCGCCGGCGGCCGCGCAGCCGCTCAGGACGAGCCCCGCGGCCGCCGTGAGGCCGATGGCGGCGGGCCCCCATCGCCGAGCGCTCGCTCGCTTGCTGGTATTCATGCTGGTGTTCTCCTTGATCTGCGGGCGCCGTCGATCACTGCTGATCGGCGACGCGTTGGAATGCCGTGCGCGCGACGTCGAGCGCCCGGTCGATATCTGCCTCGGTGGTGGAGGCGTTGAGTCGGCGGTCCCCGGTGGGGGCCGAGGGTTCGAGGACGCCGCCCTCGAGCAGCGTCTCGTGGTAGAGGCGGTAGCTCGCGGTGTCGACGTCCATGGTGTCGCGGAAGGTGCGCGGCGCGCCCTGCCGGAAGTAGACGGCCCACTCGGAGCCGAGTCCGACGACGCTCGCCGTGGCTCCCGTCTCCGCGATGGCCCGCTCGAGGCCGCTCCGGAGGCGGTCGCCGAGCTCGTAGAGCCGGTCGACGGTCCGCTCCCGCCGCATGATCTCGAGCGTCTTCAGCGCCGCGGCCACCGCGTAGGGCTGGCCGTTGTAGGTGCCGTCGATGGTGGCGGTGTCGCGGGCGTAGGCGCCGAGGTGCGCCATGACGGAGTCGCGGCCCGCGATGCCGGCCAGGGAGTAGCCGTTGGCGATGGCCTTGCCGAAGATCGCGAGGTCCGGGGTCACGCCGCAGATGCTCTGGTATCCCCCGAGCGCGGAGCGGAATCCGGTCTTCACCTCGTCCATGACGAAGACGACGGCGTGGCGGTCGCACAGCTCGCGGAGGGTCTCGAGGAACCCGGGCTCGGCCGGCACGCAGCCGAAGCTGTGCACGTAGCCCTCGGCGAAGGCCGCCGCGAGCTCGTCTCCGTGCTCGGCGAACGCCGCGCGGAGCCCGGCCTCGTCGTTCCACTCCACCACGACCACGTCGTCGGTGACGGCGGGGTGGAGGCCCGCGGAGTTCGGCGTGTTCAGCGGCGACTCGGGGGTCAGGTCCCCGCGGGCGCCGCCGACGGCGACGTGGTCGCTCCAGCCGTGATAGGAGCCGTGGAACTTGAGGATGCGGCGCCGTCCCGTGGCGGCGCGGGCCAGGTGCACCGCGTGCATGCCCGCGTCGGTCCCCGAGGTGCAGAACGCGACCTTCTCCGCGCACGGCATGAGGTCGCACACCTCCTCGGCGAGCTGCGCCTCGCCGAGCTGCGGGCCCACGCCCGTGATGTCGCAGGTGCTCGCGGCCTCGAAGACGGCGCGGTTCACCCGCTCGTCGCAGTGGCCGAGCACGATCGGGCCCCACGCGTTGAGGAAGTCGGTGTACTGCGCGCCCTCCTGGTCCCACAGGTAGGCCCCCTTCGCCCGCGTGAAGACCTGCTGCCAGCCGACGCGGTGGCCCGAGGAGACGCCTCGGGGCACGTATCGCTTCGCCTTCTCCCATCCGGGCTGGGCTGATGAGTGCTGTGTCATGATCGTCCTTCCTGGTGGATCGGCGTGCGGCGGTGCGGAGCCGGTTCGGCGGCCCTGCTCATCGGTCGAGCTCCTCGCGCAGGGCGGCGGTGAGCCGCTCCGCGATCATCGCCGTCGGCAGGTTCGAGTTGGCGCTCGGCACGAGCGGCATGATCGAGGCGTCGAAGACGTGGGCGTTCTCGAGCCCGTGGATCCTGCCGCGCTGGTCGACCACCGCGCCCTCGTCGCCCTCCCCGCCCATCCGGGCGGTGCCGACCGCGTGGAAGTAGTCGCCGACGTAGGTGGAGAGCCACTGCTCGAAGAACTCCTCGTCCCGCAGCCGGTCGAGCGGGGTGCCGATCTCGTCGACGAACACCTCGTCGACGATGCGGCGGAAGCTCGGGGCCTCGAGGACGCGCTCGAGCGCGCGCATCGCGTCGCGCATCGCCGTGCGGTCCTCCTCGGTGCTGAGCATCCGCTCGTAGACCACCGGGGGCTTCATCGGGTCCTCGGGGTCGAGCTCGAGGTATCCGGTGGAGGTCACGCGCATGAGCGCGGCCATGATGAGGCCGTGGTTGGCGGGGCCCGGATGGAGCAGCGTGCCGTGCAGCGGCAGCAGGTTGATGTCGTGCTCGCGCACGGAGGAGGAGCAGCGCAGGACCGCGCCGATCGCGGGGATGCTCCGGTCGGCCTCGCGGTAGGGCTCCCGCATCGAGAAGTAGACGGAGGCGGCGGGATGGTCCTGCAGCCCCTTGCCGATGCCGGGCAGGTCGAGCCCGGTGCGCAGGAGGATCGACGGCGTCTCGAAGGCGCCGGCGCAGAGCACGACGCGATCGGCCTCGAGGATCCGGCCGTCGCCGAGGCGCACGCCCGTCGCCCGGCCGTCGCGGAGCTCTAGGCTGTGCACCTGCGAGCGGTCGAGGACGCGGAGGTTCGGGCGCGGGCGCGCGGGCTCGAGGTAGGCCTCGCGGCTCGAGTACCGCTTGCCGTCGCGCGCGTTGCGCCACAGCCGTCCGCTGCCGTCCACGGGCTCGTAGGTGTCGATGTCCTCGGGCAGGTCGAGCGCGCTGCCGGCCTCGATGAGCGCCCGGTCGACCGGGGTGAGCTCCTCGTCGGCCGAGACGACGAGATCCTCCTTGAGCAGCTCGAACCACGGCCGGACGTGCTCCCAGCTCCACTCGTCGAGCCCGAAGTCCTCGACCCAGGCCCGGTAGTCCTCGGGCACGCCCGGCACCGCGAGCATCGCGTTCGTCGTCGCCGAGCCCCCGACGCCGGTGCCCCTGCGGTAGGGGCGGGCCGGATCGTTCTCCAGCTTCTCGGCGTAGAGGTCGCTGTAGAAGGCGTCGGCCTCCTCGAGCGCGTCGAGCCAGTTCACGGAGGTGAGGTTCGGCAGCGAGGCCAGCGGGGTGTCGGGCCCGGCCTCCAGCAGCGTGACCCGGATGTCGGGGCATTCGGTCAGGCGGGCCGCGACGATGCATCCGGCGGTGCCCGCGCCTACGACGATGATGTGTTCCATTGCGCTCCTCTGCGTCGGATGGAGTGTTCGGGGCGGCCGCGCTAGCGGGCCGGTCGCTGGAAGAAGTCGCTGTTCAGGACCATGAGGTCGTCTCGGGATATCTCGTCGAGGCTGGATCGGCCGATGCCGAGCATGGTCTCCCGGACGCCGCGCTTGAGGATGTCGAGCACCCGGTAGACGCCCGCCTGGCCGGCGACGGCGAGGCCGTAGAGATACGCGCGGCCCACGAACACCGCCTTGGCGCCGAGCGCGAGGCACTTCACGACGTCGGATCCGCGGCGCACGCCGCCGTCGACCATGACCTCGATGCGGTCGCCGACCGCCTCCGCGATATAGGGCAGGAAGCGGATCGTGGCGGGCGTGCCGTCGATGTTGTTGCCGCCGTGGTTGGAGACCGAGATCGCGTCGGCGCCGATGTCGACGGCGATCTCGGCGTCCTTGACGGTGGTGATGCCCTTGATCATGAGCGGCCCGTCCCAGATGCCGCGGATCCACTCGATGTCCGCGACGGTCGGGGCCGGGGTCTGCTCGAACTCGCTCCAGGCCTCGCCGAAGTAGGGGATGTGGCCGTCCGGCATGAACAGGTTCGGCACCTTGAGCTCGGGGATGCGGCCGCGTCGGAGATACTGGGCCAGCCAGCCGGGCCGCGAGAGCGCGATCGGCGCGAGCCGCGCCATCGTCGCGAGGCCGAGGTCGCTGGGCGGCGCGATCGGCACGCCCCCGTCGCGACGCGGCGTGTGCGACCAGTCCAGGGTGACGATGAGCGCCTTGGCGCCGGCCTCCCGGGCCCGCTCCACGCGGCGGCGGATGCGGTCGCGCGTGCCCACCCAGTAGAGCTGGAAGAACGTGTCGGGGTTGGCGCCGACCACGCGGTCGACCGGGTCGGCCGACCACGAGCTGAGCCCCATGGCGGTGCCCATCTGGTGGGCCGCGGCGGCCGCGGCGGTCTCTCCCCCGGGGTGGATCGCCTGGGCGCCCACCGGCGACACGATGACGGGGAAGCCGATGTCGACGCCCATGATCCTCGTGGCGGTGTCGATGCTCGCGGGCCGGTCGAAGATCGTCGGCGAGAAGCCCAGCTGCTCGAATGCGCGGACGTTCTCCGAGAGCGTCCACTGCTTCTCGTTGCCCGCCTTCACCGCGAGCCAGACGTCGTGCGGCAGTTTGCGCTTCGCGAGCTTCTCCGCTTCGGCGAGCGTCTGGAAAGGCACCGGTCCAACCATCTCGTTCCTCCTTGAACGTCATCGGCCGCGTCGCGGTCCGTCGTGAACGGCGACGCTCGAGGCTTCGGAAGAAACCTCTCAGCTTGCGTCAAGCGTAAGGAATCGACACGAACATTTCAATACAAATATTTCAAGTCATCAAAAACTCGACACTTTGAAATATTTCTGCAATGCTGACCTGACGCTACGAAGCCGGTGCGCAGCGCTGCGCCCGATCGATCGGAGGGAAGCCGATGCCGCAAGAGTCCGCATTCGAGCCGCTGGAGGACGTCGTATTCATCGCCACGAGCGATCTCGCGGCCCGCACGAAGGGGCGCGCGCTGCCCGCGCGCCGATTCGACGAGACGACCTCGGTCGGCTGGGTGCCGGCGAACATCGGCATCGGCCCGCTCGGCCACATCGTGGACGGCATCCCGTTCGGCGCCTCCGGGGACCTCCGGCTCCGGCCCGATCCCGCCTCGCGCGTGCGGATCCCGCGGATCGGCGAGCGGCCGGCGTTCGACCTGGTGTTCGGCGACCTCGTGGAGGTGGACGGCGAGCCCTGGCACTCGTGCCCGCGGACGTTCCTGCGGGAGACGGTGCGCGAGCTCCGCGAGGAGTTCGGCATCGAGGCGCGCTCCACCTTCGAGCACGAGTTCGTCGATCTCTCGGCCGGCCCCGACCACCACCCGTTCTCGCTCGAGGCCTTCCGCCGCGCCGAGCCCCTCGGCTCGACGCTGCTCGCGCTGCTCGAGCGCATGGGGCTCGAGCCCGAGAACTGGCTACCGGAGTACGCGAAGCACCAGTACGAGATCACCCTCGAGCCGACCGATCCGCTGACCTCCGCGGACCGGGCCATCCTGCTCCGCGACCTCGTCCGCGACCTCTTCGAGGCGCACGGCAGAAGGGCGACCTTCGCGCCGATCACCGAGGAGGGCGGCGGCGGCAGCGGCGTCCACGTGCATTTCGGCCTCTACGACGAGTCCGGCCGGACCCTCCTCTTCGACCCGGACCGCCCGGGGCGGCTCTCGGAGCTCGGCGGCCGGTTCGCGGCCGGCGTCATCCGGCACGCGCCCGGCCTGACCGCGCTCTTCGCCCCGCTGCTCACGAGCTACCAGCGGCTCCGGCCCCACAACTGGTCCACGGCGCGCGCCTTCCTCGGCGTGCAGAACCGCGAGGCGCTGCTGCGCATCTGCCCCACCAACGAGCTCGACGGCCGGGACCCCTCGCGCCAGCTCCACTTCGAGTTCCGCGGCAGCGATGCCGGCGCCAACCCGTGGCTGCTGCTCGGGGCGCTGCTGCGGGCGGGGATGGCCGGGCTGCGCGAGTCCCTCGACCCCGCCGAGGTCGTCGAGGGCGACCTCGACCTGGAGGGCCGCCACGCGGGCCTCGCGCCGCTGCCGGAGCGCCTCGAGGACGCGCTCGACGCCATGCTCGCCGACGAGACCGTGACGGGATGGTTCTCGCCCGAGCTCGTCGAGACCTTCGCCGCCATCAAGCGGGACGAGCTCCGACTGCTCCGGAGCCGTTCGCTCGCGGAGCAGATCGAGGTGTACTCCCGTGTCCTCTGATCATCGAGACCTCAACGGGCTGCCGCTGTTCGACCACCACTGCCACACGATCTCCGGCAGGCCGCTCGAGCGGGACGAGTTCGAGTCCCTGATCAGCGAGTCCACGGCCCCGCCGCCCGCCGGGGCGACCAACTTCGACTCGCCCGTGGGCTTCGCGATCCGCCGCCACTGCGCGCCGGCGCTCGGCCTCGAGCCGTTCGCCTCGCCCGAGGAGTACCTCGAGGAGCGCGCCCGCCTCGGCGTCGAGGCCGCGAACCGCCGGCTCATGCGGGCCGCGGACATCCGGCTCCTCGGCATCGAGACCGGCATCCACGCCCCCGGCGCCCTCGACGCCGCCGCTACCGCCGAGGCCGCCGGCGCCGACCACCGCGAGATCCTGCGCCTGGAGCGCCTCGCCGAGACGGTCGCCGCGGACATGCGCGAGCGGGGCGAGCCGGCCGCGGAGCTGCTCGCCCGGTTCGGCGCCGCGCTCGACGCCGGGCTCCGCACGGCGATCGGCGTGAAGACCATCGCCGCCTACCGGATCGGCCTCGACTTCGAGCCCGCGCGCCCCTCGCCCGAGGAGGTCGAGGCCACCGCGGCGCGCTGGTTCGCCGGCACCGGGCGGCACGAGTTCCGGCTCGCCGAGCCGACGATCATCCGGGCCCTGATCTGGGCGGCGGTGGACCGCGGCTGCATGATCCAGGTCCACGTCGGCTACGGCGACGACGATCTCGACCTCGACCGCTGCGATCCGCTCCGACTCACGAGCCTGCTGCGGGCCACCGCCGCGACCGGCGCGAGATTCGCCCTGCTGCACTGCTACCCGTTCCACCGCGAGGCGGGGTACCTCGCCCACGTGTTCCCCCACGTCTGGTTCGACGTGGGGCTCGCGATCCACTACTCGGGCGCGCGATCGCCGGCCGTCATCGCCGAATCGCTGGAGCTCGCGCCCTTCCGCAAGATCCTGTTCTCCACGGACGCGTACGCGCTGCCCGAGTTCTACCTGCTCGGCGCGCTCCTGTTCCGCCGCGGCCTCGCCGCCGTGCTGCGGGGTTTCCGCGAGCACGACGGCTGGCCGGCCGAGGAGTGCCGCCGCATCGCCCTCGACCTCGGATACCGCAACGGGCTGCGCGCCTACGGCCTCGACGAGAAAGCACTCCGCTCATGAACCACGACTCCCCCGCCGACCTCATCGACGACTGGCGATCCGCGCTGCGCGAGGAGCTGCCCTTCGCGCTGGAGCTGCGGCGCGCGCTGCACCGCGACCCCCGCGTCTCGGGCCGCGAGGGGGACACCCGCGACGCGATCATCGAGGCCGCCGGCATCGACATGGCCCCCGTGGCCGAGACCGGCGCGATCGGGCGGGTGGGCCCTCCCCACGGGCCGAGCATCGGCATCCGGGCCGAGCTCGACGCGCTCCCCGTGCATGAGAAGACCGGCATCGACTGGGCCTCCGCGAACGGCGCGATGCACGCGTGCGGCCACGACGTGCACCTCGCGGCGCTCACCGCGGTCGTGCGCGCGGCCGCACGGATCGAGCTCCCCTACGGCCTGGTGCCGATCCTGCAGCCCCGCGAGGAGGCCTATCCCTCCGGAGCCCTCGACATCAGCCGCTCGGGCGCCCTCGACGAGTTCGAGGTCGCGCACGTCATCGGCGCGCACGTGCACCCCAACGTGACGCCGGGGTCGGTGGCCACCGGCGGCGGATTCGTCAACGCCGCGGCCGGCGAGATCGAGATCTCCGTGGCGGGGCGGGGCGGCCACGGCGCGTACCCGCACCACGCCTCCGACGTCATCTCGACGCTCGCCTCCATCGCGCTCGCGATCCCCGAGGTGCTGCGCCGGACCGTGGACCCCCTCGTCCCCGCCCTCGTCAGCGTCGGGACGCTCGAGGCGGGGAACGGCGCGGCGAACGTCCTCGCCGATCGCGGCCGCATCCTGGCCACCGTCCGCACCACCCGGGCCGGGGACGCCCGCACGATCGTCGACGCCGTCGAGCGCATGGCGCGGGGGCAGGCCGAGTCGTTCGGCACCTTCGCCACCACCTCGTACGTCGAGGGCGAGCCCACGCTCTCCAACGATCGCGAGCTGAGCCGCGTGATCGACGGCCTGCTGCCGGAGGCGGGGCTGAGCGCCTCCGAGCCGATGCGCTCGCTGGGCGCCGACGACTTCTCCTACTTCAGCGACGCCCGCCCCTCGGTGATGTGCTTCGTCGGCGTGGAGTCCCGCGGCCCCGGCGGGCGCCATTCGCTCCACGACGCCGAGTTCCTCCCCGACGAGGGCGCGGTGGAGCGGGTCGCGCACACGCTCGTCGTCGGCTACGCCGCCGCCGCGAGCAGGCTCGCGAAGGCGCCGCGGAGGCATCCCGCGTAGGCGCGGGGCGCCCGCGCGGGATGCCGGGCGCTAGCGCTGCTCGGGCCGCTTGTCGCCCTCGTCGCCGAAGAACTCGGCGGCCTTGGCCGCGACGCCGTCGATCTGGCTGTCGAACCGGTTGCCCGTCGCGTTCTTGGCCGCCCCGCTCGCCTTGTCGATGAACGCCCCGGCCTGCTCGGGGTCGATGTTCTTCTTCGCCTCGTTGAACTTGTCGCCGATGCTGCCGAAATCCACCATGTGCCGCGTCCTTTCCGAATGGGATCTGCCGTGCCGCTCCCGCATCCCGGATCGGAGGAGAGTCGACGGGATGAAGCGTAGGCCCATACGCGCCCGCCGAAGGTGGGAATCGGGTGCGGATCGTCGGACCGCGCCCTCAGCGCAGCACGCCGCCGAGCTCCGAGCGCTTGCTGACGTTGAGCTTGTCGAACGCGTTCGACAGGTGGAAGGCGACGGTGGCGGGGCCGATGCGCAGCTCGGAGGCGATCTCCTTGTTCCGCCAGCCCTGCGCCGCGAGCATCGCCACCTGCCGCTCGCGCACCGTGAGCGCCGCGATCCTGTCCGCCGCCTCGCCCGAGATGAACTCCGCGCGCTTCCTCGCGATGCCGATGAAGGTGTGCGCCCCGATCGACTCGAAGTGCCGCACCGCCCGCTCCAGCGCGGCCCGCACCTCCTGGTGGTGGCCGCGCAGCCGCCAGTAGGCCGAGGCGAGCCCGAGCTCGCTCTTGCCCAGGTGGTACGCCGAGTCCGACTGCGCGGTCGCCGCCTCGAACGCCTCGATCGCCCCCGTGTAG
This sequence comes from Gulosibacter sp. 10, assembly GCF_900163695.1. Lineage (GTDB taxonomy): Bacteria > Actinomycetota > Actinomycetes > Actinomycetales > Microbacteriaceae > Gulosibacter. Next base: position 48,046 of record NZ_FUIC01000017.1, read on the forward strand.
TCGCCCAGCGCGTGCCGCACCCGCCCCGGCATCCACACGATGTGCCCGGGCTTGCTCGCGAAGGGCCGGTCCGTGCCCGTCCTGAACTCCTCCCACGCGACGCGCATGCCCTCCGCGTCGCCGAGCTCGGCGAGCAGGTCGAAGCGCAGCCCCCACAGCCGGAAGGCCCGCGCGTTCCGCGGCTCCCGCCGCAGGGCGTCGAGGGCGTCGAGCGCCGTGCGCGCGCCGTCCCGGTGCCAGAGCAGCTCGACCTCGGCGACCGCGAGGAAATCGATCGCGTACCCGGGATACCGGTAGCGGTCGGAGGACTTCGCGAGATCGAGATACCGCTGCGCGAGCTCGAAGTCGCCGCTCACCGTGTGCAGCCAGGAGCGGATCGCGGGCACCACGATGCGCGTGGGCATGTCGAGCCCGTCGAACGCCCGGGTGAGCGCCGGGCCGATGAGCTCCCGCGTGCGTTCCCAGTCGCCGCTGCGCAGACCGAGCTCGAGCTCGACGATGTCGAGCTGCCCGGGCAGGAGCGTCGGGCGCACGAGCGTGCGGGAGCGCTCCCGGGCCGACCTGACCGCCGCGACGACCTGCTCGGGCCGGTCGAGCTGGGCGAACCCCATCGCCGCGATGGTCAGGACGTCCACCGCCTCGCTCGATTCCGCGGGCAGCATGCGCGCCGCCTCCGCCAGGCGCTCGGTCTCGACGAGCGCCGCCTCGGGGTCGGCCGGCTGCGCGGCGCCCGCCATCGCCCCGGTCAGCGCCTGCGCGAGCAGCATCCGGCTCTCCGGGTGCAGCCACTGCAGCTCCGGCGCGCGTGGGCGCTCGCCCACGAGCGGCAGGAAGCGCCGCAGCACCGCCTCGAGCGCCTCCGGGCCCCGCGCGGGATCCGTCTGCAGCGCCGACACCAGCTCGAGCGCCGCGATGTCCGCCTGCATGAACGCGTGATCGACGTCCTGCGTCGGCGCCTCGATGAACTGCCGCCGCAGCGCCTCCGCGTCGAGGCGGCCGTGGGCGCGGAAGGTCCGCAGATACGCGTACAGGTAGGCGAAGGCGGGGTCCTCGGCCGCGAAGGCGCCGATATCGCTGAGCGACTGCTGGTACGCGGGCGCCTGCTGGGTCTGGATGCACGCGAACCCGAAGGCGCGCAGCAGCCGCCGGTACTGCTCGCCGCCTCGCGCCCGCTCCGCCGCGTGATAGGCGACCTCGGTGGCCGCCTCGATCTCGCGGGCGTCGAGGAGCCCCTCGACGGCGGCCAGCACCGCCTCGGCCTCCTCGCGCCCCACCTCCTCCAACGACGCGATCCAGTGGATGTGCGACTCCGCGCCGTACGTGAGATCCGCGAGCACCGCGTGGATCCGCCGCTCCCGCGAGGCGGGGATGCGGGCCGCGATGTCCGGCGCGGACAGCGGGTCGCGGAGCTGGAACACCCCCGTCAGCGCGTTCTTCACGACCACCCGGCCGTCCGCCGGATCCTCGCCGCGCAGCGGGATCTCGAGCCGCGCGGCCGTCTGGCTCAGCGTCTGGAGGGACACCCCCTCGGGGTGCAGCGCCAGCAGCTCGGCGGCCAGCCGGCTCGCGGGCCGCAGCGCCGCGAAGTCGCGCTCCTCGTAGGGCAGGAGCCGCGCCGAGGTGACCCGCGGCAGCGCGCGGATCGCGGCGAGATCCGCGCGCTGCTCGTGGTCGACGCTCTCGAGGAACGCGAGCACGGCCTCGTACCTGGCGCCGGCGGTGTACCGGAGGCGCTCCGCCTCGGCTCTGCCGATCCTCGTGCCGGTGCGCTGGGTCACCAGCACCGCGATGTCCTCCGCGTCGAGATCCGGGAGCACCAGCAGCCGCCCGGAGGGGTCCGTCTGCCCGAACCGGGTGAGCACCGAGCTGAGCGCGGTGGGGCGGGCCAGCGAGTCGCCGAAGAGGCAGAGGCCGCCGTCGGCGAGGTGGGTCACGACGTAGCGGAGGACCGCCGCGCTCTCGGCGTCGCAGTGCTGGAGCTCGTCCACGACCAGCACGAGCGGCTGCGGCTCCTCCCCCGCGACGGCCTCGAGGCGCTCGACCAGCTGCCTGCCGAGCCGCACGGGGTCGGCTCCCGGCTCGAGCCCGTCGAGCAGGGGCCGCAGCCGATCCGCGCGTCGGCACAGGTGCTCGAGCGCGGCGTAGGGCGTCTCCGCCTCCCATTCGTCGAGGCTCACGTAGACGGTCCCGAGCCCCCGGCGCCGCGCCTCCCTCGTCGCGCGGCGCAGGATCGCCGTGACGCCGCTGCCCGGCATGCCCCGCACCGTGACCACCATGCTCCCCCGCGCGGTCGCGGAGTCGAGCAGGCCGAGGATCTTCCGCTCGCACACGTCGATCGACGTCTCCAATGGAGCCGATTCCACGATGCACTCACGCACGGCGTTCGCCTTCCCTACCGAACTCAGCCGATCGGGGTTTCGCGTCGAGCGTCGTCGGCGAGCGCTTCCCCGAACCGCTCCGATGGGGCAATCCTACCGCGAGCCGAGGGGCCGCTCGCCCGCCGTTGCAACGAAGAGCGGGATCATCCGGAGATGATCCCGCTCCCGTGCCGTCGGTCCCGCCGGAGCGGATCCCGTCGTCAGGCCTCCGCCGCTATGCGGAACGGCGCTTCGCGAAGAAGGCCAGGCCGGCTCCGGCGCCGATCAGGAGCAGCGCTCCCGCGATCAGGCCGAAGTGCATCTCGCCGCCGGTGGTGGCCAGACCGCCGCCGTTCCCGGGCTTGGGGCCGGGCTTGCCGGGCTCGCCGGGCTTGCTCGGCTCGGGGGTCGTGCTCGGCGCCGGCTTCGGCTCGACCGTGACGGTCTGGGCCTCGTCCTCGATGTCGGTGTGCTCGGCCACGAGGTCGCCGGTCACGTCGTAGAGGTGCTCGAAGGCGACGAGCGTGCTGCCCGCGAAGCCTTCGGGGACGGTGAACTCGACCTCGACCGTGCCCGAGGGCTCCTCCGGGGTGAAGGTGGTCTCGCCGAGGATGCCGGTGCCCTCGCCCGTCTCCTTGTCCATGAGCTCGCCCTGAAGCGTGTACTCCTCGCCCGGGGTGAGGTGCTCGTAGCTCACGACGTCGACGATCGTACCGCCGTCGTGGGGCAGGATGCGGTCGCCATCGGCCTGGTCGGTCGCGGAGGTGCCGATCGACGGCGTCTCCCCCACGGTCACGGTCTGCGCCTCGTCCTCGATGTCGGTGTGCTCCGCCACGAGGTCGCCCTCGATGTCGTAGAGGTACTCGAAGACCACCAGGGTCGAGCCGCCGAAGCCCTTCGGCACGTCGAACTCCACCTCGACGGTGCCGGAGGCCTCCTCCGGGGTGAAGGTCGCCTCCCCGAGGATCCCGGTGCCCTCGCCCGTCTCCTGATCCATCAGTGCGCCCTCGAGCGTGTACTCCTGCCCCGGGACGAGATTCTCGTAGCTCACGACGTCGACGATCGTGCCGCCCTTGAACGACAGCACGCGGTCGCCATCCGACTGATCCGTCGCAGACGTGCCGATCGACGGTCCCTCCTCGACCGTCACGGTCTGCGCCTCGTCCTCGATGTCGGTGTGCTCGGCCACGAGCTCGCCCGTCACGTCGTAGAGGCGCTCGAAGGCGACGAGCGTGCTGCCCGCGAAGCCCGCAGGCACCTCGAACTCGACCTCGACCGTGCCCGAGGCCTCCTCCGGGGTGAAGGTCGCCTCGCCCACGATGCCGGTGCCCTCGCCGGTCTCCTGATCCATGAGCTCGCCCTCGAGCGTGTACTCCTCACCAGGGACGAGATTCTCGTAGCTCACGACGTCGACGATCGTCCCGCCCTTGAACGAGAGCACGCGGTCGCCATCCGACTGATCCGTCGCGGACGTGCCGATCCACGGCTCGACCGGCTGGGGCTTCGCATCGAACTCGATCTCCGCGCTGACGACGTTGTCGCTGACGAGGATCATGTTCTGCGGCCGGGAGCCGCCGTCCCACGCGATGGGCTCGCGCATCTTGACCTCGCTCGCCGGCGCGATGCGGCTCGCGTCGACCGAGACCGAGGCGGCCTCGACCGTGATGGTCGTCGAGAACGCGCCGTTCGCATCCGTCGTGACGGTCTCGTCCGCGAGCGCGCCGCCGTTCGCGGCGAGGTGCACCTCGTGGTCCGGGATCGCGTTGCCCGATGCCGTCTCGAGGGTGCCCGAGACGGTGATCTCGTCGCCGACGGTGAGGTCGGGGGCCGTGACCTCGTCCAGGTCCAGCGTCCACGCGCCCGAGTACTGCTGGGCGTTGGCGATGAGGAGGTCGTAGACGTCGCGTACGTCGTTCGGCTGCTGGCCGGTGCCTCCCGGGTCGTCGCCGGCGTCGAAGAGCGCCAGCGGCCACTCGGGGTCGTAGGGCTGGGAGCCGCTGTTCGTCCAGTCGTGCACGATCACCGAGGTGGCGGCCGCGTAGTCGTCGGCCTCCTTGCCGGTCTTGTCGATGACCCGGTCGCTGGCCTCCGAGATGATGTACGCGAGCTGCTGCATCCGCTCGGCGGTCAGCGGCGCGCCGTTGTTGAGCGTGAGCGTGGTCTCGGCGCCGTACTCGTCCGCGTGGATGGGCTCCGGCGCCCAGATCTGGGCGCACCAGGCCTCCGAGCCGTCGGGCATGCGGTAGGTGCCCTCCCAGTTGCTGCCGACGGTGCCCGTCCACAGGTAGCCGCGCACTTCGCCGTTCGCGCCGTCGGCGTGGGCCGCCGAGGCCGAGCCGATGAACGGCGTGACGGCGATGGCCGCGGCCGCCGTTACGGCGAAGGCGGATTGCATCAAAGTTCTGAGTCTCCGAGGTCTGTTCGACACGGTATTTCCTCCCTGGAAATCTCGTAAAGGTCACGATTGCCTCGGAGAGTAATGAGATTTCTACGGGGCGAACGGGGCCGTCCTGCCGGGCCCGTTCGGGAAAACGACGAGGCGACCCCGAAAAACTTCGAGGTCGCCCGCGCCGGATTACTAGGTTCGGTGACTATTCATGCTCGTATCGGACATCGGGTCCGCCACGCGGCTGCGCGTCTGCTCCGCTGCCGATGCGTCCGGTCCGGCGGTGCCGCCCCGCGGATGGTCTCCGCGGGGCGCCGCCGCCCGCATCCGGTCGAGAGGACCGGCGCCAGTCAGAGCCGCGCGTCGCGCCGCTTGGCGATCATCGTGATGGTCGCGCCGGCCGCCGCCAGCACCAGGCCCGCGACGATGAGCTGCGCGAGCCCCTCGGCGCCGGACTGGGCGAGCCCGTCAGGGGTGTCGGACGAGCCGTCCTGGCCGGGAGCGCTCGGGCCGCTCGGCGAGGGCGAATCGCTCGGACCGGGCGTCGGCTCCTCGCTCGGGCCCGGGGTGGGCTCCTCGCTCGGCTCCGGCGTCGGGGTCGGCGTCGGAGTGGGCTCCTCGGTCGGCTCCGGGGTCGGCTCCGGCGTGGTCGGCGGAGTCGTGTCCTTCTCGATCACGCCCGCGTCCCAGGTCGGGTCGATGCCCTCGGACGCCTCGATGACGATGTCGGACGCGTTGTCGTAGTCCTTCGTCAGCGCCGCGTTCGAGTCGTCGAGCGTGATCGTGATGGTGCGGCCGGTGGCCGGGTCGGCGTCCGAGTCGGCGGCGTCGGAGTCGCCCGCGTCCTGCACGGTGAACTCGTAGCGCTCCTGCTGCTCCTCGGTCAGCTCGAACGTGATCCGGTAGTCGCCAGCGGGCAGCCGGTCGAACACGTACAGCCCGTGCTCGTCCGTCTCCGTCGGCTCGACGGTGTTGCCGTCGATGTCGACGACCGGGTTGCCCTCCGGATCGGTGATGGTCACGCGCACGCCGGGGAGCACTGGCTCGTCCGGATCCTGGATGCCGTCCCTGTTCTCGTCGATCCAGGTGTAGTCGCCGATCGCGTAGGACTTCTCCGGCTCGGAGGTGCCCGGAACGTTCGGGATGACCACGTCGCCCGTCTGGCCGTGCTCGCCGACGACGACCTCGAAGGTCTCATCGGTCTTCTGATAGCCCTCGGGCGCCCTGGCCTCGATGATCGTGTAGGCGCCCGGCTCCTGCACGCGCAGCGCGGTGCCGTCGTCGTTCACGAGCAGGCCGTCCTTCACCCGCACGTTGTTCGCGATCACCTCACCGCTCTCGTCCTTGAGGACGAACACGGCGTTCTCGTCGTCGATGACCTTCGTCGGGTCGCTCGCGTCGACCTTCTGGATCATCAGCGGGTGGTCGCCCGTCGGGGTGATGATGGTGGAGGTGCCCGGGATGACGTTCGGGATCGAGACGTTCGGGTCGAAGTCGCCGATCTTCACCTTGAAGAAGACCTCGATGCCGGACTCGTTCGTGATCGTCGAGCCCTCGGGGTTCTCGATCGTCACGGTGTGCTGCTCCGCATCGTAGCTGGCCGTCAGGTTGCCCTTCGCGAGCTGGTACGGCTCGGTGCTGGCCTCCGAGACCTCGACGCCGTCGACGAAGCCGACGAACTCGAGGTTCTCCTCCAGGACGTCCTGGATCGGGATGATGGTCACGCCGCCGAAGTCGCCGTGCGGGATGATCTCGACGCGGTAGACGTACTCGTCGTGCTCGAGGACGAACTCGCCGTCCACCTCCTCGTAGTCGATCCGGAGGTTGCTGGTGAACTCGTCGGTCTGCTCATCGAAGACGGTCTTGCGCACCGAGAGCTCGTCGCCGTAGGTGCTCGCGTCGACCACCTCGGTGCTCACGAACTCGATGTCCTCGTCCGTGCCCTTGAGCGTCGCGGCGTTGGTGATCTCGAGGTCCTGCTTGCCCTCGATCGGCTTGGTGGTGAGCGTGAGCGTCACCTCGAGGCGCTGCTCGAAGCCGGCCTCCTCGTGCCGCTCGCGGAACGCGTCCGTGACCGCGAAGGTCAGATCGGAGCCGTCGAGCGTCAGAGTCCACTCGTCATCCGCGAGCGCGACGCCGCCGTAGGCCGCCACGACCGAGTCCTCGACGGCCGCGAGCGCCTCGTCCGAGAGGTCGAAGACGTTCGCGTCGACGTGGTCGACGATCTCGACGTGCTCGACGCTGACCGGCTCGACCGCGCCCTCCTCGTTCACGACGAAGGTGTAGGGGATCTCGGCGGTGTCGCCGGGTGCCAGCTCGACCTCGCCGACGCCGGAGCGCTTGTCGAAGACGAGCGAGTCGGTCACGCCGTCCTCGTCCTGGTAGACGATGAGCTCCGTGTTCGTGCTCGCCCGCTGCTCGTAGGAGTCCGTGGCGGTCTGCGCCTGCACCTCGACGGTGTTGCCGACGTGGTAGCGGAGGTTGCCCTCGTCATCGGCGGCGGCCTCGAGCCCCTCGATGCCGTCGATCTGCGCCTGCACCTTGAGCGTGGTCCGCGCCGGGTCCTTGCCGAGGTTGACGAGCAGCTCGCCGGAGTCGGCGATCAGGTACTGGCCGACGAACGCGTCGCCGCCGAACTGCTCGACCGTGGTGCCATCGGGTGCCGCCGTGTAGACGGTCTCGCCGTCGCCCGAGGTGAGGAAGCCGTCCTCCCCGTGCAGCCAGGAGGTCTGGGGCGCCTTGGTGTCGCGGAGGATCGCGTTGCCGATGAGCGTGTGCGTCTCGCCCTTCTCAGGGTCGAAGGACTCGAGGTTCGCCACGATCGTGTACTCGATCGGCAGCGGCGGGGTCAGGTTGCCCTCGTCGTCGGTCGAGACCACCGCGCGGTTGATGTCGACGGCCTTCGAGAGGCCGATGCCGGGCTTCTCGGGGCCGCGGACGGTGCTGCCGATCCAGTAGGAGCTCTCGTTCTCCTGACCCGCGATGACCGCGAGGTTGGGCAGCGCGAGGCCGAAGTCGCCGGTCTCGCCCGCCTCGATCATCGCGTCGTACTCCGCCTGGAGCGCCTGCTGGATCTCGGGGAGCTTGTCCGCCCTGATCTTCACCGTGTACTGCAGCTGGTAGATGGACGGCGCACCGACGTCGGCGGTGTGCGTGAAGCTCGAGCCGTCGATGGCGACGGCGGGGTCCGCGATCGTCGTGACGGTCTTGTTGTATCCCTGCTCGTCCCAGGTCGTGACCTTGGCCGAGAACGAGTCCGCGACGTACTCGCCCCAGCCGCCGAGCGTCTCGTCGTCGAGGGCGTCCGCGAATTCGACGCCCTGCCGGGGCTCATCCGCGTTCGAGTAGGTGAGGGTGTAGTGGAATTCGGCGTCCAGCAGCGCTTCGTCGACGACGACCGTGCCGTCCGCCACGGTCACCGCGCCTTCGGGCAGCGCCTCGACCCACGGGTCGGACTTGTTGCTCCACGTAGAGATATTCTCTTTCTCATCGCCGTCCCGCTTCACGATGACCTCGACGGTCTCCTCGTTCGGGCCGATCTTCCACGAGATCTGCGTGACCTTCGTCTCTTCGACCGCATTCACTCGGAAATGCAGATCGAAAACACCCTGGTTGATATCTCCGGGGAATGGATCCGCGAAGGTGATCTCGTATTCTCCGTTCCCCTTGGCCTCGATCGATTCGATAGCCGTGTTCCCGGGAGGCACCGTGAGCGAGGACTCGTCGATCGCAATTCCGGAGACCGAGAAGGAGACCTTCTGCCCGTCGTCCATCTTCGGATACTGCATACGGAGCGTGTAGTCGGTATCCGGCGAGAGCACGGGCGTTCCGTCATCGAATTCCACGCCGTTCTCCAGCAGGGTGAACCGGACGTCCCCCTCCGCCGCGGCGGCGGATTGCGCGACGCCGCCGATGATGAACAGTGCTGCGGCGAGTGCGAGCGCGGCTATCGCCGCGATCCCCCTCCGCAATAACCGGTAGGTTCTCTGCATTTCTCTCTCCCAGATAGATGAACGACTGACCGCGCCGAAAAGGGGCGACGAGGAGCGGATCGGGCGCGACGAATACCGCCTCGGCGAGACCGTTCTCACCGAACTCGCGAGGAGCGGTCCGGGCCGGCCCATGCGGCGCGAATGCCCAGCGGCATCCGCACAACTAAGGGCGAGACTATCCAGCGGACGGCACCTCTGCCCCCTTCTTCACCCCCTCTCTCACCCCGGACTTCACCCCCGGTTTCACCCCGGGGGTGAAGCGTAGGATGAATGACAAGAACCCCCGGTGCACGGCCGAAACGGGTTTTCGTCACTGGCTCCCTCAATCGGCCGGAAATCCCCCGCGGCCCTCTTTTCGAAGCCGCGCGCCATCGGGGGCTCGGTTCCCTACCGAATCCCGCTCCTGGAGGGTCAGCACATGCCTGGCACCACACCGTTCTCCCCCGTACCTCCCCACCGCTGGGCCGCGAGCATCCGAGGAACCTTCCTCGACCTCGCGGAACGGCGCGACTGGCGAAGACTCCGCGAGTTCGTCGCGACGAACTGGATCGAGATCTGGTTCGCCATTCCGGCGCACGAGATCGAAGCGCTCCTCGCCGACCTGCCGCACAGCGTCTTCGCCTCGAGCAGCGGCGGCACGAGCCTGCTCGGCATGCTCTTCGAGAACGCGAGCAGCGGCGCCGGCCGCGAGGCGGCGCCCACGTCGACCCCCGCGTTCGAGACCGCCCTCATCGCGATCGGCGACCGCGTGGACGGCGATCCGGTGCGCTCCTACCGACGGTTCCGGGTGATCATCCGGGCCATGTCCTCGCAGCAGCGCGAGGCGAAGAACCTCGCCGGCCGCTACGCGTCCGCCCTGCTGCACCAGGCCGCGCTCTCCGCACTGCTCGCCGGGGACTTCGAGACCGCGGACCTGTGGCTGGCCCGGGTCCGGGCCAGCACGCGCGTCGAGCCGCTGCCCTTCGTCCAGCGGGACGCCGCCTCCGTGCGCGCGCTCATGCACGCGGCGTTCGGCAGTCTGAGCATCGCCGAGCACGAGCTCGCCTTCGCGGAGCACCGGCCGCGGACCGACGCCTGGAGCGAGGCGATCGTCGACGCGACGATCGTCTTCGCCCGCCGCGCGATCGAGATCCGGAAGGGCACGTGGGACCGCTCGACGGACATCCTTGCCCTGCCCTGGTGGCAGGTGCAGCCGCACTGGCCGGTAGCCGTGTGGAGCATCGCGACCGCCCTGCTCGGCCTCGGCGACGTCCAGGGGCTGCGCCGTCTCATCGACGCGATCGACACCTCCAGGCTGACCGCTTCGGCGAGCAGCGGCCTGCCCCGCTCGGTACTCCCCGCCGTGCGGGTGCTGCTGGCCCACGTGCAGGGCGAGCGGCCGCAGCCGTAGGACCTGGGGGTCCTGGCGACGAGCGAGAACCCGATGGCCGCGATCGCGCACGCGGTCCACGAGCTCTCCGAATCACGGCCGGACCGCGCCCTGCAGCGCCTGACCGAGGTGCCCGAGTTCGAGAACGGGCCGCTCGACGCCCTCGCTCGCGGGCTCCGCGCGCAGACGCTGCTCAAGCCGGAGTTCGACGCGCCGGTGCTCGCCTATCTCGGGGAGTGGGAGACCAGTCTGCAGCCGGCCCTGGGGACCGACAGGTTCCTCATGCCGGCCGAGGTGCACGAGCTCGTCCTGCGCCGCCCTTCCTTGACCGCGCTGCAGCGCAACGCGGTGCCGCTCCGGTGGAAGGCGCCGCTGCCCGCGCAGTCGAAGCTCACGAAGCGCGAGGCCGAGCTGTTCACGCTGCTCATGGGCGATCTGCCCATGACCGAGATCGTCAAGCAGCTGCAGCGCTCCGAGAACACGCTGAAGACGCACCGCCGCAATCTCTACCGCAAGCTCGGCGTCACGAGCCGCGGGCAGCTCCAGGCCTTCGGCGCGCAGCACCCCGAGCTGTGGGCGCGATCCCCGCGGTGATCGCCGGGCCGCCGGCCGCGCCGTCAGCCCCAGTCGAGCGTCGCCCCGCCCCGCGGGTCGAACAGCGCCTCGACGTCCTCCCGGCGCACCGCTTCGAGCGATCCGGGCCGCCACCGCGGGCTCCGGTCCTTGTCGACCACCATCGCCCGCACGCCCTCGGCGAAGTCCTCGGCGACCGCGAGCCGCATCCCCACCCGGTACTCGAGCTCGAGCGCGGCGCGGAGGGTCGGCGCCTCGCGATTGCGGCGCAGCAGCTCGAGCGTCGCGAAGATCGAGGTCGGCGATGCCGCGCGGATGGCCTCGGCCGCCGTCGCGGCCCCGGGGTGCGCCGCGGCGAGCGCGTCGAGCCGTTCGAGGATCTCGAGCGGATCGTCTCCCGCGTAGGCCTCGTCGATCCACGTGCGCTCCGCCGCCAGCGCCGGCTCCGGGGCGGGGCGCCGCAGGTCGTCGAGCACCGCATCCGCGGCCTCGGCCTCGAGGCGCCGGACGAGCTCCGGCAGCGCGTCCGCGGGGACGAAGACGTCGGCGAAGCCCGTGGCGATCGCATCGCCCGCGCCGAGGCGCGCGCCCGTGAGCCCGGCGTGGAGGCCGAGCCCGCCCGGCATGCGCGAGAGCAGATAGGCGCCCCCGACGTCCGGCACGAAGCCGATGGCCGCCTCGGGCATCGCGATCGAGCTGCGCTCGGTCACCACCCGGCCGCCCCGGCCGTGGGCGGAGAGGCCCACCCCGCCGCCGAAGGTCACGCCGTCCATGAGCGCGACGCAGGGCTTGGGCAGCTCGGCGGTGGCCGCGTCGAGCCGGTACTCGTCGGCGAAGAACCTGCCCGCCCCCGCCCCGCCGGTCGCGAGCACGTCGTCGCGGATCTCGGTGATGTCGCCGCCGGCGCAGAGCCCGCGCTCCCCCGCGCCGAGCAGCAGGTACTGCTCGATCGCGTCGTCGGCGTTCCACTCCTCGAGCCGCGCCGCGATCTCCCGCACCATCGCGTGGCTGAGCGCGTTGAGCCGCCGGGGCCGGTTCAGCGTGATCACGCCGAGCCGGCCGCCGGGGCCGCGCCGATCGAACAGGACCTCTGCCGCCGTCGTTCCGCTCATGGCTGGAGCCTACGCGAGCGCCGTGGCGAAGGGCATCCCGCCGCTACTGCGTCGCAAGCAGCCGCGCGAAGGGGCCGTCGCCCGTGCTCAGCCGCTCCCAGTCGCCCTCCTCGACCACGCGGCCGCGCTCGAGCACCAGGATGCGGTCGGCGTCGCGCAGCACCTCGAGGCGATGGGCGATGACGATGACGGTCGCGTCGACCTCGCGCAGCCGCTCGACGATGCGGGCCTGGGTCAGCGGATCCTGGTGGCTCGTCGCCTCGTCGAGCACGAGCACCGCGCGCGCCGGGCCGCCCGGCGCCTGCGCCGCCCGCAGCAGCGTGCGCGCGAGCGCGAGGCGCTGGCGCTGGCCGCCGCTGAGGCGGTTGCCGCGCCGGCCCGCGGGACGGTCGAGCGGCAGGTCGAGCTCCGCGAGCCGCATCGCCTCCGCGAGCTCCGCGTCCGTCGCCTCCGGGGCGCCGAGCCGCAGGTTCTCGGCCACCGTCGCGTCGAGCACGAACGGATCCTGATCGGCGACCGCGATGAGCCGGGCCGTCTCGTCCGAGCCGAGCTCCTCGACGGGTGTGCCGTGCACGCGCACCCGGCCTCCGTCGACGTCCCAGTGACGCTGCACGAGGCGCGCGATGGTCGACTTGCCCGAGCCGCTCGCCCCGGCGATGCCGACCACCCCGCCCCGCGGCACCGCGAGGTCCACGCCGTCGATCACGAGCTCCTCGCGGCCGGGATAGGCGAAGCGGATGCGCTCCAGCTCGAGCGCCGGCGCGTCGCCGTCCGCGGGTGCCTCCGCCGAGAGCCCGTCCGACGGTGCCGCTGCCGACACGTCGCCGCTCCCGTCGGCAGCCGCCGTTTCCTCCGGCTCCGCCCCGGCGGGCTCGCCGCCGGGCTCGTCCGGGGCCGTCGCGGCTCCCGGCTCGCCCGACGCCGCGCCGTCATCGGCCGCCGGCACGTCCGCGGGCTCCGCAGCCGTCGGCGTCGCGGACTCCGCGGCCGACGTCGCGCGCGCGGGCTCCGTCACGCTGGGCCTGCCCGCGGCGAGCGCGCGGATGCGCCGGGTGGCCTCGAGCCCCGCGGGCAGCGAGCCGGCGAGGCGTTCGATCGTGTCGAGCGAGGTGGCCGTGCCCGGCACGAGGGCCGCCGCCGCGAGCGCCCACGGCAGCGCGGTCGCATCCGCGAGCACGGCCGGCGCCCCGGCGAGCAGCACCGCGAGCGTCCCGGCCCAGAGCCGGAGGGCGTTGACCCCGCTGCGCAGCCCCGCCCGGGTGCCGCCGCGACGGAGCGCCGACCCGAGGCGCTGGTCGAGTCGCGCCGCGCCGTCGAGCCGCGTGCCCTCGGCCTCCGAGGCGAGCACCTCCTCCCGCAGCCGCACCGAGTCGGCGACGAACTGGGCGAGGTCGCTGCGCGTGCGCGCCGTCTCCCGCGCCGCCTCGCGCCCGGCGCGAGCGCCGGCCAGCGGCAGCAGCACGCCGATCAGGAGCACGACCGCGAGCGCGGCGGCGGGCAGCGGGCCCGCCGCGGCCCACGCGACGCCCACCGCCGCGAGCGGGATGACCACGGCGCTCACCGCGGGGGCGATCGTGTGGGCGAAGAACACCTCGACCCGGTCGACGTCGCGCACCGCGGTGGCCTGGATGCGCGCCGCGCCCGAGCCGTCGGTCACGGCCGGAGCCTGTGGGATGAGCCGGTCGATCATCCAGACGCGCATCTCGCCCATGAGTCCGAAGGCGGCGAGGTGCCCGAAGAGCTGCTCCAGGTAGCGCAGCCCCGCCTTGAGGACGGCGGCGAGCACGAAGACGAGCAGCACGACGAGCACGAATCCGGCGCCCTCCGCCGAGCCGGTCGCGAGGGCGCCGACCGCCCAGGCAGGCAGGGCGATGAGCAGCGCCCCGAGCGCGTGGCCGAGCAGTCGCGCGACGGCCGAGACCGCGAGCCGCGCGGTGGCGGGCCGCGCGAAGCGCAGCAGCCAGCCGATCGTGCCGGCGGCCGGCTCGGGGCTCGGACGCGCCGGGGCCTCGTGCGCCCGCTCGGGCGATGCGGATGCCTTCGCGGTCATGCCCGCGCCCCCTTCCGGGCGTGCTCGCCGGTCTCGAGCGCGTCGGCGTAGTATCCGGGCTCGGCGCGCAGCGCCTCGGGGGTGCCGAGCTGGGCCACGCGGCCGTCGACGAGCACCGCCACCAGGTCGGCGTCGAGCGTCGTGTCGAGCCGGTGCGCGATCTGGACCACCGTGCGATCCCTCGAGACCTCCGCGAGGCTCGAGCGCACCTGCGCCTCGGTGCGGCGGTCGAGATCGGCCGTGGGCTCGTCGAGCAGCAGCACGGGGCGGCGCATGACCCGGTCGCGCAGGAAGGCCCGCGCGATCGCGAGGCGTCGCCGCTGCCCGCCCGAGAGGAACGCGCCGCGATCGCCCACGGCCTCCTCGAGCCGCCCCGGCATGGCCTCGACCTCGGCCTTGAGGTGCGCGCGGTCGAGCGCCTCCCAGAGCGCCGCGTCGTCGGCCTGCGAGGCCGCGAGCCGCAGGTTGTCGCCGATCGTGGTGCCGAGGATGCCCGCGTCCTGCCCCACGCGGGTCGCGAGGCTGCGGCGCTCCTCGAGCGCCATGACGCGGCCGTCCACGAGCAGCCGGCCCTCGGCGTCCGCGAGCCCCGCGATCACCCGCATGAGCGTGGTCTTGCCCGCCCCGCTCGGGCCTACCAGCGCGAGCCGCGTGCCGGCCGGGATGTGCAGGGTCACGCCGTCGAGGATGCGCCGGCCGTCGATGGCGAGCGAGACGTCGCGCAGGTCGAGATCGCCGCGCAGCAGGTCGCCCGAGGAGGGCCGGATCGGCGAGTCCGCCCGCGGGGCGAGCGGCTCGCCGCCGCGGCGGGTGAGGCGGGGCGGATGCGCGCGGTGGTCGGGGAACGAGAACTCCCGTCTTTCCGGTTCGGCGCCGGCGGCGTCTCCATCCGGTTCCGCGGAGTCCGCCGCGTTCCGATCCGGAGCCGCCCCGCCGGCCGCCGAGGGCGCGGCGCCGGGGTTCGCGTCCGGTGCGCCGGAGCCCGCGGGGGCGGAATCGGAGTCCGTGCGGGCCGAACTGGAACGGGCGGCGCCCGCCCCGGGGCCTTCGGCGGCCTCGGCGGTCGACGCAGGCGAGGCATCCCCGTCCGCGAGCAGCGCGTCGAGCTGATCCCGGCGGGCGCGCCCCGCGAGCCCCACATAGAAGGTGCGGCCGACGCGGTCGATGGGCTCGTGCAGCAGCACGGTGAGCAGCACCCCGGCGAGCGCGGCGCCGGGCTCGATCGCCCCGCCCGCGAGGCGGAGCAGCACGAGGGCGACGGCGGCCGCGCTCATGAGCAGCCCGAAGACGCCGTCGTTGACGATGATCATGAGCTGGTTGCGGGCGAGCAGCCGCCCGAGCTCGACCATCGCGGAGCGCGCGGACGCCGCGAAGCGGTCTCGCGCCCGGCCCGCGGCGCCGAGCACCTTCATGGTGCCGAGCCCCTCGAGCATCTCGAGATAGCGGTTCGCGGACTGCGCCTCGCGCCGCCGGTACTCGCCGTTGGAGCGGCGCAGGCGCCGCCCGGCGAGGACGATCACCACCGGCACGAGGGCGACGAAGGCAGCGAGCACGAGGGCGCTCACGACGTCGATGCAGACCGCCCAGACGACGAGCACCACGAGCGGGGCCGTGAAGGAGGCGAGGGTGGGGCCGAGGAAGCCGCCGCGGTAGGCGGCGGTCTTCTCGACGCCGACCGTCGCGGCGTCGACGAGCATGCCGTCGCCCGCGGGGCCGGCGGCGCCCGCAGGACCGGCGGCACCCGCAGGACCGGCGGCACCCGGCGCCGTCGGGCGCGCGCCCGAGTCCGCGGCAGCGGTCTGCGAGCCGGCCGGTCCCTGCGCGGCGGAGCGGCCGGCGGGCGGCGCGTCGGCGGCGCTTCCGGGAGCGGCGCGGCCCGGCCCCGCGGCAGCGGACGCCCCGGCGCCGGTGGACGGCCCCGCGCCGGGCCCGCGCGCGCCGCTCCGTCCGCCCGGGTGCCCCGCGGGCGCGGGCGGCCGCGGCGGGTCGAGGCGGAGGATGCGCTCGAGCACGCGGCGCCGCCAGCGCCGCTCCTCCGCGGCCTGGATGCGCCCGGGCAGCGCCTCGGCCCAGCCGCCGCACAGCGCGCCGACCAGGGCCAGCCCGAGCGCCCAGGCGGCGGGCCGCAGCAGTTCGGCGTCGAGCAGTCCCGCCCCGGCGAGCATCGCGTCCGCGACCCCGCCGATGCCGACCGCGGCGCCCGCGAGGAGGGCCGTGCGCATCCAGCCGAGCGCGATGCCGGCCCGCGCCCCTCGCGGCGCCTCGAGAAGCGCCTCACGAATCCACATTCTTCCGACCCTACCCCGCGAGCGCGGCCACGGCCGGGCGGATCAGAACAGTTCCGGGTGCAGCAGCTCCGCGATCTCGCGCAGGCCGGTGCCGAGGCTCGTGCCCGACGTGCCGGAGGTGGTGGCCGCCTCGACCAGGTGCACCTCGTCGCCCGCGATCGCGGTCGCCTCGGCGAGCGCCGGGTTCTCGAGGATGTCGGCGAAGGGCTCGAGGCCCGCGCCGCGGTGGTTCTGCACGAGGATCACGTCGGGGTCGGCCGCGAGGATGGTCTCGGGATCGGCCGGCACCGCCTGCTGCCAGCCCTGCTCCTCGGCGACGAGATCGCCGCCGCCGAGCACGACGAGTTCGCTCGTGGCGCTGTGCACGCCCTGGAGCATGAGGCTGCCGCCCCGCGCGAAGAGCACGGCGACGCTGGGCCGCTCCGTCACGCCCTCCGTCAGCGCGGTCACCTCGGCGACGTCCTCCTGCAGCCCGGTCGCCGCCTCGGCGGCGGCCTCCTCGGCGCCCAGCAGCTCGCCGAGCGTCTCGATCGACTGCGCCACCGCATCCGGGTTCGCGAAGTCGGAGGGGCCGAAGGTCGCGACCGGGATGCCCGCCTCCGTGAGCGCGTCGGCGGTGCTGCTCTGGTCCTCGCGGTGCGCGTTGAGCAGCACCAGGTCGGGCTCGAGCGCGAGGATCTGCTCGGGCTCGGGGCTCGCGTGCACCGTCAGCACGGTCTCGACCTGCTCGGCCAGCTCGATCTGGTTGCCCGTGCCCTCGAGCACGGAGCCCTCCGAGACGGCCGCGAACCGGTCGGGGCCGACCAGCTCGAGGCCGAGGTCGCCGACCTCGGTGGAGAGCGCGACGATGTGCTGCGGCTCGGCGTCGAGGGTCACCTCGGACTCGCCGACCTCCACGGTGCGGGGCCAGGCGCCCTGGCTCTCGGCGGCCTCGGCGCCGGGGGCCTCCGTGCCGGCGGGATCGGTCTCGGCGCTGCAGCCGGCGAGGGCGAGCAGGGCCGCGGCGCCGAGCACGACGGCCCGGCTGCGCAGGGATTTCGACATGGTGGTTCCTTTCTGAACGGGGCGCGCGGCGCCCCGTCGCGGTGGTGGTCGTTCAGCGGACGCGGGCGAGGGCCGTGACGCGCGGGGCGCCGGTGCGCTCGTCGACGTCCACCGCCGTGCGGACGCCGTAGAGGCCGTCGAGCAGCGCGGGCTCCAGCACCGCCTCGGGCGGTCCCGCGGCGCGCATCCGGCCGCGCTCGAGCACGGCGAGGCGGTCGCAGCAGCGCGCCGCGAGGTTGAGGTCGTGGAGCACGACGGCCACCGCCCGCCCCTCGGCCGCGAGCTCGCGGAGCAGCTCGAGCACCTCGATCTGGTAGCCGAGGTCCAGGGCCGAGACCGGCTCGTCGAGCAGCAGCGTCGTCGAGCCCTGCGCGAGCTGCTTGGCGATGAGCACGAGCTGCCGCTGGCCGCCCGAGAGCGCCGTCACGAGGCGGTCGCGCAGGTGCGCCACGCCGACCCGCTCGAGCGCGGCGGTCACGAGGCGCGCATCCCCCGGCCCGAGCTCGGCGCGGAGCCGCTCGAAGCGCGTCTGATGCGCGAAGCGGCCGAGCGCCACGACGGTCTCGACCGTGAGCCCCGCGTCCGCGCCCGTGTCCTGCGGCAGGAACGCGACCCGCCGGGCGCGCTCCCGGGAGCTCAGGCTCCGCAGCGGCACGGGGCCGCCGCCCTCGGGCTCGATGGTCACCGCGCCCGCGCTCGGCTTCACGAGGCCGCCGAGGATGCGCAGCAGCGTGGACTTCCCCGCGCCGTTCGGCCCGATCAGGCCGTGCACCTCGCCGGGGCGGATCTCGAGCGAGACGTCCTCGAGCACCGGCGCGCCGCCGTAGTCCGCGCCGATGCCCTCGGCGCGCAGCACCGCGCCGCGGGCGTTCGCATCCGGGCTGTGCGCAGCCGGATCGCGGCGCGCGGCGCTCCGTCCGCGCCGCGGCGGATGGAGCTCCGAGGGGGTGCGCCTGGTCATGTGCGCGCCTTCCTGCGCATGATGAGCAGCAGGAGCACGGGCGCGCCGAGGAACGCGGTGACGGTGCCGGTCTGCAGCACGACGGGTTCGAAGAGGTTGCGAGCCACCAGATCGGCGAGCACGAGGAAGACGCCGCCGACGCCCATCGACACGGGCAGCAGCACCCGGTGGTCGGGGCCCAGGACCAGGCGCACGAGATGCGGGGCGACGAGTCCGACGAAGGAGATGACCCCGGACACCGAGACCCCCGCGGCCGTGACGAGGGCCGCGAGGCCCAGCAGCAGGTGCCGGGTGCGGCCGATGCGGATGCCGGTGGAGGCCGCCTGCTCCTCGCCGAGCAGGAAGAGGTTGAGCTCGGGGATGAGCGCGAGCAGCGCGATCGACCCGAGCACGATCGGGAGCACCGCGATGCCGAAGTCCTGCCAGTTCGCCGCGGTGAGGTCGCCGTTGAGCCAGAAGATCGCGGCCTGCGCATCCTCGCTCGTCGGCGCGTTCGCCATCGTGGCGGAGATGACGGCGCCGAGCAGCGCGTTGAGGGCGATGCCGACGAGCAGCAGCGTCGCGCCCCCGCCGCCGCGGATGCCCGCGAGCACCTGCACGAAGAGCACCGCCGCGAGCGCCCCGAGGAAGGCCACGAGCGGCAGCATCCACGGCGCGGACCCCGCCGCGCCCGTGACGATCATGATCACCGCGGCGCATGCCGCGCCCGAGGAGACGCCGGTGATGCCCGGCTCGGCCAGCGGATTGCGGAACACCGACTGCATGACGGCGCCCGCCGCGGCGAGCGAGGCGCCGACGATGAAGGCGAGCAGCACCCTGGGCAGCCGCAGGCTCCACACGAGGTGCTCGGCGCCCGATCCGTACTCGGGCAGCGCGATGCCGATCGCGCCGAGCGGCTCCCGCAGCGGCGCCGCGAGAATCGCGATCGTGCGCAGCAGATCGGTGCTCGCGGGGCCGATCGACAGCGCGGTGACGATGGTGAGGAGGATCATCGCGGGCATCCCGAGCCACAGCGCGAGGCGCAGGCCGATCCGGCGTCGGGCCGGGGCGGGCTCCGCCCCGGGGCGCGCCTCGACGGCGGCTGGGCGTGGCGGAGCGGTGGCGGTCATCGTCGAGCATCGTCGCAAATATTGATAATGATTGTCAATTTCTTCAACGCTCGGAGAGCCGGCTCGAAGAGGCGGTGGGCAATAATGGAGGGCATGCTCGAACCGTCCCAAATCGAGGCCATCGCCGCGGAGCTCGCGGAGGCCGAACGCACGCACGAACTCATCCCCCGCATCACCGAGCGCTACCCCGACGCCACGATCGAGGACTCCTACGCCATCCAGGGCAAGTGGCGCGACCGCGAGATCGCAGCCGGCCGCCGCCTGGTCGGCCGCAAGATCGGCCTGACCTCGAAGGCGATGCAGGCCGCCACCGGCATCACCGAGCCCGACTACGGCGTCATGTTCGACGACACGGTGTACGAGAACGGCTCCGTCATCGACTTCGACCAGTTCACGAACGTGCGCATCGAGGTCGAGCTCGCGTTCGTGCTGAACAAGCCGCTCGAGGGCCCCGACTGCAACCTCTTCGACGTGCTGCGCGCCACCGAGTACGTGACCCCGGCGCTCGAGATCCTCAACTCGCACATCCGGATGGAGGGGCGCACGATCGTCGACACCATCTCGGACAACGCGGCCTACGGCGGCATGGTGCTCGGCGGCAACCCGACCCGCCCCGAGGACATCGACCTGCGCTGGGTCTCGGCGCTGCTCTACCGCAACGAGACCATCGAGGAGACCGGCGTGGCCGCGGGCGTGCTCAACCACCCCGGCACCGGCGTGGCCTGGCTCGCGAACAAGTTCCACCAGCACGGCGCCCGCCTCGAGGCCGGCGAGATCATCCTCGCCGGCTCGTTCACCCGCCCGATGTGGGTCGAGCGCGGCGACAGCGTCCTGTGCGACTACGGGCAGATGGGGACGATCTCGTGCCGATTCGTCTGACCCTCCCCGACACGTTCGCCCAGCGCCTCGCCGCCGCCGACCGCGGTCTCGCCGGCATGTGGGTCTGCTCGGGCTCCACCGCGATCGCCGAGATCGCGGCCGGATCGGGCCTCGACTGGCTGCTCATCGATGGCGAGCACTCGCCGCTCTCGCTCGAATCGATCCAGCAGCAGCTGCAGGCCGTCGCCGCCTACCCCGTCACGCCCGTCGTGCGGGTGCCCGTGAGCGACACCGTGCTCATCAAGCAGTATCTCGACCTCGGCGCGCAGAACCTGCTGGTGCCGATGATCAACACCGCCGAGCAGGCCGAGGCCGCCGTGGCCGCAGCGCACTACCCGCCCCGAGGGGTCCGCGGCGTCGGCTCCGCGCTCGCCCGCGCCGCCCGCTGGAACCGGGTGGAGAGCTACCTGCAGCACGCCTCCGAGCACGTGTCGGTCACCGTGCAGATCGAGACAGCGGAGGCCGTCGAGCGCGTCGACGAGATCGCCGCGGTGGACGGCGTGGATGCGCTGTTCGTCGGCCCCTCGGACCTCGCGGCCTCGATGGGGCTGCTCGGTCAGCAGGGGCACCCCGATGTCGTGGCCGGCGTGCAGCGCGCGCTCGAGGCGGGGCGCGCCGCCGGCAAGCCCGTGGGCGTCAACGCCTTCGACCCCGCGCTCGCGACGAAGTACTTCGACGACGGCGTGGACTTCATCCTCGTCGGCGCCGACGTCGCGATGCTCGCGCGCGGCTCCGAGGCTCTCGCGGCCAAGTTCATCGAGCAGCGCCTCGGCACCGCCCCGGAGGGCGAGGAGCGCGCCAGCTACTGAGCCCGTGGACGCCCGGCCGGCCGTTCCGTTTCGGAGCGGCCGGCCTCGGCGTTTCCGGGGCGGGTACTTCCAAGCCGAGCGTTTCCGGCTTCGGCGTTTCCGGGACTCGCCGTTTCCGGGGTGGGTGCTTCCGAACCGGGCGTTTCCGGCTTCGGCGTGTCCTGGACTCGCCGTTTCCGGGGTGAGTGCTTCCGAACCGGGCGTTTCCGGCTTCGGCGTGTCCTGGACTCGCCGTTTCCGGGGTGGGTGCTTCCGAACCGGGCGTTTCCGGCTTCGGCGTGTCCTGGACTCGCCGTTTCCGGGGTGAGTGCTTCCGAACCGGGCGTTTCCGGCTTCGGCGTGTCCTGGACTCGCCGTTTCCGGGGTGAGTGCTTCCGAACCGGGCGGAACCGAACCGGGCGTTTTCGCTCTGGGTGTCTCCAGACCGGACGTTTCTGATTGGGCAAACGCCGAGCCCGGCAGAGTCGCCGATCTGCACTAGGACGCCGCTGAGAGCCCCATACCCCCGTTTTCCGACCTCAACAGCCCGAAACAGCCCTCCTAGTGCAGATCCGGCCAGGAGAGCGCGCAAACGATCGGCGGGGACCCGAGCAGGAGGCGGACCCGGCGGACACCGCACATGCAGGGCCGCAGCAGGCGGCCGGGTCAGGCGTGGCGCACGAGGCGGAGGGCGCCCGGATCGACCCGTGCCTCGAGCAGCGCCGCCCCCTCGGCGCCGGAGGCCCGGAGCCGCTCGCCGTCGGCGTAGATCGGCACGCCCGCGGGAACCTCGACGCGCAGCCGCCGGCCCCGGTCGAAGCGCGCCGGCGGCAGGCCGCGGTGCAGCCCGAGCATCGCGAGCGGGAACAGCGCGAGCAGGCCGGGCCGGCCCAGCCCGGATACGGTGAGCACGTCGAGCAGCCCGTCGTCGATGCGCGCCTGCGGGATGAGCGGCACCCCGCCGCCGACGGTGCGGCCGTTCAGCAGCGCGAGCAGCTGGGTGCGCCGCCGCTCCGGCGCCGCCCCGTCGAGCGCCACCTCGAACTCGGCGGATTCGAACTCGCGCACGGAGCGGGCGAGCGCCACGAGATACCGGGCGGTGCCGGAGAGATGCCGCAGCTCGTTCGCCCGCTCGTTCACGAGGGCGTCGAAGCCGATATCGATCGAGTTGACCGCGACCCCCTCGGTCACGACATCGCCGACGCGCAGCCGGTACCGCAGCACGTCCACGCGCCGATGGCGGCACCGCCGGTCGCGCAGGTCCGCGAGCAGCCGGGACCGCGCCCGCGCCGCCCCGCCGCGGGGGATGCCCGCGGAGCGCGCGAAGTCGTTGCCGGTGCCCGTCGGCACCACGCCGAGCGGCACGTCGGTGCCCGCCACGAGGGAGGCTCCGAGCGAGACCATGCCGTCGCCGCCCTGCACGACCAGAGCCGTAGCGCCCTCCGCGAGCGCGGCGGCGGTGCGCTCCCGCAGCTCGGCGAAGCCCGCGCCGCGCACGAGGCGCACGCCCTCGCAGTCGGCGACGCCATGCTCCGCGCCCCGGCCCGCGGCGGGATTCAGGGCGTAGACGATCACGGCGGCCTTTCGTACGTGCGGGGCGCGGCGCTGACGGCGCCGCGCGGCGTATGGAGCATATCGGGGCGGAGGCCCGCAATTGCTCAGGGGCGCGGGTCGTCGGCGTCGTACGCCCGGAATCCGGGCAGCAGCCGCAGCAGCGTCGCGACGAGCAGCATGATGAGCAGCCCTCCGAGCAGCGGCGGGAACCACAGCGCCACGAGCGAGGTCAGCACCCCGGCGTAGAGGTCGCCGAGCCGCGGCCCGCCCGTGACCACGACCGTGAAGATGCCCTGGAGCCTGCCGCGCATCTCGTCCGGCGCCGCGGTGAGGAGCATCGAGGAGCGGAAGATCGCGCTCACCTCGTCGGCCGCGCCCGTGCCCATGAGTGCGATCCCCGCGAGCACGAGCGCAGTCCAGTTCACCTGCGACCAGTCCGCCCCCGCGGGGCCGAGCGCTCCGAGCTGCGCGAGCAGCAGCACGAGGCCGAAGAGCCCGATGAATCCGCCGTAGACGATGACGGCGCCGCCGATCGCGATGCCGTAGCGCCGAGTGTGTGAGACGGGCCCCGAGAACAGGCTCGCGAGGAAGGTGCCCGTGGCGGCCGCGGCGGTCAGGACGCCCACGGTCACCGCGCCGCCGCCCACGACGAGCGCCCCGGCGGCCGGGAGCAGCACGTACGGCCGCCCGAGGGTCATCGCGACGAGGTCGATGAGGAATCCGGCCCGGATGTTCGGTGCGCGGCGCAGGAACCGCAGTCCGTCGAGCACGGCGGCCAGCCCCGGTCGGGACGGCTCGCTGAGCGGCCGGAGGCGCGGCAGGGTCACGACGCCGAGGAAGCCGGCGGTGAACAGCACCACGTCGACGAGGAAGGTGACGGGCAGGCCCACGGCGGCGACGAGGATGCCCGCGAGCGCGGGGCCGGCGGTGAGCTGGATGCCGAGGGAGATGCCGCTGAGCGCGGCGGCCGCGGGCACCTTGTCGAGCGGGAGGATGCGCGGGTACACGGAGGTCCGCGTCGCGCCGCTCACCGTCCCCGCCACGGAGTTGACGGTGGTGGCGACGTAGAGCGGGACGATCTCGAGGATCGAGCCGCCGCCGGCGGACGCGTAGTAGAAGGAGAGCCCGGCGATCGCGAGAGTCGCGATCCAGCCGACCAGGGTGGAGACGAGCAGCACGCGGCGGCGGTCGAACACGTCCGCGAGCATCCCGCCCCACAGCCCGGCGAGGATCATCGGCAGCAGCGCCACCCCGCCCACGAGGGAGACCGCGAGCGTGGAGTGCGTGAGCGCGTAGACCTGCAGGCCGACGGCCACGACGGTGAGCTGCGTGCCGATGCCGGTCACGGCCGAGCCGATCCACAGGCGCGCGAAGGCCGGCGATACCCGGAGCGGGCTGAGGTCGACGAGGCGCCGCCGCGCGGTCATCGGCCGTCGCCGGCGGGCGGGGCGGGACGCGCTCGGCGCCGGCGCACCCCTATCGGACCCGGCAGGCCTGGTCGCTGCGGCACGCGGCCGAGCAGGCGCTGTAGAGCGCCGTGGTGCCCCGGGGCGCGGTGGTCGCGGCGAGCATCCCCGCGAAGGGGCAGGATGCGGGCGCGCGCTCGGCCTCGCCGGCTGCGGCGGCGAGCGCGTCGGATGCGGCCGCGGCGCCCCGCTCGTCCACGCGCGAGGGCACGGGCTCGCCGTCCCCGTAGAGCAGGTTGAGCGCGGCGATGACCTCTTCGGTGCGGCCGGCGCGGGTGAGCTCCTTGACGCGCATCGTGGTGGGGTGCAGCAGCGCGTTGCCGAGCCGGCGCATCGCCGCGGCGAGCTTGTCCTCGGCGCCGGTCTTCTCGATCTCGTGCGAGACGCGGCTCTGCACGACGCCGCGGAACTGGGCGAGCGCCCGCGCGGACTCGTGCTCGCGGCGCTCCTCCTCGAACTTGGCGGCGGCGCGGGCCACGATGCAGCGGGCGAGCTCGGTCGCGCCGAGGTCCTCGAGCGGGGCGTGCTGGCGGACCGTCTCGATGTCGAGCAGGTCGACCGAGTCGAGCTTGCCGACGATCGGGTCCACGTTGCGGGGCATGCCCATGTCGACGATGAGCAGGCGCTCGCTCGACCCTGGGGCGAGCCGCGCGTTGCGCACCGAGTCGTAGCCGAGCACGTAGGTCTCGGTGTTGGTGCAGGTGATGACGAGGTCGGCGCTCGAGAGCCACTCGGGCAGGCGCGCGGCCTCGATGTCGGCGATCTCGTAGCGCTCGCCGAGGGTGTGCTCGCGTCCGGAGGGCGAGTGCACGCCCACGCGGCCGACGCCGCGGTCCTGCAGCGCCTTGAGCGAGGCGCCCGCGTAGGTGCCGGTGCCGATGAGCACCACCTGCGCGCGCGACCAGTCGAGCACCTGCGAGCCGGCGAGGTCGAGCGCGAGGCTCACGAGCGAGCGGCCCTGCGAGGCGAGGTGGGCGTGCGCCTTGACCCCCTTCGAGGTCGTGGCGGCGGACTGGAAGAGCCGTTCGAGGTCGCTCGTGGTGAGGTGCGCGTCCCGCGCCCCCTCGAGGGCGCGGTTCACCTGCCCGGCGATCTCCTCCTCGCCGAGCGCGACCGACTCGAGCCCGCTCGAGACGGCGAAGAGGTGCCGCGGCACGTCCTGCTCGAGGTGGACGGTGGTGCAGGCGCGCAGGTCGTCGACGCTCGAGTCGAGCGTGGCCGCGAGCGCGGGCAGGAAGCGCTCGAAGTGCGCCTCGGACTCGACGTCGAGGTAGACCTCGAAGCGGTTGCAGGTCGACAGGACGACCCCGCCGGCCGTCTCGGCGGAAACGCGGATGAGCGCTTCGAGCGAGGGGACGGAAACGGCGCTGAACCGTTCGAGCAGCGAGAACCCGGCCGAACGATGATTTGCGCTAAGACAGACCAGCATGATTGCTCGATTCTACGCCAGTTCGCAGGATTAAGCGCGGCCGGGCCGCCCGCCTCGGTTATGCGCCAGAATGGTCGGATGAGCACCATTCTGCCCTCGGACCACCCTCTCGTCGACGGGCGCACCGCCGCTGCGCCGCTCGTGCGCGCCTCCCGCGGCGAGCGCTCCGCGGCGCTCCCGGTCTGGTTCATGCGCCAGGCGGGCCGCTCGCTGCCCGAGTACCTCGAGGTGCGCGAGGGGGTGCCGATGCTCGAGGCCTGCCTGCGCCCGGCCCTCGCGAGCGAGATCACGCTGCAGCCCGTGCGCCGCCACGGCGTGGACGCCGCGGTGTTCTTCAGCGACATCGTCGTGCCGCTCAGGCTCGCGGGCATCGACGTCGAGATCGTGCCGGGCCGCGGCCCGGTCTTCGCGGATCCGGTGCGGGATGCGCGGGGCGTGCGCGAGTTCGCGGCGCGGCTGCGCGGCGAGAGCGGCGGCGATCTCTTCGCGCCCATCGCCGAGGCCGTCCGCCTCACCGTCGCCGAGCTCGGCGCGACGCCGCTCATCGGCTTCGCGGGCGCGCCCTTCACCCTCGCTGCCTACATCGTCGAGGGCGGCCCCTCCAAGGACCACCTGCGCGCGCGGTCGCTCATGCGCGCCGAGCCGGAGGCCTGGCACGAGCTCACGACCGCGATCGGCGAGATCTCGGCGGCGTTCCTCGAGACGCAGATCCTCGCCGGCGCCTCCGTGGTCCAGCTCTTCGACTCCTGGGCAGGCTCGCTCTCGCGCGAGACCTACCGCTCCTCCGTCTCGGCCTCGAGCGCGATCCCGCTCGGCCGCGCCGCGACCTTCGAGACGCCCGGGGGCGAGCGCGTCCGCTCCATCCACTTCGGCGTCGGCACCGGCGAGCTGCTCGCCGACATGCACGCCGCGGGCGGCGACGTGCAGGGCGTCGACGACCGCATCCCGCTCGACGAGGCCGCGCGCCGCCTGCCCGGCGTGCCGCTGCAGGGCAACATCGATGTCGCGGCGCTCTTCGCGCCCGAGGAGGTGCTGCGGGAGCACGTGCGCGACGTCGTCCGCCGCGGCGCCGCCGCGCCCGCGCACATCGTCAACCTCGGCCACGGCGTGCCGCCCGAGGCCGACCCGGCCGTGCTCACGCGCCTCGTCGAGTTCGTCCACACGCTGCCCGGGGAGGGGCTCGCCTGATGACCCGCGTCGCGGTGATCGGCGGCGGGATGGCCGGGCTCACCGCCGCCCGCCGGCTCGCGCTCGACGGCGCCGAGGTCGTGCTCTTCGAGGGCTCGTCGCGGCTCGGCGGCCTGCTCGAGCGGGGGATGCTCGGGGGCGGGATGCGCGTGGGCGTCACTTCCGCGGATGGCTCGCGGAAGCACGGGGATGACTCGGAGGAAGGCGGATCGTGGCAGGCGGATCCGCTCGCCCGGTTCACCGGCGAGGCGAACACGGACGATGCCCGCGTCCAGGGCGATGCCGCGACGCCCCTCGAGGCCGTCCGGGATCCTCTCGCGATCGACATCGGCGCGGAGGCCTTCGCCGTGCGCGGCGGGGCGGTCGAATCCCTCATCCGCGCGCTCGGGCTCGAGAACGAGCTCGTCGAGCCGCGAGCCCTCGGCTCCTGGGGGCTCGGGGCGGCGGGCGCCTATCCCCTGCCCAAGGGCGGCCTGCTCGGCATTCCCGCGGGCCCGGATGCGCCGGGGCTCCTCGAGGCCGTCGGCCCCGAGGGCGTCGAGGCCGTCCGCGCCGAGGCCTCGCTCGACCCCGCCGTGGGCGCGGATGCCGAGAACCTCGCGGAGCTCGTCCGCGCCCGCTTCGGGCCTCTCGTGCTCGATCGGCTCGTGGCGCCGGTGACCCGCGGGGTGTACTCGCTCGACCCCTCGCTGGTCGACCACCGGGTGCTCGCGCCGGGGCTGATCGACCGCCTCGCGGAGCACGGATCGCTCTCGCTCGCCATCGCCTCGCAGCGCCGCGCGGCCTCTCCCGGCGCCCTCGTCCGCGGCATCCGCGGCGGGATGCAGCGGCTCGTGGACGCGCTCGCGGCAGACTGCGTCCGGCTCGGCGTCGATATCCGGCTCGACGCGCCCGCCGCGATTCGCGACGGCTCCGCAGTCCGTCCTCGCCCCGCCGCCGGCCCTGTCGTCCGTCCGTGCCCCACCGCCTCCGGCCCCGTCATCCGCTTCCTGCCCGCGGCGACCGACCTCGATGCAGGCCCCGGCTCGGACCCAGGCTCCGGCTCCGTCCCGGGACTCGGACGGGGCTGGCTCGCCGAGCGCCCCTCGGGGAGCGCTCACGGGCGGGCCGGCGGCGAGCACTTCGACCGCGTGCTCGTCACGACCGCCTCGGCGATCGGCGACGCCGCCGATCCCGTGCCCTCGGAGGTCGTAGCACTGCTCGTGGAGGCGCCGGAGCTCGACGGCGCGCCGCGCGGCACGGGGGTGCTCGTCGCCGACGCCCCCGGGGTCGCCGCGAAGGCGCTCACGCACGTCACCGCCAAGTGGCCGTGGCTCGACGAGCGGACGCCCGCGGGCGCGCACGTGCTCCGGCTGAGCTACGGCCCGCGACCCGCCCGATCGGACGAGCAGGGCGCCGCGGCGCCTGTCACGACGGAGCCGCGCCCGCCGGCGGAGGAGCACGACGGCGGCTTCGCCCCTCCCCCGCGGGCCCTCACGGCGGGGCTCCCGGATGCGGAGGTCGCGGCGCTCGCGCTGGCCGACGCCTCGCGCATCCTCGACGTGCCGCTCGACGCATCCCGGCTGCGCGGGCTCGCGCGTCGCGAATGGCGCATGCCCGCCCCCGCGGCCCGGGTCGGCAGGGCCGCGCAGCTCGAGCGCATCCGCGCGGAGCTCGACGCCCTGCCCGGCCTCGACGCCTGCGGCACCTGGATCGACGGCACCGGCCTCGCCTCCGTTATCCCCGGCGCGGAGCGCGCCGCCGAGCGCATCCTGCGATAGCCCTCCGAATCTTGGCCGCGAATGGTCGTTCTCCCCGGCTCAGAACGACCATTCGCGGCCAAAATCCGTGTGGGAGGATGGAGGGCATGGGTGCATCTTCTTCTGGACCGATCCGGATCGGCACGCGCGGGTCGAAGCTCGCCGTCGCGCAGACGACGATGGTCGCCGAGGACCTCGCCCGCCTCACCGGCCGGCCGTACGAGATCGTGAAGGTGACCACGCACGGCGACGTGAATCGCGCCTCCCTCTCCACCCTGGGCGGTCAGGGCGTGTTCGCCACCGAGCTCCGAGAGGCCCTGCAGCAGGGCGAGGTGGACGTGGCCGTGCACTCGCTCAAGGACCTCCCCACCGCCCCCGCGCCGGGGCTCCGGCTCGCCGCGCATCCGCCGCGCGAGGATCCCCGCGACGCGCTGTGCGCCCGCGACGACCTGAAGTTCGAGGAGCTGCCCCGCGGCGCCAAGGTGGGCACCGGTTCGCCCCGCCGCCGCGCCCAGCTGCGAAGCTTCCGCCCCGACCTCGAGCTGCACGACATCCGCGGCAACGTCGACACCCGCCTCGCCTTCGTGAGCGACGGCGAGCTCGATGCGGTGCTGCTCGCCACGGCGGGCCTCAGCCGCGTCGGCCGCACCGAGGCGATCTCCGAACGGCTCCCCCTCGAGGACTTCCCCACCGCGCCGGGACAGGGCGCGCTCGCCGTCGAGGTGCGCGACGACTGGCACGACGCCGATGACGCCTTCCTCGAGCTCGACGACGCCGCCACCCGCGCGGCCGTGGACGCCGAGCGCGCCGTGCTCAACGGCCTCGATGCGGGATGCCAGGCCCCGGTCGGCGTCTTCGGCCGAGTCGACGGCGGCGCCCTGAGCGTGCTCGCGCGCGTCTACGGGCAGGATGCGGTGGCCGAGGCACGCGGCGAGATCGCCGTGGGCCTCGCGACGGTGCCGCGGGAGTCGGATGCCCGCGCACGCGGGGAGATCGCGCGCGAGGACTACGCGCCGGCCCGGCTCGCGCTCGAGCTCGTCGAGTCGCTCTTCGCGCAGGGCGCCGCCGACTTCATCGGCGCATGACCGCCCTGCCCTCCTCGGAACGCGCGCGATCTGCCCTCGCCGGCGCGCGCGTGCTGCTGCCCCGCGGCGGCGCCTGGGGCGAGGAGGCGAGCGCCTCGGTGCGGTCCCGCGGCGCGGAGCCGATCGTGTGCCCGCTCATCGGCTTCGAGGCCGTTCCCATCGCCCCCTCGCTCGCGCGGCTCGCGGCGGGGGGATACGCGTGGGTGGTCGTCACGAGCCCCCGCGCGGCGGCGGCGCTCACGGATGCGGCGGTGCCCGCCGCGACCCGCATCGCGGCGGTCGGCCGCGCCACCGCCGCGGCGCTGCGCGAGCTCGGGCTCGAGCCGGCCTTCGTGCCCGCGGAGGAGTCGGCGCGGGGCCTGCTCGCCGAATGGCCGGATGCGGGGCCGCGGGCGAACCGTGCCGACGCGCATCCGGAGGGCGGCGCGGGCGGTGCCGATGTGCTGCGCCGCGGCCGCGCGTCCGTCGACGACTCGGCGGCGCCCGCGGAGCATCCCGGCCGTGTCCTCTGGCCGCGCTCCTCCGAGGCCGCCCCGACCATCCGCGAGGGCCTCGAGGCGCTCGGCCACCGGGTCGACGACCCCGTCGCGTACCGCACCGTGCCGCTCGCACCCGGCGCGGAGGCCCGCGAGCGCATCCTCGCCGGCGAGGTCGACTACGCGCTCGTCACCAGCGGCAGCGTCGCCCGTGCCCTGGCCGCCGCCGTCCCCGCCGGAACCATCCCCGCCGTGACCATCGGCCCGCGCACCACGCGCGAGGCCCGCGCCGCCGGCATCCACGTGCGTTACGAGGCCGCCGACCGCAATGTCGGGGGCATGCTGGACGCTATAGAGCAGGGCCGCGAGCCCGAAGGAGAGTAGTCATGCAGAAACCAGTGATCCGCCCGCGGCGGCTGCGCCAGTCCGTCGCGATGCGCAACCAGACCCGCGAGTTCGCGGTGCACCCAAGCGAGCTCATCCTGCCCGTCTTCGTGCGCGAGGGGCTCGACGAGGCGCAGGAGATCTCGTCGCTGCCGGGCGTCCACCAGCACACGCTCGAGTCGATCCGCCCCGTCGTGAACGAGGCGGCCGAGCTCGGCGTCGGCGGCATCATGCTCTTCGGCGTGCCGGCCGAGCGCGATGCGATCGGCAGCGGCGCGACCGACCCCGAGGGCATCCTGAACCGCGGCCTCCGCGTCGTGGCCGAGGAGGCGGGCGACGCCCTCACCGTGCAGGCCGACCTGTGCCTCGACGAGTTCACCGACCACGGCCACTGCGGCGTGCTCGACGTGCGCGGCGAGGTGGACAACGACGCGACCCTCGAGCGCTACGACGAGATGGCGCTCGCGCAGGCGGCCTCGGGTGCGCAGATCCTCGGCCTGTCGGGCATGATGGACGGCCAGATCGCCTCCGCCCGCGCGGCCCTCGACCGCGCCGGATTCCACGACACGGTGCTCCTCGCCTACTCCGCGAAGTACGCCTCCGCGTTCTACGGACCCTTCCGCGAGGCCGTGGACTCGCAGCTGCAGGGCGACCGCCGCACCTACCAGATGGACCCGGCGAACCGGCGCGAGGGCCTGCGCGAGACGCGCCTCGACATCGAGGAGGGCGCCGACATCGTCATGGTCAAGCCCGCGATGAGCTACCTCGACGTGCTCGCCGACACCGCCGCGTTCTCCGAGGTGCCGGTGTGGGCCTACCAGGTCTCGGGCGAGTACGCGATGATCGTCGCCGCCGCGCAGAACGGCTGGATCGACCGCGACCGCGCCGTCGCCGAATCGATCGTGTCGATCCGGCGCGCGGGGGCGGATGCGGTGCTCACCTACTTCGCGCTCGAATACGCCCGCGCCCTCCGCGGTTGACCCGCAGGCCGCTCCCCGGGATCCTCGGAGGGGCGGCCCCGCGCATCCCCGGCGCTCCCGCTCCGACCATCCCCGACCCTCAAGGAGACCAATGACCACCTCGGCCGAATGGTTCGACCGTGCCCGCGCCGTCACCCCCGGCGGCGTGAACTCCCCCGTCCGCGCGTTCGGCTCCGTCGGCGGCACGCCCCCGTTCTCGGTGCGCGGCGAGGGCGCCTGGCTCACCGACGCCGACGGCGACCGTCGCGTCGACCTCGTCTGCGGCTGGGGCCCGCTGCTGCTCGGCCACTCGCACCCCGAGGTCGTGGAGGCCGTGCAGTCCACCGCCGCGCGGATGATGTGCCCGGGCGGCTCCACGATCGGCGAGGTCGAGCTCGCCGAGGCGATCGTCGGGCGGCTCGATGCCGTGCGCGAGGGCGCGGTCGACGAGGTGCGCCTCGTATCGACCGGCACCGAGGCGACCATGACCGCCATCCGCCTCGCCCGCGGGGTGACCGGCCGCGACCTCGTCATCAAGTTCTCGGGCTGCTACCACGGCCACTCGGACGGGCTGCTCGCCGCCGCGGGCTCGGGGCTCGCGACGCTCGCGCTGCCCGGCTCGGCCGGCGTGCCCGCGCCGATCAGCGGGCAGACGATCGTGCTGCCCTACAACGACCTCGACGCCGTGCGCGCCGCGTTCGCCGAGCACGAGGGGCGCATCGCCGCCGTGATCGTCGAGGCCTCGGCCGCGAACATGGGCGTCGTGCCCCCGCTGCCCGGCTACAACCGCGGACTCGCCGAGATCTGCCACGACGACGGCGCGCTGCTCATCTGCGACGAGGTGCTCACCGGCTTCCGCACCGGCCCCGCGGGCTGGTGGGGCCGCGAGCAGGAGGACGAGGAGCGCGGCGGCTGGACCCCGGACCTCTTCACCTTCGGCAAGGTCATCGGCGGCGGCATGCCCGTCGCCGGCCTCGGCGGCCGC
This sequence comes from Gulosibacter sp. 10, assembly GCF_900163695.1. GTDB lineage: Bacteria > Actinomycetota > Actinomycetes > Actinomycetales > Microbacteriaceae > Gulosibacter. The sequence continues at coordinate 80,219 of NZ_FUIC01000017.1, forward strand.
CGCGAGGTCATGGAGCACCTCGCGCCCAACGGTCCCGTCTACCAGGGCGGCACGCTGAGCGGCAATCCCGTCGCGGTCGCGGCGGGCGTCGCGACGCTGCGTCTCGCCGACGACGCGGTGTACGGCGCGGTGGACGCGGCCTCCGACCGGGTGGTCGCCGCGGTCAAGCGCGAGTTCGACCGCGTCGGGCTGCCGTTCGCGGTGCAGCGCGTGCGCAACCTGTTCTCGTTCGCGATGGGCGACGGCGCGGCGCTCGGCTGGTCGGGCGTCGACGAGTTCGGGGCCCCCGCGCCGCGGAACGAGGACGAGGTGAAGCGGCAGGAGTCCTGGCGCTACCCGGCGTTCTTCCACTCGCTGCTCGACGCGGGCGTCAACCCGCCGCCGAGCGTGTTCGAGGCGTGGTTCCTCTCCTCCGCCCACGACGAGGAGGCGCTCGCGCACCTCGAGGCCGCGCTGCCGGCCGCGGCCGACGCCGCCGCGGGGGCCACGGCCCCGTAGCCGTCCCGCGTCCATGCAGAGCCGCTCCCCCGGGTCCGAGATCAGCATCCTGCTGGTCTCCGACCCGGGCCTGCCGTCCCGCCGGCTCGAGGCCGCGATTCCGCGTCTCGAGTCCGAGCTGCGGCGCCGCTTCGACGCGCGCGTCTCGGTGCGGCACCGCATCGAGCTGATCCGAATGCATCCCGACTTCGAGCTCGACACCGAGACCGCCCGACGGCTCGCCGCCGAGTACGGAGATGTCGGCGCGACGGTGCTGCTCACCGAGGTGCCGAGGTACCGCTCGGGCAGGCCGCTCGTCGCCGAGGCCATCCGCGAGCCCGGCATCGGCATCGTCTCGTTCCCGACGCTCGGCGCGGGCGGGCGCAACCGGCTGCTGCGCGCCGTCCTCGGCTGCGTGCTCGAGCTGCGGCCCGCGCCGGTCGCCTCCGATGCTGATGCGCCGCGGGTCGAAGGCCGATGGCGGGAGGGCGCGGACGGGGCCGCCCGCGAGCTGCGCGCCTCCTCGCTCGTGGGCGTGCCCAGGCTCGTGCTCGGCATGGTGCTGGCGAACGAGCCGTGGCGCACCGCGCCGAAGCTCTCGAGCGCGCTCGCCGCCGGTCTGGCCGTGGGCGCGTTCGGCATCTTCTACAACTCGATCTGGCAGATGGCGGATGCGCTCTCCACCGCGCGTCTCCTGTCCATCGCGCTGCTCGCGGTCGCGACGATGGTCGCGTGGCTCATGCTCAAGAACGGGCTCTGGGAACGGGGTCCGCTCGGGCGCGGCAGGGCGGTGATGATGCTCTACAACGCCACCACGATCGCCACGCTCACGCTGTGCGTGCTCGCGATGTACCTCGTGCTCGCGACGGTCATCTTCCTCGCCGGCCTGGTCGTCATCGATCCCGGCTTCATGTCGACCGTCCTCGAGTCGGAGGCGCGGCTCACGAACTACGTGGACGTGGCGTGGCTCAGCGCCGCGATGGGCACCGTGGCCGGTGCGCTCGGCTCCCAGTTCGACTCCGATACGGATGTGCGTCGACTCACCCACGGCCAGCGCGAGCGTCAGCGCGTCCGCGCCGAGGACGAGGGCTGACCGCGGGCGGCCCGCGCCCGGGCGGTTCGGCACGCAGATGGGTCGCAGTTCGCGGTTATGGGTCCTCCAAAACCGCGAACTGCGACCCATCTGTGGAATGCACGGCTGCGCCGGGCCATGCTCCGAGCGCGAGAGCCCGCGCGGTCAGGAGCACGCGCAGCCGGATACCGGCGCGGCCGGGACCAGGCGGGCTCCAGCGATCAGGCGGGCTCGAGCGGCTGCGGCAGGTCGGGCTCGTCCTCCGCCACCTTCGCCTCGATCGTGCTCCACAGCTCGGCCACGTGGCGCTCCACCTCCTCGAACACGCTGCCGACGTTCGCGGCGCTCACCTCGGCGCGCACCGGGATGTCCCACTCCAGGTAGGTCTTGCCCGGATAGCGGATGATCTCGTCGCCGCTGCGCATGGAGACGATGTAGTCGGCGCCGCGGAGCACGTCGTCGGTGAGCGGCTTCGGATAGGCGTGCTCGGCGTCCAGGCCGCGCTCGCGCAGCAGCTCGACCACCTCGGGATACACGTCCTCGCCCGGGCGGGCTCCCGCCGAGCGCACCTCGACGCGGTCCCCGGCGATGCCGGCGAGCGCCGCGGCCGCGAGCTGCGAGCGGCCCGCGTTCTCTGCGCAGACGAAGAGCACCTGCGGCAGCGGCCGCTGCAGCAGCCCCTTGGAATAGGCGAGCGATCGCAGCCGGCTCTCGGCGAAGTTCCCGGCGAGGGATGCGACGTAGGTCTTGATCCTGGCGGTCCGGTGCAGGGTCGTATAGGACTCGTAGACGATCCGCTCTACGAGGTCGGGGCTGAAGATGCCGTCGTATCGTTCGGCTAGATGCGCGGCGGTGCGCTGGAGTACTCGGTCGTCGGTCTCGTCCGTGGGCGTGGGATTCGTGGTCATGGCGAGGTTCCTCACTCGTTGGAGTCGTCGTGCTTGGGACTTCGTCGATCGGTCGGGGCGGCGTCGCCCCGTGTCACAGCATGCTGCGGTTCTCCGCGAGAACCCGGTCAGCCGCCTCCACGTTCGCTCAGGACCGCTTGCTCGTGCCCGGCCCGGGCCCTCGCGTTGCGACCGCCTGCCCGCATTCTGGCCGTGCTGCCCGTACTCAGGTGGCCTCGGCTGCGCTCGGATTCCCCGCGTTCGCTTCCCTCGGCGGCCCCGGTGATGGTGCCGCACAGATGCGTCGCAGATCGTCGTTCTGGCGCGAGCAAAACGACGATCTGCGACGCATCTGCGGGCGAGAAACCCCGCAGCGCGGCACGCGGCACGCGGCCGGCGGCCATCCGTCATCCTCGAGCCGCCCCGCAAACTCCACCCTGCGGTCAATGCGGCCGCCCTGCCGAGGCGGATAGCATCCGAGCACGGCATCGGTTCGTCCCTCGAAGAAGGCCGGCGATGCCCGCACGACTGCGCAGGGGGTGGGATCGCATGAGCGGCTCGAAGAACGCGTCCGAGGCGGAGCTGCCGAGCGGCCGCCACGAGATCCCCTCGCGCAGCGCCTCCGCGTCCGCCCCCGCATCGGAGACCAGGAGCGCGGCAGCCGCCCCCGGCGGCGGAAACCCGCCCGGCACCGGCGGCGTCCCCGCCCATCACGGCAGACGACGCCGCAGCCCCTTGCCGCTGCTCCTGCTCGGTGCCGCGATGCTCCTCGGCACCACCCTCACCCCGGTCGCGATCGGCGCGGTCAGCGTCTCGGTCGCCGATCACGACCGCGAGATCGAGCTCGCCGCCGACTCGGGCGTCGCGCACATCCCCGTGCCCGCCGACTGGCCGCTCGAGCGGCGCCCCTTCGCGGATGCCGCCACGATCCACACGCCCGACGGCGCCCTTGCGCTCTGCGTCGCCCCCGCCGAGCCCGCGGCCGATGCGGCCGCCCTCCTCGAACGACTCGCCGCGCGGGACGGCTGGAGTACGGCGCACGCCTCCACGGAGCATGCGCCCTCGGGCGCGGAGGTGGTGCACCTGCTCCGCGAGGGCGACGCCCAGGCGGAGTCGTGCGACGGCCACCCCGTCGAGATGCTCATCGCCGTCGCCCCGGCCGGAGACGGGGACGCGCCGTTCATCGAGGTGCGCGTCGGCGCGGACGGCGAGCTCGCGCCCTACCTGGGCGAGCTCGCCGACCTGGTCGAGGGGATGCGCGCATCATGATCCGCCGCTCCCGACGCCTCGGGATCGCCGCGCTCCTCGCGGCGCCCCTGACGCTCACCGCGTGCGCCGCGCCGATCCCCACCGACGCCGAGTGGCACCCGCGGACCCCCGAGAGCGTCTCCGAGCTCGCCGCGGCCGGCGAGGACATCGGGTTCGCATCGATCGACCCGGCCGAGCTCGACGGCGTGACGCAGCACCGCACGGTCAGCACCGACCTCGGCGTCGACCTGCGCTGGCCCGAGGTGGCCGGCGCGGACGGGCTCAACGAGGCCGTGGAGCAGCATCAGTGGGCCCTCATCGAGCAGCGGGAGTCGGCGAGCGGCGTCGCGTACGCGCCCCAGGCGCAGGAGGCCGGGGCGGGGCTCGGACCGGATGCGCGCGGCTGCGCGCCCGGGGCGACCACGGCATCCGTCGAGGAGCTGCGCGAGACGGCGACCGAGGCGGACCTCGTGTCGACCTGCGAGATCGTCGCGGCGGGCGGCGGGATGCTCGGCATCCGCTGGCGCACGCTCGAGGGCGAGGACGAGCGGCTCGAGACGAGCTACTACGACGCGCTCACGGGCGCGGAGTACAGCGTGGCAGATCTGCTCGACCTCGACGACGCGGCGATGGACACGCTCTGGCACGAGGCGGTGCAGGCGATGCGCGTCGATGCCGGCGCCCTCACGCTCTGGCCGACCGGCGAGCCCGCGGTTCTCGACGACGCGGCGCGCGAGCAGTTCGGGGCGGCGCTCGCCGCCGGGGTGCTCGAACCCGACGGCTCGCTCGTGCTCGACGTGCCCGGCGGCTTCGACTCGCCGGAGCTCGAGGCGCTGCCGGGGCGCGAGGATGCGGCGCACCACGACCGCATCCGCTTCGCGCCCGATGCGATCGCGCCGTTCCTGAACGATTCCGGGCGGTCGGCGCTCGAGCTGCTCGGCGAGGACAGCCCGTGGCAGCCGCCGCAGTCCGACGTGCTCGGCGCGCACGCCGACTGCGACCTGGTCGCGTGCCTCGCCCTGACCTACGACGACGGCCCGAATCCCGAGATGGCCGGGCTCCTCGACTCCCTCGCCGAGCACGGGGCGGTGGCGACGTTCTTCTTCATCGGCAGCTCGGTCTCCGGCAACGCCGACATCGTGCAGCGCACGCAGGACGAGGGGCACGAGGTCGCGAACCACAGCTGGAGCCATCCCGATCTCACGACGCTGAAGCCGAAGGAGATCCGCGAGCAGATCGACCGAACGCAGGATGCGATCGCCGCGATCACCGGCGTCGCGCCGACGCTCGTGCGACCGCCCTACGGCGCCTTCGACGACGCCGTGGTCGGCGCCTGCGACCAGCCGCTCGTGCTGTGGGACGTGGACACGCTCGACTGGGAGGATCCGCCGGTGGAGGAGCTCACGGCGGACGCGGTGGGCACGCCCGAGGCCGGGTCGATCGTGCTCATGCACTCCATCCACGACGGCTCGATCGAGGCGACTCCGGGCATCGTGGACGGGCTGCACGATCGCGGATTCGAGCTCGTGACCGTGAGCGGCATGTTCGACGGCGCGGTGCCCGGCGTCGTCTACTCGGGGCGGTAGCGGCCGGCGCCCTTGGTAGACTCCGGACGATGGCGACCTCGGACAACACGCATACCGGCCCTCGCCATCCCGCGCCGAATCTCCTGCAGCAGGCGATGTTCTGGTTCCAGTGGTTCACCCCGGCGATCGGGCTCTTCTTCCTCGTCATCGGACGGGCGATCTTCTACGGGCAGACCGTCGCCTGGGGCGGACTGGTCTTCTCCGTCTTCGGCATCCCGATCGCCGCGGTGGCCACGATGTGCTGCCTGCTCACGCTGGGCCCCGAGGCGAACCGGGCGACGAAGTCGCTGCCGCTGCCCTCGGCGGTGCTCGGCCTCATCGCCCTCGTCGTTTTCCCCATCGCCGCGGCATTCGTCGAGGACTTCGGCGATAGCGAGAACCCCGGCACGCGATCGGCGGTGGGCCGGTGGTTCGAGATCGGCTACTCGACGACCAGCGCGATCAGCACGACCCTGCTGTGGCTCGGCCTCATCGCGTTCTTCGCCTCGATCGCGCTCTCATTCCTGCCCCGACGGCCTCGACGGCGGGCATCCGCCGATTCCTAATCCCGGCCGGATGCGTCGGCGCGGTCATCGACGCGCCGGGAGCGCTCCGGAGCGGTTCCCGTTCCGCAACGAGCGGCCCCGACCGGCGCTGCGGTGAATGCCTGAGGCGGGCTTCGAGCGCCCGGCACCTGGCATCGGCATCGGCATCGGCATCGGCATCCAACATCCGACTTTCGGCACTCAGCACCAGCACCAGCGAGGTTGGCGGCGGGACGGCGCCCGCCGCAGGGCATCTCCCCCTGCAGGGCGATGTTCCTCCGCCTCCGGCAGGATTCGCCCGCTCCGGCATGGTTCGGCTGGCGCCCGTGTGGTGGACTCACAGGGACGGGAGGGGCCAGATGCTGCAGAATCGCAAGCGCGCCGGGGCGCTGCTGGGCGTGGTGCTCGGCGCGATCGGGATGACCGGATGCGCGGCCCCCGACCCGGATTCCCCGCCGGTGGCAGCCGCGCTCGAATGGGTGCGGCACCTCTGCAACGGCGACTACACGGAGGCGAACGCGCTCTCCTCGCACTTCCATCGCTTCGAGCAGGACTACCCGGATCAGGCAGCCCAGCTCGCACTCGCGGATGATCTGGGCGAGGAACGGCTCGACGAGCTGACCGAGGAGGGCATCGACACGACTCCGCAGCTCAAGGTCGCGGAATTCCTCTTCGCGGACGACGAAGAGGATCTCGCGATCGTCACGGTGACCGGGTCCTGCTTCGGCGAGACGTTCACGACCGAAGTCACGGTCAGCGATGCGGGGGATGGCCTGTGGTCTGCGGCGGATCGCATCCCGACATGGAATGTCGGGGCACGATTCGTGATCGACGGCATCAGCCATCCCGCGGCGCCGGCGCAGGTGGAAACCGGGGCGAGGTTCCACGACCCGGCAGATCCGAGCAACCTGACGTGGATCCTGCCGCCCGGCGAGCACGCCGTGGCCTTCGAGGATCATTTCCTGCTCGAGCCCGTCCCGGAGCTGACGCTCGAAGTCGGCATGTTCGATCTGGATACGGAGTGGGAAGATCCGGTCCCCGCGACCACGGAACGAGTCGGCCCCGTCTTCGAGCAGTTCGTCGCCGATTGCGGAGAGGAGGGGGTCTGCCTCCTTCCGGCGAGCGCGGTCCGCGTCGACGGCGGACCTCTCGCCACGGAGGCCATCGCCCCGACCCCGGCCGCGTTCACGGAGGGGAGCCTCGAGTTCACGGGATCGGTGGCCGTGTTCGGTCTGACCTTCACCGATACGACGCTCACGGAACCGAATCCGTACCGGTGGACGATCGAGGATCCGCAGACGGGCACCGCGAGGGCGGATGCGCTCGGCGCCGAGATCGCCACGTTCCACTGCCCCACGGGCCAGACCTGCACGGTAACCCGCGAGGAGTTCTTCGAGGCGGCGCAGTCGCTCGACGAGGTCTACTTCGCCGAGGTCGACGGCGAGATCCGCGTGACCGAGCTCAGCGTCTCGGGCTGAGCGGCCCTCCGCGGCCGCGAGCGCTCGCGACGTGCCGCCCCCGCACAGATGCGTCGAACTCTGTCGTTATAGGCGGCCGATAACCGCAATCTGCGACGCATCTGTGGAGAGTGACCACGACCGAGGGGGCGCCCACGAACTGAGCGGCACCCTTCAGGGCCGGCACGATCGGGCGCGCACAGATGCGTCGCAATCTGTCGTTATAGGTGACCGATAACCGCAATCTGCGACGCATCTGTGCAGAGTGGCCACGGCTGAAGGACGGACGCGGACCAAGAGCGCCATGTCAGCGCCGACGCCGTCGAGCCCGCACAGATGCGTCACGATCTGTCGCTATGGGCGCCGCATACCCGCAATCTGCGACGCATCTGTGGAGGTGACCGCGCTCGAGGACCGCCACCAGCCGAAGAGCGCCGCAACGGCTCCGGCACGATCGAGCCCGCACAGATGCGTCACAGTCTGTCGTTATGGATGCCGCATACCCGCAAAGTGCGACGCATCTATGGAGAACGGCCACGACCGGGGATGGAGGGGAACCGAAGAACGCCACGTCAACGCTGACGCGGTCCGGCCTGCACAGATGCGTCGCACTTTGCTGTTATGGGTGCCGGATAACCGCAATCTGTGACGCATCCGAGGGAGGCGAAGACAGCGGAAAGGGATCGAGGATGGTTCGGAGGGTGCGGACCCTCGCGGAACCGTCGCCGGCTCCGAGAAACCACCGGCGCCGGGAAGGCCCGACAGCGCCCCCACGCTGCAAGCGGCCCGGCGCCGGTCCGAGGCGGGGACGGGCCAGAAGCACGGACGGACCGGCCCGAAGCAGGGACGGACCCGAGGCAGGCACAGCCCAGGACAAGCACGAACCCGGGACAGGCACAGCCCAGGACAAGCACGAACCCAGGACAGGGACGGACCCGTGGCAGGCACGGCCCGGGACAGGGACGGACCTGAGGCGGGGACGGGCCTGAAGCACGGACGGAACGAACCGAAGCAGGGGCGAACCCGGGACAGGGAAGGGCCCGGGCAAGGACGGACCCGAGACAGACACAGACCAAGCAGGAACAGACTCAAGACAGGCACGGCCCAGACGGCGAGCACTCCGAGACCAGGACCCCGGGCACGAGGAAGCGCCGCGCCCGGGAACGGATCCCGGCGCGCGGCGCTCTCGACGGCCGACAGGGCCGCTACGCGGCGACGGGCTGCACCGCGTCCGCCTTGCGCGTGAACTGCTTGAGCAGGATCACCGCGATGGCCGCCACGATCATGCCGACCACGACCGAGAGCGCGAACGCCCAGATCGGGTCCATCGCGAAGAACACGAAGAAGCCGCCATGGGGCGCCCGCAGCGTGGTCTCGAAGGCCATCATCATGCCGCCGGTGACCGCACCGCCGAGCATCATCGAGGGGATGACGCGCAGCGGGTCGGTGGCCGCGAACGGGATCGCGCCCTCGGAGATGAACGCCGCGCCGAGCAGCCAGGCCGCGCGGCCGTTCTCCCGCTCCTGCGGGGTGAAGAGCCTTCCCCGCACGGCGGTGGCGAGCGCGAGCGCCAGCGGCGGCACCATGCCGCCGCCCATCACGGCCGCCATGATCATCATCGAGGACTCGGTGCCTGCCGAGAGCCCGGCGGTCGCGAAGAGGTAGGCCGCCTTGTTCACCGGGCCGCCGAGGTCCACGCACATCATGAGCCCGAGGATGACGCCCAGCAGCACCGCGGAGCCGCCCGTGAGGCCGTTGAGGAAGTCGGTGAGCACCTGCATGAGCCACGCCAGCGGCGCGCCGAGCAGCAGGTACATGAGCAGCCCCACCACGGCAGTGGTGAGCAGCGGGATGATCACGACGGGCATGAGGCCCGCGAGCCAGCGCGGGGTCTTCCAGCTCGCGATCCAGCCCGCGATCGCGCCGGCGAGCAGGCCCGTGACGAGACCGCCGAGGAAGCCCGCATCCACCGCCACGGCGACCGCGCCGCCGATGAAGCCGGGCGCGATGCCCGGACGGCCGGCGAGCGAGTAGGCGATGTAGGCCGAGAGCGCGGGGACGAGGAAGCTCAGCGCGAGCCCGCCGACCGCCGCGAACACGGCGCCGAGGTAGACGAGCAGCCCGCCGTCGGGCAGGGAGGCCAGCGAGGAGTTCGCGAGGATGTCCTCGAACTCGTTGGTGATCTCGTAGCCGCCCAGGAGGAACGCGAGCGCCGTGAGCAGACCGCCCGCGGCCACGAACGGGATCATGTACGAGACACCGGTCATCAGCGCCTGCTGGACGCGCTTGCCGATGCTGAGGTTGCCCTCGCCGCCCGAGCCGTCGCCGTCCTCGCCGCTGCCGCCACCGCCGATGCGGTGGCCCTTCGGGTCGTCGATGGCCGCGAGCGCGTCCTCGATCAGGCCGGCCGGGTCGTTCACGCCGCGCTTCACACCGCTCTCCACGCCGGGTTTGCCGGCGAAGCGGTCGCGGCCGCGCACGCCGACGTCGGTGGCGAGGATGACCGCATCCGCGGCCTCGATCTGCGCCGCGGGCAGAGGCTTGTACCCGCTCGAGCCCTGCGGTTCGACGATGACCTCGACGCCGCCGCGCTCCTTGCCCGCCTGCGCGATCGCATCGGCGGCCATGAAGGTGTGCGCGATGCCGGTGGGGCACGCGGTCACGGCGATGATGGTGCGGATCGGCCCGCCCTCCGCGGCATGCGCCGCGGCGTGCTCGGGCGCCGCATCCGCCGACGCGCCCGCGGCGGGCTCGGCGTCGGAGTCCTTGACCGCGTCCTCGACGAGCGCGACGACCTGCTCTGGCTCGGTGGCCTCGCGGAGCGCGGCGAGGAAGTCGGCGTGCACGAGCTTGCCGGCGAGGCGGGCGAGCAGCACGAGGTGGTCGTCGTGGGCGCCGTCGGGCGCGGCGATCATGAAGGCGAGGTCGGCGGGCCCGTCCGCGGAGTCGAAGTCGACCGCGGGCTTGAGCCGCACGAAGGCGAGCGTGGCCTGCTTCACCGCGGCCGAGCGGCAGTGCGGGATCGCGATGCCGTTGCCCATGCCGGTGGCGCCCTGCTCCTCGCGGGCGAGCGCGTCGGCGGCGAGGCCCTCGGCGTCGGCGCGGCCGCTCGCGGCCACGAGCGCGGCCATCTCGCGGATCACATCCTGCTTCGTGGCCCCGAGGTCGATATCGAGCTGGACGAGCGCCGGGGTGATGATCCCTGACGATGTTGCGGTCATGATGGGGTTCCTTTCACGACGCCCGGTTCGGGCGGGTCACTGGGGTTCGAGTCGGCGAGCGCGCGCACCGGCGTGCGTTCGAGGTCGAGGTCTGCGGGAACGGGGATGCCCGTGCCCTCGAGGGATGCGGCCGCGGAGCCGTAGGCGACCGCGCGGCGGAGCGCCTGCGGCTCGGCCTCGCCGCGGGCGCGGGCGATGAGGTAGCCGGCGAGGCTGCTGTCGCCCGCCCCGACGGTGGAGCGGGGCACGATCGGCGGCGGGGAGGCGAACCAGGCGCCCTCGGCCGTCGCGAGCACCGCGCCCGCCGCGCCGAGGGTGAGCAGCACCGCGCCGGCGCCCCGCTCGACGAGCCGGCCGGTGGCCTCGAGCGCCTCCGCGAAGTCGCCGCGCTCGGCGGCGGCCTCGAGCCGGTCGCCGTCGCCGCCGACGAGGGAGGCGAGCTCGTGCGCGTTGGGCTTCATGAGATCGGGCAGATGCTCGGCCCCTGTGAAGGCGGCGAGCGGCGCGCCGGAGGTGTCCACGGCGATCCTGGCGCCGAGCTCGCGCAGCCTCGGCACGAGGCGCACGTACCAGTCCTCCGGCAGCCCGGGCGGCAGGGATCCCGCGAGCACCACCCAGTCCGCCTGCGCGGCGAGGTCGAGCACGGCGGCCTCGAGCGCCTCCGCGCGCTGGCCCTCGAGCGGGGCGCCGGGGGCGTTGAACTTCGTGGTGGTGCCGTCGGGCTCGACCACGGTGAGGTTCACCCGCACGTCCTCGGCGGGGGTCCGCCTCGAGTCGAGGCCGAGGGCGGCCACGCCCGCGGCGAAGGGATGCGCCTCGGGCGCCGGGTAGACCGCCACGGTCTCCACCTCCGCCGCCCGCAGCGCTCGCGCGACGTTGATGCCCTTGCCCGCCGAGATGTCCCCGGGGGCGCCGGTGCGGTGCACCTCGCCGCGGACGACGGCGCCGTCCACGGCGATCGTGCGGTCGATGCTCGGATTGGCGGTGACGGTGACGATCACGGCAGGCTCACCTCCACCCCGGCGTCGTCGAGCGCTTCGCGCAGTTCGTGTGCGGGCTGTTCGTCGGTGATGATCATGTCGACCTCCTCGAGTGCGGCGAACCGGTGGACGAGTTCCCGCTCGAATTTCGATCCGTCGGCGAGGACGACGGCTCGGCGCGCGGAGCGGACGATCGCGCGCTTCGTGGCGGCTTCGAGCTGGTCCGGGGTGCTGAACCCGTGCGACACCGAGACGCCGTTCGTGCCGAGGAATGCGAGGTCGAAGCGCATCGACTGCAGCTTCTGCACCGCATCCGGGCCGACCAGCGCGCGCGTGATGCCGCGCAGCGTTCCGCCGACCACCTCGAGCTCCCGGCCCGCCTCGCTGAGGGCGGTGGCGGCGGGGATGGAGTTGGTGAGGACGGTGAGGTCGTGCTCGCCGCGGGCCGCGAGCAGCCGCGCGAGGGCGAGCGTGGAGGAGCCCGCGTCGAGGAAGACGGATGCGCCGGCCGGGATGAACGCGAGCGCGTGCTCGGCGATCGCGCGCTTGGCCTCGGCGTGCTGCTCGATCCGCGCCTTGAGCGTGGACTCGATGGTGGATCCCGAGCCGACCGGGACCGCTCCGCCGTGGACGCGGGTGGCCTTGCCGGAGTGCTCGAGGAAGGTGAGGTCGCGGCGGATGGTCTCCTCGGTGACCCGGAACTCGCGCGCAAGCGCGGCGACGCGGACCCTTCCCTGCTCCCGCAGGCGACCCGCGATGAGGTCGTGGCGCTCCGTGGCGTGCATTATTCCGCGCTCCATTGCTCGTATCGAGGCGACTTCCGCGTCGCCTGCGGCCAGCCTACCCCGAACCGATGTGGGAAACAACAAAAACCCACACATTCCCACATTCCATCCCACCCGTCCGGCCCGCGGCACGATCGCGCCGGATGCTCTGGCAGGATGAGGGCATGCGGCTGCTGCTCAACATCATCTGGCTCGTCCTCGCGGGCTTCTGGCTGTTCCTCGGCTACATGCTGGCGGCCCTGATCATGTGCGTGCTCATCATCACGATCCCCTGGGGCATCGCCGCCGCGCGCATCGGCCGCTACGCGCTGTGGCCGTTCGGGCGCGAGGTCGTGCAGCACCCCAGGAGCGGCCTCGGCTCGCTGCTGGGCAATATCGTCTGGGTGGTCTTCGCCGGCTTCTGGCTCGCGATCGAGCACATCGTCACCGGCGTGCTGCTCTGCATCACGATCATCGGCATCCCGTTCGGCATCGCCAACTTCAAGCTCGTGCCGGTGGCGCTCATGCCGCTCGGCAAGGAGATCGTGCGCTCGCGGGGGCGCGGCGCGTTCCTGCCCTGAGGCCCGCGCTCACCGCGAGTAGGCGTTGCGGTACCAGTGCGCCGCCGCGGCCCGGCTCGGCGAGGCCGTCTTGTGGAAGATGCTGCGCAGGTGGGTGCGGAGCGTGCTCAGCGCCATGTCGAGCGAGTGGCAGATCTCCTTGTCGCTCATCCCCAGCGTGAGCATCCGAGCCACCTCGTGCTCGCGCTTGGTGAGCTCGATGCCGGTCTCGGCCGCCGAGGGCCACAGGCGCTGGATGAGATCGCCGACCCGCTGCAGGTGCAGCACGTCCCCGCCCTCGAAGGGCCCGCGGTCGGGGCTGCGCCAGAGCCGCAGGTCGATCGAGCCCGCGCCCGGCGACTGCGGGAAGTAGTTCATGCCGAAGTACATGTCGCGGCGGCGCAGGAAGTCGTGCACGAACTCGTCCATCTTGCGCTCGGGGAAGACGACGGCCGTCGCGCGGCGCCGGTTGCAGAGCTGCGGCGTCAGCCAGTCCACGCTGCGGAAGTGCTCGTCGTAGGCGGAGAGGAGGTCGTCGGCCCCGTTCACGGCGATGGGCCGCGCATACGGGCCCGTCTCGTCGGCGGTGTAGGAGACGAACACGTCGGCGCGGAAGAGGTCGAGCAGGAGCTGGCCGAGCCGGGCGCGATGCTCGTCGCTCGGCGGCCCCTCCAGGAGCAGCTCGATCAGCTCGCCGTCGAGCCTCTTCGCGTCGTTCATGGATCAAGTATTGTGCGCCCGCGCGGGCGCGTAAAGGGGCGGGCCGCACCTCATCATTATTGACGATCGTCGCCGGCGCCCGTGTTCGCAAGACTCGAGTACCACGTCCTCACTCGCATGGAACAAAGGAGTCGCCATGTCGACAGACACCCCATCGAATGCCCCGCTCACCAGGGCGGGCGTGCTCAGCCGCATCGACCGCTTCCCGAAGTGGGGGTTGAGCGCCACGTCCGTCCTCACGATCGGGCTCGGGATGCTCTTCGTGCAGTACGACATCTTCAACATCAATGTCTCGTTCGCGCAGACCTGCCTGCAGATCATCGAGGCGTGCGCCGCCTCGGGTCCGGACCAGTTCGTCGGGCTGCCGATCTTCGTGAGCCTGGTCGGCTACGCTGTGGGCGCGCTCACGCTCGGCCCGCTCTCGGACCGGTTCGGCCGCCACAGCATGCTCATCATCTCGATGCTGATCACGGGCGTCGGCTCGCTCTACTCGGTGCTCTCCCCCGACGAGTTCCACTTCGCCGCTTCCCGCTTCGTGACGGGCATCGGCGTGGGCGCCGACCTCGCCATCATCAACGTGTTCATCAACGAGATCTCGCCGCGCCGCCTGCGGGGCCGGTACACGAGCACCATGTTCATCATGGCCGCGCTCGGCTCGGCGCTCGGCGTCTGGCTCGGCCTGCTGCTCACCACGCCGGCGACGCCGTGGCCGGACGGGCTGCCCTTCGCGGCCGCCTCCGAGTCCTTCGACTCCGGCTGGCGCTGGGTGTACGGCATCGGCGCGATCCTGGCGGTGTTCTCCCTGCTGCTGCGCGTGGCGCTGCCGGAGTCGCCGCGCTGGCTCGCCGACCGCGGCCGGCTCGAGGAGGCGGACCGCGTGATCGACCGCATGGAGGAGCGGGCCACCCGGCGGCTCCCGCTGCTGCCGGTCGACCCCGAGGCGATGGTCGAGCCCGCGAGCAACGCCGGCGTGCTCGCCGCGATCAAGGAGCTGTTCAGCTCGCGCAAGTACCTCGGGCGCCTCGCCACGCTGAGCGTGGCCTGGCTGCTCGCGTACGTCACCATCTACGGCTTCTCGGGCGCGTTCACCTCCGTGCTCGTCCGCCAGGGCTACACCATCGGCGAGGCCGGGATCTTCTCGGCCGTCGGGCTCATCGGCTTCATCGCCGCCGCGCTCGTCGCCCGCCAGGTCGTGGACCACCTCGAGCGCAAGTACTGGATGCTCATCGGCACCGTCATCACGATCATCGGCATCCTGCTCGTGGTCGCCGGCGGCTCCTCGCCGGTGGTCGTGTTCATCGGCGCGATCGTGCTGTTCTTCGGGCAGAACTTCTGGGTGCCCGCGCAGTACGCGCTCACCGCCGAGAGCTTCCCCACGCGCTCGCGCACCACGGCCTACGCGCTCGCCGACAGCATCGGCCACGCGGGCGCCGGGCTCGGCGTGTTCCTGCTCGTCCCGGTGCTCAGCCAGCTGTCGCTGCTGTGGACGATGCTGGGGCTCGTGGCCTTCCTGCTCGCCGCATCCTTCGTGAACTTCCTCGCGCCGTCCACGAAGAACAAGACCCTCGAGGAGATCTCCGCATGACCGCCCGACCCGACCAGGACGACGCGCCGGACGACCTCGGCGTCTTCACCGAACGCGCCGCATCCGCGGGCGGCAGCGCACCGGACGGCCGCGTCGCACGGGAACGGGGCGCGGATGCGCCGGCCGGCTTCGACCTCGCGGTGAAGGCGAACGTCGCCGTCGCCGGGTTCCGGCTCTCGGCCGGGTCGCGGGTGCTGGAGCGGCACGTGTCGCCGGCGGACTCGCCGGTCGTGGCCGCGCTCCGGGCGGGCGGCGGGCGGATCGTCGGCACGACGAACATGCACGAGCTCGCCTTCGGCATCACCTCGAACAACGCCGCGTTCGGCCCGGTCCGGCTCCCGGGCCATCCGGATCGCTCGGCCGGCGGCTCCTCGGGCGGCAGCGCCGCGGCCGTGGCGGCCGGGCTCGTCGACCTCGCCGTCGGCACCGATACCGGCGGCTCCGTCTCGCTGCCCGCCGCGCTGTGCGGCGTCGTCGGCCTGCGCCCGAGCACCGGCCGCTGGCCCACCGCCGACAGCGTCGGGCTCTCGTGGACGCGCGACACCCTCGGCGTCTTCGCCCGGAGCGTGGCGGATGCGCGGCGCGCGGATGCGCTGGTCACGCACGAGACCGATGCGCACCCCGCCGGTGCGATCCGGCTCGGGCTCCCGAAGCAGTACCTCGACGACCTCGACCCCCGCGTCGAGACGGCGCTGCGCGACGCGCTCGACCGGCTCGAGGGCGCGGTCGAGCTGATCGAGGCGGACCTCGCGCCGGTGCTCGGGCTCACCGCGCCGGCCGAGATGCCGATCACGCTGTGGGAGTCGCGCCGCCTCCTCGGGCTGGCGGCCGCGACTGCCCTGGGAGAGGCTCCCGACGAGGCCTTCGAGCGGCTCGTGGCGGGCACGCTGAGCCCGGACGTCCGCGCGATCCTCGAGGCGGAGCTCGCGGCGCCGACCTCGGGCGAGGTCTACGGGCGCTCGATCCGCGCGGTGATCGACGCGCGCCGGACGTATCACCGCCTCCTCGACGAGCTCGGCGCGGACGCCCTGCTCTTCCCGAGCGCGCCCGCGCCCGCGCCGCTGATCGGCGAGGACGACACGGTGGAGCACCTGGGCCGGCGCGAGCCCGTGTTCGGGCTCTACACGAGCCGCCTCGGCAGCGGCACCGTGCTCGGCGCGCCGATGCTCACGCTGCCCGCGCCGGTGCCGGGCGGGGCGCTGCCCGTGGGCGTCACGCTGCAGGGCCGCAGGTTCCACGACCGGCGGCTGCTAGATATCGGCGAGGCGGTGGAGTCCGCGCTGGCCGCGGACTGATCGCGCGAAGGCGCCCGCCCCGGGTCTCCCCGGGGCGGGCGCCTCGTCGCCTTCCGCCGTTACAGCTCGGCGGTCGCCGTGGTGCCGGGGCCGTCGGTGCCCCGGATCTTGGCGGCCAGGATCTTCACGGCCGCGATCGCCTTGTTGCCCTCGACGCCCCAGAACTGGGCCGACTCGGGCGTGACCTTGAGGAGGCCGAGGTTCGGGTCGTCCTTGCCGCCGTCGAAGTACGAGGAGACCTGGCCGTCCCAGAGCTCCTCGACCTTGGCGCGGTCGTCCACGAAGTCGGCGGCGCCCGCGACCGAAAGCCACGACCCGGTCTCCGCGAAGGCGAGGTTCACCTGCGGATTCTCCCGGATCGCATCCGCCTGATCGCCCTGCAGCCCGATGAAGAACCACGCGACGGCGTCGTCGTCGACCGCCTGCGCCGTCATCGGATGCGAGACGATCTTGCCCTCCTTCGTCGCGGTGGAGAGCATGAGGATCTGCTCGCCGCGCATGATCTCGAGGACCTGCTCCCTGCTCAACTCGTCCGTCGTACCCATGAGGCCTCCCTACTCGTCGAAATTCCGCCGATCGTACGCACGCGGCCTGACCGGGCTCCCAGACGCCGCTCCGCTCAACCGTCGGCGGGGCGCTGGAGGTAGAGATCCCGCAGCAGGGCGATCTCGGCGAAGTGGTGGATGAGCTCGCGGTTGATGTGCAGCACGAGCGCCGACATGGGCCAGTCCGCGAAGTCTCCCTCGCCGCACGGCTTCGCGAGCCCCTCCTCGCCGAGCGAGGCGACGCCCTCCTGCCAGCGAGCCAGCTCCTCCTCCACCTGCTCGAGCGCCCGCTGCGCCGTCTCCGCGTATTCGAACGCGAAGTAGTCGGTCTGCTCGCGGCCGAAGTGCGTCGCGTTCCGCACCGCGAGGATGCCCACGACGATGTGCCCGAGCCGCCAGGCGATGGTGGTGAACGGCGCGGGCACCGGCTCCGGCGCGGCGAACTCGATCTCGAGCGCGCCGGAGCCGCCGGTGATCGGCGCTCGGCTCGTGCCCCGGGGCCGCAGGCTCCAGCAGTCGGGCACCGGCTCCCAGAAGTACTCCTCGTCGGTGAGCCCGGCGAGCCGCCCGCGCAGCTGATGGGTCCAGTGCCAGTCGATCTGATCCCGGAGGATCTCGTTCCAGGAGTCGGGCCTGGGCCCGGTGCGCTCGTCCATGAGTTCGCTCCGATCGGGTCGGGACCGCCGGGTGCGGCCGTCGATCCCGAGCGTATCGGGATCGCGGCGGCCCCGCGGGTGAGCCGGCGGTGAATCCGCCCGCTCTCCGCTCAGATGGATGGCCGGGACGGTCGATCCGCCTACGGCCGTTCGGTCGCTTGCCTCGAGTCCTCCGGGGCGATGCCGTGCTTAGGCGCCGACTCGTGAACCTGCATTCGATATATGCGGTCAGCACCGCTCACATGATCTCGGCTCACGCCTCAACTCGGATCGTGGATGATGACGCCGGGCCGGTCGATCTCGACATAGCGGTAGTGCTCGATCGCTGCGACGAGCTCGGCATGATGCTGATCGAACAGCAAGAGCAGGTCGCGGGTCGAGATATTGCCGCACGTAACGTGCAGGAGCCGCTCGGGAGGTTTGCCCAGCAAGTGCGAAACGCGGAAATCCTCGTCTTTCGTCACGACGATCCGCTGCTCGCCGTCGGCGATTCGGGCGATCTCCGTATCCGCAAGCGTCGCACCGCCGGGATAGTCCTTGACATGCTTCGCCTCATGACCGCATCTCGTCAAATGGACGGCCAGCGTCCGAGGCAGCTGCTGGTCCACGAGGAACCTGGTATTGCTCATACGAAGAACAGTGCGCGGCGCGCTTGCTGCCGATCGAGCACGCAATCGCCTGTATCCCGCAGTCAGGCGATACGACGCTGCATCCGCGCCGAGGAATCGAGGGCGGCATACTCCAGCGCGGCGAGGATATCGTCGTGCTCCAGCTCCTCATAGTCGGCGAGAATCTCGTCGTATCCCATGCCCGATGCCAAGAGCTCCAGGACATCTTGCACACGGATGCGCATCCCGCGGATCGTAGGGGCGCCATGACAGATCAACGGGTCCACAGTGATCCGATCGAGGCGGCTGATGAAGGCGGGCATATGAGTATGCTACGGCGAAGCGCTTGCGCCCGTCTACGCCCCGAGCGTCCGCCGCTCCCGCGCCGAGAGCACCTGCTGGGCGGCGAGGTGGCCCGCGCCGCCGCTGAGCCCGCCGCCGGGGTGGGTGGACGCCCCGATGTGGAAGAGCGAGCCGATCGGCGTGGTGTGCGCGCCTGAGTCGGGCAGCGGACGCCAGAGCAGGTTCTGGTCGAGCTCCATCGAGCCACCGTAGGGGTCGCCGTGGACCGCGTTCGGGTTCGCCGCCGCGAGGTCCTCGGGCGTGATGACCGTGGTGTGCAGGATGCTCGAGCGCAGGCCCGGGGCGTGCTCCTCGACCCTGGCGAGCACGCGATCCACGTAGCGCCGCGTCGTCTCCGCGCTCCAAGTGCCGTCGACGGGGATCTCCCCGGCCCCGTCGGCGATCGGCCGCCACGGCACCTCCTGGAGCTGCAGCCACAGCGAGCCCTTGCCCTCCGGCACCCGGGACGGATCGAGCACATGCTGGCGCCCGACCACCACGGTCGGCTGGGCGGGAAGCTGCCCCGCATCCGCCTGCGCGCACGCGATGCCGGTGCTGCCCGAGCCGTCGCTGAGGTGCACCAGCGGCACGTCCCGGAACCGCTCGTCCGCCCACTCGAGGGGCGCGTCGAGCGCGAGGTGGAGCTGCATCGCGGCGCGGCCGGAGCGGAACCTGCGCGCCTGCTCCCGCACCCTCGCGGGCACGGGCGTGTCCTTGAGCAGAGTGCCGTAGAGCGCCTGCGGGGCGACGCTCGCGAGCACCGCGCGGCGGGCCTCGATCCAGCCGTGGTCGGTGAGCACGCCGTTCGCGTAGCGACCCTCGACCGTGATGCGCTCGGCGCGATGCCCGACGAGCACCTCGACGCCGTGATCCTCGAGGAGCCGCTCGAAGGCCGCCACGAACCGCTTCGCGCCGCCCCGCACCACGGGGAGCCCGAAGCCGTGCATGGAGGCGGCGAGCACGGGGATCATCATGCCGCCCGTGGCGCTGTCGGGCGAGAGCCCGGCGTGCAGCAGCCAGGGCGCCCAGAGCCGGTCGGCCTCGGCGCCGAGGAAGCGGTCGCGGCCGAACGCCCGGCCGCTCATGAGCGAGTCCCGGGCGATGGCGAGCATGCCCTTGACCTTCTCGGTGCGGAGCGCGCCGAGCGCGAGCTTCGCGGCCGCCGGCGATCGCAGCTCCGAGCCGAGCAGGCCGAAGACGAGCCCGGCGCGCTCGTCCATCTGGGCGAGCATCGCGAGGTAGGCGTCGCGGTCCCGCGCATCGGCGAACTCCGCGGCGGTGCGCTCCGCATCCCGGTACGCGACCGCGGCGCCGCCGGCCGCGATGCTGCCGGTGAGGGCGCCGTCGGTGTTGGCGTATTCGAGGCCGCGCGCCTCGAGCTCCTCGCCGAGGACGGCGTAGGCGCCGCCGGAGACGAAGAGGGGATGCCAGGAGGAGTAGGTGTCGTGGGTGTAGCCGGGCAGCGTGAGCTCGCCGGAGTCGATGAAGCCCCCGAGCCGGTCGCTCTGCTCCACGAGCGCGACGTCGAGCCCGGCCATCCCGAGCTCGGCGGCCGCGACCATGCCGTTGATCCCCGCGCCGATCACGACCGCGTCGTAGGTCTTCATCCGCACTCCCCCTGCCTGCGCCCGGGCGGGCGCGCTCGCCGTCCCGTACGAGGATACGGATGCGACCTGGCCGTCGCCGGGTCCGGGATCGGGTGCGGCTGGGCATCCGCTGGCAGATGCGCGCCGCATCCCGGTCGGGGGTTGACCGGGGCCGCCCCGCGGTCTAATGTACAACCAAATGGTTGTACATACTGAGATCGAGCTGACCGACGACGAGGTCGACCGGATCTTCCGGGCCCTCGCCGACGCCACGCGCCGCGACATCCTCAGCCGAACCCTCGAGGACGAGGCAACGGTGTCGCAGCTCGCGGCGACCTACGACATGTCGTTCGCGGCCGTGCAGAAGCACGTCGCGGTACTCGAGCAGGCGGGACTCGTGACGAAGCGGACCGCCGGGAGGGAGCGTCGCGTGCGCGGGGAACCCGACACCATCCGGCGCGCACAGCGCCTCCTCACCCGATACGAGCAGATCTGGCGGGGCCGCATCGCGCGCCTCGACGCGCTGCTCGCCGAAGACTGACCCGGCGCATCCCGCGCCGCCGACCGAAAGGCACATCATGCCCATCACCTCCGTCGAGAAGGACCTCGACGCACTCACCATGACCATCGTCGCCGACTTCCCCGTCCCCGTCCGCCGGCTCTGGGACGCCTACGCCGACCCGCGCCAGATCGAGCGGTTCTGGGGCCCGCCGGAGTTCCCCGCGACGTTCCTGCGGCACGACATGCACGTCGGCGGCCGCTCGAAGTACCGGATGACCGGGCCGGACGGCTCTCAGCACGGGGGCTTCTGGGAGTTCCTCGCCGTGGACGAGGGTCGCGGGTTCGAGGTGATCGACGGCTTCGCCGGACCCGACGGCGAGCCCAACACCGAGATGCCGACCATGCGCATGGTCTTCGCGTTCAGCGAGACCGAGCACGGCTCCCGCCTCACCACCACGACGTGGTTCGGCTCGCTCGAGCAGCTCGAGCAGCTGCTCGAGATGGGCATGGAGGAGGGCACCGTCGCGGCCATGTCGCAGATCGACGCCGTGCTCGAGGACCTCGCGTCCTTCGCCGCGGGCCGCGGCACCGAGGTGCAGCTCATCGACGACGACCGGGTGCGCATCAGCCGCGTCATCCGCGGGACCATCGACCAGGTCTGGCGCGCCCACCACGATCCCGACCTGCTGCGCCGCTGGCAGCTCGGCCCCGACGGCTGGGTCATGCCCGTCTGCGAGGTCGCCGAGGCCGTGGGCGACACGTACCGCTACGAATGGGAGCAGGAGGGCGGCGACGGCTCCGAGCGGTTCGGGTTCACCGGCGAGCTGCTCGAGATCGACCCGCCGTACCGCGAGGTACTCACCGAGGCGATGATCGGCATGGACGGGCCCTCGATGCGGAACGAGATGACGCTCACCGCCGTCGACGGCGGCACGCTCATGGCGCTCCTCATCACCTACCCGGATGCGGACACCCGCGAGACGATCCTCGCCACCGGCATGGCCGACGGCATGGAGCAGAGCTACGCGCGGCTCGAGGAGGTGCTCGGGGCATAGCGCACGGGCGGGCGCCGCGCCCGGTCCGCCGGATCCCTCCGACGGGCCGGGCGCGGTGCCGCGCGTTCGCGTCCCGGCGGGCTCGCGGGGGCCTCGCCCCCCTCGGCTGGTCCGCCCCGTCGAGAGTGTTTCGATGGGATGCATAGCCACGCCAGCGCACTATTCGCCTCGCCGCCGCTATGCGTCCCAGCCGCGTCCACTTCCCCGGCTCAACTACGGATGGCACCCACCCTCATCCGTGCGCGCAACCGCATCCTCGCCTGCCCCTAGCCGGAGGTGTTCCCGCTCCTGCCGCTCGGGGAGCAAGAGCAGCGCCATCGCACTATTCGACTCGGCACCGCTATACACCCCAGTCGCACCCACTTCCAGTCGCGCCGCTCCCGGACCTGGCAGTGCCCGGTCCGCATCCGCGTCCTCTCCCGGGACGACGCCAGCGGCTGACGGATGCGCTCCTAGCCCTCCGGCTCGAAGAGCAGGAGCAGCGCATCCACCTCGAGGTCGCAGGAGAGGATGACCTCCCCCGCCTCGTCGATCGGCGCCTCCGCGAAGGCGAACATGGTCTGCGGGTCGCCGGGCGCTCCCAAGTCATCGGGTTCGGGGGTGTTGAGATCCTCGGAAGGATCGTCAAGGCCGGCTCCGTCGATCGAGCAGTCGGCGGGCGACGCGGCGCCGACCTCGTCCCGGCGCGTCAGCAGCCAGAGCGTGCCCGCCTGTTGCGCCTCGACGACGGTATCCCCCTGCGGCTCGCCCGGGATCGAGGTCATCGAATCGAATCGTTCGACGACGTCACCGAGCGATGCGTCGTCCTCCGCCTCGGCCTCTCCCTGCGCGCAACCGGCGAGTCCGGCCGCGAGCGCGGCGCATGCGACGAGCGTGGTGATCCGGGCCGGCGCGTTCCTCATACCCCCGATTCAAGCAGCTCGCGCGAGCCCGCCGCGCGGGGGAAAACCGGAATGCGGAGGCCGAGCGAGACCGCATCCGCCGCACCTCGCTCAGCCGCCTCGAGTGCGGCCGGCCTACTGACGGACCGCGAGCAGACCATTCTGCGAGTTCCAGATGCGGTCCTCGTCGATGGGGTCGGCCCCCTTGGAGTCGTCGTAGCCCTCGAGCGGCACGCCCGCCGGATAGTAGGTGCCCAGCGGGGCGTCGATCATCGCGTACTCGTACACGCCGTTCCCGTGATCCCAGGGCGAGTCGTGGGCCGTGATGTCGTACGTGCTGCCGTCCTCGTACGTCACGTCCGGCAGCTCGACCTCGAAGCACGTGCTCCCGTCGACATCGCACCACGAGCCGTTGACGGCTTCGGAGCCGGACTCCTGCGATTCGGTCTCGGCCGGCGACGGCGTCTCCGCAGGCGCCTCGGTCTCAGCCGACGGCTCGGTCTCGATCGGATCCGGCGCTGGGATCGGCGCCTCGGTGGCCGTCGTCGACGACGGGGCGGGCGGATCGGATTCCGCCGCGCACGCGGAGAGCGTCAGCAGCGCGGTGAGGGCGATTCCGGCGGTGGCGAAGGCTCGGTTCGGGTGCATGCATTCCTTCTCTCGGTCTTCGGAGCCGATCGTAGCGCCGGGCGCCTCCGAGTTCCCATCGACGGACCTCTTCGCCTGCCTTAGCGGTCCGGCTCCGAGCCGTGCTGGTGCGAGCTCGAACCGAGGGAGGCGCCGTTCCGCTTTCCGTGGAGCCCGACTCCGGGAAACGAAGAACACCCCCGGTTTCCCGGGGGTGTTCGCTGGCGGTGACGGTGGGATTTGAACCCACGGTGGAGTCGCCCCCACACGACATTTCGAGTGTCGCACCTTCGGCCGCTCGGACACGTCACCGGGGACAAATATACGCATGCGCATCCCGTCGCGCAAATCCCGGCCCCGGGACCCGCACCGCTCCGACCTGCGCGCGCGCCGTTCGCATCCCGCGCGGCACTCGGCATCCGCATCAGCGCACCGCGGCACCGTCGATGTCGGTGGCACGGCATACGCTTGCTGCATGCCTCCGAAGTCCAAGACGCGCAAGCCCGCCTACGCCTGCACCGAGTGCGGGAACGAAGTCGTGAAGTGGGTCGGCCGCTGCCCCGAATGCCAGGCCTGGGGCACGATCGAGGAGACCGGCACCACCAAGGGCGTCGCCTTCCACGCCACCTCGTCCAAGCCCGTCACGAAGGCCCGCCCCATCACCGAGGCCTCGGGAGTGGATGCGAAGCACCTCCCCGTGGGCATCGGCGAGTTCGACCGGGTGCTGGGCGGCGGGATCGTGCCCGGCGCGGCCATCCTGCTCTCGGGCGAGCCGGGCGTCGGCAAGTCCACCCTGCTCATCGAGGTCGCCTCCCGCATCGCCGCCACCGGAGCCCGCGTGCTCTACGTGAGCGCCGAGGAGTCGGTGAACCAGGTGCGCATCCGCGCCGAACGCACCAACGCGCTGCAGCCCACCCTCTACCTCGCGAGCGAGACCGATCTCGGCACCATCCTCGGCCACATCGAGGAGGTCGAGCCGGCCCTGCTCATCCTCGACTCGGTGCAGACCGTCTCCTCCTCCGAGGTGGATGCGCTGGCCGGCCAGCCGAGCCAGGTGCGCACGGTCTCCTCCGCCATGGTGCGCGTCGCCAAGGAGCGCGACATGCCCGCCATCCTCGTCGGCCATGTGACCAAGGACGGCAACGTCGCGGGGCCCCGGCTGCTCGAGCACCTCGTGGACGTGGTGGCGCACATCGACGGCGACCGGCAGACCGCGCTGCGCTTCGTGCGCACGCTGAAGAACCGCTACGGCCCCACCGACGAGGTCGGCTGCTTCGAGATGACCGGCGACGGCATGGACGAGGTGCCGGACCCGTCCTCGCTGTTCATCAACGATCGCGATCAGCCCACCTCCGGATCCTGCGTGACGATCGCGATGGAGGGGCAGCGAGCCCTGCCCGTGGAGATCCAGGCGCTCGTCGTGAAGACCCAGGCACCGAACCCGCGCCGCGTCGTGAGCGGCGTGGACGGCAACCGCGTGGCGATGCTCCTCGCGGTGCTCGAACGGCGCTGCGGCTTCCAGATGGCCGGATGGGATGTCTATGTCTCGACGAGCGGCGGCGCCAAGCTCTCCGATCCCTCGGCGGACCTCGCGATCGCCATCGCGGTGGCCAGCGCGGTCTCCGAGAAGCCCGTCATCTCGCGGGCCGTCGTGTTCGGCGAGGTCAGCCTCGTCGGCGAGATCCGCGGGATCACCTCCGAGCGGCTGCGCGTGAGCGAGGCCGCCAGGCTGGGATACCAGCA
Source organism: Gulosibacter sp. 10 (assembly GCF_900163695.1). Taxonomy (GTDB): domain Bacteria; phylum Actinomycetota; class Actinomycetes; order Actinomycetales; family Microbacteriaceae; genus Gulosibacter. The sequence continues at coordinate 105,139 of NZ_FUIC01000017.1, forward strand.
TCCGATCGGCTCGGCGCTCGGCACCGTGCGGGAGGCGCTCGACCTCGCACTCATCGGCCGTTGAGGCGCTTTCGTCCTGGCGGCGGAGTGCCGGGAACCGCGGGAGCGACCGACGATCCCGATGGTGTTCTTCCGGACCTATGGCTTCTCCCGGGCGAATCGAACAGCCGGAACGGCCGGAGCGACCGGCGATCTGAATCGTGTTCTCCCGAGCCTATGACGGAGCGTCGGACCGTTTCCGTATCCACGCCCCGAAGCCGAAGCCGAAGCCGAAGTCGCAACCGCAACCGCAACCGCAACCGCAACCGCAGCCGCAACCGCAGCCAGCGTGCCGCGCACAGGCGGCGAAGATCTTAGGGTCTTGGGCGGGCCCGCCGAGGACCGTACCCTGTCAGAAGTCCTGCTGGGCTTTCTCCCGCAGCCAGTTGTCCCACAGCAGCCAGCAGAACGCGCCGAAGAACGGTGCGAGCACGACGAAGGCGATCCACACGATGAGCTTCGCCTCGTCCTTGCGGTTGCGATCCCAGATCTGCTTGATCACCACGAACCACAGCGCGAACAGCGCCAGCAGCGCGGCCAGCCCCACCACATTCCAGATGATCACGATGCCTCCTCAACGTCGGAGAACCTCGGCGCCATCCACCATACGGGCCGGATCCGCGGAACGACAGGAATATCGGGACACGATCCGGTTAAGATCCCGTGACACGGTCAGGCACCGCGCTGCGATCAGACGAGGGCGAAGTAGGCGGGTGCCGACGTGATGCCCCCGACCTTGACCGTGAGGTAGTAGTAGGCGCCGTCCGCCACGGCCTCGGGACGATTCTCGTCCTCACACGTGTCCTCGCTCGAGCGCTCGCGCGACCACTCGAATGCGGGGGCCGTGACCTTCTTGTCCGGCGTGAGCTCCACCACCTGGGTCTGCTCATCCGTCTGGCAGTGCGTGGACACCCAGATCGTGTCCTCCCCCGACATGACCGTGTACACCTGCGAGGCGGTGCCGATGTCGATGATGCACGGCTGGTCGGACTCGTTCATCAGCTCCACTGAGAACTGCGGGGACTCCTCGGGGCCGTACGCCTCCGCGTCCACGACGGCCGTGACCGTGACGTCCGACTCGGTGCATACCTCCGGCGTCGCCTCGGGCTCTTCGGCGCCGTCCTCCCCGGAGGCCTCGGTCTCCTCCGGCGCCGATGTGGACTCGGGTGTCTCGGCGGGAGCGGATTCGGTGGCCACGGGCGTGGGGGCCGGCTCCGCAGCATCCTCGCCGCCCGAGAACAGTCCGACGATGGCGCTCACCAGCCACCAGATGCCGAGCACGAGCAGGATGAGCACGAGCAGCGCGACGAGACGGCGCCGCCGGTACACGGCAGGGCTCGGCTTGCCAGGACGCTCACTCATAGCGCTCAGCGTACCGAACGGGCCACCCATTCCCCGGATGCCTCGCGGCGCGCGGATGCGTCGCACATCGTCGTTCTGCGATCCCCATAACCGCAGACTGCGACGCATCTGTGGACAAGTCGCCCCAAGCGGTCGACGACTCGCGCCGCGGAGCCCCGGGACCGCGGGAGCCATGACGGTGCGGGGCCCGGAGTCCGGGGTCCGGAGTCCGGGGTCCGGAGTCCGAGGCCCCAAACCCCTGACCCCAGCACCCAGAACCGGAACCTAGAACCTAGAACCTAGAACCTAGAACCTAGAACCTAGAACCCAGCATCGCGGCTCACCGGCAAACCGACGATCTGGGCTGCAGCCCCGGAGCGCACACTCACCGGCCGGGTCGCTCGCTCCATTCGTCGGTCCGGTCCAGGGGCGCGCATCGACACGTCAGGACTCACCCCTTTCGCCGGATCCCTCGTACAGATGCGTCACAGATCGCGGTTCTGAAGCATCCATAACCGCAAACTGCGACGCATCTGTGTGTAGGGGCGGCGGCCCTGCCCCGGAAGCCGGACACCGCAGCGATCCGGAGCCCGGACACCCGGCATCGTGGCGTGCCGTGGCCGGGCGCCGGTAGCTCGTGAGCACGCGCCCGCAGCACCGGACGGACACGCCCGTCGTCGGCTGTCCCCTCACTCAGATGCGTCACAGATCGCGGTTCTGGAACCCCCTTAACCGCAAACTGCGACGCATCTGTGGCGGAGGTGGGCTGGGACCGCGGGCGGCATCCCGGGCCGAGCGCGAGACCCGACAGACCGCGGGCGGGCCCGACAGACCGCGGACAACGGCCGGGAAGGACAACGGCCGGGAAACGGCGGACGGCCCGCATCCGATCACTCGGATGCGGGCCGTCTCGGCGAGCCGGGAGGCTACGCCTTGCGCTGGCGGCGCATCACCAGGGCGGTCGCACCGAGTGCGATCGCGGCGGCCGCAGCGGCGAGGAGGCCGAAGATCAGGTTGCTGTCAGCACCCGTCTGGGCCAGATCACCGTCCTGGTCGGCCTGGTCGTCGCCGTTCCCGCCGTCGGCGTTCCCCGCGGCGCCGTCGTCGGCGCTGCCGCTGGAGTCGGCCGTGCCGTCGTCGCCGCTCGAGTCGGCGTTGCCGTCGGTGCCGCTCGAGTCGGCGTCGGCGTCATCCGTCGGGGTCGGCACCGGGGTGTCGTCCGGGTCGCCGACCGTGAAGGTCGTCGATGCGGTGAGCTGCTCGGCGTCGGCGGTCGATACGCCCTCGGCGTCGGCCGGCACGTCCTGCGTCACCGTGAGGGTGTACTCGCCGACCGGGAACTCGACGTTCTCCTCGATGATCTCGCCGGTGGCCTCGTCGTACGTGCTGTAGATCAGCAGGCCTTCGAAGACGCCGTTCTCATCGGTCTCGAGCGGGTCGAGCTCGGCCTCGCCCTCGGGGGTGGTCACCGTGACCTCGACGTAGTAGTCGGGGGCCCAGTTCGCACCCGCGTACGGCACGCCGTCCACGGTCTCGGCCTGCGTGTAGTTGTCCTTCTCGGTCTTCACGACCGGCTCGGCCGCCTGGTCGCCCTCGGTGACCGTGAGGGGCACCTGCACGGTGGATTCGGAGGGCTGCGCCACGATCTCGAGCTCGTAGTCGCCCGGCTCGACCGTCTCAGGCACGGTGATCGTCACCTGCGCCGAGTTGTCCTCGCCGTTCTCGGTCACGCCCTCGAGCTCGCCCGAGCCGATCTCCTCGCCGTCGAGCGTCACGACGACGCTCTCGTTGGCGACGAAGCCCTTCGACTTGAGGTCGACGTTCTCGACCGTGAAGGTGAGCTCGCCGCCGGCCTCGACGGAGGGCGCGTTCTTCTCGTCGTCGAAGTAGCCGTTGACGCTGAAGCCGTTGCGCGTGGTGTCGGGCTCGAGCGTCTGGTCCGGCAGGCCCTGCACGTAGGCCTTGAAGGCGTCGAGGTCCACGGAGCCGGTGTCGAACACCGACTCGGCGTTCTGCAGCGAGAGGAAGTTGTCGCCGCCGGCCGCGAGGAACGACGGCATGACCACGTCGTAGAGCTCGTCATCGGCGATCGGCTCGCCGTCGATGTAGAGCGACGTGATGTGGTCGCCCTGCGAGGTCAGCGGGTCGTCCGAGGTGGAGCCCGCGTAGCTGTAGTTGACGTTGCTCGAGACGCCGAGCTGCAGGTACGAGCGTCCCGGCACCTCGCCGTTCTCGTCGATCTGCCACTGCTCCTCGAAGACGTTCTTGAGCTCGGCGCCGCTGATCGTCACGACCGAGAGGTTGTTCACGAACGGCAGCACGAGCTGCGCATCCTTGTAGGTGAGCACACCGTCGCCGTCGATGTCGGCGCGGAGCCCACCCGGGTTCATGATCGACAGATCTGCGCCGTTCTCGGTCTCGGCGTTGGCCCAGCCGAGCATCGAGTCGGCCACCACGCCGCCCAGCGAGGACTCCTCGCCGCGGTCGTCGCGGGCCGTCGCCGAGCCGTTCTCCCAAACCTGCGCGGAGGTGATGTCCTCCTCGACGACGCCGATCTGCTCGGCGCCGAGGACCTCGGCCTCCTCGATCGCCTTGTCGCGGATGTCCACGACCTCGTCGAGCCGCGCCTGCGCCGACTCGCCGAGCGGCTCGTCCGTCGTCGTCCCCGCGGGGATGACCGAGGAGCTGCTCGCGCTCACCGTGCCCTCGTCGCTGATGTCGAGGACGACCTGGCTGACGTTACCGGCGTACTCGCCCGCCTGGATGACGGGCCGGGTCTGGCCCTCGTTACCGCCGGGGACCGGGGCGTCGTACGCGTAAGCCTTGTGCGAGTGCGCGTGGAAGATCGCGTTGACCGCCGGGTCGGTGCCGTTCACGAGCGAGTCGAAGAGCGAGCTGCGCTCGGTGTACTCCTCGAGGCTGCCGACCTCCGTCTGGTTGAACGGCCCGCCCTCGTGGTACGAGGCGATGATGACGTCCGCCTCGTCGTTCGCGTCGTCCCCGTCGCTCAGCGCCTCGGCGACCTCGTTGACCGCCTCGACCGGATCGGTGAAGCGGATGTCGGCGATGCCGTCGGGGTTCACGCCCGAGGGGGTCGACGCGGTCACCGCGGAGATGACGGCCACGGTCTGGCCCTGGATCTCGTAGGTCTCGTAGCCCTTGAACGGCTTCGACCCGTCGGCCCGCAGCTCGACGTTGGCCGCGTAGAGCCCGCCCGCCTGCTCGAGCAGGTCGTTGATGCCCTGAGCGCCCTGCAGCACGCCGTTGACACCCTCGCCACGGTTGTCGTACCCGTTGTCGAACTCGTGGTTGCCGGCGGTGAAGTGGTCGGTGCCGAGCGCGAGGAGCGCGTCGACGCTCGGGACGTCCTGCGCCACCGAGGACTCGAACTCCGAGGCCCCGAACTGATCGCCGTGGCTGATGATCAGCGTGTTCTCCTCGCCGAACGCCTGCTCGGCCGAGAGGATCGTCTCCGCGAAGGGCTCGACCTGCGTGATCCGGCCGTGGAAGTCGTTGTAGCCGAGCAGGTTGATCTGCGTCGATCCATCGGTCGGCTCGATGATGTCCGGCGACGCGACGTCCGCCTGTGCGGGGAGCACGAGTCCCGTTACGGCGAGCGCGCAGCCGGCCACGGTGGCGACTCCGCCCTTCACGAGCTTTGGTACCTGAGCCACGTGGCCCTCCTTGGATTTCTGTCGGAAAAGGTTTGGTCTCACCTAACCAGTATCGGGTAACGCACAGGTTAAGCCCAGCCTCGTTTTCGTTTTCATGGAGACGGCGCGACGTCGAACCCCGGAAACGACATGCGGGGACGGGCCGAGCCCGCCCCCGCATGCGAGGGGAATCCGGCCGGCGAGCGGCTGCCCGCCGGCCGGATTCGGGGTGCGACTACGCGCGACGCCGCTGGATCATGACGCCGGCGCCCGCGAGCACCAGGACCGCGCCCAGCGCCAGCAGGATCACGAGCGAGCCGTCGGCGCCGGTCTGCGCCAGGCCGCCCTCGTGGCCGTCGCCGTCGAAGCCGCCGTCGCCCTTGCCCGAGCCGTCGCCGTCATCGCCGGGCTGCTGCCCGGGATCGGTCGCGCCGGGGTCGGTTTCGCCCGGTTCGGTCTCCCCGGGCTCGGTTTCGCCCGGCTCCGTCTCGCCGGGCTCGGTCGGACCGGGCTCCTCGCCCTCGTCCGCGACGACCTCGAAGGTGGACTCGAGGATGCGCGCATCCTCGCCCGAGCCCTCGGTCACGCGCACGGTGTAGGTGCCCACCGGCATCGCGAGCACGGTGCCGTCGGCATCCCGGTAGACGATGGTGCCGTGGAACGCGCCGTCGGCGACCTCCGCGGCCTCCTCGATCACGGTGGCCTCGCCGGCCTCGTCGATCACCTCGATGCGCACCGGGCCGTCGCCGAAGCCCTGGCCCTCGTAGGCCACGCCCTCGAGCGATTCGGTCTCGGTGAGCCGCTCCGGGGTGAGGGTGAGCGTCGGCTCGACCTCGACCGGGGCGACCTCGACCTCGAACGTCACGCGGGCGTTCTTGTTCGACAGCTCGCCGCGCTCGACCGTGTAGGTGGCCGGGTCCGCGGCCGCGGTCGACGCGCCCTGCGTCACCTCGAGCTCTGCGCCGTTCTCCTCGGCCGTCACGGAGACGACCTCGTAGCCCTCGGCCGGAGCGACCGTCACGCCCACGTGCTCGTCCAGGAAGTACGCGGTGCCCGCGCCCTCCTCCACGAGCGCGTTGAAGCCCTGGATCGACTCGTTCCAGTGGGCGTAGTAGGTGTCCTCGCCGTCCACGAACTCGAGCTCGGCGAGGTCCTGCGCGCCCTGGTCCGACCCGGATTCGACGACCGTCGCCTGCGCGCTGATCGCCGAGAGACCGTACTCGACCGCGGTGGTCTCGTCCTCGACCACCGAGACCGTGCCGACGGCCGAGAGGCGCTCGACCACCGTGAAGGTGCTGTGCTCGCCCGTCGCGGGGTCGATCCACGTGGCGCCCTCGGTGCGGGTGCTGGTCTCGAAGGGCAGGCGCGAGCCGTCGGCCGCGTCGAACACCGCGTTCGAGACGTAGGGGTTCGGCAACGGCAGGAAGACCTGATACTCGCCCTCCGGCAGGCCCGCGAGGGTGAAGGTGCCGTCGGCGCCCGCGCCGGTTCCGAACCAGTCGCCGTCGGCGTTCTGCGCGTAGAGCAGGCCCGAGCGGAGGTCCTCGCCCTCGTCGTAGGCGTTGTTGACGATATCGTCGTCGAAGTAGGTGACGTGCACGTCGCCCGTGGCCTCGACGGGCTCCTCGTCCTCGCGGAACTGGACTCCGATGATGGCCGGGTTGTGGTCCGAGGAGCGGAACACGTCCGGGCTGTACAGCTGGGCGACGTTGTAGTTGTCGCGGCTGTACTCGAGCGCGATCGACTCGTACGCGTTGATCGTCCAGATGTCGGTGCCCGTCACGTACTCGGCGGCCGCGGGGGACGCGAAGACGTGGTCGAGCGAGCCGACGGTGCCGCCGAACAGGTACGAGTACTCGGGGCCGCCCGCGGTGAGATGCTCGTAGCCGGCGTCCGTGATGGTCGTCACCGGGGTCTCCATCGAGTAGGAGTTCATGTCGCCGGTGAGGAACACCAGATCGGTGCCGTGCTTCTCCTGCAGCTCTGCCGCGAAGTCGACGAGCGCCTCCGCCTGCCGCGTGCGGTCGCCGTTCCAGCCGCCGGTGGCCCAGGCCGGGCCCTGCGCGTCCGGGCTCGCGTTGTCGCCCGAGCCCGAGCCGCCCTTCGACTTGAGGTGGTTGGCGATGACGATGAACTCGTTCTCGGCGATCACCTCGTCGGCGGGCGCGAAGTTCGCCGCGAACGGCGCGCGGGCGTTGGTGAAGCTGCCGTTCTCGAGGATCTCCGCGGAGCCCTCCACGTAGGTCACCTCGGCCGGCTGGTAGATGAAGGCGGTGCGGATGACATCGTCGCCCACGGCCGGGATGGTCGCGGGCGAGGGCACGTACTCCCACTTCGCCTCGCCGGCGGCCTCGTTGAGCACGTCGACGAGGTGCTCGAGCGTCGCGTCGCGGTCATGGCCGAAGTCCGAGGAGTCCTCGATCTCCTCGAGCGCGATGACGGAGGCGTCGAGCGTGTTGATCGCCTCGACGATCTTGTCCTCCTGCTTCTCGAAGGCCGCCTGCGAGTAGGCGCCCCGCACGTCGCAGTAGTTCGTCGCCACGGGGTTGCCCTCGCGGTCGGGGTACGCGCGGCAGCCGGGCTCGTCCTCGCCGAGGTCGGTGAAGTAGTTGAGCACGTTGAAGGTGCCGATGGTGATGTCGCCGCCCACGTCCGCCGGAGCCTGCTCGCGCACGTCGCCGAAGCTCACGGGCGAGTGCTCGGTGCCCTTGACGGGCGCGGTGGGCTGGAAGTTCCACGCGTCGTCGGCCGCGAACTGGTCGACGATCACACCGCCCGTGAAGTCCACCGGGGCGCCCAGCGTCACCGGGGTCTCGGGGGTGAGGTACGGCAGCGGCGAGTTCTTCGCCGCGTTGTTCTGCAGGTAGTTCCAGTTCTGGCCGTCGTCGAGGCGCACCTTGCGCTCCTCGTTCTCGGCCGCCTGGGCGATCGCCGCATCCGAGCCGGGCGCGCCGACCTCGGTGGGCGTCACGAGCACGCCCTCGCCGAACGCGAGGCCGACCGTGCCGAACTCGTTGAGCTCGTAGTGGTCGGTCACGGTGTAGGCGCCCTGCGGGTCGACGAGCATGCCTTCGAAGACCTCGCGGCCCTCGTCCGTCGCGGGCCACTCGGGCAGCGCGGTCGGCTCGACCGCGCCGAGCGACTCGGGCAGCGCCTCGATCGCGGGGCGGGTGATCTGGGTGTTGCCCTGGTACTCCTCGGCCGTGCCCGTCACCTGCACCGAATCGCCGATCTCGAGGTCGGTGCTGAAGCTGCCGCCGCCGTAGACGAAGACGCCGGTGGATGCGGTGTGCGCCGCGAGGTCCACCTCGCCGGGCTCCTGGATGAAGAGGCCGTTCTTCGAGCCGTCGCCCGTGTAGACGCCGGTCACGACGCCCTGCGTCGTCACGGTCTGGCCCGCGTACGGGGTGCTCGATCCGGTGCCCTGGATCGTCGAGATCGGCAGCACCTCGCCGGGCTCCGGCGGGTCGGTGGGCTCGGGGTCCGGGCCGGGCTCGCTGCCGGTGCCGCTCGAGTTCTGCGGGCTCGGCGCGCCCACTGCGAAGTCCGCCGCGTTGTCGTCGGTGTCGACGGCCGGGTCGATGCGCGAGGCGGAGGTGGAGTTGTCGAGCGCGGGGGTGGGAGCGCCCTCGAACTTGCTCGCGCCGCCGAAGCCGACGAGGTCGAGGACGCCGCCATCGGCGTCGCGGAGCTCCACGGACCCCTGGCTGCCGCTCATGTTCGCGCCGAACTCGAAGTCCGGCGAGATGGCTGGCAGGCTCTCGTTCGCGCCCTTCCCGGCGCCGATGAGGTAGTACGAGCCCGGCTCGAGCTCGAAGGCGGGAAGCTCGACGGAGCCGCCGCTGTTCCCGCCGGCCGAGTAGTACTCGACCTCCATGCCCGCCAGGTCGATCGGGGCCTCGGAGAGGTTGTAGAGCTCGATGAAGTCCTGATTGAACGGCGCGCGGCTGTTGCCGCCTCCGCCGTAGACCTCGCTGATGGAGACCGAAGTCGTCGCCGCCTCGGCGGGTTCCGCCGGGGAGAGCGCGGCGATGCTTCCCGCTCCCAGCGAAGCCGCGAGGGCGAAGACGCCCAGCTTCTTCAAATGTGTACGCACGAGAGTTTCCTTTGGCTGTGCAGATGCAGGGGTGATGCGCGCGCGACTGTACGGCGGCAGGGCAACCGGACGGTAAACGCATAGACAGAGGTCCCGCGCTGCTTCGTTACGAGCGCGTCACCTCGTGTTCATCCTCCCATGCGCCCGCGACATGCGGGACGGCGGACGGCGCCCGCCGCTACAGCGCGAGGATCATGCGGGTGTTGCCGAGCGTGTTCGGCTTCACCCACGGCAGGTCGAGGAACTCGGCCATGCCCGCATCCGGCGAGTGCAGCATCTGCCGGTACGTGTCCGGGTCGACGATCTGCTCGTCCACCGCCACGAAGCCGTGCGCGCCGAAGAACCGCTCCTCGAAGGTGAGGCAGAACAGCCGCTCGAGGCCCAGCTCCCGCGCGCGCTCGATGAGCGCCACGAGCATCCCGTGCCCGACGCCCCGGCCACGCACCGAATCGGCCGTCGCGATCGTGCGCACCTCGCCGAGATCGCGCCACAGGACGTGCAGCGCGCCGCAGCCGACGATCTCGCCCTCCGCCGTCTCGGCGACCACGAACTCCTGCACCGCCTCGTAGAGGACGACGAGGTCCTTGCGCAGCAGGATATTGCTGTCGACGAGCGGCTGGATCACGGCGTGGATGCCGACGACGTCGGTGGTCCGCGCGGGGCGGATGGTGATGTCCTGCATCCCTAAACCCTAACGCTCGAGCCCCGCCTACACTTATTCCCCATGCGCCTCGGAGTTCTCGACGTCGGTTCCAACACCATCCACCTGCTGGTCGTCAACGCGCGGCCCGGAGCGAGGCCGGTGCCCGAGACCTCGCGGAAGTCGACGATGCGGCTCATGCAGTACCTGCAGGAGGACGGCTCGATCTCCGACCGGGGCGTCGAGCACATCATGGGCCAGATGCGCATCGCCGCCGGGCATATCGGCGAGCTCGAGCTCGACGAGCTCATGCCGATGGCCACGAGCGCGCTGCGCGAGGCGAAGAATGGCGATGCGCTGCTCAAGCGCATCCGCAAGGAGACCGGCATCGACCTGCAGGT
>NZ_FUIC01000006.1 GCF_900163695.1 Gulosibacter sp. 10
GAGCGGATGACGAGACTCGAACTCGCGACCCTCACCTTGGCAAGGTGATGCGCTACCAACTGCGCTACATCCGCGTGGCTTTCCGTCCCCCGAAGGAGTACGTCCGGCACTCGAAGAACACTACTGCAATTCGCCGCGGAATACCAAACCGTGCGGGCGGCTCGAGACCGGAGCGGCGGCAGGGCGATTCCCGAGGGGCGCCCCGCCGCCGCGGGTCCGCTAGTCCGATTCCGCCGCCGCTACGCGCTCCCGGCGCTTGCGCAGATTGCGGCGCACGAACGGCCAGAACGCGACGAGCACGCCGGTCGCGATGAGGCTGGTCCACACCTGCGTGCGCCCGTCCTCGGTGGTGAGCATGACCACGAGCACGAAGGCGATCGCGACGAACAGCAGGATGTTGAGCCACGGGTGGAGCCACACCTTGATCTTCAGGCCGGCGACCTCCTCCGGCGTCATCTTCTGCCGCATCCGCATCTGCGTCAGGGCGATGAAGACGTAGACGAACAGCGCGACGAGGCCCGCGGAGTTCATGATGAACTGGAACACCCCCGATTCCGGCGCCGCGAAGTTGACGATGGTGGCGATGACCGCGCCGCTGGTGGAGGCGATGAGCGCCCAGAACGGCACCCCGTTCTTCGACCGCTTCGAGACGAATGCCGGCGCGAAGCCCTCGTCGGCCAGGGCGGCAAACATGCGCGAGGCCGAGTAGAGGCCGGAGTTCAGCACCGAGATGACGGCGGTGAAGATGATGAGCTGCATCACCATCGAGGCGCCGGGCAGCCCGAGCAGGGAGAACACGTAGGTGAACGGGGCCGAGCCGACGTCCACGGGGTCGGGCAGCTCGTCCCAGGGCACGACCATGGTGATGATGAGCACGGCGCCGACGAAGAAGAGCAGGATCCGCCAGATCACCGTGCTGGTGGCCTGCCGGATGCCCTTGGCCGGATCCTCCGACTCGGCGGAGGCCATGACCGCGATCTCGGTGCCGAAGTAGGAGAAGATCACCAACGCGACGCCGGTGAGCGCGACGCCGATCCCGTTCGGGGCGAAGCCGCCGTGCTCCCAGAGGTTCTGCACCGAGAAGGCGGATTCCGGCCAGAGGCCGAGCGCGTAGAGGAGGCCCGCGCCGAGGAAGACGACGATGGCGAGCACCTTGATGCTGGCGAGCCAGAACTCGACCTCGCCGAAGGTGCGGACCGAGATGAGGTTGGTGCCGATGAAGACGGCGATGAGGATGAGCGACCACGCCCATCCCGGCAGGAAGTCGAACCAGCCATGCAGGGTCTCGCCGCCGAGCACGGCCTCGTAGGCGAGCACGCCGACCCAGAAGTACCAGTACAACCAGCCGACGAGGTAGGCGGCCCAGTCGCCGAGCCCCACGCGGGCATATTCCATGAAGGAGCCGATGGCCGGCCTGGCGGCGGCCATCTCGCCGAGCATGCGCATGGCCAGGAAGACGAGCAGCCCGCCGACGAGGTAGGAGATGAGCGCGGCTGGGCCCACGGTGCGGATGACGTTGCCGGAGCCCACGAAGAGGCTGGCGCCGATGATGCCGCCGAGCGTGATCATCGTGACGTGACGGGATGCGAGTTTGCGCGGGCCGCGCGGGGCGGCGCCCTTGGCGGCGCCGGTCGGCACCGGCCCCGTGGGGGTCGGGCCGGTTGACTTCAGTGAGGTATTCATACGCCTTCGCGATCATTGACGAAGCGCCCTCCGCCGGATGCGGAAAGGCGCCGATTGCGAGACGGGAAGTTACCACTGAACCTCCGGGAGCGGAAATCCACCGGCAGTGGAGGCCGGAGGGACGCGCCCGGCGCGGACGAGCCCGAGCGGCGGCCTCGACGCGCACGCCGGAGGCCGCCTGCCTCGCCGCACGGGGCCCGGTCGCCCGCAGCACAAAAGCCCCGCTTCGCGGGGGCTTTCCAGTGGGCGATACTGGGATCGAACCAGTGACCTCTTCCGTGT
>NZ_FUIC01000007.1 GCF_900163695.1 Gulosibacter sp. 10
CCTCGGCGGTAACCCACCGACCAGCCGAGTACGACCAACCTCCTGACCGGGTACAGCTAGAACCGCTCCGCGAGCAGCGTCGCGAGGTGCTTGCCCTCGCGCCCGGCGAGCTGATCGGCCTGCGTGCGGCAGGAGAACCCGTCCGCGAGGAAGATCGAGTCCTCCCCCGCCTGCCGCAGCGCCGGCAGCAGCGAGTTCTCGGCCACGGCGACCGAGGTCTCGTAGTGCCCCTTCTCGAGGCCGAAGTTGCCCGCGAGCCCGCAGCAGCCCGAGAGCTGCGTGAGCTGGGCGCCGAGGCGCTGCAGCAGCGCCCGGTCGGGGCCGAAGCCGATGACCGAGTGCTGGTGGCAGTGCGGCTGCACGACGATCTCGAGCCCGTCGAGCCGCGGCAGTTCGACGGAGCCCTCGGGCTTCACCGGCGCGAGGCCGCTCAGCACCTCCGAGAGCGTGAACGTCGAATCCGCGATGAGGCGGGCGCGCGGGTCGTCCGGGAAGAGCTCGAGCAGGTCGCTGCGCAGCACGGCCGTGCAGCTCGGCTCGACGCCGACGATCGGGATGCCCGCCTCGACGGCCGGCGCGAACTCGTCCATGAGCTTCGACAGGCGCGCGCGGGCGCCGTCGAGCTGTCCGGTGGAGATCCAGGTGAGGCCGCAGCAGACCGGGCTGCCCGGGGTCACGACTTCGAGGCCGACGTGCTCGAGCACGCGCACCACGTCGTGATCGATCTCCGGGGTGAAGCCGTTGCTGAACGAGTCCGCCCAGACCATGACGCGGCCCTTTCCGGTGCGGGGCGCGGACGCGGCGAGCGCCGAGCCCGATCGCTCCGCCCTCGCGCGCTCCTTGGCGAAGGTGCGCCCCGAGATCGGGGGGATCGTCCGGCGCTTGTCGACGCCCGCGAGCGGCAGCATGAGCCTGCGCAGCCAGCCGATGCGGAACATGCCGTTCACGATCGGCGCGAACGCCGACATGAGCTTCTCCCAGCGGGGCAGCTGCCCGAGCACGTAGTGGTTCATCGGCCGCAGCCGGCCCTTGTACTTGCGGTAGAGTGTCTCCGACTTGTAGGCGGCCACGTCGACTCCGGCCGGGCAGTCGCTCGCGCACGCCTTGCACGAGAGACAGAGGTCGAGCGATTCCGCCACCTCCGCCGACTTCCAGCCGTCCTTGACGAGCCCGCCGTTCGTCATCTCCTGCAGCACGCGCGCGCGGCCGCGGGTCGAGTGGGTCTCGTCCTTCGTGGCCATGTAGCTGGGGCACATGAAGCCGCCCGCGCCGCGGTTGTCGGCACGGCATTTGCCCATGCCCACGCAGCGGTGCACGGCCTTCGTGAAGTCCCCCGCGTCCTCGGCCCACGCGAACCCGCCGCGCACGCGCGGAGTCGGCAGCGCCTGGGGCCGGCGCAGGTCCGCGTCGAGCGGCGCCGGGTCGACGAGGATCTCCGGATTGAGGAGGTTGCGGGGGTCGAAGAGCTCCTTGAGCCGGCGGAACGCTCCCAGCGCCTCCTCGGAGTACATGAGCGGCAGGAGTTCGCCGCGGGCCCGGCCGTCGCCGTGCTCCCCCGACATCGAGCCGCCGTATTCGGCGACGAGCCGGCCCGCGTCGAGCATGAAGGCGCGCATGGCGGCGCCGTCGCGCTCGAGCGGGATCGAGAGCCGCACGTGGATGCAGCCGTCGCCGAAGTGCCCGTAGGGCATGCCCTCGATGCCGTGCTGCTCCGTGAGCCTGTCGAAATCGCGGAGGTACTCGCCGAGCCGCTCGGGCGGCACCGCGGCGTCCTCGAAGCCGGGCCAGCACTGCTCGTCCGACTGCGTGCGGCTCGCGAGGCCCACGCCGTCCTCGCGCACGCGCCAGAGCGGCCGCGCCGCCGCGGCGTCGGGGATGATGGTGCTCGAGATCGCTGCGGAGGCGGCCACGAGCCTGTGGGCGCGATCGAGCGCATCCACCTCGTCCTCGCCGGGCATCTCGATGAGCAGCCAGCCGGCGCCCTCGGGCAGGGCCGCGACGGCCTCCGCGCCGTGGTGGCGGCGGACCGCGTCGACGAGGCGCGCGTCCAGCCCCTCGATCGCGCCCGGGCGCTGGTCGAGCAGCGCCGGCACGTCGTCGGCCGCGGCGACCATGGAGGGGTAGCCGAGCGCGATCGTCACGGGCGAGGAGGGGATGTCCACGAGGTCGACCGTGGCGCCGAGCACGATGCCGAGGGTGCCCTCCGAGCCGACGATCGTCTTGGCGAGCGAGTGGCCGTTCTCCGGCAGCAGCGCCTCGAGCGCGTACCCCGACACCTGCCGGCCGAAGCGGCCGAACTCGAGGCGGATGGTCGCGAGCTGCTCCATCGTGAACTCCTGCAGCCCCGGCACCACCGAGAGGTCGTCGGATGCCGTGTACCGCCGCCCGAGGCCGTCGATCACGTCGAGGTCGACGATGTTGTCCGCCGTGCGCCCGAAGCGCAGCGAGTGGGAGCCGCACGCGTTGTTGCCGATCATGCCGCCGATCGTGCACCGGGTCCACGTCGAGGGGTCGGGGCCGAAGCGGAGCCCGTGGGGTCTGGCGGCGTTCTGGAGCTGCGCGACGATGACGCCCGGGTCGACCTTGGCGGTCTTCGCCTCGGGATCGATCGAGTGGATGCGGTTGAGGTGGCGGGAGGTGTCGACGACGATGCCGCGGCCGATGGCGTTGCCGGCGATCGAGGTGCCCGCGCCGCGCATGTGCAGGGGCGTGCCGGTGGCCCTGGAGACGTCCGCGATCGCGATGAGGTCCTCGGCGGACTTGGGGAAGGCCACGACCTCCGGCACGATCCGGTAGTTCGACGCGTCGGAGGCGTACTCCGCCCGGCGCAGCGAGGAGGTGGCGACCTCGCCGTCGATGCGCTCGCGGATCATGGAGGCGATCTCGCGCTCGTCCTTCGACAGCGGTCCGCCCGGTCTCGTCTGCGCCTCGCTGATCGTCATGCCCGAGACGTCCTTTCCCAGCTTCTGGATACGGTGGTCGAGTAGGCGTGGAGCCCACCGGACAACTGTACGCGGATCGGCCGGACGGGGGACGCGGCGCGTCCGCGGGCCGGCTCACCCGGACGGCGGCGCGGGGATCTCGACGACGCTCCGCCCGCCGGTGAGATCGATGAGCTCCAGCGTCGTCGCCGAGGCCACCGGGCCCGCCGCGGTCGCCTCCGTGCCGAGCCCGCCGCGCGCGTCCCGCCAGGCGCCGAGCAGGCGCCGCCCTCCCAGCCACAGGTGCCAGCCCGCGAGCGTCCCGAGCCCGGAGCCCTCCCGGATGCTCGCCGCCGCCGCGGCGTCCTCGCCCCGGGCCGGGCCGAGGGGTGCGCGGTCGGGCAGCGCGACCCCGACGCCGCGGAGCGAGAACCGCCGCCCGTCCCAGTCGTAGTCGGCGGCGCCCTCCGCGGCCGGCCCCTGCGCGAGGCAGCGGTACTCCGCGCCGGCGGCGTCGAGCCGCGAGCGCGCGACCGCCTGGGCGCGATCGCCCACATCCACGCTCGCCCAGCGGCGGCGCAGCCGGTCCGCTACGACCGCGGTGGTGCCCGACCCGCCGAAGGGGTCGACCACGAGGTCGCCGGCCGCGGTGGTCCAGCGCAGGACGACCTCGAGCAGCCCCTCGGGCTTCTGCGTGGCGTAGCCGGTGCGCTCGGCGGAGAGGTTGAGCACGGGGCGCACGCCGAGCTCCCGCACCGCGTCGCCGTCGACGAGCGTGAGCCCGCCCTCGAGCACGTCGCGGAGGATCGTGTCGACGACGTGCCGGCCCTGGCCGTCCGTCCTCGACCCCATGAACGGCTTGTCGAGGTACTGCCGCTCGTAGAGCGGATTGACGCGGAACCGCTCGGACCGCCGGTAGAGCAGCAGGTCGTCGTGCTTGCGGGGCACCGAGGTCGTGCGCGAGGCCCCGCCGCTGCGATAGCTCCAGACCAGGCAGTTCACGAAGTGCTCGCGGCCGAAGACCTCGTCGAGCACGACGCGCACCCAGTGCGAGCTGTGCCAGTCGACGTGCACGCAGATGGCGCCGTCGGCCGCGAGCAGCTCGCGCGCGAGCACCAGCCGGGGCACTAGCATCCGCAGGTATCGCGCCGTGCCGCCCGCCCAGCGGTCGCTGTACGCGTGCAGCTCGAGGGCTCGGCGCCGCCCCGCGTCGTCCTGCGTGAGGATGCGGCTGCGGTAGTCGGCCTTCGAGTCGAAGGGCGGGTCGAGGTACACGAGCTTCGCGCGGCCCCGCCCATCCCCCGCCTCCGCCTCCGCCTCGACCACGAGGCGCGCGAGGGCCTCGAAGTTGTCGCCGTGGATGAGGCGGCCCCGCGGCGCCTCCTCGAGCGGGGCGGCCGCTGCCCGCGCACCGTCGAGGGCTGCCCGCGCCTGCAGCCTCCCCTCGGCGAGGATGCCCGGCAGCTCGTGCAGCAGGGTCCCGCTCACGCGGCCCGTCGGTTCTGCTCGCTCATGCGACCAATGTATCCGACCCCGCGGCGCGCCGTGGCGGCGGGCCGGAGCGGCGCCGCCCGACGCGAGGATGGAGGGGATCCGATCGGCGACGAGGACGGAGGAGGCCATGCGAATCGAGGTCGAGCTCTCGGCCTGGCAGTTCGACTGCTGCGGCACGATCCCCGAGATCGGCGAGGAGGTGCGCTGGACGATCTACGCGAACGACCCCGCCGCGCGGAGCGCGAGCCGCCTCCCCTCCTACTCGGAGGACCACCACGACACCCCGCCCGCGGGCGCCCCGACCCGGGCCGTCGAGGGTCTCGTCGTCGGCAGGCGCGCCGTGCGCTTCCCCGTGGTGCCCGTCATCGGCAACCCGATCGGCTCCACCGTCGACCACGCGCATCCGCGCTTCGGCGAGATCGAGGAGTTCGAGCGGGAGGGGCTCGGGTACGAGTACGTCATCGAGCTCGAGGTGCCGGACGATGCGGAGCTGCCGCCCTACGAGCGGCCGCCGAGGCGCGAGGACCGGACGGATGCCGATTCGGTGGACATGACGGACGCCGTGGGCACGGCGCTGGTCGGGCTCCTCGCCCGCCTCCGGACCGCGTACGGCGAATGCGCTCGCATCGACGTCGCCGATGGCGGCCGCGCCGTCTCGGTGCGGCCGTACGAGGAGGAGGCCACGGGCGTGCACTGGGGCCGCTTCGGCGGCGATGACCCGCGGCTGATGGCCTATGCGGGCAGGGGCCGGTGGCGGCTCCCCGACGCCGTGGAATCGGTGCGCACCATAGAGCGCCTCGCCGCCGCGGCCGCGCGGGGCGACGTCGCCGAGGTCGCCGGGCCCGATGAACCCGCGAGCATGGCGACGCTCACCCGGGCCGATCTGCACGGCGAGGAGCCGATGGTCTTCCGCCATCCCGACACGCGGCGCCGGCTCGGGACCTCGAAGGAGAACGGCGCCGTGGTGATGATGGGAAGGATGCTGCCGGCCCGCCGGTACTCCGCCTGGTCCTGAACGGCGACTGCGGCGCCCCCCGGTCGTCGCCTAGGACGAGGACACGTTGACGATCTTCGGCGCGCCCTCCTCCATCACGATGTCGCCGCGCACCTGGAAGGTCTGCGAGTGCTTCGAGGAGCTCGAGTTGCCGACCACCGTGATCTTCGCGTCGGAGGAGGTGAAGGAGGTCGCCGAGACCGAATCGAGCCCGCTCGCCTGGCTCGAGACCGTGAGCGACTTGAGATCGGTGTCCCTCGTGATGGACGGGCACTCGCCGTCCATGTTGTCCGGCACCTGCACGCAGCGGTCGATGCGGTCTCGCACCTGCGAGAGCACGGCGTCCTCGAACTTGCTGTTCGGCTTGGCGTCGAAGGAGACCGAGGCGGCGCTCCCCGAGGGGCTCGCGACCTCGACCGTCTCGGGATCGCCCTCCACGGTGAAGTACTCCCCCGCCTCCGCGCCGATGGTGTAGATGCCGGGGTACAGGTAGAGCCGCGAGGCCGAGTCGGGCAGCGCCACGGTCTGGCCGCCGATCGACAGCCCGGGGAGCCCCTTCGCGTCGATGTCCACCGCGGTGACGAGCGGCCGATCGATGGTCCACGTCTTCTCGGATCCGTCGCCCTCCGCGGTGAGCGAGAGCGTGTGCTCGAACTCCTCGCCCTCGAGCGAGAGCGTCACGAGCACGCTCGCCGTCTCGGCGGTCTGCTCGACGCGCTCGACCCCGATCACCTCGACGCGCGAGTCGGCGTGCGCGAGCGCCTCCGCGGCGACGACGTCGTCCTCGCCGAGCCCGGTCGCGGGGTCGACGAGGTCGTTCGCGGCCGAGAACTCGCCCTCGGCGATGTGCCCGACGTACTGGTCGACCGTCTCGACGGGCGCGTCGAAGCCGAAGACGTCGAGGCCGCCGCCCGTCTCGGTGGCCTTCGGGCCGCGCTCGCCGTCGGCGGTGGCCTCCTCGAGCGAGGCGTTGTCCGAGTTGAGCCACCAGAAGCCCACGGCCACGATGAGCACGAGGACGACCACCATCGCCGTGACGAGCCACGCGGCGCCGCGCCGACGCGGCGCCGAGGGCTCCTCCTCCGCCTGCGGCTCCGGCTCGGCCCCCGGGGCGAGCAGCCCGTCGAAGAGATCGGGACCGGTCTCCGTCGGAACGGGTTCCGCCTGCGGCGGCGTCCCGAGCGGCGGCAGCTCGGGCCACTCCTGCCCGTACGCCTGCGTCGGCTCCTGGTCCGGGGAGCCCGCGCCCTGCGGGAGCCGGTTCGGGGACTGGTCGGGATCGTCGTGGCCGGGATGGTTCATGGAGGTCCAGTTTCTGGGTCGTCTCGCTGCGGGAACCCATCGATCCTAGCCAAGGGGCCCGAGGGAGGGGAATGCCGCGGGCCTACTCCGCCTTCGTGCGCCGACGTTCGAGCTCGAAGATGCCCCATCCGGCCAGCACGAGCACGACGGCGAGGCCGAAGACCGCGAAGGGGAGGTCGCCGCCGGTCACGGCGATGTCGCCGCCCGCGTCGGCCGGCTCGGCATCCTGGCCGGGAGTCCGTTCCGGCACGGCGGCCTCCTGCGTGGCGGACGTCTCCTCCGGTCCGGCACCGCCCTCGGATTCCTCGGCGGGCGACGCGCCGGGAGCGGTCTCGGCCGTCTCGCCGGGCTCGTCGGCGGGCGCGTTCGACGACGCCGTCGGCGAGGGGTCGCCGACGAATTCGAAGGTCCAGAACGACGCCTCGGGGTCGCCCTCGCTCCAGTCGAAGCGGATGCGCTCCTGCGCCGGGTCGGTCACCACGATCTGCAGCCCCTCGGCCGGGATCTCGACGGCGCCGGAGACCTCGCCCAGCGAGTGCTCGATCGGCGTGCCGTTGTCGAGGTAGAAGCCGACGAAGGTGCTCGACTGCCAGCGCGGCTCGACCGCGGTCCCGTTCTCCGTCAGCGGGGCCGCGAAGTAGAGCAGCCCCTCGTCGTCGGGCACCTCGACCGTGTTCGCCTCGGCGCCCTCCGCGGGAGCCTGCGGAGCGGTCTGGCACCGGGCCGCGAGCGCGCCGTCGTTGAATCCGTCGCCGACGACGCCGACGCTCAGCCCGCGCTCGTCGATCGGGATCTCCAGCGCGGTCCAGGTGCCGGGCTCGAGCGACGCGTCGCCCTCCCAGAGCACCGCCCCGCCCGATTCGCCGACGGCCGTCGCGGCGACCTCGATCTCGCCGTCGCCCTCATAGCCTTCCGACACGCTCAGGATGAGCTCGGCGGTGCCGGAATCGCCGGTGCCGCAGTCGACGTGCGGCGGCATCCCCGCCCAGGCGTCGTCGCCGTAGGCGTGCGGATCGAAGGGCAGGTCTAGCGGACCGGCCTGCTCGGCGAGCGCGATCGCCCCGCCGCCGGCTGTGAGCACCGCGCCTGCCGAGGCTGCCAGCATCCATCGTGTGAATCGACGCACCCGTCCCCTTTCGAACAAGGGCCACAGCATACCCGCCGAGGCTCCCCGTCTCCGCACAGCGATTCCCCAGGACCGGAGGACGAGGCGCGGCCGGGCCTCGACGGACCCGGCCGCGCCTGCGACGCCCCCGCTACTTCGCGAAGCGGAAGAGCTTCTTGTTCGCGAACTCGAGCATGCCGACGCGGCCGAGCTCGCGCCCGTAGCCGGAGCGCTTCACGCCGCCGAAGGGCACATCCGCGCCCTCGAGACCCGCGCCGCCGATGAAGACCATGCCCACGTCGAGCTGCGAGCCCACCCGCTCCGCCCGCTCGAGGTCGTCGCAGATGACGATGGACCCGAGGCCGTAGGGCGAGGAGTTCGCGAGCGCGATGGCCTCCTCGTCGTTCGAGACGCGGTAGAGCTGCGCGACCGGGCCGAAGAGCTCTTCGCCGTACACGTCCATGTCGGGCGTGATGCCCCCGATGACCGTCGGCGGGTAGACGTTCCCCTCGGCCTCGGTGCCGCCCACGAGCACCTCCGCGCCCTGGTCCACGGCGCCCCGCACCTGCTCGACGAGCCGCTCGGTGGCCGCCGCGGAGGAGAGCGGGCCGAAGTCGCCCTGCTCGTAGGACTGCCCGCCGATGGCCGCCTTGAACTTCTCGGCGAACTCGTCGAAGTACTCGTCCGCGACGACGATGCGCTTCGAGCCGTTGCACGCCTGGCCGCTGTTCTCCATGCGGCCCGCCACGGCGTGCTGGACCGCCTCGTCCAGATCGTCGGTGTCGAGCACCAGGAAGACATCGGAGCCGCCGAGCTCGAGCACGCACTTCTTCAGCGCGCGCCCGGCCTGCTCGGCGACGATGGCGCCCGCGCGCTCCGAACCGGTGAGGGAGACGCCCTGCACGCGGTCGTCCGCGATGATGTCGGAGATCTGCTCGTGCGTGGCGAACACGTTGACGTACGCGCCCTCGGGGAAGCCGGCGTCGCGGAACAGCTGTGCGAGCGCGAGCGCGGACTCGGGGCACTGCTCGGCGTGCTTGAGCACGACCGTGTTGCCCAGGAGGAGGTTCGGCACCGCGAAGCGGGCGACCTGGTAGTAGGGGAAGTTCCAGGGCATGATGCCGAGGATCACGCCGATGCCCTGGTAGCGGAAGAACGTTCGCAGGCCGTCCTCGACCTCGATGGGCTCGTCGGCGAGCCACTCTTCCGCCTTCTCGGCGAACTTCCCGGTGATCTGGCCGGAGAACTCCGCCTCGCCGATCGACTGGTCGAGCGGCTTGCCCATCTCTCGCTGGATGATGGCGCCGAGCTCGTCCTTGCGCTCCTCGAACAGCTCGGCTGCCCGCTTCGCGAGGGCGGCGCGCTCCGCCACCGTGGTGGTGCGCGACCACTCCCGATAGGTGCGGTGCGCCGAGTCGAGGGCCGCCTCGATCTCCTCGGCGGTGGCGACGGGGTACTCGGCGACGGTCTCGCCATTGGCGGGATTGATGACGGCGAAATTAGCCATGGGTATCGAACTCCAGCTCTTGGTTCTTCGTTGAATGTGGTGAGGGTGGTCGATGGGCCGGACGCGCGCTTCGGCGCCCGCGTCTCGTTCATCGGGATCGAGACGCCCGAACGCATTCGAGCATACCCGGTAAATTACTCTCATTCATTTATTTTTCCTGAGCCCTCGCCCCCGATCGTCTCCGGCCCGAACGCGAAGTAGAGGGGGTAGTGCAGGCTGCAGCGCTCGTTGAAGCGGGCCCCGCAGCCGGGGCACGCGGAGACCGCCATGTACTCGAGCACCGGCAGCTCCCGCCGGCATCGGCCGCACAGCACCGCGGGCTCGAGCGCCTCCCGCTCGGGCCACTGCCGCGCCGGATGACCGGCGGCCTCCTCGTGGCAGCGGTGGCACGGGTAGTACTCGTCGCAGCACTTGAACTTGATCGCGATGACATCGGTGGGCCCGTGGTAGTGGACGCACCGGGTCTCGTCGTCGATCGTCGGCCCCAGGACGCGGGGCGGCCTCCGTGCTCGCTCGTTCATCGCCCCCATTGTGCCCGCGCGGGTTCCGCTTCATCTCGGAGGCCTCCAAAACGCGAGGCCTGCCACGCGAGGGTTCGCCCAATTGTCAGCACAACGGCGGCGCTCTGGAACACTGGTGTGGTTGGCCGCGGCCGGAATCGCTCGTCCGCCGCGGCCCGTCGTCCGTACACATGCAAGGAGCCTCGATGCCCAACCCCACCGCACCGCACAAGCCGAACGTCCCGGCCGAGATCTCGCGCTCGTGGCTGCTGCTCTCGGCGCGCGCCGAGGACCGATTCGACTCGGCGCTCGCCTCGAGGGCGGATCAGCTCATCCTCGACAACGAGGACGGCGTGGACCCCGCCCACAAGGACGAGGCCCGGCAGAGCATCCTCGACTGGTTCTCCGGCGGCGGCCGCGGGTGGGTGCGCATCAACGTGCACGGCACCTCGTTCTGGGAGGAGGACATCGACGCGCTCAAGGGGAACCCCCAGCTGCGCGGCGTGATGCTGCCCAAGGCCGAGACCCCCGAGCAGGTCGCGGAGACCTACGAGCGGTTCGGCGGCGACACCCCCGTCATCGCGCTGATCGAGACGGCCCTCGGCATCGAGAACGCCGTGGCCACCGCGCAGGCGCCGGGCGTCTTCCGCCTGGGCTTCGGCAGCGGCGACTACCGCCGCGACACCGGCACCGCGGCGGACGACCTGGCGATGGCCTACCCCCGCTCCCGCCTCGTCATCGCGAGCACGATCGCCGGGCTCACCGGACCGATCGACGGGCCGACCGTGAGCAAGAGCCATCCTGTGCTCCGCAGCCAGTCCGAGACCGCGGTGAGCCTCGGCCTCACGGGCAAGCTCTGCCTCGACGTCGAGCAGCTGCCCGTGATCAACGAGTGCTTCAGCCCGCCCGCCTCGGACGTCGGCTGGGCCCGCGACTTCCTCGACGACTTCAACGCCCGGGGTCGCGTGATCCGCGACGGCAGCGATCTGCCCCGCCTGCATCGCGCCGAGCGGATCGACTCGCTCGCGCGGGCGTTCGGCGTCGGACCCATCGCTTAGGGCCGAGCCCGTGCTTCGCGAGGCCCCCGACTCGATCCGGCTGGAGCCGGATCCTGCTCGGGGCGCCTCGATGAACGGCGTCGTCCGCATCGCCGGCATCGTCGCGGCCGTGATCTCGATCTGGGGGCTGCTCTGGTTCACCGGCACGATCGTCTTCGCGGATCGGTTCGCGGCGTTCCTCGGCGAGGACGCCGACCGCGGCGGCGTGATCCTCATCGGGATCGTGGGCATCGTCGCGTGCCTGCTCGCCGGCGCCTTCGCCATCCTCTGCCGCAGGAGCCTTCGCGCCTCGCGGCGGATCGCCGCGCAGCCGCTGCTCATGGAGGTGCGCCACGACGGCGTGCGCACCGCGGACCGGAGCCTCGCGCTCGCCGAGCTGCGCGCGATCCGCGTTCGCTGGCACGGACCCCGGTCCGCGCCCGTCATGAGCGCGGGCGATCATCTGGGACGGGCCGCGGTCGACGCGTACGAGGGGCGCACCGGCGCCGGCAGCACCAGGACGCTGCACTTCGACCTGCGCGACGGCGGGGTCGAATCGGTGTTCGTGGCGAACTACGCCGACGACCGGGAGTTCGGCCGCATCGTCTGGGCCCTCGAGCGGACCTTCCCGCCGCAGGGCGTCCCGGTCTCGGTCGAGGGTCAGGCGCGCTTCGACGGCCGGGCGCGCTTCGACGGATAGGATGCGCGCATGTATTTCATCGTCGTCAAGTACCGGGTGAAGCCCGAGTTCGCCGAGTCCTTCATCGAGCGCACCGCCGAGTTCACCGCCGCCACCCGGGCCGAGCCGGGCAACCTGTGGTTCGACTGGTCGCGGAGCGTGGAGGATCCGGAGGAGTTCGTGCTCGTCGAGGCGTTCGCGGATGACGACGCCGCGGCCGCGCACGTCGGGTCCGAGCATTTCGCCAGGGGGCTCGACACGATCCGGCCGCTGATCGTCAGCACGCCCAGGATCGTCTCGCGCAAGGTCGAGGGCTCGGGCTGGGATGCGATGGGCGAGCTGCGGATCGACGAGGACTGAGCCTCAGGGGCGGCTCCAAGCCGGATGCGCGACCCTATCGGGATCCCCGCCGATCATTCGAGGAGCACATCATGGCCGCGCAACTCGCCCCCTACATCGCCCTGCCCGGCACCGCCGCCGAGGCCTTCCGCCACTGGCACGAGGTCCTCGGCGGCGAGGTCGCCATCATGACCTACGGCGACGCCCCGCTCGAGGGGATGCCGTTCGAGCCCGACCCGGATCTGGTGGCCCACGCGACGCTCGAGACGCCGGGCGGCACCATCGCCGGCGGCGACGCCATGGGCGACGACCGCGAGTACCCGATCCGCGATACCGCCTACTCGCTGCTCTACACCGTCGACACGGAGGCGGAGGCACGCGAGCTCTTCCAGCGCTTCCTCGACGGCGGGGGCTCCCAGAACATGCCGCTCGAACGGGCGCCCTGGGGCGACTGGTACGGCCAGGTCTTCGACCGGTTCGGCGTCATGTGGGCGATCAACGCCCCCGGCGCCTGACCGCGACGCGAGGACGACGGAGCCGCGGACCGCGAAGGGCCCGCTCGGTACGCCGAGCGGGCCCTCGCCTCGTCGCGGCCGACGGGCCGCCGGTCGACCGCTAGTAGACCGTGTCGCAGGTCATGCGGATCTCGAACTCGAGCGGGTTGCTGTACTCGTAATCGCTCATGTCGAAGGCGGTTCCCGAGGCCTGGAACGTGCCGTTGTCGAAGGTCATCGTGACGTCGCCCTCGCCCGAGGTCGAGCTCCAGAACAGGTAGGGCTCGCTGCCGGAGACATCGCCCGTGGAGAGCATGAGCGAGTCGGGCTCGCCCTGCTCGTCGGTGGACGCCATCAGCGTGGGGCCGGTCTCCTCGGCGTCGTAGGCGATGTCGCCGTCGCTCGCGATGATGTACGCGTCGGTGCTGCCCGAGCTGCACATGGACTCCCAGTTCACGTCCGAGAGGTCGATGTCGCCGTAGACGACCACATCTCCGGAGCCGCCGCCCGAGCCACCGGAACCGCCGGAGCCCGAGCCGCCCGAACCCGCATCGCCGTTCGCGCCGGACCCGTCCGCCCCCGCGTTCGAGCTCTCCTCGCCGCCCGCCTGCGCGTCGCCGTTCTGCTCGGCGGCGCCCGGGAACGGGAAGGGCAGCCCGCCGCCGTCCCCGCCCGAGCCGGTCTCCCCCGCGCCGCCGTCCTGGGTGGCGGCCGGCTCCCGATCGCGGCTCTCGCTCTCGGAGTCGCCGTCGCCGCTGCAGGCGGTGAGGCCGATCAGCGAGAGGGGCAGGATCGCGGACAGTGCAAGAGTCTTGCGGAGCGGGCGCAGGGTACGCATGATACGGCTCGATTCAGTTCACGGGCGGTCAAGGCTGACCTCAATGGTACCGAGTCGCCTCGCCTGGCAGCACCGTCGAGCAGCGTACCTGCGCATGCTTCCTGAGGCTGATTCGGCGCGGTCAGCCGGCGCAGCGGAACTCCACCGAATAGACGGTGTCGGCCTCCTCCGCGACGTCGGCGCCGTCGTAGCTGACGCCTCGGCCCGTCGAGCTCACGACGAGGCCGTCGAGGATGATCGATCCGTTCCCGTGCTTGCTGCCCGGATTCACGTTGAGCCCCGAACGGTCCCGGGAGCTCTCCCCCGGCGCCGTCTCGGTGTAGGAGAAGGACGCGAGCGAGTCCGTTCCCGCGCCGACCAGGACGATGACGTGGTCGACGCCCTCCTCGTCCTCGGCGGAGGCGATGACGGTGGGGCTCGTGTCGAGTCCGCTGCAGCTGATCCGCCAGTCGAGGCTCGTGAGATCCTCCTCGCCGATGCGGACCTCCTGCGCCGTGGCGACATCGGGCTGGACGCCGGCGTCGCCGCCGTCCGAGGCATCGCCGCCCTCGGTCTGGCCGGGGAGCAGGCCGTCCGTGCCGGGGGTCTCCCCGGCGGTGGTCTCCGGGCCGCTCGTGGGCGCGTCGGTCGACAGCGGAATGGGTTCGCCGGAGCAGCCCGAAAGCGCGACCGTCGCGAGTGCGAGCAGCCCCAGCCCCCACAGTCCTATCCGCACGCGTCGTGCCACGTCTTCCCTTCCGCACCGCGGCAGTCGCTACGGCGTCTCACGACCGCCTAGCCTACCGGGCGCTCCCGTGGCCGAGGATCACGATTTCGACGCGATCGGCGGCTCAGGCGGATTTCTCGTTCCGGATCGGCTTCGGCTCCTTCGGCACGATGCTCGGCGCCGCGTTCTCACGCACGACCTCGGCCGTGATCTCGACCCGCTCGACGTCGTCGCGCGAGGGGATGTCGAACATGATCGGTCCGAGCACCTCCTCGAGGATCGCCCGCAGCCCGCGCGCGCCCGTCTTGCGCTCCACCGCGAGCTGCGCGATCGCGCGGAGCGCATCGTCCTCGAAGTGGAGCTCGACCTCGTCGAGCTCGAACATCTTCTTGTACTGACTCACGAGCGCGTTCCGCGGCTCGACCAGGATGCGCACGAGGGCGTCCTCGTCGAGGGGCTCTACCGTCGTGATGACCGGCAGGCGGCCGATGAACTCGGGGATGAGCCCGAACTTGTGGAGGTCCTCGGGCTGCACGTCCGCGAACACGTCGTCGGTCACGCCCGGCGTGTTCAGCGGCGAGCCGAACCCGATGCCCTTCTTCCCCGCCCGGGAGGCGATGATCTCCTCGAGCCCCGCGAATGCGCCCGCGCAGATGAACAGCACGTTGGTCGTGTCGATCTCGATGAACTCCTGCTGCGGGTGCTTGCGCCCGCCCTGCGGGGGGACCGACGCGGTCGTGCCCTCGAGGATCTTCAACAGCGCCTGCTGCACGCCCTCGCCGGAGACGTCGCGGGTGATCGAGGGGTTCTCGGCCTTGCGCGCGATCTTGTCGATCTCGTCGATGTAGATGATGCCGGTCTCGGCCCGCTGCACGTCGTACTCCGCCGCCTGCAGCAGCTTGAGCAGGATGTTCTCGACGTCCTCGCCGACATAGCCGGCCTCGGTGAGCGAGGTGGCGTCCGCCACCGCGAAGGGCACGTTGAGCCTTCGGGCGAGCGACTGCGCGAGATAGGTCTTCCCCGTGCCGGTGGGGCCGATGAGGAGGATGTTCGACTTCGCGATCTCCACCGCGTCCTCGTCGGGCTCGCGCTCCTCGTCCACCGCGGCGAGCTCGCCGCGCGCCTTGATGCGCTTGTAGTGGTTGTAGACCGCCACGGAGAGCGCGCGCTTCGCGTCCTCCTGGCCGACCACGTACTGCTGGAGGAACTCGAAGATGTCGCGGGGCTTCGGCAGGTCGAGGCCCAGCACCTCCTCGGGCGCCTGCTCGTCCATGCGCTCGCGGATGATCTCGTTGCAGAGCTCGACGCATTCGTCGCAGATGTAGACGCCAGGACCAGCGATGAGCTGCTTGACCTGCTTCTGACTCTTTCCGCAGAACGAGCACTTCAACAGATCGCCGCTTTCACCGATGCGTGCCATGGGTTCTCCTCCTTACACGGGTGCTGCCCACACTACAGCGGGCATCCGACACCGCGTTCAAGGCGCACGTATTATGACGAGTTCGGCATCGCCTCCGGTTCGCCTCGACGCGCATCAGACGTAGGCGCTCGGGTCGAGTCCGAGCCTTCGCCGCATGAACAGGGCGCCGGCCCAGTTCAACCCGGCGACGCCGAGCAGCGCCGAGCCGCCGCTGATGAGCATGGCCGGCGTGATCTCGAAGCTGAACTCCGTATCGGCCGCGAGCCCCGCGGCCTCCTCGAGCAGCGCCTCCCCCTGGGCGGCGAGCGCGTCGCCGCCGTTCGCCGCCTCGGGCGCGTCGCCGGGGGCCGCGTTCGCGTTCAACGGGTTCTGCTGCGGCGACTGCTGCTGGTTCAGCGTGGGCGTCCCCTGGCCGTCGTAGCCGCCCGCGGTCGGCGCGAACGAGTCCGCGAACGATACCGTCATCGGCAGCGCGGGCTTGTACGGATCGCGTGCGCCGCCGGAGGTGAACCAGTACGAGAACTGCCCGGTCTCGTTCTGGAAGTCGACGAAGTCGCTCGGGAACGATCCCCAGTGGTCCTGATTCTCCGCGCTGCGCGGCGCCTGCCCCGTCGCGGTCTCGCCGCCGCCGCCGGGCACGCCCTGGCTCTCGCCGGTGCCGGTGTACTCCACCCCGAGGTAGTCCGGCGTATGGACGAATCCGCCGTTCGAGTCGATCGACGCGAGGTCGACCCCCGAGAGATCGGCGAGTGTGATCGTACGGGCGTCGAGCGGCTCCCACACGGAGGCGTCGTGCATCGACGCCCCGTAGCCCGAACCGGTGGCGGTGAGCTTGCCGTTGCCGTTGGCGTCGAGTTCGAGGACGAGATCCGAGGCCGACCAGTAGGTGAGGCCGCCGTAGAAGACGACCGAGAAGCCGCCCTCCCACTCGACCCTGACCCCGCTCGAGTCGTTCTTCACGACCTCGCCCTCGGTCAGCCGCACCTGCGACTCGGTGTACGAGTCCTTGCCGGTCACGCTGACCGTCGAGCCGTTCCGGTCGAGGCATTTCGTGTCCCACGTGATGGGCTGGAACTGGCCGGAGGCATCCGGCTTCACGATCGTCACATTGCCCGAGGCGGCCGAGAAGTCATCGGCCGTCCAGAGCCGGGAGGAACCCGTGTCGGCGGCGACGCCCGCCGCCAGGAAGTTGCACACGCCGAAGTACGCGCCGCCGGTGGCCTCCATGCTGAGTCCCCAGTAGAGCGTCACGCCGTCGGCGGAGCCGTCGTCGCCGCCCCCTCCGCCGTTGTTGTTGCCGCCGCCCCCGCCACCGGGCGGCGGGGTGGAGCTCGGCGCGGCCGAGGTGGTGAAGGTCTGCGTGGAGGTGGCGCCGGTGGTGGTCGCGAGCTTCGGCGTCACCGCGACGGTATAGGCGGTCTCGGGCTGCAGCGTGCCGATCCGCATCTCGGTGCCCGTCACCGAGTCGGTCTGGACGGGATCGCCCGAGGCGCTGCTGCCCTGGTAGAGGGCGAACTCGTATTCCTCGGGGGTGTTCGGCTCGGCCTTCGGCCAGCTCCACGTCGCGACCGCCGAGGAGTGGGTCACCCCGTCGACGCTGATCGCGGCCGTCGTATCGCCGAGCGGCTCCACGACGAAGAGCGCCGCTTCGAGCGCTCCCGCGCTCCCCCCGTCGAGTGCTTGTCCCTGCGCGCAGTCGTCGAGGAAGAACTGGAGCCTATAGGGCTCCGCGCGCCGTTGCAGCCCCGAGACGTCCCAGGTGCCCGACGCCCCGCCGTTCGCGATGGTCGGCTCGGAGGTCCCCTCCTGCAGCGGCAGGGGCTCCCCCTCCAGGCACGCGGCGACGGTGCCGCCGTCCTCGGTGAGGCGTCGGAAGTCGATGCCGAGTCCCTCGTCGTACCCTTCGGGCACCTTGTCGTAGGCGGGATCCGCGATCGGCTCGGTCGAGAGCTCGTAGGAGACCTCGAACGGCTCGGCGGGCTTCTTCGGGTCGGCTGCGCCGCCCGAGGAGTACCAGTAGGCGGCCTGCCCGGTCAGGACGTTGAAGTCGACGAAGGACTGCGGGAAGGAGCCCCAGGTATCCCCGGACCTGATCTGCGGGTTCGACGGCCCGTCGGGCTCGATGTCGATCTCGACGCCCAGATAGTCGGGCTGCACGACGATCCCGGACTGCGTCACGTCGACGCCCGAGAACGTGGCGAGGTCGATCTTCGTCTCCGGCAGCTCGACCCACTTGGTCGGATCGAACATGTCGGCGCCGAACCCGAAGGCGGTGCCGGTCAGCGCGCCCTTGCCGTCCTTCACCTCGAGCTGCACGTCCTTGACGGACCAATAGGTCATGCCCCCGTAGAACACGATCGTGAACGTGCCGTCCCAGCCGATCGAGGCGTGATCCGCCTCGGGATCGACCGTGCCGGAGCCGTTGGCGAGATTCACCTGATTGTCGGTCGTCGATCCTGCCGAGGTGTTCACGGGGCTCCCCGCCGCGTTCTGGCACTTGGTCGACCAGGTGGGCTGCACCTGATCGCCGGAGGAATCGGGCTTCGTGATGGTCACGTTGCCCGCCTGCGTCTCGTAGAAGCCATCGCCCTCCTGCCACAGCCGGGACGACCCCGCGTCGCCGGCCGGGCCCGCGACGAGGAAGTTGCAGCCGCCGAAGTAGGCGCCGCCGCCGACCTCGTCGTTGATCGTCCAGGCGAAGTCCACCCCGTCGACGGTCTCCTGGGCGGCCTGCGCCGAGTCGGCGACCACGAGGCCGCCGCCCACGAGCAGCAGCGCCGCTCCGATCGTGGCCGTGATCCGGGTGATCCAGGTTCCTGCTCCCGCGGTCATGATCGCGTCCCTCCGTTCCGGGGTCCCGTCGAGTTGCCCGTGTTCGCGCCCGCCGCGGTGAGCACCTCGGTGGGCGCATCCCCCTCGGCGTGACGCGGCGCCCCCGTGGCGCCGTCGCCCGGCGCCACGGCCGGCGGCGCGAAGAGCCGCTCGTCCGAGGACGCCGCGCCGTCCTTGCCGTTCTTGAAGAATCCGAGCCACTGGTCGACGGATTCGACGCCTTCGCTCTTGGGCGGGCCGCCCTGGTGCCGCATCTCGGCCCGGGCGACCATCGCCGAGTCCTTCTCGGCCGCCCGGGCGGACGCGAGCTCCTGCTTGCGCTCCAGCGCTCTGGTCTTCCTCCGCTGCTTCTCGCGTTGCCGGACCGCGGCGCGCTCGCGCTGTCCGCGGACCTTCTCGAGCGCCTCCGGGTTCACGCCGAGCAGCAGGCCCTTCGCCGCGAGATAGCCGCCGAAGCCCGCGGCGAGGATGACGAGCGAGAGGCCGAGCAGCAGGATCGCCGGCAGCAGCACCGGCATCCAGCCCAGCAGGGTGAGCCCGCTGACGGCCGCCTCGGTGCCGGAGGTGTCCTGCTCCGCCGGAGCCGTCACCTGCTGCTGTCCCTGCGCCGGAGCCGCTTCCTGGCCGCCCTGCTGCTCGGCGGTGGGGGCCGCCGCCTCATCGGGGCTCTCGGTCTCGGGCGTGGCCGCGGCCCCGCCGCCGGCGCCGCCCGCGAACGTCACCGGCGTGAAGGTCTCGTTGTTCGGGTTCTTCACGCCGTGGGCGCCGATCGTGATGATGCCGCACGTCACCTCGGTGCAGTCGACCGTGGTCTCGTTGAGCTGCCGGTCGAAGGTCTGGAACACCGCGCCGGGAATCTTCATGGTGCCCGACCAGGTGCCGTCGGCCGCGACCTCGCCGCCGTTCGCCGCCGAGGCCGTCGAGCTGCCGGGGAAGGTCACGAACAGCTGGAACCCCGCGGGGTTGCTCTCGTCGTCGTAGACGTACCGGTAATCGGTGCCCGTGGCGCCGCCGTTGCTCGGCTTCCAGGACCCGCCGGAGGGGTCGTCCACCCAGCCGAACAGCACGTAGATGCCGCCGAAGCCGCCCTGGACGGATTGGAAGCCGCTGCCCGAGACCGTGATCTCGGACTGGCCGTTCGGATCCGGCTCCCCGGAGATCGTCACCTGGGCGGCGGCCTGCGCGGGCTGCGCGAGGGCGGGTAGGACCATGAAGGCGAGGGCCAGTGCGGCGAGGGCTGCTCCGATCGCACGGACTCGGCTGCCGATGCGGGTCATGCGCGGCTCCTTTCGGACGGGGTGCGGACTTGACGCGCGGGCACCACGATGGGGGCGCCCGTGCGGGGGTCGTTGAGGATGTGGACGGGGTAGTCGTAGACCTCCGAGACGCGCTCGGCCGTGAGCACCTCCGCGGGCGGGCCGTCGGCGACGATGCGCCCGTCGGAGAGGAGCGCGATGCGGTCGGCGTAGGCCGCCGCGAGGTCCAGGTTGTGCACGATCACGACCACGGCGCAGCCGGTCGCGGCGTAGCTGCGCACGAGTTCGAGCACGTGCTCCTGGTGCTTGATGTCCATGGCCGCCGTGGGCTCGTCGAGCAGCATCACGGAGGAGGTCTGCGCGAGGACGCGCGCCAGCGCCGCCCGCGCGCGCTCGCCGCCCGAGAGGGAGGGGTACTGCCGCTCGGCGAAGCGCTGCGTGTCGGTGCGCTCGAGCGCGCCGGCCGTGATGAGCTCGTCCGCCTTGGCCTGCGGGGTGCCCTGCCACGGGGCCCGGCCCATGTCCACGACCTCCGATACCGTGAACGAGAACGCGATGTCGATCTGCTGCAGCAGCACCGCGCGGCGCATCGCGAGTTCGCGGTTGGTCCAGGCATGGGTGGGATAGCCGTCGAGCGTGACCTCGCCCGAGAGCACCTCGACATCCGCGGTGATCGTGTTGATGAGCGTGGACTTGCCGGCGCCGTTCGGGCCGACGAGCGCCAGCACCTCCCCCGCCCTGATGTCGAGGTTGATGCCGTCGAGCACCCGGTTGTCGTCGAAGGCCACGACCACGTCGCGGACCGACAGCACCACGTCGCCCATCGCTACGGGCTCCGGCCGGCGCGCATGATTGATTCCGAGCATCGTCATTTCCAACCGCCTCCCGACTTCCGGCTCGCGCGGATGAGGTAGAAGAAGAACGGCCCGCCCACGAGCGAGGTGAGCATGCCGATCGGCAGATCGGCGAACTCGACGAGGGTGCGCGCGGCCAGATCGGCGATCGTGAGCAGCAGCGCGCCGCCCAGGACCGAGGCGATGAGCAGCGCCCGGTGCGCCGGGCCGATGATCATCCGGATGATGTGCGGCACGACGAGGCCGACGAAGGCGATGATGCCCGCGAACGCCACCGCCGAGGACACGAGCAGCGCGACGTAGACCATCACGAGGACGCGCAGCCGCTCCACGTTGACGCCCACGTGCCGTGCCGCCTTCTCGCCGAGCGAGAGGAGGTCGAGCTGACGGGCGAGCAGGACGGACAGGACGATGCCGATGATGATCAGCGGGCCGACCAGCATCACCTGCTCCCAGCGCGAGCCGTTGAGGCTGCCCATCTGCCAGAAGACGATCTGCTCGCGGGCCTGGGTCGGGGCCCGGAAGGTGATGAAGGCGATCAGCGCGCCGCAGACGGCGTTGACCGCGACGCCCGTGAGGATCAGCGTGATCACCTCGGTGCGGCCGCCCGTGCGCGAGAGCATGTAGACGAGGAAGGTCGTGATGAGGCCCGCCGCGAAGGCGAACGCCGGCGTAGTGAACGGGCCGAGGAACGTGAAGCCGAACAGGATCGAGAAGCTCGCGCCGACCGCCGCGCCCGAGGAGACGCCTACGGAGCCCGGCTCGGCGAGCGGATTGCCGAAGATGCCCTGCATCAGCACGCCGCCCACCGCGAGCGCGGCGCCCACGAACACCGTGAGCACGAGTCGGGGGAATCGCACCTCCGCGAGCGCGGCCGCGCCGAATTCGTGGCTCGGCCCGTCGATCCAGTGGATGCCGATCGAGTTCAGGAAGAAGCCGAGCACCTCCTGGGGCGGGATGAAGAGCTGTCCGATCATGCCCGACGCGAGGCACGCCGCGATGAGCGCGACGGCGAGGACGGTCATGAGGATCGCCGAGCGGGCGCGCTTCGGGCGCGAGGGCGCGACCTCCGGCGCCTTCAGCGGCTCCTGCTTGGCCGTCCTGATCCTGCCCGGCGCCCCGCGCTCCGGCCGTTCGGTGAGTGTGGTCACGTGATCGCCGCTCATTCCTGCTCTGACATCTCTTCGTTGATCTCCTCGAGCCGCTCCTCGACGGCCTCGGGGCCGTGCTCCGGCTGGTAGCTGAGCTCGGGCGCATAGATGGCCATGCCGAGCGCCGCGATGACCCATGCGGTGCGCGGCCCGAAGCTCATGACCTCGTAGTCGCTCATGTCGACGATCCGCTGGTTCTGACCGGCCGGGGTCTGCTTGATGCCGGGCAGCTCCAGCGCCGCGTCGAGCCCTCCGACCGAGGCGAGCCCGAGAGTCATCACGATGATCACGTCGGGCTCGGCCTTGATCAGCGCCTCCGAGTTGGTCGGCGCCATGCCCTCGAAGCCGACCTCGGTGGCGACGTCGCGGGCGCTGATCGACTGGATGATCGAGTCGGCGCCGGAGCCGATGCCGAACCAGTAGTAGATGTTGCCGCGGAGGTAGAGGAACACCACCCGGGGCTTCTCCTCGGGATCCGTCGGCGCGATGCGTCCGAGCTGCTGGATCGTGGAGGCGATCTCGGCGTTCGTGCGTTCGACCAGCGACTCCCCGAGGAGGCCCACGCCGAGGGCGTCCGCGACGAACTGGATCTGCTCGCCCACGCTGTTCACGCCCGCCTCGTACGGCGTCGGGACCATGACGACGGGGATGCCCGCCTCGCGCAGCTGGAGCTGCACGTCGTAGGGGCCGACCGAGCCGTCGGAGATGACGACCGTGGGCGCAAGGTTGAGGATCGCCTCGGCTGCGAGCTCGTGGCCGTTCTGGGTGACCAGCGGCAGGTTCTCGTTCCCCGGCATGAGGGTGGGGATGTCCGTGGCCGTGTCGCGGCCGATGAGGTTGCAGCCGAGCCCCAGCCCGATCACGGCCGCCGCGAGACCGCCGTTCTGGTTCAGCGCGAGGATGCGCGTGGTGTCGGTCACGGTCGTGCTGACGCCGTCCGCGCTCATCACCGTGGCGGGCAGCTGCTGCACCGCGCCCGCCGCATCGGTGATCGGCGGGATCGCGGAGGACTCGGTGTACGCCGTGGTGGGTCCGGTGATCTCCCGCGGAGAGGCGAGGTCGGCGGAGGTCACCTCCGGCAGCACCGGCGGAGCCGGCTCCGTCTGGGGCGGCGTGCTGACGCAGTCCGCGTTCTCCGCCAGCGACACGGTGCCCACGTTGTGGAAGCCGTTGATGCCGAGCCCGACGACGAGGGCGACGATCACCGCCGACCAGGTGGTCTTCCGGACGGTGCTCGGCTTGAAGCGCCGGAGGAATCGTGGCATCGCCATGAACGAGAACCCCAATCAGAACGATCGAATCCGCCGAGGAGCGGCGGAGGAATGCCTATGCGTTGTCGCGGCGGGCGAACATGAGCGCCGCGCCGGCGGTGAGCGCCACGGCGCCGACCAGGCCGACGATGCCGAACTCGACGACGCCCGTCTTCGCGAGCTCGTCGGAGCCCGCGCCGTCGCCGTCGCCGCTCGAGGCGCCCCCTCCGGTCGAGGCGCCTCCGCCGGTCGAGGCCGAGCCCGAGGCGTCGGCACCGCTTCCGGCGGCATCGGCGCCCGAGGCATCGGCGCCGGCCTCCGAGCCGCCCGAGTCCGCACCGCCGGCGTCCGAGGCGCCATCGCTGCCATCCGAGGCGCCCTGCGTGGAGTCGGGGATCGTGACGTTGATGTCCGGGCCCTCGGCATCCGCGATCGCGACCTGGCCGCCGAGCGCGTGCGCACCGGCCGCCCCGAGGCCGAGCGCCAGCCCGAGGCCGATCGAGAGACTCGCGAGCAGGCGCCGCGCACGGCCTCCCGTCGCTCCGCCTCGTGCTCGTATCTCACTCATGTTCCACCTCAGAATTCGCTTAGAACTAAGGATAGGCTCACCTTAGTAAATTGTCGATATGGAAGGATCGGGAAGTTCGGATCGGCCGCGAGAGCCCTCAGCCCTCGCCGCGGGACGCGGGCAGCCCGTTCCCCGCCTCGGAACGGGATGTCCCATCGGCCTCCGAGGGGCCGTCGGCATCGGTCCGCGCGTCGGCGCCGTCCCGCGCACCGGCGCGGCCCGCGGCATCCTCTTCGGTCAGAGTGCCGCCCTCGCCCGCCGCTTCCTTGCGCCGGGAATAGGCGAGCCACTGCGCCATCCGCCGACGCCGGATCCAGATCACGACGACGACCGCGACGGCGGCGAGGACGAGCAGGATGAGCGCGATGAGCGCCCAGGGCAGGGCGAAGACGGAGACCTCGCTCTGCAACTGCTCGGGGGCGGGGACCGCGTCGTCGAGCGGCGTGTTCACGATCGTGAGCTCGCCGCTCACCGGCCCGATCGCCGCGGTCGGCACCTCGCGCACCACCTGCACCGAGGAGCCCGGCAGCAGATCGGTCACATCGGTGCCGATCACCGCCCCGGGGAACATGCCCAGCAGGCCGGAGACGCGCAGGTCGTCCAGCACGTTGACCCGGGTGTTGCCGTTGTTGGTCAGCTGATAGGTGACCTGCACGCGGCCCGGGTCGAACGGGTTCCAGGTGGCCGCGTAGGCGGCGTCGACCGCCTCCAGCGCGACGTCGGCGGTCATCTCGCCCGGCACCCGGATGCTGATCCGCAGCCCGAGACGGCGCTCGACCTGCACCTGGCTGCCGTCCTGCTCCTCGAGCAGGGAGGCGACGATGGCCGCGGAGTGATCGCCCGGGAGCGCCCCGTCGGGCACCGCGATCGTGAACGGCACCTCTTCGCTCTCGCCGGGCGCGATCTCGATGAACTCGGTCGCCGGCTCGGTCCACAGCCCGGCGTCGAGCGAGGGCTCGCCGGCCTTGAGGATGTCGATCGCGCCGCTCGAGGTCGTGAACGCGTCGGCGGCGTAGATCCGGAGCCGCAGCGGCTCGGTCCCGGTGTTCTTGACGAGCATCGCGTCGGTCACGGTCTCGCCGGGGCCCAGCGCGTACTCGAAATTCGGGCGCCCCTCCCCCAGCTCGCCGTCCACGGTCGAGACCGACCACGCCTCGCCCTGCTGCGCGGCCCAGGCCGGCGAGGCGGGCGGGAGCATCGCGAGGCTCGCCACGGCCAGCGCGACGAGCAGCAGGAGAGTCGGCAGCGCCCGAAGAGGGCGGGGGATCACGAGAGCGCCGAGGCGTCCTGACGCGTTGTGCATGTGGGGTTTCCTAGGGTGGGGAGGATGCGGCTCGCGAGGAGGCTCCTGCGAGAAGAACGATGATTGCGGCGGAGGCCGCCGAGGGGATCAGGTGAGCGCGGTAACCGTGAGGGTGGCGGAGTAGTTCCCCGCCGGGGTGTCGTCGGGCACGACGAGCTCGAGGTCGGCGCCGACCGTCGCGCTCGCGGCCGCGTCGGACTTCGCGAGCTGCTGAGCCGTCGCCAGGCCCTCGCCGCCCTTCGCCGCGGACTCGACCGCCTCACCGGCGGTCACGACCTCGGTGTCGCCGTTCACGAGCTTCGGCACCCAGCCCAGGTTGCCGCCCGAGAACGACTCGCTGCCCGAGGTGAAGTCGTCCACCTGGCCGGAGAGCGTCCAGGTGTAGTCCTCTTCGCCGCCGTCGCGGGTGTCCGTGACGATCACGTTGTTCAGCTGCCCCGAGGCGACGAACTGGTCGCCCTCCTGAGCGGCCGCGCCGAGGTCGACGGTCTCCTCGGAGGCCCACTGCCAGCCGAACTCGCCGGTGGGCTCACCGGGCTCCTCCGGCTCCGTCGGGTCCTCGGTCTCGGGGATGGTGACGTCGATGTCGCCGCCCTCGCCCTCACCGGGAGCGGGCTCCTCACCGCCGTCGTCCTCGAGTGCGTAGGAGACGCTGAAGGGCTTCGCCGGCTTCTTCGGGTCGGCCGCGCCGCCCGAGGAGTACCAGTAGGCCGCCTGCCCGGTCGCGACGTTGAAGTCGATCAGCGACTGCGGGAACGAGCCCCAGTTGTCGCCGGTGCGGGACTGCTCGCCCGAGGGGCCGCCGGCCTCGACCTCGATCTCGACGCCGAGGTAGTCGGGCTGCACCTCGAGGCCCGTCTCGGTCACGTCGACGCCCGAGAACGTCGCGAGATCGATCGGCGTCTCCGGCAGCTCGACCCACTTCGAGGGGTCGTACATGTCCGCGCCGTAGCCGAAGCCGGTGCCCGAGAGCGTGCCCACCCCGTCCACGACCTCGAGCTGCACGTCCTTGACCGACCAGTAGGTCATGCCGCCGTAGAACACGATCGTGAACGTGCCGTCCCACGAGATCGTCGCGGACTCGGCGTCGGGGTCGACCGTGCCGGAGCCGTTCGCGAGGTTCACCTGGTTCGCGGTGGTCGAACCGGCCTGGGTGTTGACCGCGGTGCCGGCCGAGTTCTGGCACTTGGTGCCCCAGGTGGGCTGCACCTGCTGGCCGGACGCGTCGGGCTTCGTGATGGTCACGTTGCCGTCCTGCGTCTTGTAGAACCCGTCGCCCTCGGTCCAGAGGCGCGAGGAGCCCGCGTCGCCGGCCGGGCCCGCGACGAGGAAGTTGCAGCCGCCGAAGTAGGCGCCGCCGCCGGCCTCGTCGTTGATCGTCCAGGCGAAGTCCACGCCCGTGACCTGCGCTTCCGCCGCCGAGGCGGAAGTCGCGCCGAGCCCCGCGCCGAGCGCGAGGACGCTCGCGGTGAGGCCGACCCCGCCGCGCTTGAGCCAGGACGCCCGCGGCGCCCTGTTCTGCCGTTCCGTCATGTGTTCTCCATTCGAATGCCCGGTCGCATCCCCGGGAACAGGGCGCGCCGATCCGATTACTCTGAACCCTCACCGGGAAGTTAGTTAGGATTGCCTTAACTAAGTAAGGGTGGCCTAAGCTTATAGCCGGGAGCCGAAGCTGACAACTCCCTCAATGCGAGCTGGGAGCCGCCGCACCGGCCTCCGTCGAACCCGGCGACTCCCGGGCACCCAGTGGAGACCCAAGGTGCCTCCCTAGGCTCGCCACACCCGATCGCCGCCAACCGAACATCCCGCCGACACCGGAGAGTGCCTCCGGACCGACGGGTGCAGCGCACACCGCCAGAGAACGAAAGGGACCAGGAATGACCCAGTCATCCCCCGCCACCGTGAGCGAGCGGCTCCGCACGCTCACCGCGCAGTCGCACGAGGACGCCGAGAACTCGCCGTTCCTCGCCGAGCTCCTCCAGGGCCGCCTCGACATCAACGCGTGGTACCACCTGCTCGAGCAGTATCGATACATCTACTCGGCGCTCGAGGAGACCGCGGGCAAGATGCGGGACAACGACCCCTGCTTCGAGCTGCTCTTCGTCGAGCTCAACCGCCTCGAGGCCATCGAACGGGATCTGCACGCCCTCGAATCGAGGATCACCGTCGAGCCCGTCGGCATGCTCGCCTCCACCCGCGCCTACGTGGAGCGGATCCTCTCGACCGAGTTCGAGGGGCCCCGCTATCTCGCGCACCACTACGTGCGCTATCTCGGCGACCTGTCGGGCGGGCAGGTGATGAAGGTCTGGCTGACGCGCCACTACGACCTGACCGAGGAGGAGACCTCGTTCTTCCGCTTCGAGGACATCCCCAAGCCCGTGCCCTTCAAGAAGCGGTACCGCGAGCTGCTCGACGGGCTCGACCTCGACGAGGCCGAGCAGCGGCGGATGTGCGACGAGGCCATCGAGAGCTTCGAGGCCAATCGGCAGATCTTCGCCGAGCTGCACGAGATCACGAAGGGCGTTCCCGCGGCCGCCTAGCCGTGCGCACCGCGGCGACCCCGGAAACGAGAGCGCGGGCCGGATGCCCTTGGCATCCGGCCCGCGCTCTTCTCGTCGCCGCGAGGACTAGTCGACGATCACCGGCGTCGCGCCCTTGCGGCTCGACAGCACCTGGTCGATGAGCCCGTACTCGAGCGCCTCGGCGGCCGAGAGGATCTTGTCGCGCTCGATGTCCTGCGAGATCTCCTCCGCGGTCTTGCCGGAGTGGCCCGCCAGGGCCTCCTCGAGCCATTCGCGCATGCGCAGCACCTCGCGCGCGTGGATCTCGATGTCCGAGGCCTGGCCCTGCTGGCCGCCGGCGGCGGGCTGGTGGATGAGCACGCGCGCGTTCGGCAGCGCGAGGCGCTTGCCCGGCTGGCCGGCGGCGAGCAGCACCGCCGCGGCCGAGGCGGCCTGGCCGAGGCACACGGTCTGGACCTCGGGACGGATGTACTGCATCGTGTCGTAGATCGCCGTCATGGCCGTGAACGAGCCGCCGGGCGAGTTGATGTACATCGTGATGTCGCGGTCCGGGTCCTGCGACTCGAGCACGAGCAGCTGCGCCATCACGTCGTCGGCCGACGCGTCGTCGATCTGCACGCCGAGGAAGACGATGCGGTCCTCGAAGAGCTTCGCGTACGGGTCCTGGCGCTTGAAGCCGTAGGCCGTGCGCTCCTCGAACGACGGGAGGATGTAGCGCGACTCGGGAGCCGGACCGGTCGCGATGCCGGATGCTGGGTAGTTGAGCATGTGTGAAAGTCCTTCGTTCCTCGTCGCCGACTACTTGTCCGAGTCCTTCGAGGCCGAGGCCTCGTCGGGGTCGTTGGAGATGCGACGGTCGGTGCCGCCGCCGCCCACCACGCTGCTGGCCGACTCGGAGATGTGGTCGACGAATCCGTATTCGAGCGCCTCCTCCGCCGTGAACCAGCGGTCGCGGTCGCCGTCCTTGTGGATCTGCTCGATCGACTTGCCCGTGCGCGCCGCGG
The DNA here is from genome assembly GCF_900163695.1 of Gulosibacter sp. 10. Classification (GTDB taxonomy): domain Bacteria; phylum Actinomycetota; class Actinomycetes; order Actinomycetales; family Microbacteriaceae; genus Gulosibacter. The sequence goes on from NZ_FUIC01000007.1 coordinate 28,077, forward strand.
TGATCTCCGCGAGGCGCTGCTTCATGTCGATGATGAGCTGGGCCTGACGCTGGATGTCCGACTGGGTGCCGCCGAAGCCGCCCAGGGGCTGGTGCATGAGCACGCGCGCGTTGGGGGTGAGGTAGCGCTTGCCGGGGGCGCCCGAGGTCAGCAGGAGCTGCCCCATCGAGGCGGCCATGCCGAGGCCGACGGTCACGACGTCGTTCGGCACGAGCTGCATCGTGTCGTAGATCGCCATGCCCGCGGTGACCGAGCCGCCGGGCGAGTTGATGTAGAGGTAGATGTCGCTCTCGGGGTCCTCGGCCGAGAGCAGCAGCATCTTCGCGCAGATCTCGTTCGAGTTGTCGTCCCGGACGTCCTCCCCGAGCCAGATGATGCGGTCTTTGAGAAGACGGTCGAAGACGCTGTTCGGCGTTTGCTGTTCAGCCACGGATAATTCTCCTTCGTCAGGTGTCGAGACGAATCTATCGGAGTGCCGACCGGGTTCGCCGCACTGTTCGCCCTCGGCGTGCGCTGCGCCTGCGCTGATCGCGCCGCGCGAACGCCGAAGGGGCCGGGCCCGGACGCGCATGCATCCGGGCCCGGCCCCTTCGAGGCGGAGAACCTACTCGGCGTCGGCCTCCTCGGCCTCTTCCTCGCCCTCGGCAGCCTTCTCGCGGGCCTGCTTGACGACCGCGGTGAACTCGGAGATGTCGACGGGCTCGCCATTGGTGTCGACCACCTCGGCGTCCTCGAGCACGTAGAGCACGGCCTTGGAGCGGGCGACCTCGCCGATCATCTGCGGCATCTGGTTGTTCTGCTGCATGACCTCGACGAACTGCTGCGGCGAGATGCCATACTGCTGCGCCTGCTGGAACAGGAACTCGGTGAACTCGTTCTGCTCGACCTGGACGTTCTCGGCCTTGATGATCTCGTCGAGGATCACCTGCTGGCGGAAGGAGTTCTGCGCGTTCTCGCGCACCTCCTCGGCGTGCGGGTCGTCGAGCTCCTTGCCCTCCTGCTCGAGGTGGCGCTTGACCTCGTCCTCGACGAGCTGCTCGGGGACCGGCACCTCGTGACGCTCGATGAGCACCTCGACGGCCTTGCCGCGGGCCTCGTCGACCTGCGAGAACGCCTTGCGCTTCGCCGCCTGGGTGCGGAGGTCCTCGCGGAGCTCCTCGACCGTGTCGAACTCGCTGGCGAGCTGGGCGAAGTCGTCGTCCACCTCGGGGAGCTCGCGCTCCTTGACCGACTGCACGGTGATGGTGATCTCGGCCTCTTCGCCGGCGTGGTCGCCGCCGAGGAGGGTCGAGCCGAAGGTGGTCTCCTCGCCCGCGGTGAGCGTGAGGAGCGCGTCGTCGGTGCCCTCGAGCAGCTCGCCCGAGCCGACCTCGTGCGAGAGGCCGTTGGCCTCGTCGACGACCTCGCCGTCGATCTTGGCGACGAGGTCGATGGTCGCGAAGTCGCCGTTCTCGATGGGGCGGTCGACCGTGGTGAGCGTGCCGAAGCGCGCGCGGAGCTGCTCGAGCTCCTCCTCGATGTCCTCGTCGGTGACCTCTGCGGCCTCGACCTCGATCTTGAGGCCCTTGTAGTCGTTCACCTCGACCTCGGGGCGGATGTCGACCTCGATCACGACGACGACGTCGCCGGAGAAGTCCTTGACGTCCGGCGTCTCGGCGACATCGGCCTCGGGCCGGCCGAGGGGCTGGAGGTCGTTCTCGCCGAGCGCCTGCTGGTAGAACCCGTCGAGGCCGTCGGAGATGGCCTGATCGAGCACGACCTCGCGGCCCACGCGCTGGTCGATGAGCTGGTTCGGGATCTTGCCCTTGCGGAAACCGGGGATCTGCACCTGGTTGGCGATGGTGCGGTAGGCGCCGTCGATGTGGGGCTTGAGGTCTTCAGGCGCCACGTTGATGGTGATCTTGGCGTGGGTCGGGGTGATCTTTTCGACCGAAGTCTTCACGTGCGGGTACTCCTGCGGGGTTTGGATGGCGCCACCTCGGGCGGCCGGACGATCTCGGTTGCGAGCAGCATGGCACGACGGGATACGTCGAAATTGCACGCAAACAGTCTCTAACCATACGCCCCAAGCTTCGAGAGTCCCTAATTCCGCGCGGAACGAGTCGGGTCGGGCCCGCTACCCGGTCAGTCCGTCGACGTACTCCTCGTGCTCCGCCGCCCACTCCTGCACCGCCTGCCCCACGTCCGCCGCGCCGCCGTCCGCGTTGAAGGCCGCGTTCTGCAGGGAGTGCAGCAGTTCGGGGTCCATCTCGAATTCGAGCAGCCACTCCGTCAGCGCGGGATGCGTCAGGTCGAGGTCGGCACGGGCGAAGCCGTTGATCGTCTCGACCTGGCCGAAGGCGCCCTGCGGGTCCTCGAGCGGGCGGATGGGGTACTCGTCGAGCGCCCAGTGCGGGGTCCACAGCCCCGCCACGATGTCCTCGCCCGCCGCCGCGGCCGCCTCGAGCTCGGCGAGCAGTGCCGGCGTCGACGACGGGACGAGCTCCATGCCCTCGAGCCCGTACTCCGGGATCACGGAGTCCTCGATCGCCGAGTTCAGCCCGGAGCCGGGTTCGATGCCGTGGATCGAGCCGCCGAAGTCCGAGGCGTGCTCCGCGAGCTCGTCGATCGAGTCGACGGGCGCGTCCTCGTTCACCACGAGCATGAGCCGGGCGCCCGAATACCAGGCGCCGAGGTCCACGAGCTCGTCCTGCCGCTGATCGACGTAGGCGCCGTGGGTGTCGGGCATCCAGGTGTCGAGGGCGATGTCGAAATCGCCGGCGGCGAGCCCCTCGAACACGACCCCGGCATCCACGTACTCGATCGTCACGGAGTACCCCTCGTCCTCGAGCACGTATCGCCACAGCTCGCTGACGGCCTCGCCCTCCTCCCAGCCCTGCGGCGCGGCGAGCACGACCTCCTGCTCGTCGCCGTTCTCGACGAGCGGCTCGTCCCCGCCGTCGCCGTCGGGGTCCGCGGACCCGCCGAAGACCTGCTCCGCGTAGTCCGCGATCGGGCTCGGCGTCCGGTCGCCCGGCGGGCGATCCGGCGGCCCGGCGGCGGCGCAGCCCGTGAGCACGAGGGCGGCGACGCCGAGTGCCGCGAGCACGGGGCGGGGACGAGGCGACATCGATTCGTTCCTTCCGTCGACGGCGAGCATCCGGGTCATCGGCCCGGATGCGCGAAGGCGGTGCCGGCTCCCGGCACCGCCTTCGCGCGCGGAATCGCCCTCCAGCCTACTCGGCGGTCAGCGAGTCCACATAGTCGCGGTGCTCCTCGACCCAGGCCTCCACGATCGGGCCGTAGTCGTCGCCGCTGTACTCGTTGAACATCTCGTTCGCCAGGCCGTTGAAGAGCTCGTCCTCGAACTCGAACTCGCCGAGCCATTCGGCGACCTGGGGATGGGTCTCCTCGAAGTCGGAGGTGCCCATGATGTGGATCTCCTCCTGGCCGCCGAGCATGCCCTGCGGATCCTCGAGATCGCGGATCGGGTACTCGTCGTAGGCCCAGTGCGGGCGCCACAGCGTCACGACGATGTTGTCGCCGTTGGCGATCGCGTCGTCGAGGGAGGTGAGCATGCCGGGCGTCGACGAGAGGACGTACTCCATGCCCTCGAGCCCGTAGGCCGGGATGACGTCGTTCTGCGTGATCTCGGTCTGTCCTGCACCGGGCTCGATGCCGATGATCTGGTTGTCGAACTCGTCCGCGTGGTCGGCCAGCTCCTCGAGCGAGGTGATCGGCGCGTCCTCGTTCACCGACAGGGTGATGGCGCCGTTCTCGTTCCAGACGCCGAGGTCGACGAGGTCCTCGCCGTACTCGTCCATGTAGTTCTTGTGGGTGTTGGGCAGCCAGACGTTGGTCGTGAAGTCGTAGTCGCCGCTCTGCACTCCCGTGAAGATCGGGGCCGGGTCGGCGCGCTCGATCGTCACGTCGTAGCCCTGCTCCTCGAGGACGGCCTTCCAGAGCTCGCTCGGCACCTCGCTCTCGGGCCAGCCGGTGAACACGCCGATCGTGACCTGCTTCTCGTCGCCGTTCTCGTGCAGCTCGCCCTCCTGCGAGCAGCCCGTCAGCGCGAGCCCGGCGACTCCCGCCGTGGCGATGACCTTGGTGAGCGTGTTCGTGCGCATTGCTTCCTTCGTGTAGTGATCGTTTCGTTCGGCGGTGACGATTCCGGCGGGCTCCCGCCGGGCTCCGGGAACGGCGCTCGTCACCGGACGCCGCTCCGGACGCGAAGAGGCGGGGCCCAGTTTCGGCTGTGCCCCGCCTCTTCATGCGGTAGTGCGCGGAGCGCTAGTCGGTGAGACCGTCCACGTACTCCTGGTTCTCGGCCGCCCACTGCTCGATGATCGGGCCGTAGTCGTCCGTGCCCTCGTTCTCGTTGAACATGAGGTTCTCGAGCTCGTACAGCATCTCGGAGTCCATCGCGAACTCCGAGATCCAGCCGGCCGCGGTCGGGTGGGTCTCCTCGAAGTCGGTGCTCGAGATCGCGTTGAGCGTCTCGGTGCCGCCCAGTGCGCCCTCGGGGTCCTCGAGGTCGCGGATCGGGTAGGCGTCGTAGGCCCAGTGCGGGCGCCACAGCGTCACGACCACGTTCTCGCCCTTGTTGATCGCATCCTCGAGCGAGGTGAGCATGCCCGGGGTCGAGGAGATGGAGTACTCCATGCCCTCGAGGCCGTAGGTCGGGATGACCTCCTCCTGCGTCACCTGCGTGAGGCCGGCGCCGGGGTCGATGCCATAGATCGTGTTGCCGAACTCGTCCGCGTGGTCCGCGAGCTCGTCGAGCGAGGTGATCGGGGCGTCCTCGTTCACCGCGAAGGTGAGGTAGGAGTCCTCGTTCCAGGCGCCGAGGTTCACGAGCTGGTCGCCGTACTCCTCCATGTAGTCGCCGTGGGTCACGGGCAGCCAGCCGTCGAGCGTGACGTCGTAGTCGCCGCCCGCGAGGCCCGTGTAGACGGGAGCCGCGTCCGCGTACTCCAGCGAGACGCTGTAGCCCTGCTCCTCGAGCACGTGCTTCCAGAGCTCGCTGACCGCGATGCCCTCCTCCCAGCCGCTGAACACGGCGATGGTGAGCTCGGACTGGTCGCCGTTCTCGAGGGTCGCCCCCTCGCCCCCGGCGCAGCCGGCGAGCGCGAGGCCCGCGACGCCCGCGGTGGCGAGGGCTTTGACGAACGTTCCCTTACGCATATGTACCTTCTCCTTCGTTTCGGTTGTTGAGTCGTTCGAGCCGCGATGCCGTCCGGTCGGTCAGACCGCGGCCTCCGCGGTCTCGGCCTCGGTCGTGTCGGCGGCCTTCGCGGCGGCCTTGCGCTTCTTGCGCGAGCCGATCCCGCCCGTGAGCCGGTCGAGGATCATCGCCAGGATCACGACGGACATGCCCGCCTCGAATCCGACCACGAGGTCGATGCGCTGGAGGCTCTGGGTCACCTGCTGGCCGAGGCCCGCGGCGCCGACCATGCCGGCGATCACGACCATCGACAGCGAGAGCATGATGACCTGGTTCACGCCCGCCATGATCGAGGGCATGGCCAGGGGCAGCTCGATCTGCCGCAGTATGCGACCAGGGGTCGAGCCGAAGGCGCGTCCGGCCTCGACGACCTCCTGGTCCACGCCGCGGATGCCGAGCTCGGTCATGCGGACGCCCGGGGGCAGCGAGAAGATCACGGTGGCGAAGATGCCGGGCACCACGCCGACGCCGAACAGCAGCAGCGCCGGGATGAGGTAGACCATGGCGGGCATCGTCTGGAAGAAGTCGAGGATCGGCCGGACCACGCGCGAGACGCGCGCCGACTTGGCGGCCCAGATGCCCACGGGGATGGCGATGATGAGCGCCAGGATGCTCGCCACGAGGACGAGCGACAGCGTGCGCATCGCGTTGTCCCACTGGTCCACCGAGACGATGAACAGCAGGCCGATGGCGCTGCCGATGCCGAGCACGATGCCCCTCGCGCCGCGCAGGAGGACCGGCAGCACCGCGAAGATGATGACGAGGACCCAGTTCGGCGGGAGCGTGAAGAGCCAGTAGAGGGCGTCGTACGGCGCCTCGAGGATGACCGAGACGACGTCGAAGAAGACTTCGAAGGTCGCGACGATCCAGCGGATGAAGGTGTCGACCCAGCTGCCGAACGGGATGGTGAATTCGAGATCGATCATGAGTTGTCGTCCTTCCCCTCGCTTGCGACGGCATCGACGGCGGGCTCCCCGCTCACGGGCTGCTCGCCGGTCGTGACGGGCACCTGCGGGTCGTATTCGCCTGCGGATTCGGGCAGTTCGAGGATGCCCGTGCTCGTGGTCATGGACGAGAGCAGCGCGACGCGCGGCACGACGCCGAGCAGCCGCTCCTGGTCGTCGACGACGGCGAGGGGCATCGAGCTGTCGATGGCGGGCTCGAAGAGGTCGCCGAGCACCGTGTCGGGACCGACCGTGGGGATGTCGCGGTCCATGACGTCCTCCAGCCTGCGGTTGCCGTGGCGGCGCGCGCGGCCGATCTGCACCTCGTTCACGGAGCCCACGAGCTTGCCGCGGTCGAGCAGGAACACGCCCGCGACCTGCAGCTCGCGCATGAGCTTCTCCGCTCCGGCGATGCCGACGCTGGTGGGCACGACCGCGCGGGCGGGCTGCATCACCGCGGAGGCGGTGAGCACGCGCGAACGGTCGACGTCCTGCACGAACTGCTCCACGTACTCGTTGGCGGGATCCGTCAGGATCTCCTCGGGCGAGCCGATCTGGACGATGCGGCCGTCGCGCATGACCGCGATGCGGTCGCCGAGGAACATCGCCTCGTTGAGGTCGTGGGTGATGAAGACGATGGTCTTGCCGAGCTTCTGCTGCATCTCGACGAGCTCTTCCTGCATCTCGCGGCGGATGAGCGGGTCGAGCGCGCTGAAGGCCTCGTCCATGAGCAGGATCTCGGTCTCGGCGCAGAGCGCGCGGGCGATGCCGACGCGCTGCTGCATGCCGCCCGAGAGCTCGTCCGGGTAGTGGTCCGCCCAGCCGTCGAGCCCCACGGTCCGGAGCGTCTCCATCGCGGCGTGCTCGCGGTCGGCGCGGCCGATGCCCTGGATCTCCAGGCCGTAGGCGACGTTCTCGAGCACGGTGCGGTGCGGCAGCAGCGCGAAGTGCTGGAACACCATCGACACGTGGCTGCGGCGCACCTCGCGCACCTTCGACGGCGAGGCGTTGAAGATCTCCGTGCCCTGCACCTTCACCGAGCCGTCGGTGGGCTCGAGCAGGCCGTTGAGCATGCGGATGAGGGTGGACTTGCCCGAGCCGGACAGGCCCATGACGACGAAGATCTCGCCCGGCTCGACGTCGAACGACGCGTCCACCACCGCGGCGGTGGCGGCGGGCGCGAGATCGTCGCGGGTGGCGCCGTTCTTCAGGCGCTTCACCGCGTCCCGCGGGTTCTTGCCGAACACCTTGTAGAGGTGCTCGACGGAAATGGCAATATCGGTCAAAGGATGCTCCTTCGATATCTCGATCTCTCGAGTGGATCTCGTGAAAATTTCTGTTCGGGCCACTCGCTAAACGAGCGTTGCGCTCTCGGTCGCCGGACCGGCGCTATCGACCTGTGGCCGAGCAATGCAATTCAGGGGGCCGCTTCTCACTTCGGAATTTCGTCCTTTCTGGCGGGCTCGGAAGTCGCCCAGCAAGGGAAGATCCCAGAGGTCTAGCCTAGCGTCCGACCTCCGGGGCCTCGGCTCGGATCGGCGGATTCCCGCGCCGAAAGTCCCGTTCCGTCGGCGCCGCGACCCCGCTCGATCCGCATAGGCATAGGCGAGTCCGCGTAATCGAATCCATCGTTACGGTTTTGTTATTTTATGCCGCGAAAACCGTCCGGCGCCGCCCCGAACGTTCACGATTCACCCGGCCCGGCGATACGGCGTTAGGCCTCGACCGCCGTCCGGGCGATAGGGTGCGGCACCGCTCCACCACCGGTGCGGATGACGACGGCGCGAATGACGATGGCGGTTAATTCGGCCGAGATGCGGAATAGACCGCGGTACCGTTTGTTGCACTCCATATGGGCGAAGACGGGATCGACAGGAGGCCGGAGGCGCCGCGCGGGGCCAGCGTCGTGGGCGACCTCGGCGCGGAGCTGGCCGCGGCCGCCGCGGACTCGGGCGGGGCGATCTGGACCCTCGCCGAGGATCCGCGCGATCTCGACGCGAACGTCATCCGCCTGCCCGCAGGAGATCGCATCGAGCCCTTCGACGGGCCGGACCTCGACGTGCTGGTCGTCGTGCTCTCCGGCGACGGAGTCCTCCGCACGGATGCGGAGGTGGTGACGCTCTCCGAGGGGAGCGCGGTGTGGCTCCCCCGGTGCGCGCGACGCGGATTCGCCGCCGGCGATCGGGGGCTGGCCTATCTGACCGTGCACCGGCGGCGCGAGCCCGAACCGCTGATGCCGAGGCTCCGCGAGCGCTAGCCGAGGCTCCGGAAGCTCGGCTCCTCGAGCGAGCCGACCGGCTCGACGTCCCCGAGCATCCGCCACACCGTGCGGCTGAGCTGCGGGTATCGGCGCGCGATGCCCCGGTAGAGGCCGGCGTCGATGCCGTCGGCGAGCCGGCCGAGCGTCTCCGCGTTCGGCTGCCTCGTCTGCTGCGCCATCCGCGCGAGCGTGTACTCCGCCATCTGGCCGCGCGCCTCGAGCTCGTCGTCGCGCAGCATGAGCACGAGCAGCTCCTCGGTCTCGGGCAGCTCGGCGTAGACCTCCGCCGGGTCCGCCCCCTCGCGGACCCGCCGCTCGATCATCGAGTCGCGCTCGAACTGCGCGAGTTCGCGAAGCTCGGCGAGGTGATTCGACATCTTGACTCCATCCGCGGTCGGCGGCACACGTGCGGGGTGTCACCGAGGCGGCGGCACTCGTCGGCGGCGCCGGGGCCGCCGCGCTCGCCGTGGCGAGCGGCCTCCACACTAATGCACGACCCGGAGAGACGCACGGGCCCGGCGGCGCCGGGCGGGGCTGCGATACTTGGTCGGATGAAAGCGCACGAGACCGTACTGCAGTGGGTCACGGGTGAGCTCGCGGCCGGGCGCCTCCACGTTGGCGACCGGCTACCGGGCGAGCGCGTGCTCTCGCAGGAGCTCGCCATCTCGCGCAGCGCGGTGCGGGAGGCCCTTCGCGTGCTGGAGGTGCTCGGCACGATCCGGAGTGCCACGGGGTCCGGGCCGAACGCGGGCACGATCATCACCGCGACGCCGGAGCAGGGCCTGAGCACGGCGCTCGGCCTCCAGCTCGCGAGCCGCCAGGTGAGCGCGGAGGACCTCATGCAGCTGCGCGTCCTGCTCGAGACCTGGTGCGCGCGCAGCGCGGACCCCGACGGCGCGGACTGGGAGGAGGCCGAGCGCCTGCTCGACCGCATGGACGACCCCGGGCTCGACCGCGCCGCCTTCCTCCGGCTCGACGCCGAGTTCCACGCCGTGTGCGCATCGGCGGCCCGCAATCCGCTCGTGTCGACCCTGATGGACGCCCTGCGGCTCACGATCGCCGAGCAGACGCGCGCTCGCGCCGAGCGGATCGAGGGCTGGGCGGGGCTCGCGGAGCGGCTGCAGGCGGAGCACCGCGCCGTGCTCCGCCGCCTGCGCGAGGGCGAGGGCGCCGAGGCCGCGACCCTGCTCGAACGGCACATCCGCGGCTACCACGAGCGTACCGAGCGCGGCTGAGCCCGGCGCCCTGATTGACGCCGCGCTCATCGCGGCAGTACATTCGGATGCTGTGGTCCGACCACAGATCGGGCCCGTCCAGGGGCGACGAGGGGGCCGCCCGACGCCGTGCGATCACTGGAGGAAGCCATGGTTCAGCGCCAACTGCCCAAGCCCAAGGAGCTCTTCGAGCTCATGCGGTTCAAGAAGCCCGAACTCGATGCGAAGAAGCGGCGGCTCGCCGCCGCTCTCACGATCGAGGACCTCCGCCGCATCGCGAAGCGCCGCACGCCGAAGGCCGCGTTCGACTACACCGACGGCGCCGCCGAGGGCGAGCTGTCGATCGCGCGGGCGCGGCGGGCCTTCCGCGACATCGAGTTCCACCCGTCGATCCTCCGGGACGTCTCGCGGGTGGACACGAGCACGGAGATCTTCGGCGGGCCTTCCGCGCTGCCCTTCGGCATCGCGCCCACCGGCTTCACCCGGCTCATGCAGACCGAGGGCGAGATCGCCGGCGCCGGAGCCGCGCGGGCCGCGGGCATCCCGTTCAGCCTCTCCACCCTCGGCACCTCCTCGATCGAGCAGGTGCGGGCCGCGAACCCCGCCGGCCGGAACTGGTTCCAGCTCTACGTGATGCGCGATCGGGAGATCTCCTACGGTCTCGTGGAGCGCGCGGCGAAGGCCGGCTTCGACACGCTCTTCTTCACGGTCGACACCCCGGTGGCGGGAGCGCGCCTGCGCGACACCCGCAACGGCTTCTCGATCCCGCCGCAGCTGACGCTCCGCACCGTCCTCGACGCGATCCCCCGGCCCTGGTGGTGGTTCGACTTCCTCACCACTCCCCCGCTGGAGTTCGCGTCCCTGACCTCCACGGGCGGCACCGTGGGCGAGATGCTCGACGCCGCGATGGACCCGACGATCTCCTTCGACGACCTGCGCATCATCCGCGAGCTGTTCCCCGGCCGGATCGTGATCAAGGGCGTGCAGAACGTCGAGGACTCGCGACGCCTCGTCGACCTCGGCGTGGACGGGCTCGTGCTGTCGAACCACGGCGGACGCCAGCTCGACCGCGCACCGGTGCCGTTCCACCTGCTCCCCGAGGTCGTCCGGGAGGTGGGGGCGGATACCGAGATCGCCATCGACACGGGCATCATGAACGGTGCCGACGTCGTCGCCTCGCTCGCGATGGGCGCCGACTTCACGCTGATCGGCCGCGCCTACCTCTACGGGCTCATGGCGGGCGGCCGGGCGGGCGTGGACCGGGCCATCGCGATCCTCGCCGACCAGATCGAGCGGACCATGAAGCTCGTCCAGGTCTCGAGCGTCGAGGAGCTCGAGCCGAGGCACGTCACCCAGCTCGTCCGCATGGTGCCGCGGCGCGCGGAGGATGCGGATCTCGCAGGAGCCGCGCGGCGCATCGAACGGCAGCGGGACGCCTGACCGCCCGGGCGGACGGCGCGTCCGAGCAGACGACGAGGGCCCGCCCGGCGATCCGGACGAGCCCTCGACATCGCAGGCGACGCGGGCGGGTCAGCGCCCGGCGTCCTCCTCCTGGTCGGCGGGACGGCGGACGAACCACGCGAGCACCACCGGCACGAGCGAGACGATCGCGCCGACGAGGAACGCGGTGCGGGCGCCGGGGGCCCCGGCCAGCGACGCGTCGAGCCCCTGCAGCTCGCCCCGGTGCAGGTATCCCGAGTAGATCGCGATGAGCACGGCCACGCCCACGGCACCGCCGACCTGCTGCATCGTGTTCAGCGACGCCGAGCCGTGCGAGTACAGGCGCTGCGGCAGCGAGCCCAGCGAGGCCGAGAAGAGCGGCGTGAAGGACATCGCGAGCCCCACCGAGATGACGGTCTGCACGATGACGAGCTCGAGCCAGTGGGTGTCGACGCCCACGGTCGAGTACACGAACAGCGAGGCGCTCACCAGGATGGTGCCAGGCACGAGCAGCGCCCGCGGCCCCTTCGCGTCGTAGATGCGGCCCATGAACGGCGCCAGGATGCCCATGAGCACCGAGCCGGGCATCAGTACCAGCCCGGTCTGGAGGGCGTCGAGCCCCATCACGTTCTGCAGGAACTGCGGCAGCAGCGTGAGCGTGCCGAACATCGCGCAGGCGAGGATGGTCATGGTCACCACGGCGATCGTGAAGTTCCGCGACGCGAAGGTCCGCAGGTCGAGCAGCGCCTTGTCCTCGCGCTGCAGCGCGAGCTGCCGCCAGACGAACAGCGCGAGCATCACGGCGCCCGCCCCCACGCAGATGCCGCCGAGCGCCTGCGGCGAGAGCCCGGTCTCGGCCGCCTCGCCGCCGAACTGGCTGAGGCCGAAGACGATGCCGCCGAAGGCGAGCGCGGAGAGCACGACCGAGAGCACGTCGAAGGGCGCGCCGCTCGTGTCGCCGAGGTTGGTGAGCCACTTCGCGCCGATCGCGAGCGCGACAACGGCGATGGGCAGGATGATGCCGAAGAGCCAGCGCCAGCCGAGCGTGTCGAGCACGGCGCCGGAGGCGGTGGGGCCGAGGGCGGGGGCGAGCGAGATGACCATGCCGACCATGCCCATCCAGCGGCCGCGCTGCTTGGGCGGCACGACCGTCATCACGGTGGTCATGAGCAGCGGCATCATCACGCCGGTCCCCGCGGCCTGGATGACCCGGCCGAGGAGCAGCACGGTGAAGCCCGGGGCCACGAAGCACACCGCGGTGCCGATCGCGAACGCGAGCATCGCCGCCACGAAGACCTGGCGGGTGGTGAAGCGCTGCAGGATGTAGCCCGTGGTCGGGATGACCACGGCCATGGTGAGCATGAACGCGCTCGTGAACCACTGGCCGAGCTCGGGCGGGATGCCGAGATCGCGGTTGAGGTGCGGGATGGCGTTGGCCATCGTCGTCTCGTTGAGGATCGCGACGAAGGCGGCCACGATGAGCAGCCAGATCACCCGGCCGGCCCCGGGCGGCAGCCGGTCGGCGTCGCCGGCGCCGTCCGCGGCGGCGTTCGCGTTCCCGGCACGGATCGACGCGGTATTCAACGGTCCGGTATTGGTGGACGTCATGAGACTCCTGAAGAACGAAGCGGCGACAGCGAAGAAATGCTGTGAATCTCGCAGAGGCGAGCACGTCAGCCTACACGTAGTCATGGCGCGCGGTAAAGGGCGCGCGGAATCTTCTCCGGCGGCGAACAACGGGATCCGACCGTAGGCTCCCGGCGCCCGGCGCGTTACGCTCGTCGAGGACGCCGGCCCGAGGGGCGCGGCGAGCGGATGAAGGAGGATGTCGAGTGCCGGTAACCGGGAAGATCCTCGAGGTCGCCGAGGCCGACCCCGACCGGCTCGCCATCGTCGGCGATTCCGGCCGGCTCTCCTACGGCGGGCTCGTCGCCGACGGGCGGCGGGTCCGCGCGGCGGTGGAGCGCCTCCACACCGCGCAGGCCGGGAGTGCGCCGACGCCGGCCCCGGAGGCGCAGGGCATCCCCATCACCGCGGTGAGCATCGCCGACGCCTACCACGCCGGGCGCATCCTCGCCGGGCTCGCCGGCTTCCGCGCCGTCTCGGCCACGATCGATCCGCGCTGGCCCCTCGAGCACCGCGTGGGAGTCATCACGGCCGTCGGCATCGGACTCGTGATCTCCGACTCCGCCGAGCTGCGGGAGGCGCTCGCCGCCGCGGGATGGGCCGGCACGATCCTGCCCCTCGAGGAGTTCCTCGCCCTCGAGCGGGAGACGGAGCCCGCCGCCCCGGCCTCGGTGCGCCCCGCCGAGGAGCCGTTCCTGCTGCTCTTCTCCTCCGGCACGACGAGCGCGCCCAAGGCCTTCATCCGCACGCGCGGCGAGTACCGGTACAACGCCGGCGTCTCGAGCCGGTACCTGGAGGCGGAGGCGGGCGTCGCGACGCTCGCCCCGGGGCCGCTCTCCTACAGCCTCACGCTCTTCGCGCTGGTCGAGTGCCTGTTCTCGGGCGGCACCTGCCATCTCGCCGACCGCTTCGACCCGCTCGACGCCTCCCGCCGCATCGCGGCCGAGCGGATCTCCCGCATCGTCGCCGTCCCTGCCGTGCTGCCGGCGCTCGCCGAGGCGGCGAAGCGCGACCCCGAGCGGTTCGAGCCCCTCGAGCTGGTCGTCACGGGCGGCGCGAACCTCTCCGGCGGCATCCGCGCGAACTTCACCGCGGTGCTCCCCCGCGTGCGGCTGATCAACTACTACGGTGCGGCCGAGATCGGGTTCATCGGCGACAGCCGCGACGGCGACGGCACGCGCATCGCCCTCTACGAGGGCGTCGAGGCGGAGATCCGGGACGCATCGGGGCGGCGCCTGCCGGAGGGCGAGGTCGGATCGCTGTGGATCCGCGTGGCCTCGACCGCGAGCGGCTACGTCGCGGCCACCACCGATGTCGAGCTCCGCGACGCCGACGGCTGGGCCTCGGTGCACGACCAGGGCCGGCTCGTGGGCGGCGGGCTCGACCTCGTCGGGCGCGCGGGCGACATCCTCGTGACCGGCGGGCACAAGGTGTTCCTGCCCGACGTCGAGCGCGCCTTCTCCTTCCTCGGCGGTGCCGAATCCTGCTGCGCGGTCGGCGTGCCGCACGAGCGCCTCGGCAGCCTCGTGGCGCTCGTGATAGAGGGGGCCGGCCACCCGGACAAGTCGGCGCTCCTGGCCCATGCCCGGGCGCACCTGCCGCCGCAGGCCGTGCCCCGCCGCTGGTACCGGATCGACGCGCTGCCGAGAACCGTGGGCGGCAAGATCCGCCGGGCCGAGACCGCGGAGCTCGTGCGCGACGGCGCGGCGCCGCTGGTGCGTCTGTGAGCGGGCGCCGGGTCGTCGTCACCGGGCTCGGCGCGGTGACGCCCTCCGGGCTCGACGCCGGGCGCACCTGGGATGCCGTGCGCCGCGGCCGGAGCGGCATCGGCCTGCTCGAGGGCCCGGAGTTCGCGGATATCGCCGTCCGCATCGGCGGGCAGGTCCGGGGCTTCGACCCGGATCTGGTGCTCGAGCGGCGCGAGTCGAGGCGGCTCAGCCGCGTGCTCTGGTACGCGATCGCCGCGGCGGACGAGGCGATGGGCGGACGTGGGGCAGCCGAGGCGGCGGTCTCCGCCATCGGCCCCGAGCGCGTGGACATCCTCGTGGGCACCGGCTCGGGCCCCGTGCAGGCCATGCAGGAGGCCGCGCGCACGCTGGCCGAGCGCGGCCCGCGAGCCGTGCCGCCGACGCTCTCGATGCACGGCGCGCCGGACGCCGCCGCGGCGCTGCTGAGCCAGCGCCACGGGGCGCTCGGCGCGGCCGGGGGCGTCTCCGCCACCTGCGCCAGCGGCGCATTCGCGCTCGGCGAGGGGCTGCGCGGCATCCGCCACGGATACGCCGACGCAGTGCTCGTGGTCGGGATGGAGGACTGTATCAACCCGGTGAACTACTCGTCGAACGCGAACATGCGCGCCCTCGCCGCCGGCGCCGAGTCGGCGCCCGCCGCCGCATCGCGGCCCTTCGACAGGGGCCGCGGCGGGTTCGTGATGTCCTCCGGCGCCGCCGCGCTCCTCCTCGAATCGGAGCAGTGCGCGCTCGCCCGCGGCGCCGCGCCGCTCGCCGAGCTGGCCGGCTTCGGCGCGGCGAGCGACGCCCACCATCCCACCGCCCCGCATCCGCGCGGCGCGGGCGCGGCCTCGGCCATGCGGCGCTGCCTCGCCGACGCCGGGATCGCCGCGGACGAGGTCGACCACGTCAACGCGCACGGCACGGGCACGCGCGCCGGCGACGCCGCCGAGGTGCTCGCACTCGACGCGGTGCTCGGCGAGCGGGCCGGCGGCGTGCCGATCAGCGCGACCAAGTCCTCGACCGGTCACCTGCTCGGGGCGAGCGGCGCGCTCGAGGCGCTGCTCGCCGTGCGCACCATCCTCGACGGCGTGCTGCCGCCGACCATCAACCTCGATGATCCGGAGTACCCGGACCACGACATCGTGACCGAGGCACGGAGCGCGCCAGTGCGCACCGTGCTGTCGAACTCCTTCGGGTTCGGCGGCCACAACGGCGCGGTGCTGCTGCGCCGATACGAATGATCCACCGACCCCAGGAGGTTCCAGTGACCGATCGCGAGACCCGCTTCGCCGAGCTGCAGGCCGAGTACCTGCCGGACGACCTGCTCCGGCGCATCCACGGGCGAGCGGCCGAATACGACCGCGAGAACCGGTTCTTCGCCGAGGACTTCGAGGAGCTCCGCGAGCGCGGCTATCTCCGGCTGTTCGTGCCGGAGGACCTCGGCGGGCCGGGCCTCGGCATGTACGAGGTCTCGCGCCTTCAGCAGGTACTCGCGAAGGCCGCTCCCGCCACGGCCCTCGGCATCAACATGCATCTGGTCTGGACGGGCGTCGCCCGCGCCCTCCTCGAGCGGGGGGACGACTCCCATCGCTTCGTGCTCGAGGAGGCCGCGGCCGGCGAGGTCTTCGCGTTCGGCGTCAGCGAGCCGGGCAACGACCTCGTGCTGTACGGCTCCAACAGCATCGCCGAGCCGGACGAGGACGGCTACCTCGTGAGCGGCACGAAGATCTTCACCTCGCTCTCCCCCGTCTGGACCCGGCTCGGCGTGCACGCCCTGGACTCGAGCGATCCCGATGACCCCCGCATCGTCTACGGGTTCATCGACCGCGATTCCGAGGGCATCGCGGTCTCCGATCACTGGGACCCGATGGGCATGCGCGCCACGCAGTCGCGCGCGACGATCCTCGACCGCGCCCGCATGCGCGCGGATCGGGCGACGCGGCGCATCGAGACCGGCATGACGCCCGATCCGCTCACCTTCGCGATCAACGCGAACTTCCAGCTGCTCATCGCCTCGGTCTACACGGGGCTCGCGGCCCGCGCGCTCGAGCTCGCCGCCGAGCAGCTGCGCCGGCGCACCTCCCTCAAGCTCGACCGTCCCTACTCCGAGCTGCCCGAGTTCCGGGACCGCATCGCGGACGCCGCCATCGACTACGAGGCGATCCCGCCGCAGCTGGCCGCCTATACAAGCGACTTCGACGCCCTCGTGGACCACGGCGCCGGCTGGCCGCGCCGCTTCGTCGGCGCGAAGCTGCACGCCACGGAGATGGCGCGCCGCGTGGTCGAGGCGGCCTTCCGCTGCGCGGGCGGCGGCGGCTTCGACAACGCCGCCGAGATCAACCGCCTGTACCGCGACGCCCTGGCCGGGATGTTCCACCCCAGCGGGTGGGACGGGGCGCGGCCTCTCTTCGCGGGCGCCTACCTCGACGACTGACCGGGCGGCGTCGACGGCGGGCGCCACCGCGCCCGCACGAGGTTCCCATACGATGGCATGAGACCGGTACCGATGATGAAGGAGTCGAGAACGCGCATATGAGCACCGCACGGGACGTCCAGACCGATACGGCCGAACTGATCGCACGGCGGTACGGCGCCCCGCTCGAGGGGGCTCCTGCCGAAGGCACGCCGGTGGTCGATCTGCAGCTGCGCCACCGCTCCGTGCGGAGGTATCTGCCGGGCGAGGTCTCGGACGCGCAGCTGGAGCTGCTCATCGCCGCGGCGCAGTCGGGGTCCCAGTCCTCCAACCTGCAGGTGTGGAGCGTGGTCGCCGTCCGGGACCAGGACCGCAAGGACCGCATCTCGACCGCGATCGGCGGCCGCCGGTACGTCGAGGAGTGCGAGGTCTTCCTCGTGTGGGTCGTCGACTTCCACCGGGCGACGCAGGTTGTCGAGCGCACGGGCACCGCCGTCGAGACGAACGCGTACCTCGAGAACACGCTCGTCGGCTTCGTGGACTCGGGGATCAGCGCGCAGAACGCGCTGCTGGCCGCCGAGTCGCTGGGGCTCGGCGGCGTGTTCGTCGGTTCCGTGCGCAACAACCCGCTCGCCGTGGCCGAGGAGCTCGGGCTGCCGGAATACGCGTTCCCCGCGTTCGGGCTCGCGATCGGGCACCCGGACCCCGCCGAGGAGGCGGACACGAAGCCGCGGCTGCCGCAGCGGGCCGTGCTCCACCACGAGCAGTACGACGACGCGGCGTGGGAGTCCGGCGCGGAGGAGTACGAGGAGCGCCTGCGTGAGTACTACGCGCGGTACGGCAAGCCCGACTACTCGTGGGCGCGGACGCTGGGCGGGAGGGTCGGCCCGGCCGAGGGGCTGCACGGCCGCCAGCAGATGCGCGAGTGGCTCTCCTCGAAGGGGCTCCTCTCCGGCTGATGCGCGCCGGCGCGGCGCATCCCCCGCCGCGCCCGGCTAGTTGTGTTGTCCAGCTAGTCGGAGGACTCGTGACCGCTCGCGGCGGGCGGCGGGCTCGCCTGCGCCTTGCGCGCCTCGCGATCGTACTTCTCGTGCAGGAAGATGAGATGGGCGCGCGAATCGAGCTGCGCGTCCTCGATCACCGCGTCCTCGAGCTCGTCCACGCCGACGCGCATCAGCTCGATCACGTTCTCGAGATCCTCGACGAGCTCGTAGGCCGCGAACTGGGCCTCGGTGGTGCCGAGCGCGGCGACGCTCGAGACCCGCGCGGAGAGCTGGTGGTACTCGGTGATCCGGTCGACCTGCAGCGTGACGAACTTGGGGTAGAGCATGTGCGAGGAGTCGATCTCGCCGGTGCGGCGGATCGCCTCGAGCCGTTCCTCGAGCAGGGCCATCCGGTGGTCGGGCTCCGCGGTGACCGAGTCGTCCGCAGGCTGCTTGGCGCCCCCGGCGGCGGGGATGGACTTGGCGAGCTGATTGAACCAGCCGATCTCCTTGGTCGGCTCCACGGGCTCGATGCGGACGGTGTGCCCGTCGACGGGGTCGATGCGGAACTCGTGGTAGCCGTCGAGCGAGAGGACGTTGGCCCGCTGCGTCTGCCCCGTGCGCAGCGCCGCCATGAGCTTCTGCGAGAAGGATTTCGCCTTGGCGGCGCGGTACTCGCTGCCGAGCCCGGTGGTGATGGCGCGGTCGATGCGGTTCTCGGCCGAGATGCGGGAGCGCACCTGCCGCTGCTTGCGGCGGCCCTGGAAGTAGCCGATCACGCCCGCGACGGGCCCGGATGCCGCGCAGACCAGCAGCGCGACGCCCCAGGGCATGAACGAGATGTCGGTCACGAGCGAGGAGAGGAACCAGCCGGTGCTGACGGTCGCGGTGGTCGCGAATCCGGCGATGCCCCAGCCGATGGCGCGCATCGCGGGGATCGCGCTCGGCGAGAACACGTTGCGGCGCCACAGCTTGCCGCCCACCTGCTCGTCGAAGTTCAGCTCGATTGCGTTGCCCCGCCGCCGCCAGCGCACGCCTGGCACCGCGAGGTCGCCGTGCGAGCCGCCCATGCCGTCGGTCGAAGTCCAGCCGTGTCCGTTCATCCGAGCCATTATCGCGCAGCAACCCGCGAATCGGATCGGCGCGGCGGCTGCGGAGCTGGTGAATACCCGCGAGAGTCGATCGCCCGGAACCGCCCCGCCGGGGCGGCGGACATCGAGGTATCGAACCGGCGCCCCGCCCTCTGCAGCCGGCCGCGGACGCGGACATGCGCCCAGCCCGGACGAATCCGAGCGGGGCGCATGCGCTCCTATTCCGTGCGCTCCGGCACTCCGCCGCGGTGACGCGCATAGGACGCCGCCGCCGCGACGAGCGCGGCGGTGAGCGATCCGATCCCCGCGATCGCGAATGCGATCGCCTGCTGCTGCAGATCGCCCCACGTCGTCACCTGCCCGAAGGGCACCGCGAACGCGGCGCTCCCCGCGAGCGACTGCCAGAACGTGGCCTTCGCCCGCTCGAGTGCAGCCTTGCGGGTCCTCCCCTCGTCGGCGGACGGCTCCGCGCGCATTTCCCGCTTCTCCGTCATGTGCTCTCCTTCCCGACCGCTCCCCGGTTCGGGCCTCTCCCGCTGCCGCGATC
Source organism: Gulosibacter sp. 10 (assembly GCF_900163695.1). Taxonomy (GTDB): domain Bacteria; phylum Actinomycetota; class Actinomycetes; order Actinomycetales; family Microbacteriaceae; genus Gulosibacter. Next base: position 47,528 of record NZ_FUIC01000007.1, read on the forward strand.
GGCCGGGCCGTACGATCCCGACGACATGCATCGGACGCTCATGCGGCACCGAGCCCCCTACGTCGTAGCAGTCCCCGGCGTCCCCGATGTATCGCGGGAGAACGCCGACAGTGGCGGCCGACGCCTGCAGGGTCAGATCTCCTTGAACAGTGCGTCCCACGTACCCCGGTCGACTCTCCCGGATCGAGACATGCCCTGGCGCTCCTGGAAGTCCGCGACCGCGCTCCTGGACGCCGAGCCGTAATCGCCATCCACCACGAGCCGTGCACCGCGCACGTTGAGGCGGTTCTGCACCTGCAGCACGGCGAGCCCCTTGGAGCCGAGGTCGAGGTACTCCCACGTGAGAGGAGCGTGCTTCACCGTGAGACGCACTCCCAGGCCGACAGGCCAGTGCGTGAACCCCTTCTCCGGGGCGTTGTTCATCCGGATCAGCAGTGCTTCGGAGATTCCGTGGGCACGTGCGACGCCGTTGACCGTATCGCCTCCCTTGAGGAAATAGATCACATCCCCCGGCCATGTCTTCACCGTGTAAGTACCGGCCGTGCCCTTGCCATAGGGCTCGACGTACTTCACCGTCACCCACAGCTTCTGCCCGACCTTGATCACATCGGAGGTGAGCCCGTTCTGGCTTCGAAGCCATGCCGTGGAGACCCGGTATTTCGTGCCGATGGAAACGAGCGTCTGGCCTTCCTTCACCGTATGCTGGCGCATCGTGCTCGAGACGCCGCCCGGCTCCTTGCTGCCGCCTCCTCGGTACTCGATGTGCCACGGCTCCTTCTGCGGCCAGCTCGCCTGGCCGCCGTCCCAGAACCCGTAGTCGCCCATGTTCGACCGCATCCACCCCGACTCGGTGGAGCCGTGCAGGTTCAGCGGCGAGCCGAGGTCGATCGCCAGGCCCCAGCCGTGGACCGAGGTGCCGGGCCTGGCGGCGAGGTTGCCCTGCCCGGACTGATACAGGTCCCACAGCCGCTGCTGCTCGGCGAGCGAGCGATGCGTCTCCAGGATCGGCAGCGTGTAGGCGAACCGGGATCGGAACACCGACGCCAGCGCCTCCAGCGCGCGTGCGGCCTCCGGCCGGAGCCGCCATCCCTTCCCTCCGATGTTCGCGGTTCCCGCGGCGTTGCGCATATCCCCGTTGGGGAATCCGATGTCTTTTTGCACCATAATTTGCCTCCTTCAGGCAGTGGGCCGCCCTGGTGGGGCGGCATAGTTGAGGCGGGGGTTCCCGCCCGTGGGTGTTTCCGGAACGCATCCGCGATGCGTTCCGGAGGCCCGGAAGCGATCCCCGTCGCCGGTTCTCGGCGACCGCAGTCGTCCTCGCGGACCCGTTTCGCCCTGCTCTCCGCAGGGCCTCCGGCGTACGCCGGATCGGCTGCCACCCTCCTCGCGGGGCGCGGCCCGGCAGCGCACGAGCGCGGTGACGCTCGCGGCCGCCCCGCACCACCGGTGGGCGCGGATCGCCGGTCGCACGGACGCGGGCCGGCCATCCGTCGTCGAGGGGCGACGGCGCCCTTCCGCCTCACTCCGCGCGGGATGACGGATCGGACGGCCTCTGCGCCGCCTCTTCACGCGCGGCCTCCCGCTTGGCGGTCTCGTGGGCGTCGGCCAGGTCGTGGATCGAATCCACGAAGCCGTAGGCGTCTTCGTATGCGATCGGGCCGATGAGGAAGCGCTTCCGCCCCTTCCGCCTCTCGAGCATGATCACCGGGGTGACCTCTCCCGCACCGTGCCTCCACTGATACGCCCGCGCCCGAATCGCCGGGAATCCCTCTCGTTCCGTCATCGCTCCTCCTTGGGGTTCTCCGGGCTCCCGACGCGGATGATCGCGTCCGGCCCCGACTGCTCCTGCATCCCGCGACCGCCCGGAGCCCTGTCCTGCGCGATCGGCGCATCCGTCTTCCCGGTCCTCGTCGCCGCGAGTCGTCGCGGTGCGGGGAGAGCGCCGTCGACGGAATCCGCCGGTTCGAAGCCCTGCGCTCCGTCGGGCGTTCCGACCTCCTCACCGGGGAAGGCCTCGAACAGCGCCCCGATCTCGACCTCGAGCGCGAGCGCCGCAGCGGCGACGAACTCGCCGGAGGGCTCGGCTCCGTCGCGGATTCGCCGCAGCGTGAATCGGTCGACGCCGATCATGCGGGCCAACGCTCCGTCATCGGGAATCCCCCGCGTCTCCTTCAGACGCTCGAGGGCCCGAGCCCGAAGCCTGAGTCGTGCCATGCCATCTCCCTTCCGTATCAAGCGATGCTCTTTCGCATCACTAAATTCATTCTTGCATCATGCGATGCAAACTCGCAAGACGCGACGCGTTATTGCATGAACAGTCGGGATGCGTCACGATGGACGGGTGACTTACCTCAACTGGCTCTCCGCCCGCACGGACGGCGCTTCGCTTCGAGACATCGCGGCTCGCGCAGGGGTGACGCAGAGCACGCTCAGCAGGCAGATCTCGGGAGCATCGACGCTCGATGCAGGCCTCGTCATCAAGGTCGCGCGCGCCTACGGCCTGAACGTGCTGGAGGCGCTCGTCGCCTCGGGCTTCGTCACGGAGGAGGAAGCCGGCGCCCCCGGCGTCGCCTCGGCGCTCGAACGGGCGACCGATACGGAGCTCGCGAGAGAGATCCTGCGCCGAGCCGAGGAATCCGAGCGGATGCGAGAGCCCGTGAGCACGCTCGCCGACGGCCCCGAGGGCGAGGTCATCGAGGCCGACGAGCGCTTCTCGTCGACGAGCCGGGCGCTGCCCGAGCTCGGCTACGTCGCCGGCACCGACGACTCCGAGGAGGAGCTCGACCGCGAGTGATGTCGGAGGGCCGTGGCAGCCTCTCCCCCATGTGGTCACCCGATTTCTACGCCGCCGAGCACGGCATCGAGGTCGTCGAGGACGATATCCCCGAGACCGGCCGGTATTACCACGCGCACCGGCTGATCGCCCTCAGAACGGGCATGACCGCGCTCTCGAGACGCTGCGCGCTCGCCCACGAGCTCGCGCACCACCACTACGGCGATACGTGCACGAGCCCCCGCATCGAGGCTCGCGCCGACCGGTGGGCGGCGAATCGGCTCATCCGGGTCTCCGATGTCGTGCGCTGCGCCGTCGAGCGGCCCGAGCACCCGGAGCACTGGTGCGATGAGCTGATGGTCACCCCGCACATGCTCCGGACGTGGATCTCCAATCCGAACAACCACCGCCGCGCGGAACAGCTGTGGCGCCTCGTCGCCTAGGCACGGGCGCGCGTCCGGCCGAAGGACGGATGGCCCCGGATCGTCCGCGACCGCCTCGACGAGGTGATCGCTGTACTCGCCGAGCAACGGCACCGCGCGCTGGTAGGTCCAGTGCCAAGACGACCGGAAGACGACCGTGGCCTACACCTGGCCTAACCCGGAAACGGAAGTGGCCCCGACTCCCGCATCAGAGTGCGGGAGTCCGGGCCTTCGCGGTCGGGACTACAGGATTTGAACCTGCGACTTCTCGCTCCCAAAGCGAGCGCTCTACCAAGCTGAGCTAAGTCCCGGCGCCGCGGATCGCGGCCCGTGCAAGTGTAGCCCGGATTCGGCGGCGGCCGTCCGTCGAGCCGTTCGGAGCGGAAGCACACCGCCGCCGCCTAGCGTGAGCGGCATGACCGCCGTGCCGATCATCCCCGAGGACGACCTCGCACTCGCCGCGGCCTGGCGCGCCCGGCCGACCGACCCTGAGCAGCTCGCTCGGCGCCTCTCCGAATTCCTCACGGGCCTCCGCGGACTCGCGCCCGCGGCGCGAACCTGGCGGCGCCGCCCCGCGAAGACCGTGATCGAGGCGGACGACGTCGAGGGCCTCGCCAAGGTGATCCGCCTGCGCATCGCGAAGGATTCTCGCGGCGCTCCCATCCCCGCCATGGGGTACCTGCTCGACCTCACCTCCGAGGAGGTGCCCGGGCTGCATGTGCACCTTCACGCCGGTCAGACGGAGGAGACCGTGGAGAGCTCCTGCGCGCTGCACCTGGAATCCTCGTGCACCGCCCTCCGCACCCCGCCCGAAGCGCGATCCCTGATGGAGGCGATCGTCAGGGCGTTCGACCCCGATTGGGCGGTATGGACCTCCGGGCTCCTCGGCGGCGCCGAGCATCTCACCGACGAACGACGCTCGCTCGGCTACCTCAATTACGGCTGGCGCGATGCGATGCTCGCACTCGATCCCCGCGCGGAGCGCTTCCACCGGGGCGCGATCGCCCGCCTCGGCGACGACCCCGAGCTCCGAGACCCCGCGCCGATGCTCGACCTCCTGGACCGCCTCTGGCGATCGGCCGCCCGCGATCCGGTTCCCGCCGATCCGACTCGCGTTCCCGAGCTCCACCGGATCGGCTGGGATCTCGGGTTCGCCCTCGTGGACGGCGGCAGTGTCTGGCGCATCGTGGATCGCGGGCACGTCATCATCGAGATGAGCCGCGAGGAGTACGTCGTGTGGACCTCGGCCGCGGGACGCCCGGCGACCGTCGACGGCAGCTGGACCCTCGCAGACGCGAACGAGCGGGCGCAGTCGCTCGCGGTGCCCCGCCCCGAGCCGATCCTCCGGGCGCTGCTGAACCACGGGCTCATCGCCGAGGTCCCGGCGCTCGGCGGCTCCGTCAGGGACTTCTGCAGAACGCACCGCATCGAGACGCTGATGCCGGTGCTCGGCGCCGCGGACTGGCCGATCGGCGCCGCCCTGATCGGCCCGAGGGAGGGCGACGGCATCGCCGTCGGGGGCACGACGGCGAACGTGTACACGATCGGCCCCGCGTACCCCGACCTCTGGAGCGCCTGCGAGACCGTGGCCTCGACCGATCCATCAGGGGCGAGCACGCCGTGGTTCGTCGCCGAGCAGTTCCTCCGCGAATCGCAGCGGCTCGTCGCGCGCGGCGCGCTGAGCCTGCAGACCGTCGACGCCCCGAGCGGAGGAACGGCATGATGCTCCCGACACTCGCGCTGCCGATCGGGTTCCCGGCCGGCAAGCACTTCGTGGATGGCGGCGCGCACCGGATCGTCCGCAACGGCCGCGAGATCCACGAGCTCGACAGCGTCGAGGCGGCGCTGTGGCGCGCCGCCCGGGACTGCGAATCCTCGCTCGCCGAGCTTCCCGGCCACGCGGGACTCGATCCCGGCGACGCCGCGGACGGCCTCGGCCGGCTCGAGCGGGAGGGGCTCCTCGTCGACCTCCCCCTCGACGCCCTGACTCCGACGGGGCGACGACGGCGGATCGAGTTCGGCGCCCGGCATCGGTACCGGCCGATGATGCTCGACGTGGGCCCCGCGGACGAGCCCTTCCACTGGCTCCTCGCGGAGGGCGCGATCAACAGTGAGCCGTACAACACCACCGTCGTTCCCGAGACCACGGAGATCGTCCGGCTCGCCCTCGCCTTCGCCCTTACCATCTCCGAGGTCGCCGAGAGCTTTGCCGGCGAGGACTCGGTCGAGGCGGTCGACGAGGCGTATCGGTCCACCATCATCCCCGAGCTCCGACGGCTCCTCGCCCCCGGTCTCGGCTATCTCGACGAACTCCCCGACGAGCGCTCGGTCCCGGCCTACGTCCGGCTGAACCGGCCCGACGAGTGGAAGGGCTACTGGCAGCAGCCGGGCTAGCCGGGGCCGGACCTCAGTCGCCGACCCGGTCGCCCGCGGCGGGACCGCCCTGCCACACCCAGTCCCGCACCTCGGGCAGGTCCTCCCCGTGCTCGCGGATGTACTCGTGGTGCCGGACGAGCTCGTTCTCCAGCGCATCCCGCGCATGCGCGCCGATGCCGCGCAGACGCGGCACCCGGTCGATGACGTCGATCGCGAGGTGGAAGCGGTCGATGCGGTTGAGCACGCACATGTCGAAGGGCGTGGTCGTCGTCCCCTCCTCGCGATAGCCGTGCACGTGCAGCTGCTCGTGGCCCGACCGCTTGTAGGTGAGCCGGTGCACGAGCGCCGGGTAGCCGTGGAACGCGAAGATCACGGGCGTGTCCGTCGTGAACAGCGCGTCGTACTCGCGGTCCGGCATGCCGTGCGGATGCGAGCCCTCGTCCTGCAGCCGCATGAGGTCGACCACGTTGACCACCCGGATGCGCAGGTCCGGGAAGTGCTCGCGCAGGATGCCGACCGCCGCGAGCGTCTCCTGCGTGGGCACGTCGCCCGCGCAGGCCATGACGACATCGGGCTCGGCGCCCTCGTCGCTGCTCGCCCAGCGCCAGATCCCCGCGCCCCTGCGGCAGTGCGCGATCGCCTCGTCGATGTCGAGGTACTGCGGCTCCGGCTGCTTGCCCGCCACGATCACGTTGACCCGCTGCCGGCTGCGCAGGCAGTGATCGGCGGTCGCCAGCAGCGTGTTCGCGTCCGGCGGCAGGTACACGCGCACGACCTCGGGCTTCTTGTTCATGACGTGGTCGATGAATCCGGGATCCTGGTGCGAGAAGCCGTTGTGGTCCTGACGCCACACGTGCGAGGTCAGCAGATAGTTGAGCGAGGCGATGGGCCTGCGCCACGGGATGCGATCGGTCGTCCCGAGCCATTTCGCGTGCTGGTTGAACATCGAGTCGACGATGTGGATGAACGCCTCATAGCTCGTGAAGAGCCCATGCCGTCCGGTGAGGAGGTAGCCCTCGAGCCAGCCCTGGAGGGTCGTCTCGGAGAGGATCTCCATGACCCGCCCGTCCGGGGCGAGCCGGTCGTCGCCGTCGAGGATCGCGGCGTTCCAGGTGCGGTCGGTGGCCTCGAGCACCGCGTCGAGCCGATTCGAGTTGTTCTCGTCCGGGGCGAAGACGCGGAAGCTCGTGCCGTTCCGCCGCATCACGTCGCGGAGCAGGACGCCCAGCACCTTCGTTGCCTCGGCGGTCTCCCGGCCGTGCTCCCGCACCTCCACCGCGTAGTCGCGGTAGTCGGGCAGCCGCAGATCGCGCAGCAGCCGGCCGCCGTTGCTGTGGGGGTTCGCGCTCATCCGGCGCTCTCCCGCCGGATGCAGCTCGGCGACCTCCGGCCTGGGGGCTCCCGCCTCGTCGAAGAGCTCTTCGGGGCGGTAGCCGCGCAGCCACTCCTCGAGGATGCGCCGGTGCCCCTCGTCCTCGCGCGCCGCGTCCACGGGGATCTGATGCGAGCGCCAGGTGCCCTCGACCGGCTCGCCGTCGACCGTCTCCGGCCCGGTCCATCCCTTCGGGGAGCGGAGCACGATCATCGGCCAGGCAGGGCGCTCGGAGTCGCCCGCGAGCGCGCGCCGCTTGATCTCGGCGATCTCGTCGAGGCAGGCGTCGAGCGCCCGGGCGAAGTCGCGGTGCATGGTCTCCGGGTCGTCGCCCTCGACGAAGTAGGGCGAGTGCCCGTAGCCGCGCAGCAGCTGCTCGAGCTCCTGCGGCGCGATGCGCGCGAGCACCGTGGGGTTCGCGATCTTGTAGCCGTTGAGGTGGAGGATGGGCAGCACCGTGCCGTCGCGGCGCGGATCGACGAACTTGTTCGAGTGCCAGCTCGCGGCGAGCGGGCCGGTCTCCGCCTCGCCGTCGCCGACGATGGCCGCGACGACCAGGTCCCGGTTGTCGAAGGCCGCGCCGTACGCGTGGGCGAGCGAGTAGCCGAGCTCCCCGCCCTCGTGGATCGAGCCCGGCACCTCGGGCGCGACGTGCGAGGGGATGCCGCCCGGGAAGGAGAACTGGCGGAAGAGCCGGCGCATGCCCTCCTCGTCGCGGCTCACCTCCGAGTAGGCCTCGGACCAGCTGCCCTCGAGCCAGGCCGCGGCCACCGGGCCGGGCCCGCCGTGCCCCGGTCCCATCACGTACATCATGTCGAGGTCGCGCGCGATGATGGCGCGGTTGAGATGGGCGTAGATGAAGTTGAGGCCCGGCGTCGTGCCCCAGTGCCCGAGCAGGCGGGGCTTGATGTGCTCGGGCCGGAGGGGCTCCCGCAGCAGCGGGTTGTCCATGAGGTAGATCTGCCCGGCGGAGAGGTAGTTGGCGGCCCGCCACCAGGTGTCGAGACGGCGGAGCTCCTCGTCGCCGAGCGGCTGCTGCGCGGGCGGGATCGGTGCGTGCTGGTCGGATTCGATGGTCATCGCGTCCTCGCTTCCACGATCCGCACGGCTCGCGCGGGTGCCTGGCGTGGTGGATGGGCGCGGCCGCCGGATGCGTGGAGTCACGCTATCGGGGGCGCCCGACCGCGAGCGAAGCGTCAGGTGGGCAAGCGCTCAGAAGATCGCGGCCGCGCGGGGGATGGAGGGGATGACGGGAATCGAACCCGCACTATCAGTTTGGAAGACTGAGGCTCTACCATTGAGCTACATCCCCGGGCCTGTGCGAAACAGGACGTTGCAAGTGTAGCGGACGTTCGAGATCCGCGCGCAACCTGCCGGGTCGCTGACCGCCGCTTCGGGAGTGCACCGTTGCTTCACGACCGGATGCCGCGGAGAGGCGCCGTGCCGCGCACGGCGACGAACCGCTGCCCGGACGACGAAGACGGGCGCTGCCCCTCGAGTGCCTCCGCGCCGCCGGCCGCCCGCGGTCATGCTGCGGTCGCATCTTTGTGGAGAACTCGTCCCGAGCGGGGCGTTTCTGACTACCGTGAATGCACAGCCGCCGCGGAGCGCCGCACCGCACCGCGAGAGAGGGATGGGCGATGACAGAGGGCGATCGGCGTTCCGAGGAGCACCGCACGGCACGCTTCCCCGAGAGCGTCGAGGATCTGCGCACGACGTCGCTCTGCCCGATGTGCCTCGAGCCGACCGCCGGATCGCCGACGTGCCGCGAATGCGGACTCGACCTCACCCGGGGCGAGCTGGCCGAGGTCTTCTCGCTCTCCACGACCGCCGCCGATGCCCTGACCCGCCGCGGCCTGCTGCTGCAGGATGCGTGGCGCGCCTCGCAGCGAACCGTTCGGGAACCGGAAGCGGCCTCCGAGACGCCCGCCGCGCCGGCCCGGCAGCGGGATGAGACGCCCCCGCGAGTCGAAGCGACCGGCTCCGTCGACGCCGAGCTGCCGCCCCTGCCCCCGCTGAGCGCCGACGCCGCCCTCGCCGCCCCCGGAGCCGGCTGGGGCACGACGCCCAATGCCGCGCCCTCGTCGCCGCCCCTTCGGCCCTCCGCGCAGGATGCCCCGCCGCCGGCGAGCGCCCCGCCGCAGCAGAGCGCCCCTTCGATGATCGGCACGCCGTCGACTCCCGGCGCCCCGTCGGCGCCGAGCGGGCCGCCCGCCCCGCCGGCGCCGCAGCCCGACGCCGAGCCGACCCGGCCCAGGCGCTCGAGCATCCAGGTGATGCTGCTCGTCACCGGCGTCGCCTTCGTGAGCGTCGCCGCCGCGGTCTTCCTCACGGTCGCCTTCGTCCTGTTCGACCTCACCGTCAAGGCGATCATCACGGCCGGGGTCACCGCCTCCGTGCTCGCCGGCGCGAGTCTGCTCCGTCGACGGGGGCTCGCCGTGACCGCGGAGGGATTCGCCGTGCTCGGCGTGGTCCTCCTGCTGCTGGACGCGTGGGCGATCCGGGCGCTCGACTTCTTCGGCGCCGAGGGCGCGCCGGTCTCCGGGTACTGGGGCGCGGCGCTGATCCTCCTGAGCGCCGTCCTGCTCGGCTGGGGCCGCCTCTCGCGCCTTAGGGCGCCGACGATCGCCGCCGCGTTCTCGGGCGTGCCCGGGGTGCTGCTGCTGGGCGTGTGGCTGCTCGGGCTCGTCGTCGGAGAGGTCTCCGCGCTCCTGCCCGCGGCCTGCGGCGCCATCGCCGCCTCGCTGCTGGCCGTCCGGCTCCACCGCCGGGAAGGAGGGCCGGATCCGCTCGAGACCGGCATCGTGCTCGGGCTCGGCCAGCTCGCGTCGCTGCCCCTGATCCTCGCGCCGGGGCAGCAGCCTCCCTACGGCGCCGCGCACTGGGCCATCGCGACGATCGCCGCGCTCCTCGGCTCCCTCGCGCTGCTGGGCCACGCGGAGTGGTTCCGGCGCGGCGGCGCCCAGCGGATCCGCCCGCTGCGCATCTCGGCCGCGGTCCTCGCCACGCTGTCGTGGGCCGGTGGCATCGGCTCGGCCTGGTGGCTGCTCGAGCGGACCGCCGCGCTCGACCGGCTGCCAGCCGCGTTCCTGCTCGCTCCCCTGCTCGCGCTCCCGGCCCTGCTGTGGGACCTGCGCTTCCTCCGCACCGGCGCCCGGGATCGGCCGCTCCGGCTCGCCGGGCTCATCACCGCGGGGCTCGTGGCCCTCCCCGCCGCCGGCCTCGTCCTCTTCGTCTTCGGATTCAACGCCCTCGCCGGCGGGCTGGACGCGCAGGCGCACCGCCCCGCCTTCCTGGCGCTCGGCGCGAGCGCGCTCCCGCTGCTCGCGCTTTCGGCGCTGCTCTACCGGTCCCTCGCCCCCGCCGTGTTCCCCCGCAGGACGCTGGGGCTCGGCATCGGCGCGCTGATCGCCGTCACGGCCCTCGTGCTCGGCCTGCCCGAGCTCGCCTCCCGCATCGGGCTCGCGCTGCTCGTCGTCCTGTTCACCGCGGCGGCTGTCGTGCTGGGCCGCGGCCGCGATTCGCTGCGCGCGGCCCTGCTCGTCGGCACGATCGTCGCTGCGGCGGTGCTCTGGCTCTCGTGCGTGGACGCGGCGGACCTGGCCACGCCCGCGGCCGGCCTGGGGTTCCTCGCACTGCTCGCGTTCCGGATGCTGCGGGGCGAGCTGCCGGGCGTGGTCGCGACCGCGGCCGCCGGCGCGTTCGGCGGCATCGCCCTCGCCCACGCCCTGTCCGAGGCGGCGCATCCGGTGGTCGCCGTGCTCGGCGCCATCGCCCCGGCGGTGCTGCTGCTCGCCGTCGCACTGCTGCGCCGCGTGCGGATCCGCCCGGCGGAGCGCATCGCGTTCGCGGCGCTGGCGCTCGGCTACGCCGTGATCGCCGCCGCGCTCCGCACGACCCGCCCTGTCGGAGCGCCCTTCGAGCTCGGCGCGGATGCGATCGCGCTCGCGCTCTCCGTGGCCGGGACGGTCGTCCTCGTGCTCGGCGTGCGCAGTGCCGACCCGGACGCCCCCGCGCACGAGACGGCGACGCACCGGATCGCGCTCGTGACGGCCCTCCCCCTCGCGATGCTCGCACTGCACCCCGTGCTCCGGCTGTTCGGCGATTCCTCGGAGTGGCGGCTCGGCGCTCCCCTGGGAGCCTGGCTGCACGTCGGGGCCGCGCTCCTCGCCGCGGGGCTCCTCGCGGGGCTGAGGCTGCGCCGAGGGGCCGGCGCCCGGACGCTGCCGGCGGATGTGCTCGCGGTGCTCCTGGCCGCGCTCGAACTGCCCCGCATCGCGATGCTCCCCTCCTCGCCGGTCGACTGGGTCTCCTTCGCGCCGACGGCCGTCGCCTGCGCCGTCCCGCTGCTCGCCGCCGTCGAGCGGCGCCCGCGAACGGGACTCCGCGCGATCCTGCCCTGGATCGCCCCGCTGCTGTTCGCAGCCACCGGACCGGTGATCGTGACGCGAGCCGTCGCGGACCCCTGGCCCGTCCTCGTCGCGGCTCCCCTCGCAGTCGCGCTGCTCGCCGCCGCCGCGGTCTTCATCCGCTCGGGGCTGCCGGCCCGCATCGACCACGGCGGCTGGTATGCGGCCGGTCTGCTGCTCGGCGGCGGCTTCATCCCCTACGTCGCGCTGCTGGCGACGCGCCCGACGGTCGCCGACTGGTGGTTCTCGGCACTCGCCGCGGTCCTCGGATTCCTCGTACTGACCGCGCTCGGCGGGCTCCGAACGGGCCCGCTGCGCACGCCGGTTCGCGTGCTCTTCGTCACGGCGCTCGCGCCCGCCGCCGTCCTCGCAGCCGTCATCGCGATCGATGCGGCCCTGTACGCCGCCGCCGAGTCCGGCGGGCTCGGCGTCACGACGGCGTCCTCCGCGATCGCCGGGGGCACGGGACTCGCCATCGCGCTCTCGGCGGTCCTGGCGTTCCGCGGCCTCCACGACGGACGACCCGCCGACGACGGGCTCGTCCCCGCCGAGCTCTCGCGCGCCGCGCTGGCCGTGGCATGCGGCGGCATCCTGCTGGTCCTCCTCATGGCCGCGGCCCTGCCCTCTCGGGCGATCGACCTCGCGCTGCTGCTCGCGACAGCCGGTCTGGCCGCGACTGCTCCGCGCTGGCCGGGCCGCACGCCCTCGGCACCGTCCCCGGCTCGGCTCGGGATCCCGTTCTTCGCGCTCGCGGTGTTCCTCGCAGCCGGCGTCGCGGGGCTCGCCGGCGATCCCGTCGCGGCGGCTCCGGTCGCCGCGGGCGCCGTCTTCGCCGCGCTCCTGGGCGGCGGCGCACTCGCGATGATCGCGGTCCGCCCGACGAGCCCTCGCGACCGCGGGCTGCTCTTCGCCGGCATCACGCTCGCGCTCTGGGCGGCGCTGATGAGCGCGCCCGTGCCATGGCTGTACTGGCCGGTGACGGCCTCCTCGACACTCGCCGTGGGCGCGGCGCTGCTGGTCGCGGTCCTCCGCGCACGGCTCACGCGGATCGGCGCGCTGCCCGCGGCGGTGGCCGCACCCCTGCCGTTCGTCGCCGCGCTCTTCGCCGACGACGCCTCGAGCCGCCCGTTCGCGATCGCCGGCCTGGCGATCGGCCTCGCGCTCGTCGCGGTCGCCTTCGCGGTGAGCAGGACCGGTTCCCGCCGGTTCGCCGCGGCGGCCCGCGGCGCCGGTGCGACCCTCGCGCTCGCCTGGTCGGCGAACCTGTTCTGGCCCGACCACGTCGACGAGCGGATCCTGGCGATCGCGCTGCCCGGCACGGTGCTGCTCGCCCTGTTGGCCTGGTTCGTCGCCCTCGACGAGCGGCGGGACGGCTCGCCGACCACGCGCTTCGAGGTCTCCGCCTACGCCGCCTGCGCGCCCGTGTGGCCGGCCGTGATCGCGCTCATCGGCGGCACGGGGCTGCACGCCGATGCCTTCGGCATCCTCGCGCTCGCCCTGGCGGCCGTCGCGACGGTGCTCGCCGTGACGAGCGCCTTCCTCTGCCCGCCCGGCACGCTCGCCCGCTCGGCCGTCGACGCGGCGACCATCGGCAGCGGCGCCGCCGCGCTGCTCGCGGCACTCGCGGCGCTGCTCTTCGGCAGCTCGCTGCCCGCCGATGCGTTCTTCCTCGCCTTCGGCCTCGCGGCGACCGTGATCGGGCTCCTGCAGCTGCGGGCGCGCCCCGCGCTGCGCAGCCTCCCCGCGCTCGGTCCCGGCCTCGGACTCCTGCTGCTGCCCCTGTGGCTGATCGAGCTCGGCGATCCGACGGCGGCGAGGATCGGCGTCTACACGCTCCTGGCCGTGGGCGCGCTGCTGCTCGGCGCGCTGGGAAAGCTGCAGGCGCCGCTGGTGCTCGGCTCGGCCGCGGTGGTGGCGCACATCATCGTCGCGCTCAACTGGATGGTGCCGAACCTGTCGGTGCCGTGGTGGCTCTGGCTCGGCTCGGCCGGTGCGCTGCTCATCTTCGTCGCCGCCACCTACGAGGCCCGGCTGCGCAACGCGAAGTCGCTGGTGCGCTCCTTCCGCGCGCTGCGCTGAGCGCGCCCCGACGCCGAGCGCCCGCGAAGCGGTGAGGCGCTCCGCGGGCGCTCGCCCCGAACGGCGGGGTCAGCCGTTGGTGGCACCGAGCTCCTCGTCGAGCTCGTCCCGGGTGACCGGCCGCGTACCGGCGAACCGGGAGTCGTTCCGCAGCTCCTTGACCAGCGATATCCCCAGCAGCGCCACGATCACCGTGAACGGCACCGCCGAGAGGATCGCCGCCTGCTGCAGTGCCTCCAAGCCTCCGACGATGAGGAGCAGGATCGCGCACAGCCCGGTCAGGACGCCCCAGATGCCGAGCACCGGCTTGGTCGGCAGCATCGTGCCTCGGAGCGACAGCGAGCTCAGCACGAAGGTGTTCGAATCGGCGCCGCTCACGAAATACAGCACGACCATGATGACCGCGAGCGCCGAGGTGAGTTCCGTCAGCGGCAATTGCTCGAGCACGGCGAAGAACCCGACCGTCGTATCCTCGAGCGTCGCGGCGCCGATCGCCGTCCCGCCGAACAGATCCGAGTGGATTCCCGTGCCGCCGAAGATGGTGAACCAAATGGCGAACACCAGCGTCGGAACTCCGAGCACCGCCGCGACGAACTCGCGAATCGTCCGTCCCTTCGAGATCCGGGCGAGGAAGATGCCGACGAACGCACCCCAGCTCAGCCACCAGGCCATCATGAAGTACGTCCACCATTGCATCCACTGGAGGTCATCCGGGGTCCCGGGCGTCATGAGCGCGACGACGGGAAACTCGCCGACGAATTGGCCGAAGGAGCGGAAGAAGAGGTTCACGATGAAGCTGGTCGGACCGAAGATGAGTGCGAAGAGCCCGAGGACAAGCGCGCCGATGATCGTGATCTGACTCGTCCATTTGATGCCCCTTCCCACGCCTGAAAGTGCGGAGAGCGTGAACACCACCGTGACTCCCGCGATGATCACGATCTGCACGAACAGGTCGTTGGGGATCCCCGTCAGCCGGTTCACGCCCTGGGCGATCTGCGAGGCGCCAAGGCCCAGCGATGTCGTGGTGCCGAACAGCGTGGCGAGAATCGTGAAGATGTCGACGGCCTTGCCTGCCCAGCCGTCCATGCTCTTCCCGAGGACGGGGCGGAGCATGGGTGAGACGAGCCCGGAATTATGCCGACGGTGCGTCGAATAGGCGATCGCGAGGCCGAAGATGCCGAACAGTGCCCAGGCATTGGGCCCCCAGTCGAAATAGGAGAACTGCATGGCGCGGACCGCCGCGTCCATCGTTCCCGGCTCGGCGAGGCCATGGGGCGGCGACATGAAATGGCTCAGCGGCTCGGCCGCCCCATAGCTGATGAGGCCGATGCCCATGACCGCGCCCAGCACCATGGCGATCCACGCCCAGGTGGAGAACTCCGGGCGGTCCTTGTCCTGCCCGAGCCGAATCCGCCCGAACCTGCTGAAGCCCAGATAGAGCATGAGCACGATGCAGGCGGTAGTGACCAGAAGATAGGACCAGCCGATATTCTCCGCCGCCCATGTCGAGGCGGTGTTCATCGTCGCCCCGAGATGCTCCGGCGCGATGGCGGCCCAGGCCACGAATCCCGCGATCAGGCCGACGGAAATCCAGAACACCGGCCCCGGTCGCTTCTTGCGCCGCTCGGCCTCGACGACCATGATCGACGAGGTCGCGAAATCGGGGTCGCTGCCCTGGGTGCCGAGCGCGGGGATGGGCTCCTCGCCGGGACTCCGGCGTCGGGGGTTCTTCCTGCCGTTCATAGTGTTCACACGTCCTTGTGTCGAAGAGAGATGGAGGGCGGATCCGCCCTCCTAATCGGTGGGAAGCTCCGTCAGCTCGGCGCCGTCGAAGAAGCGTCCGGCCTTGTAGACCATCGGCTCCGCGTCGGAGACCTCTGCGTGCGTGACCTTGGCGATGAACACCGTGTGCGTCTTCGCCTGGAAGCGCTCCTTGATCTCGGCCTCGATCGACGCCGCGGATCCGTCGATCAGCGGGCTGCCGGCCGGGCCCTCGTGCCAGTCGAGTCCGGCGAACTTGTCCGCGCCCTTCGAGGCGAACACGCCCACCGTTCCGCGCTGCCCGTTGCTCATGATGTTGATCCCCAGATGGGTCGACTTGAACAGCGACGGGTAGGTGCTCGTCGTCTTCTGCACGCAGATCGACACCAGCGGGGGATCCAGTGAGACCGAGGAATAGGAATTCGCAGCCAGCCCGCGGGGTCTGCCGTCCTCGTCGAGGGTGGTTACCACCGTCACGCCGGTGATGAACTGCCGGTTGAACCCCTTGAGCGCGTCGATGCTCGGGACCCCGCTCAGGTCGTCCACAACGGATTCGTCCACCTCGAAGGCGGAGCGGAGCGAGGGCACGCCGAGATCCGCGAGCAATTCGCTCTGGTCCCACGTGACCTCCTCGGAGACGATCCTGCCGTCGCGGATGTGCATGAGGTTCGACCCGCGGGTCTCCACGCGGCGACCGCTCGCCGGCACGCCCTGCAAGTCGTTCGTGAACGTTCCGGTGGTCCGCCAGAAGAGCGCCAGACTCCCGTGCTCCTCGTCCACCAGTACTCGATCGATGATCGTCCGCAGATCCGGGAAGGCCTCGCGGACGTCGAGAATCTCCTGTTTGAGCTCGGCGGCGCCGAATACCCTTCTCGAGCTCCTGCTCTCCCGACGATAGTCATCGTGCAGGATCGCGTCGAATGCGTCGACCTCTCCACTGTCCCAGGCGGCTTCCCATGCG
Organism: Gulosibacter sp. 10; assembly: GCF_900163695.1. GTDB lineage: Bacteria > Actinomycetota > Actinomycetes > Actinomycetales > Microbacteriaceae > Gulosibacter. The sequence continues at coordinate 63,681 of NZ_FUIC01000007.1, forward strand.
GCAATAACAGCTTCCTTGATGTGTTGCATGCATGAAACCGTAACACCGCTCCCCCGACTGTCAATACCCGAAGTAGAAGATCCGCATGATTCCAATGATTTACTGAGAGGCCTTGCCAAGCGGGCCGCGATAGGGCTAGATTTGATGCATACAAGAGCTCTCGCAGTAGAGTTGTTGTATGCATGATTCACCTACGAGGAAACCGCCGCTCGCCATGTCCAGGACGGTTTTCCAGAACTCGGAGACGACGTTGTTGACCCGGATGCGCCAGCTCATCATCGACGGCACCGTCGAGCCCGGCGCGCCGTTCTCGGAAGTGCAGCTCGCCGAGGAATTCGATGTGAGCCGCACGCCGATCCGCGAGGCCCTCAAGCAGCTCGAGCGCGAAGGGCTGGTGGAGATCCGCCCTCGGGTGGGCACCTTCGTCCGCAAGCCCTCGCTTCGCGAGATCACCGAGCTCTTCCAGCTCAAGGAGGTGCTCGAGGGGCTGGCCGCGAGTCAGCTCGCCGCGAGGGGCGAGGTCTCCGAGCTGCGCCAGCTGGAGGCCAACGTCCGTGCGGAGAAGGAGGCCGTCGCCGATGGCGATCGGCAGGCCTACGCGCAGCTCGTCCACGAGTTCCACACGACGCTCGTGGTCGGCGCCGACAACCAGAAGCTCTGGGATCAGTACACCCTGCTCATGAACCAGCTCGCCTACCAGCGCATCGTGGCGCAGACCCTGCAGCTGCCGGGCCGTCTCGCGCACTCGCTGAGCGAGCACGAGCGCGTCGTCCAGGCGATCAGGACGAAGAACCCGCTCGTCGCCGAGCTGGAGATGCGCCGCCACGTCTCGGCCTCGAGTCAATCCGCCGCGGTCGCCCAGTTCCACGAGCTCGTAGAAGACGCCGACGATACGGATCGCGCGCACACCGCCTGAAGCCCGAAGAACCAGGAGAACCCGATGACCCCGCACCCCGAGCAGCCGACCGCGGCGAGAGCCGGCCTCTACGACCGCTCGACCCTGCACGACTACGCCGATGTGGCGGCGGCAGCCGGCGTCCGCAGCGTCCGCACGCATGTGGAGGAGCTGCGCGATGCGACCGGCCGTCCCATCCGCCGAGCCGCCGCGACGGCCGTCATCCGGAACCCATGGATCGGCACCGGCACGGAGCACGACCTCGCGGATGCGACGGAGCGCGTCGCTCCCCTCCTCGCGAAGCTGCTCACGGACCGCCTGCTGGCCCGTCTTGGGGGCGCCTCCGAGGTCATCGCGTTCGGCAAGGCCGCGATCGTGGGGATCGACGGCGAGATCGAGCACGCGGGGGCGCTCATCCACACCCCCTACTTCGGGAACCTCGTCCGGGAGGCGCTCGGCGGGACCTCGATCCTCTGCTTCGCGGACGGTCGGGCGACGCCCGGAGCGCTGCTCCGCGTCCCCATGTGGCACAAGACCGCAGCCGCCACCCGCGACTACTACCAGACCCTCGAGGTCCCGCTCGGCGATGCGCCGCACGCCGGGGAGATCGCCGTCGTCGCGGCGGCCTCGACCGGGCCTCGACCGTTCGCCCGAATCGGCGACCGGGCCACCGACCGACCCATCACTTCCGAGATTCTCAAGGAGATCGCACTGTGAACTACCGCAAACTCGTCACCATCGTCGAAGAGACCGCCGAGGAAGGAGGCCGTCCGGTCGAACCGGCCGCCCGCGTCGCGGTCGTGGCCGCCGTCGTCGCGAACCCATGGGCGGGGAAGGGATTCGTCGAAGACCTCGGACCCGGCATCGAATCGATCGCCTCGGATCTCGGAGCGCTGCTCGCGCCCCGCGTGATCGAAGCGCTCGGATCGCCGCTCGAGGCGTTCGGCAAGGCCGCGATCGTTGGGCTGAACGGCGAGATCGAACACGGATCCGGGATCATCCACACGCTGAAGTTCGGCAACCACTTCCGCGAGGCCGCGAACGCGACCACGCTCCTGCCCGCGGTCGAGAAGCGCGGCCCTGCGGGCATCGTGTTCGACATCCCCATGAAGCACTACACCGATGCCACCACCCGCTCCCACCACCAGACCGTCGAGGTCCGGGTGCCGGATGCGCCGCACCCGGACGAGATGCTCATCGCCCTCGCCGCGTCGGCGCAGGGCCGCCCCCAGCAGCGCCTCGCGGCGTTCTCGAGCGAGCAGTAGAGGCGCGCCGTGACCGCGCCCCTCGTCCTGCTCCACGGCGTCGGGCTGGACCGCACCATGTGGGAGCCGTTCGTCGAGCAGATCGGCACGAGCTGCATCGCGCTCGATCTGCCCGGCCACGGCTCCCGGCCGCCGCTCCGGCGGCCCCAGACGCTGCGGACCCTCGCGGAGGATGTACTGGCGCGGCTGCCCGAAGGCCGCGTCCGTCTCGTGGGCTTCTCGCTCGGCGCGCTGATCGGACAGCACCTCGCCCGATTCGCGCCGGAGCGCATCGCGTCGCTCGTCTGCGTGAGCTCGGTATGCCGACGGACGCCGGAGGAAGCGGCCCGGGTCGAGGAGCGGCTCCGCCTCGCCGAGGCCGACTTCCCCGGCAGCGCCGAGGCATCCATCGAGCGCTGGTACCCGGCGGGCACCTCCGTACCGCGAGACGTCGTCGACGCCACCCGGGCCACGCTGCTGTCCTGCGATGTCGAGTCGTACCTCCACGCCTACACGGTCTTCGCGCGCGGAGACCGTGAGATCGGCCCCGAGCTCGAGGGCATCCGGATCCCCGTCCTCGCGATCACCGGCGAGCGCGACCCCGGCTCGACGCCCGAGATGTCGCGCCGGCTCGGCGCCGCGATCCCGGACTGCGAGGTGCGGATCGTGCCCGGGGCGCGGCACATGCTGCCGGTCGAGGACACCGCCGCCCTCGTCGCGGCCATCGACGAATTCACCACCCGTACAGCGCAGAAGGGAAACGCGCATGACCGAACGTCTTGACCATTTCATCGGCGGCGAATACGTCGCACCCGCCGAGGGGGCGTACTTCGCGAGCACGAATCCGGCCACCCTCGATACCCTCTACGAGGCCGCGCGAGGCACCGAGCCGGATGTGCGCCGAGCGGTCGCAGCCGCCCGCAGCGCATTCGAGTCGCCGAGCTGGGCGGGTCTGACGGCCACCCGCCGCGGCCATCTGCTCCGCCGCCTCGGCGACGTGATCGGCGAGCACGCGGACGAGCTCGCCATGCTCGAATCGCTCGACAACGGCAAGCTGCTCCGCGAGATGCGCGGCCAGATGCGAGCGCTGCCCGAGTACTACTACTATTACGCGGGCCTCGCCGACAAGGTGCAGGGCTCGCAGATCCCGGCCGCCTCGCTCGATATCCTCAACTACACCCAGCGGGAACCGCTCGGCGTCGTCGGGACGATCACGCCCTGGAACTCGCCACTGACGCTCACCACCTCGAAGATCGCTCCGGCGCTGGCCGCCGGCAACACCGTCGTGATCAAGCCGAGCGAGTACACCTCCCGCACGATCCTGCGGCTGGCCGAGCTGGCGGACGAGGCGGGCTTCCCGGCCGGCGTGGTGAACGTCGTCACCGGCTTCGGCGCCGAGGCCGGAGCCCCGCTCGTCTCGCATCCCGACCTGGCGAAGATCTCGTTCACGGGCTCCACCGCCACGGGATCGCGGATCGCCGCCGAGGCGGCCTCGCGATTCATCGGATGCACGCTCGAGCTCGGCGGGAAGAGCCCGAACATCGTCTTCGAGGACGCGAACGTCGAGAACGCGGCGATGGGCGTGATCGCCGGCATCTACGCCGCCGGCGGTCAGACCTGCATCGCCGGCAGCCGCGTCTTCGCGCATCGTGCCGTCTACGACGAGCTCCTCGAGCGCGTCACCGAGCGCGCCGGATCCATCCGGATCGGCGACCCGCTCGTCGAGACCACGGAGCTCGGCCCCCTCGCGTTCGAGGATCAGCTCGAGAAGGTCGACTCGTACGTCCGGCTCGGCGCCTCCGAGGGCGCCACGGTCCATGCCGGCGGGGCCCGCCCCGAGGGCATCGATCTCCCGGGCTACTATTACGCGCCGACCGTCCTGACGGACGTGCACAACGACATGCGCGTCGTGCGGGAAGAGATCTTCGGCCCGGTCGCGGCCATCATGCCCTTCGAGCACGAGGACGAGCTCGTGGGCCTCGCCAACGACACGGAATACGGTCTGGCGGCCGGCATCTGGACGCAGAACCTCGCCCGCGCGCATCGCCTCGCACGGCGCATCGATGCGGGAACGATCTGGGTGAACACCTACCGGGCCATGTCCCCGATGTCGCCCAGGCAGGGCTTCAAGCACTCGGGCGTCGGCATCGAGCACGGCATCGAGTCGATCTACGAGTACACGCGCCTGAAGAGCGTCTGGATCAACACCGACGAGGGGCCCGTCGCGGACCCCTTCGTGATGCGGGGCTGAGCGCGATGCCGCTCATCGACGTCTCCATCGCACGAGGGCGGAGCCCGGAGCAGCTGAGGGCGTTCATCGACGCCCTGCACCGGGCCGCCGTCGACACCGTGGATGCCGCGCCGGAGAACATCACCGTGATCGTGCGCGAGGTCGAGCACGAGCTCTGGGCGCGCACCAACCGAACCATCGCCGAACGAAGCGTCGACGCAGACGCGCCGAAATCATCCTAAGGAGACCACATGCGATTCTCACTGTTCATCCACATGGAGCGCTACGACGACTCCATCCCCCACGAGCAGCATTGGCGGGACCTCGTCGAACTGGCCCGGCTCGCGGAGTCGGGCGGGTTCAGCACGGTCTGGATCGGCGAGCACCATTCGATGGAGTACACCGTCTCGCCCAACCCCATCCCCCAGCTCGCCTATCTGGCCGCGCACACCTCCACGATCCGCCTCGGAGCCGGAACCATCATCGCCCCGTTCTGGAATCCGATCCGCGCCGCCGGCGAGATCGCGCTCCTCGACGTCATCAGCGGCGGCCGAGCCGAGCTCGGCGTGGCGCGCGGCGCGTACCAGTTCGAATTCGACCGGCTCGCCGACGGGATGCCCGCGACGCAGGGTGGCAAGGCGATGCAGGAGATCGTCGCCACGGTGAACCGGCTGTGGGACGGCGACTACGCCCACGAGGGCGAGGCGTTCCAGTTCCCGACCTCCACCAGCGTGCCCAAGCCGATCCAGAGGAATCCCCCGGTCTGGGTGGCGGCGCGGAGCCCCGAATCCCACGACTTCGCCGTGGCCCACGGCGCGAACGTCATGGTGACGCCGCTGATGAAGGGCGACGAGGAGGTCGAGGACCTCGTGCGCAAGTACGAGACCGCCATCGCGAACCATCCGGAGATCCCGAAGCGCCCCGAGATCATGGTGCTGCGGCACGCCTACGTCCACGCCGCCGACGATCCCGAGGGCTGGCGCGTCGGCGCCGAGGGAGTCAACAAGTTCTACCGCGTCTTCGACGCCTGGGCCGGGAACACGACCACGCCGGAGAACGGATTCCTCGACCCCAGCCCGGAGTCGAAGTTCGCGGACCGCCCGGAGTTCGCGCCCGAGTCCCTCCGCCGCGCCGCGATGATCGGCACCCCCGAGGAAGTCGTCGACCGGCTCCGGGGCTACGAAGAGCTCGGCGTCTCCGAGTTCAGCTTCTGGAGCGACAACACGCTGCCCCACGAGCAGAAGAGGCGCTCGCTGCAGCTGTTCATCGACGAGGTCGTGCCCGCCTTCCGCACGTAGCCGCAGCCGGGCGCCGGCCGGCCGAGTGCTCCGCGAACGGAGGCCTCGGTCGACCGGCGCCTGCGGGGCGGACGGACGCGGCCTCAGCGCCCAGGCGCTACTGCTGGCACCTCGGGCACCAGTAGAGCTTGCGGTTCTGCATCTCGGCGAGGGCGATCGGCGTGCCGCAGGTGCGGCAGGGCTCGCCCGCCCGTCCGTACACCCAGTGCCGGTCCTCGCGGTTGCGGAGGGCGCGGTCGTAGGCCTCGCCCTCGAGCCCGTCGATCGTCATCATCTGACCGACCTCCACGCCGATGCGCAGCAGCCGCCACCAGTCGGCCCACATCTCGCGCAGAGTGTCGCTGGTCACCTGGTCGCCCGGCGTGTACGGATCGAGCCGAGCCCGGTACAGCATCTCGGCCCGGTAGATGTTGCCGATGCCCGCGACCACCGACTGGTCCATCAGCAGCTGGCCGATCGGCACCCGGCGCTTCTGCACCTTCCCGATGAAGGCCCGCTCGCCCTCGTCGTAGTCGACGACCAGCGGATCCGGGCCGAGCCGGTCCAGCACCGCGCCCACCCCGGCCTGGTCGAGCACCTCGCACGCGGTCGGGCCGCGGAGGTCCGCGCAGGAGCTCGCGGTGAGCAGCCGCAGGCGCACGGCGCCGACCGGCTCGGGCGGCCACTCTTCCGAGAGCTCGGAGGTGTTCTCCTGCTCGGCCATGCGCATCCGCGCCATGCGGGGCGCGCCGATGGAGGTGAGCGAGTTCTCGCCGCGCGAGTCCTCGATCGCGGGCCGGGAGTACTCGCCGGTCTGGCCGAGCACGGTGTTCACCTGGCCCGAGAAGTCCCACGCGCCGTAGATGCCGAGGTGCACGCGAAGCCAGGCCGCGCCCTCGAAGCGCGCGAACATCTGCTTGCCGACGGCGAAGCACTCCTCCATGACGCGGCCGGTGAGCACCGCCGCGCCGTCGGAGAAGCGTCCCTGCGGGCTCGACGCCTCGCAGATGTCGCCGACGAAGTTGGTCTCGAACTGCCTCGCGATGCGGTGGACGGAATGCCCCTCGGGCATCCCTAGGCCTCTTCGACCGCGACGCGGACCGGCACGTCGCCCTCGTCCGCGCCGAGCACGTCCTTGCCCCGGATGGCGCCGGAGCGCTCGTACTCCGCGAGCTGCGAGATGCGGCGCAGGTGACGCTCGTCGCCCGGGAAGGGCTCCGCGATGAAGAGGTCGATGAAGCGGATGGCCTCGTCGACCTCGTGCTGACGCGCGCCGATCGAGATGACGTTGGCGTTGTTGTGCTCGCGGGCGAGCCGCGCGGTGGATTCGTTCCACACGAGCGCGGCGCGGATGCCGGTCACCTTGTTCGCCGCGATCTGCTCGCCGTTGCCGGAGCCGCCGAAGACGACGCCGAGGGAGTGCACCCCGCCGGACCAGTCGTTGGCCACGGCCTGCGCGGCGTTGATGCAGAAGGACGGGTAGTCGTCGACCGGGTCGTAGGACTGCGGCCCGTGGTCGACGACCTCGTGCCCCTTCCCGCGCAGGTGCTCCTGCAGCTGCTGCGAGAATTCGAGTCCGGCATGGTCGGTGGCGATGTGAATACGCATAATCAGTCGAATTGCGGACCACGCGTCCGCGAGCGCTTGAGTTCGAAGAATCCGTCGAAGCCGGCGGCCGCGACGACACCGTCGAAGAGCTGAAGAGCCATGTCGCCCTTCGGCGCGGGCGAGATGACCGGTCCGAAGAACGCCACCCCGTCGACGGAGATGATCGGGGTCCCTACATCCTGCCCCACGAGGCCGATGCCGCGCTCGTGCGACGCGCGGAGCCGCTCGTCGAACTCGCCGGCGTCGGCGCGCGCGATGAGCTCGGCATCGATCCCGGCGCGGGAGACGGCCTCCTCGAGCACGCCCTCCTCGTTCGCGCGACCCTCGGGGTGGTTGATGGCGCCGATCTCGTCGTAGAACGCCTTGGTCTGCGCGTTGCCGAGCTCCGAGGCGATGCCCGCGGCGACCTTGCAGGCCCGCAGCGAGCGCTGGTGCGAGGCGCGGTGGGCCTCGTCCATATCGCGGCCTTCGTTGAGGATCGCGAGCGACATGACGTTCCACTGCACGTCCACGCCCTCGCGCAGGCGTTCGACCTCCTCGATCCAGCGCGAGGTCATCCACGCCCAGGGGCACGCGGGATCGAACCAGAACTCAACCTTCGTCGGGGTGCTCTCAGCCATGCCCCAAGGCTACCTCCGTCGACGGACCCGCGGGCCGGGGTTCGCTCAGAGCGACTCGCGCCACGCGCGGTGCAGCTGCGAGAAGCGGCCGCCCTCGGCGATGAGCTCGGCAGGCGCGCCGTCCTCCACGATGCGGCCCTCGTGCACGACGAGGACGCGGTCGGCCACCATGACGGTGGCGAGGCGGTGGGCGATGATCAGCGCGGTGCGGTCGCCCAGCAGCCGTTCGAGCCCCTCCTGCACGGCCCGCTCGCTCGGCAGGTCCAGCGAGCTGGTCGCCTCGTCGAGGATGAGCACGCGCGGATCGGCGAGGAAGGCCCGCGCGAAGGACACGAGCTGCCGTTGCCCGGCCGAGAGCCGCCCGCCGCGGGTGTGCACGTCGGTCTCGTAGCCGTCGGGGAGCCTGCGGATGAACTCGTCCGCGCCGATCGCCCTCGCCGCGGCCTCGATCTCCTCGCGGCTCGCGCCGGGCCGGCCGATCGCGATGTTGTCGGCGATGGTCCCGGAGAAGAGGTACGACTCCTGCGTGACCATCACCACGCTGCCGCGCAGGTCGGTCTCGGAGAGGTCGCGGATGTCCACGCCGTCGAGCTCGATCGCGCCCTCGGAGACGTCGTAGAAGCGCGCCACGAGCTTCGCCACGGTGGACTTGCCCGCGCCGGTCCGGCCCACGAGCGCCACGGTCTGCCCCGCGGGGACCTTCAGGTCGACGGGGTGCAGCACGACGGGCCCGTCCTCCGAGTACCGGAAGGACGCATCGCGGAACTCGAGCGCCCCGCCGACCCCCGCGGCGCCGTCGCGCGCCGGCAGCGGCCGGGGCTCCTCGGGCTCGCGGATCTCGGGCTCCTCGGCGAGCAGCGCGGAGATCTTCTCGAGCGCCGCCACCGCCGACTGCAGCGTGTTGTAGAAGCTCGCGATCATGTCGATGGGCTGGAAGAAGCGGCGGGTGTAGAGCACGAGCGCGAGCAGCATGCCCACGTCGAGGTGGCCCTCGAGCACGCGCCAGCCGCCCACGACGAGCACGAGCGCGACGATGATGTTCCCGAGCAGCTTCAGCGCCGGCTGGTAGATGCCGAAGAGGCGGATGGACCTGAGCGTGGCCTGCCGGTAGTCCTCCGAGAGGCCCGCGAACTCCTCGTCGTTGGCGCGCTCGCGGCGGAACGCCTTCACCGCGCGGATGCCGCCCATGGTCTCGACGAAGTTCACCGTCAGCCGGGCCGAATGCGTGCGGATCTCGCGGAAGGCCTTCGCGGAGCGGTCCTGGAACCAGCGCGTGAGGAGCACGCCGGGGATGAGCATGACGAGCATGACCACGCCGGTGACCCAGTCCATCCAGATGATCGAGACGGCGGTGAAGATCATCAGCAGCGGGGAGCCGATGATGACCTCGAGGCCGAACTCGAGCAGCTCGCGCAGCGACTCGGTGTCGTTGGTCTGCCGGGAGATGACCCGGCCGGAGGTGTAGCGCTCGTGGAAGCCGAGGCCCAGCCGCTGCGTGTGCCGGAAGATGCGGCGGCGCAGGTCGAAGAGCACGGCCTGGCCCGCCGTGGTGGAGAGGCGGAGGTAGCAGTACATCGAGACCGCGCGGATGAGCGCCACCGCGATGTATCCGGCGCCCACGGCGATCGCGAGCGAGGCGTCGCCGTCGATGGTCGTGGGCAGCGCGACGTCGATCGCCCACGCGATCATCGCCGGTCCCGCCACCGTCGCGAGCTGCACCACGATGATGAGGATCGCCGTGATGATGAACTTGACGCGCACGGGCCGGATGAGGTTGCCGAGCAGCCGGAACGACGCCGCGCGGCGCTCCCGGTCGCTGAGGAGGTCGGCCGCGAGGCCGGAGTCCTCGTGCGCTTCCCGCTGCGTGGTCATTCGCCTCGTCCTTCCCTGTCCGCGCCGTTGCGCTGCGAGCCGCCGGCGAGCTGCTCGACGTCGACGCGCTCGGCCTGCAGATCGGCCATCACGAACCGGTAGCGGGGATCGTCCGCCATGAGCTCGGCGTGCGTGCCCACCGCCACGACCCGGCCGTCGTCGAGCAGCACCACGCGGTCGGCGAGCGCGACCGTCGACGTGCGATGCGCGACGACGAGCGTGGTGGTGCCCTCGAGCACCTCGCGGAGCCGGGCGGTCACGCGCTCCTCCGTCGCCGTGTCGAGCGCCGAGAGCGGGTCGTCGAGCAGCAGGATCTTCGGGCGCACCGCGATGGCGCGGGCGAGGGCGATGCGCTGGCGCTGGCCGCCCGAGAGCGACAGCCCCTGCTCCCCGATGCGGGTGTCGAGGCCCTCGGGCAGCGAATGCGCGAATCCCGCGTCGGCGGTCTCGAGCGCGAGCTCGAGCAGCGCCTCTGCCTCCCCCTCGTCCAGCTCGGGGTCGGCCCCGAGCAGCACGTTCTCGCGCACGGATCCGGAGAAGAGCGTCGCGTCCTCGAAGGCCACGGCGGTGGCGGCCCGCAGCTCCTCGAGTCGGAGCTCCCGCACGTCGTGCCCGTCGACGAGCACCTGCCCGGCCGTGGTGTCGTAGAGCCGCGGGACGAGCTGCAGCAGCGTGGACTTGCCCGAGCCGGTCACGCCGACCACCGCGAGCGTCTCGCCCTGGCGCACGCGCAGGTGCACGTCCTGCAGTACCTCGTCGCCCTCCCGCGCATCCTGGTACCGGAATGCCGCGTGGCGGAACTCGAGCTCGCCGCGCGCGCCCCGCGCCGTGAACTCGGCGGGACGCTCGGGGTCGACGATGGAGGGCCGCTCGTCGGCCACGTCGAAGTGGCGGTCGAGGGCGGCGGCGAGCGCGGCGGTCTGCCCGATCATCTGACCGAGCATCATGACCGGCCCGGACATGATCATCGCGGTCGCGAAGAACGCCGAGAACGCGCCGACCGAGACCTGGCCCTCGGCGACCTGGAAGAGCCCCACGAGCAGCACGACGCCGAGGGCGATCTCGGGCAGGGTGCTCACGGTCGCGTCGAAGACCGCGATGAGCCGGCCGCGGCGGGTCTCGGTCTCGCGCACGCGCGACGCGTGCACGGTGTACTGCTCGAGCGCGTGCTCGGAGCGCCCGAAGGCCTTGAGCACGCGGATGCCGTGCACCGACTGCTCGACGTTCGTGGCGAGGTCGCCGGCCTGGTCCTGGCCCAGACGCGAGAGCCGCTGGAAGCGCAGGGAGAACTGCACGACGATCGCGATGAGCGGCAGCGCCCCGCACAGGTAGATGAGGGCGAGCACCGGGTTCGTGCTCCACATGAGGACGACGCCCACGGTGATCGTGACGATGTCGGAGAACAGCATGATGAGGCCGAACCCGAGCCAGCGGCGGATCAGGTTGAGGTCCGGCATCGCGCGCGACAGCAGCTGCCCCGACTCCCACGAGTCGTGGAAGGACAGCGGCAGGCGCTGCAGGTGCCCGAACAGGCGATTGCGGAGGGTGTACTCGACGTGCGTCGAGGGGTTCACCGAGAAGACGCGGCGCAGGAACAGCAGCACGGCCTCGAGCAGGCCGAGCACGGCGACCAGGCCGCCCGCGATCACCACCGCCGCGACAGCGGCGCCGCCGCCGATCACGTCGTTCACGAGGTAGGACAGCACCTGCGGCATGAGCAGCGCCGTCAGCGTCGCCGCGAACGCCGTGAGCATGCCCAGCACGATCCGGACCTTGATCGGCTCGACCAGCCACCAGATACGACGGAGAGCTCTGCGCATCCGTGCCGCTCCTCTCCCCTGCCTCGATGGCGTCATCGACCCTGAAATCACCGACCTGACAGCCTACGCCTTTCCTGGGAACGATGGGGACCGCCATCCGGATTCTTCTCGTTCGGGCCCGTTTCTCCTGCATCCGGGCCGGATGACCACTAGGCTCGCGAGGGTCACCCCACCCGCGGGCCCACACGACGACAGGAGCATGATGCCCGGAGCGAACCTCACCCGAAGCGAAGCGCAGGAGCGCAGCAGCGTCATCCAGGTCGAGCACTACGACATCCGGCTCGACCTCACGACTTCGCCCGAGACCTTCCGCTGCGTGACGACGGTGACCTTCGCAGCGACGCCCGGCTCGAGCACGTTCATCGACGCGATCACCAGCCAGGTGCACTCCGTCACGCTCAACGGCGCCGGCCTCGACCCCGCCGAGGTGTCGGACGGCGTGCGCATCCAGCTCCCCGAGCTCGCCGAGCGCAACGAGCTCGTGATCGACGCGGACATGTTCTACATGAACACGGGCGAGGGCCTGCACCGCTTCGTCGACCCGGCCGACGGCGAGGTCTACCTCTACTCGCAGTTCGAGGTGCCGGACGCCCGCCGCATGTACCCCTGCTTCGAGCAGCCCGACCTCAAGGCCACGTTCGCCTTCACCGTGACCGCTCCGGCGAACTGGAAGGTCACCTCGAACCAGCCGACGCCCGAGCCGCAGCCCCTCGAGGACGACAAGGCCGTGTGGGCCTTCCCCGCGACGCCCCGCATCTCGACCTACATCACCGCGATCGTCGCCGGCCCCTACGTCGAGTTCCGCGACGAGCTCGTCTCGAGCGACGGCCGCACCATCCCCCTCGGCGTGTTCTGCCGCTCCTCGCTGGCCGAGTACATGGACCCGGAGAGCATCTTCGAGACCACCAAGCAGGGCTTCGAGTACTACGAGCGCCACTTCGGCGTGCCGTACCCCTTCGAGAAGTACGACCAGCTCTTCGTGCCCGAGTACAACATGGGGGCGATGGAGAACGCCGGCTGCGTGACCTTCACCGAGAGCTACGTGTTCCGCTCCCGCGTGCCCGACGCGATCCGCGAGCGCCGCGTCGTGACCATCCTCCACGAGCTCGGGCACATGTGGTTCGGCGACCTCGTGACCATGAAGTGGTGGAACGACCTGTGGCTCAACGAGTCCTTCGCCGAGTTCATCTCGACGCTCGCCACCGCCGAGGCCTCGGAGTGGCGCAACGACTGGGTCACCTTCCTCGCGAGCGAGAAGACCTGGGCGTACCGCCAGGACCAGCTGCCCTCGACGCACCCGATCGTCGCCGAGATCCGCGACCTCGACGACGTGCAGGTGAACTTCGACGGCATCACCTACGCCAAGGGCGGCTCGGTGCTCAAGCAGCTCTTCTTCTGGGTGGGGCGCGACGCGTTCTTCAAGGGCGTGCACGAGTACTTCGCCAAGCACGCGTGGGGCAACACCGAGCTGCGCGATCTGCTGGTCGAGCTCGAGGCCGCCTCGGGCCGCGACCTGCAGGAGTGGTCGCAGCAGTGGCTGCAGACCGCCGGCGTCAACACGCTCCGCCCCGAGTTCGCGCTGGACGAGGAGGGCCGCTTCACGTCGTTCTCGATCCTGCAGTCGGCGACCGAGTCCTACCCCACGCTGCGCCCCCACCGCCTCGCGGTCGGCATCTACGCGTTCGACGAGCAGGGGCGCCTCGTGCGCGTGCACCGCGAGGAGCTCGACGTGGACGGCGAGCGCACCGAGGTCGGCGCGCTGGTCGGCCTGCACCGCGGCGACCTCGTGCTCATCAACGACGAGGATCTCGCCTACGCGAAGATCCGCCTCGACGAGGCCTCGCTCGACGTCGCCCGGCGCCACGTGAGCGACATCGCCGACCCGCTCGCCCGCGCGCTCGTGTTCAGCAGCATCTGGGACGCGACGCGCGACGGCGAGCTGCGGGCCCGCGACTTCATCCGCCTCGTGCTCGAGCACGTCGGGCCCGAGACCGAGTCGACCACCCGGCGCCAGCTGCTGAGCCAGCTCTCGCTCGCCGCGCAGCGCTACGTCGCCGACGAGGATCGCGATGAGATCCTCGACGTGGCGGGAGACGAGCTGCTCGCGCTCGCGGCCGACGCGGAGGCCGGCTCGGACGCCCAGTTCGCGTTCGTGCGCGCCTTCGCGCAGTTCGCCCGCACGGACGAGCAGCTGCAGGCCGTCGCGAGCCTCTTCCACGGCGAGCGCTCGCTCGAGGGGCTCGACATCGACACCGATCTCGGCTGGGAGCTGCTCTTCTCCCTCGTGGCCGGCGGCCGCGCGGGCGAACCCGAGATCGCGGCGCGACTCGAGGAGGATCGCACCTCGGACGGCGAGCGCTCCGCCGCGCACGCGCGTGCGGCGATCCCGACCCCGGAGGGCAAGCGCCATGCCTGGGATGCGGTCTGGACGCACGCCGGGGCCGCCAACGAGATCGTGCGCGCCACGTTCGCCGGCTTCTGGCAGGCGCACGACGCCGAGCTCGTGGCCCCGTTCGTCGAGCCCTACTTCGACGGGCTGCTCGAGATCTGGGACAGCCGCAGCTTCCACATCGCCGAGTACCTGGTGGAGGGCTTCTTCCCGCGCACGATCGTGCGGCAGGAGACCGTCGATGCCGCGCAGCGCTGGCTCGACGAGCACGGCAACGCCCCGGACGCGCTGCGACGCCTCATTCTCGAGGGCCTCGACGAGACCGCCCGAGCGCTCTTCGTGAAGCAGCACGACGGGGAGTAGCGCGCCTGCGCGAAGCCGCAGAGGGCGCGGACGAGCAATCGTCCGCGCCCTCTTTGCTACCTGAGAATCCTAATAGTGTCGACACGAATCGCATAATTTCGAGACTACTTGACACTTCACCCCCATTATCGCCTAGTATTGTCGACACTTACTCGCTCGCAACGAAGGGAGCTTTCTATGACGGCGTCGACATGGGTCGACTTGTCCCAGGTGATGTACCCGGGCATTCCGGGGGCCAAAGCCCACGGGGAATTCGAATGGTGGGTCGACCGCCCCGAAGTGCCCGAGCACATCGAACTCCGCATCTCGCACATCAGCACGGCGATCCACATGGGTACCCACATGGATGCGGCAGCGCATTTCATCCCCGGTGGCAAGACGATCGAGGAGTACGAGACCGATCACTTCATCGGTCCGGGAGTCGTCCTCGACCTGCGCCGCGAGGGCGTCATCCCCATCGACGCCGCGGACCTCGAGCAGGCGTCGCCGGGCATCCGGGACGGCGACATCGTCTTCATCTGGACCGGCTACGCGGAAAAGGTCGGCAGTGTCGACATCCACGCCACCGGGCACCCGCATCTCACCGAAGACGCGGCCCGATGGCTCGTCGACCGCGGCGTTCGACTCATCGGCATCGACGTGTTCACCCCGGATCTGCCCGGGAATTTCCGCCCCGAGGGCTTCGATTGGCCCGTGCATCAGATCCTGCTCGGCAACGACACCCTGATCATCGAGAACCTGGGGACGAACCTCGAGCGAGTGGCCGGACATCGCGTCGACATCAGCGCGGTACCGGTTCGCGTGGCGGGAGCGGAAGGGGGGTTTGTCGTACCCTTGGCACGAATCACCGATTAGGAGACGAGGTTGTCGTCGATGGACCAGGCCAGTCCCGAAGTGCTGCTGAGCCGATTGCTCGGCATCGACCCCGAATCGCGGTCGCTCGCCGAGCGTATCGCACACGACATCGCCAGGGCCGTCATCGAGGGCAGACTCCCTCCCGGCAGCGACCTGAACTCCCTCACACTCTCCAGTCATTTCGAGACGAGCCGAACCCCCGTCCGGGAGGCGCTGATCATCCTGGAGAAGGGCGGACTCGTCGAGATCCTCCCCCGACGGCGCCCGCGCGTCGCAGACCTCGACCCGAAGCAGATCCACGACATCTACCGCCTCAGAGCGCTGCTCAACGGAGTGCTCTCCGAACAGCTCTCGCAGGTCATCGACGAGACGCAGCTGGCCGAACTCGAGACCATCCTCGCGCAGATGGACGTCGCCGTCCGCGACGGCGAGGTGGATCGGTACTTCTGGCAGAACGTGCTGTTCCACGAGCTGTCGTCGACGTTCGCCGGCGATGCCGCGGTGAAACGGGCGCTCGACGCGCTCGGTCTGCAGGTACTGCGCCTACGGCACGACTCGATGTCGAAGCCCGGGCGCGTCGACCGATCCTACGAAGACCACAAGCTTCTGCTCCGCGCGTACCGGGAACGGGATTCGACGCTCGCCTCAGCGATCGCGAAATCCAATGTGCTCAACGCCCTCGCCGCGTTGTCCCCGCCCGAGTCCGAGGCGCCGGAGCCGAGACAGGACGAAGACAATGAACACCCCAACCCACCCCGGAGAGCCGACTCCTCAACGGCTTAATACCCCCTCCACCCCTCCGTCGGAGGTCCCGATCCACCCGTCCCGTGCGCTGGACCTCTCCGGCCGCACCGCGGTGGTGACCGGCGCGGGCTCCGTCGGGCACGGCATCGGCATCGGCCGGGCAATCGCCATGCTGCTCGCGGCGGCCGGCGCCCGCGTGGCGCTGCTCGACGTGGACCTCGATGCCGCCCGGGAAACGCAAGCGGCGATCAATGCGATCGGCGGAGACGCGATCAGCGTGCAGGCCGACATGGCGGAAGACGGAAGCGTCGCCGCGGCGGCGACCGCGGTCGCGGATGCATTCGCGCGGGTCGACATCCTCGTGAACAACGTCGGGATCGTCGGTCCGGCCGGCGAGGCCGAAACGCTGGACCTCGACGCCTGGGACCGGGGGCTGCGCATCAACCTCACCTCCATGGTGATCTCGGCGAGGCGCTTCGTCCCGCTGATGAAATCGGGCGGCGACGGCTCGATCGTGAACATCGGCTCCATCGCGGGGATGGGAGGCGGATATCCGAGCCTCTTCTACCCGACGAGCAAGGGCGCCATCGTCAATCTCACCAGGACCATGGCGGGGCAGTACGGCGAGCACGGCATCCGGGTGAACTGCATCGCTCCCGGCCAGGTGCTCACCCCGCGCATCGAGGCGCGCGGGCTCAGCCCCGAGATGAGAGCTGCCCGCAACTCGGTCTCCGCCCTCGGCACCGAGGGGACGGGCTGGGATCCGGCCTACGCCGCGCTCTTCCTCGCCTCGCCCATGTCCTCCTGGATCTCGGGAACCCTCCTCCCCGTCGACGGCGGACTCACCGCACTGCTGCCGCTGAGCTCGCCCCCGACCCGCTGAACAACATGGAGCGGCCCCGGACGATCTCGTCCGGGGCCGCTCCATCTTCCCCATCCTGCCTACCCCGCGCGCTGCCCGTACACGAGTACGCCGCGCTGCTCGAGATCGTCGATCGCCTCCGGCGAGTATCCGATGTCTGCGAGCACTTCCCTCCCGTCGGCGCCCAGAGCGGGAGGATACCGAGGCGGTCGAGGCCCGTGACCCGCCGAATCCTGCTCCGCACCGATCACCTTCACCGGGTTGCCCACCACCTCGACACATCGCCCGTCACCCGCGTCGAGCTCCACGACCATTCCCCGGCCGTGCCGCTTCGCGTCCTCGAGCGCTTCCGGCACGGTCTTGATGAGCGCCGCGGGAACCCTCCGCTCCTCGAGCAGCGCCACCCAATCCGCGGCGCTGCGTTCGAGCATGGCCGGTTCGAGCTCCTTCCAGAGCGCCTCGCGATGCGTCAGCCGATTCGAGGCCGAAGCGAACCTCGCATCCCGGGGCAGATCGGAGCGGCCGACCGCGTCGCACAGCTCGACCCACATGCGCTCCGTATTGGCCGTGACCACGAACTCGCGACCGTCGCCGCCTCGAAAGGACCGGTACGTGGGGATCGAATCGTGCCTGGCTCCCTGCGGGGAGGGCGTCGAACCGCTCAGCATCGCGTACACGGCCTGATAGGAGAGCATCGTCAGCTGACCGTCCAGCATCGATACGTCGATCAGCGCCCCCTCGCCGGTCCGTCCGCGGCGCACCAGCGCGCCGAGCGCGCCGTGAGCGGCGTACATGCCGGCCACCAGATCGCCCGCCGGTATCCCCAGTCGCATCGCAGGCCGGCCGGCCTCACCGGTCAGGCTCATCACTCCCGAGAGCGCCTGCACGATCATGTCGTAGGCGGGCTTCTCCCGCCAAGGGCCGCTCTGCCCGAAGCCGCTGATCGACACCCAGATCAACCCCGGCACCTCCTCGCGCAAACGGTCGGAATGCAGGCCGAGGCGTTGCGCGACGCCGGGACGGAAGTTCTCGATGACGATGTCCGCGGAACGGATGAGCGCGATGACGGCGCGGACGCCTTCCTCCTGCTTCATGTCGATGGCCGCCGACCGCTTGCCACGATTGTTCGTCAGGAAGTACGCGCTGTCCTCGCCGACGAAATGCGGCGGGATGGCGCGGCTCGAATCGCCGCCCGGAGCTTCGACCTTGATCACGTCCGCACCCATATCGGCGAGCATCTGCGTGGCGAACGGCCCCGACAGGAAGGTCGTGAGGTCGATCACTCGGATTCCGTCGAGCAGCGGCCCGCCGAACGACTCCTGCCGACTCATGCGTCCGCCCGCTCGAAGACGTGCACGGCGCAAGCCCCGTGGTCGAGCCCGGCGATGCCCCCGCCGGTGACGTGCGAGAGCGCCACGCGCGCGTCCTCGACCTGGCGCGCCCCCGCCCTTCCCTGAAGCTGCCACAGCACCTCCACCACCTGGGCCACGCCGCTCGCGCCGACCGGGTGCCCCTTGGACAGCAGGCCGCCCGAGGGGTTGACGACGACCTTGCCCCCGAGCGAGGACTCCCCCGAGCGAAGCATCCGAGTCGATTCGCCCTCTGCGCACAGGCCGAGCGCCTCGTAGTAGATGAGCTCGGCGATCGAGAAGGCGTCGTGGAGTTCGACCACATCGAGGTCCTCCGGCGATATCCCGGCCTCTTCGTAGGCGTCGTCCGCCGAATGCGCGGAGATCTCCGGGCTCAGCATGTCGCGATATCCGGAACGGTGCTGGCCCGAGTGGATGACCGTGGCGGCCACCCGCATCCCGCGCAAGCCGAGCCGCGCCCTCGCCGAGTCGCTCATCACCACGACGGCCGCCGCGCCGTCACCGGTCGGGCAGCACTGCATCAGCGTGAGCGGCTCCGCGATAGGACGCGATGCGAGCACTTCCTCGACGGTGACCTCGCTCCGGTACTGCGCATACGGATTGAGCGCTCCATGCCTGCGCGATTTCACGCTGACCATGGCGAGGTCCTCGACTTCCGCCCCGCGCTCATGGAGGAAACGGCGCGCCCGCATCGCGTAGACGGCGGGCATCACGATGCCCTGCCTCACCTCGATGTCCTCGGCCACGAGCGGCAGCGCTCCACCGCCGAACTGCGTGAGCTTGTCGACACCGATGGCGAGCGCGACCTCGGCCTCGCCGTTACGCACGGCCCGAACGGCGAGACTCACCGCCGTCGCGCCGCCCGAGCAGGCGTTGTCCACGTTGACCACGGGGATTCCGCCGATGCCGAGAGCACTGAGAATGCGCTGCCCCGTCAGCATGCCGCCGAAGGCGTGCCCGCAGTAGACGGCGTCGAGCCGGGAGGCCTCGATTCCGGCGTCTTCGAGCGCGCCGAGCACGGCGGGCGCCGCAAGACCCGCATATGACGACTCCCGGTGCTTGCCCATACGGATCATGGCGCCGCCGACGACGAATGCCCCGGTCATGCGATTCCCTCGTTTCGCTCGTCCCCACGCACATCCTCGGCCTCGACGAACGCCCACTCCTCTTCCCCGGCCCCCGTCCGAGCCGCGCGAACGGGGATATCGCAGGCGAGCGACGACTCGGACATCTCGAGGCGGCCGAGCACCCTGACCCCCGATACGAGGTCGACGTATCCGAGGCAATACGGCGCTGCGCACTTCGGCGCGACATGGACTCGGGTATACGAGTAGAGCAACCCGCGTCCGCCGATCCGCGCGGCCTCGACTTCGACCGAACGGCATCGACGGCAGATGTGCGCGCGCGGCACGCTCAGGTCCCCGCAATCGCGACATCGCCCACCGGCGAATGCGTCATCGACGAGGAGCCGTACCCCGGCTTCCGTCCCGAGGTCCTCGATCGGTTCGAGCACTGCTGAGAATTCCATGGTGTTCCTTCCTCGGATGGGAACGGAGACGCTCGACCGTCAGGGCAGCACCGTCCCCCTGTCGAGTTCGGTCGCTCCCAACCCATGAGAACGAATTGTGTCGACACTATTTCTGTTCAATATGATGATTACCGCTTGAGAATGCCGTGTCAAGCACTTAGTGTCGACACAAGCGTCGACTGACGCCTTCTGTCTCAGCGTGGAGATACGAAAGGAACCTTGTAAATGACTTCCCCTACGACGGAGACCGTTCCCCAGGTCTCGGGAGCCGCACGGCGCAACGTGGTGTTCGCCACACTCATCGGCAACTTCATGGAGTGGTTCGATTTCGCGGTGTACGGCTTCGTGGCCTCGATCATCGGCGCGGTGTTCTTCCCCAGCAACGATCCGACCACCGAACTGCTCTCGTCACTCGCCGTATTCGGCATCGCGTTCTTCTTCAGGCCGTTCGGCGGAGCCATCTTCGGCTTCATCGGCGACCGGGTCGGGCGACGGACCGCGCTCGCCATCGCGATCATCGTCATGGGCGTGGCGACCGCGTGCATCGGGCTGCTCCCGGGATACGCGCAGATCGGCATCTGGGCACCCATCCTGCTCGTCGTGATCCGGAGCATCCAGGGCATGTCGGTCGGCGGCGAATGGACCGGCGCATCGACCTTCCTCGTCGAGTACTCCCCTTCGAACAAGCGGGGCCGCTGGTCGAGCCTCATCTCGATCACCGCCGCACTCGGAATGATCGGCGGCTCGGGAACCGTCTACCTGCTCTCGATCAACCTCTCAGAAGCCGACATGATGTCCTGGGGCTGGCGACTCCCATTCCTCGCCGCGGTGCCGCTGACCCTGATCGGGCTCTACATGCGCCTCAAGCTCGAAGACACCCCCGTCTTCAAGGCGATGCAGGAGACCGAGAAAGCCCCGGCCAACCCCTTCAAGCACATCGGCAAGCGCGGGATCAGGAACATCCTCATCGCGTTCGCATTCTCCGCGATCACCGGCACCGGTTTCTACTACTTCGCGACCTACTTCAACAACTACCTCAGCACCACCGTGGGATTCCCCCGACCGCAGGCAGTCCTACTCAGCCTCCTGAGCCTCGCGATCTACGCAGTGCTCTGCTTCTTCGCGGGCTATTTCTCCGACCGGTTCGGACGCAAGGTCACCTACGTCCTCGGCGCCTTCGGCCACGCCGTGCTCGTCCTGCCGGTGTTCTTCATGCTCAATACCGGCGTCTTCGGAATCGCGCTGCTCGGTCTCGCCATCTATGCGGTCTCGCAGGCGATGATCAACACGATGAGCTCCGTGACGATCGTCGAGTTCTTCCCTCCCAAGATCCGTGCGACGGCCGGCGCGATCGGCTACAACCTGGGCGTCGGGCCGGTGGCCGGAACGGGACCGCTCGTCGCCGCGGCCCTGGTCGCGGCGACCGGGAACCCCTTCGCCCCGGCGTATTACCTCATCGCTCTGGCGGTGATCATCGGCATCGTCATGGTCATCTTCCTGCCGGAGACCTCGAAGCGCTCGCTCCACATCGATTACGACACGGAATCGGCACCGGACGAGAAGCCGGCGCCCGCCGAGACGGATGCGAGGTGAGCGCATGCCCTCGCTGGCAGCACGCATAGCCCGACGCGTCCTCGCCGATGAAGACCGGGAGCCGCCTCGCGCACCGATCATCCAGGCGATCGCCGACACGCTGGCGGTGTCCTTCGCTGCCTGCAGAACGCCGATCGCGGCAAGGCTCCGCGACTTCGGCGCACGGAACGCCGAAGGAGCGCATCCGGTGCTCGGCGCGGCCGTGAGCGCTCCGGCTCGCGAAGCCGCCTTCCGCAATGCCGCACTCGCGCACGCTCTCGATTTCGACGACATGACAGAGGCCATCCGAGGGCACCTCAGCAGCGTCATGCTGCCTGTCCTCTTCACGGGGATCGATGATGCCGCTACCGGGCTGCCGCGTCAGTTGGCCTCCGCCTACTCCGCCGGGTTCGAGGCGGCGAGGGCGATCGCCGCCGGAGTCGGCCTGGCGGGGCACTATTCGCGCGGCTGGCATTCGACCGGCACCCTCGGCACCCTCGCCGCCACCGCGGCCCTGGCGAAGCTGCGGGGCGTCGATCCGCCCGTCCTCGTCAATGCGCTCGGCATCGCCGCCTCGAGCGCCTCCGGCCTTCGGGCGAATTTCGGCAGCGATACCAAGGCGCTGCACGCCGGTTTCGCCGCCGCTCGTGCGATCGACGCCGTCGACCTCGCCCAATCCGGGATGACCGCCAATCCAGCAGCGCTCGACGGACCATCCGGCTTTCTCGAGCTGTTCGGCGAGCACGGTTCGGCGGAGGCGGCGAGCGCCGCCCTCCAGGAGCCCGTGCCTGCCGTCGTCTCCCCCGGCATCAACATCAAGCTGTTCCCATGCTGCTACGAGTTGCAGCGAACCGCGCACGCGGCGATGCGACTCCGCGACGAGATCAGGCCGGATTCGATCGATCGCATCGATCTGCTCCTCAACCGACGTGCTCTGGAGCCGCTTCGGCTCTCGCCGCCGACGAGCTCGCAGCAGGCGCAGTTCAGTCCGAGCTTCGTCGTCGCCCTGGCCCTGGTCAGGGGTCGTCTCGACCTGGAGGACTTCACCGAGGGCGCGCTCGACGATCGTCGCGTTCTCGACATCATGGAGCGGACCTCCGTGCACGCCGCATCCGCTGCCGAAGCCGATGGCGTCGGCGCCGAACGCTTCGCCCGGCTCACCGTCGGCGGCGCGGCAGGGACGCGCACGATCACGGTCGTCGATGCGCCCGGCAGCGCGCAGAACCCCGTCAGCGATGCGCAGCTCGACGCGAAGATCCGTTCCTGCCTCGACTTCGCAGGGGCTCCGAGATCGCTCGCCGGCCCCCTACGACGGACCGCGGAGTTCCTCGCCGCCGGTGGCGATGCGTCTCCGCTGCGCCGGCTCAATGACGAGTTCCTACGGCATGCGAGGCAGGACCGCCCCGCTACGACACCACGACGAGAGGAAGAACATGCTTGAAATCGCACACGGCGTGACATTCGACTTCGACGGCAGACGAGCCGTCGTCACGGGCGGCGCCTCGGGGATCGGGCTCGCGGTAGCCCGGATGCTGCTGGACGCAGGGGCATCCGTGACCATCGCGGACGCGAACCGCGCGGAAGTGGAGCGGCAGGTGGATTCCCTCAGCGCCTACGCCGATCGACTCCTCGTCCGCACCGTGGACGTCGCCGACGAGGAAGACGTCCGGGGACTCATGGCGGAGTCGAACGACCGATTCGGCGGCATCGACATCCTCGTCAACTGCGCGGGGATCACCTCCACGAAGATCGTGGAGGAGACGAGCTTCGAGGAGTGGCGGCGCGTCATCGACGTGAACCTCAACGGCATCTTCCTCACCTGTCGCGAAGCGATGCGCTACTTCCTGCCGAATCGTTACGGGCGCATCGTCAACGTGTCCTCCGTCGCCTCCAAACGGCTCAGCTACAACGCGTCGGCGGCATATACGGCGAGCAAGTACGGCCTGTTGGGGCTCACGAAGCATCTCGCCTACGAGGTCGCGCCGGTCGGAGTCCGCGTCAACGCGGTATGCCCCGGCCCCGTGATGACCGAGATGCTGCAGTCGATGTCCGATGCCGAAGTGATCGAAGCCCGCCGGGCGACAGTGCCTTCCGGCCGCATCTCGACTCCGGAGGACCAGGCGAGAATCATCCTCATGTACGCCTCGGACCTCGTGGATATGATCGCGGGCACCGCGCTGGACGTCGACGGCGGAGCGCTGCTGGGCTGGTATCCCGTGGAGACCTACTTCGATCGCCGCAAGGCCTCGCGCAGCTGGGACGGGGTGTGAACCCGACATGGCCCGAGTCCCCCTCGTCGACGCGGAGGACCTCCCGGAGGAGTTCCGCTACTGCCTCTCCCGTCCGATCTCGATTCTCCGCGCGCTCGGCAACGCTCCCGGAGCGCTCCACGCCCACCACGAGTACGCCGAGTGGATCCGCTGGCGATCCCGTCTCGACCCTCGATTGCGACAGCTCGTGATCATCGAGGTCGGGCTGCTCACCGAGAGCGATTACGAGTATTCGCACCACGTGGCGCTCGGCCATCGGTTCGGCGTCGAGGACGCCGATGTCCGCGAGCTCGTCGCAGTGCTCGAAGGCGGTGGGAACGACTACTTCACCCCCGCGGAGCTCGCCGCATTCCGCCTGACCCGAGAACTTGTCGAGGAGCGCGAGGTCCGCGACCCGGCATGGCGCGATGCGGAATCGCTGCTGGGCACGGAGCTCGTCACGGAGGTCGCGGCCATCGCCGGGTTCTACCTCTACGTGGCCACGATGATCCGGGTGCTGCGGGTGGAGGTCGAACCCGAATACCGGGCGTTGCTGCCCCGCCCTGCGCGCCCCGCCGAAGACGACAGGTCGGGGCGGTAGCCGCGAAGCACGACGCGAAACGGCCCGCCGAGCCTCGAGCTCGGCGGGCCGTTCGGCGCGCGCGGCTAGGCGAAGCTGTCGCCGAAGATCCAGCCGAACAGCGCCTGCGCGAAGAGCAGGCCCGCGAGGAGATTGACGATCGTGCCGGCGAAGAACACGAGCACGGGCTTCCACCCCGCCTCCTTGAGCGCGCCGAAGCGGAACTCGAGGCCGATCGAGACGAAGGCGAGCGTGAAGAAGAGCGTCTGCAGCGACTTGGCCGCGTCCACGCCCGCGGCGAGCCAGCCGCCGTCCGCGTTCGCCTCGGGGAACAGCGAGGCGAGCACCGACACGATGATCGAGGCGAGCACGAAGCCGATCACGAACTTGGGGAAGCGCTCCCACACCTGGCCCCAGCCCGAGCGGGCGACCGACTTGACGTCGACGTTCGCGGGCCGGTCCACCTTGAGCGTGAAGTAGATCGAGAGCGCCACCGCGACGAAGCCGATGAGCGCGTTCTGGATCATCTTGACGATCGACGCGTACTCGAGCACCTCCTCGCCCGCGACCGCGCCGGCGGCGGTCACCGCCGCGGTGGTGTCGATGTTGCCGCCGATCCACGCGCCCGTGACCACGGGCGAGAGGCCGAGCACCTGGGCCAGCCAGGGCAGCAGGAAGATGGCCGGCAGCGCGAACACGATCACGAGGCCCGCGACGTACGCGAGCTGTTCCTTCTTGGCATGCACCGCGCCGGCCGCGGCGACCGCGGCCGAGACGCCGCAGATCGAGAGCGCGGAGGCGAGCAGCGCCCGCAGGTGCGGGGCGAGCCCGATGATGCCGGCGAACCACCAGGTGAAGAGGAAGACCGTGGTGATGAGCAGCAGCGCCTGGATGATGGCGGGCAGCCCCATCTCCAGGATCACACTGATGTTCACCGTGGCGCCGAGGAGCACCAGGCCGATCTTGATGAAGAACTCGGTGCGGAATCCTCCCGAGAGGCGGTCGCGCACGCCGAGCGCGGAGAGGATGCCGTTGAAGGCGAACCCGAGCGCGATCGCGTACACGGGGAATTCGACGGACTTGGCGATCGGCCCGAACCAGGTGTCGGCCGTCCAGTCGGGCACGCGGCTCGTCAGCACGCTGACGACGATCGCCAGCAGCACCGTGATCGCGAGCCCCGCGACGGTGCCGAGCGCCGAGCGCGGCGCCTCCGCCGGCGCCTCGACGCCGCCCGCCTCGGCCTGCTTCGTCTGCGCGGGCATCAGAACCACCCCCCGATGTTCGGGATGATGCCGCCGAGGCACAGCAGCACGAGCGCGGTGCCGACGATGGTCGCCCACCAGTCCTCGTTCAGCGAGAACTTGCCGTGGGAATCGGGCGCTTCGACTTCGGTGGGCGGGATATCGACGTAGTCCTGCCGGTCGGTGTTGGCCATGGGGCTCCTCGATGCTGTCGACGCTGGGGGCGGTTGCGCCTCCAGTGTGCCCGCTCGCAAGCCACAGGCAAAACCGGTGACGCAACAATCAGTAATTGTAGCTGGAGAAGGTGAACGGCTGGGAACGGGAATCGACGCGACCAGCCGCCCCCAAACATCCCGTCCTAGACTCTTCCGCCTATGCAGGAATTCTTCGATCAGATCTTTGAGGCGCTCGGCCCCTTCCTCCCTCTCATCCAGATCGCGCTGATCATCATCGGCGCCTGGCTCGCGAACCGGCTCATGCGGTGGGTCATCCGCCGCTTCGTGAACGGCATCGTCGACGGCGTCAAGCGCAAGCGCGGCGTCGACGACACCCAATCGCTGCAGCTCGGCTCGCCCCTGGCGTCGGTGCGCACCGTGCAGCGGGCCCGCACGATCGGCCAGGTGCTCTCGAGCATCCTCGGCGTGGTGATCGTCGTGATCGCCGCCATGTGGTGCATCGGCATCATCAGCCCCACGTTCCTCTCCTCCCTCGCCCTGCTGTCTGCGGCGCTCGGCGCCGGCCTCGGCTTCGGCGCGCAGAAGATCGTCGGCGATGTGCTCAACGGGCTCCTCATGGTGGTCGAGGACCAGATCGGCGTGGGCGACGAGGTCGACCTCGAGTACGCGAGCGGCGTGGTGGAGGCGGTCGGCGTGCGCGTCACCGAGGTCCGCGACGTCTACGGGCAGCTCTGGTACGTCCGCAACGGCGAGATCCAGCGCGTGGGGAACAACTCGCAGGGCTGGAACCGCGCGGTGATCGACCTCGCGGTCCCCTTCGACGAGGATCGCGAACGCGCCGAGCGGACGATGCTCACCGCGGCGCAGGAGCTCACGAAGGATCCCGAGTGGATGCTCAAGCTCCTCGAGGAGCCGCAGGTGTGGGGCCTCGAGACGCTCTCCGCCGAGGCCGTCATCATCCGGCTCGTGGCCAAGACCTCGCCCGGCGACCGCTGGGGCGTGCAGCGCGAGCTCCGCTCGCGCATCCAGGCCGCCCTGAAGCGCGAGGGCATCACGCTGCCGGCCATGAACACGATCATCTTCGACGGCCCGAACGGCAGCGCCGTCCGACCCGGCAAGGGCGTGCAGGACCGCCAGCAGATGCAGCAGCAGTCGGACGAGGGCACCCTCCCGCCCGCCGAGTAGTCCCGCGGCCGCCGGCACGGCTTAGGGTGGAGTGATGAACGATTCGCCCGCGCTCGCCACGGTCTACGACGAAGTCGGCGGGATGGACGCCTTCGAGGAGCTGACCCGCCGCTTCTACGACGACGTCCAGGCCGACGAGGTGCTGTGGCCGATGTACCCCCAGGAGGACCTCGAGGGCGCCATCTGGCGGCTCAGCCGATTCCTGGCGCAGTACTGGGGCGGGCCCCCGATCTACTCCGCCGAGCGCGGGCACCCCCGGCTGCGGATGCGGCACATGCCCTTCCACGTCAATCCGGATGCCCGGCGACGCTGGCTCACCCATATGACCGCGGCGGTGGAGTCCATGGACTTCCCGCCGATAGTCCGCGCCCAGATGCTCGAGTACTTCGACCGCGCGGCGACCGCGATGGTGAACACCTTCGAGCCGACCCCGGAAGCGAAGTAGGCCCCGTGACCCGTCGGCCCACGCGGGTGTTCGTCGCGCTCGGACTGCTCGGCATCACCCTCCTCGCCCTCAACCTACGCACCGCCGTCTCCAGCTTCTCCCCCATCGCCCACATCGTCGGCGAGGAGATCCCCCTGAGCCCCATCGCCCTCGGCGTCATCGGCATGCTGCCGCCGCTCGTCTTCGCCCTCGCCGGAATCATCACCCCCGTGCTGAGCCGCCGGCTCTCGCTCGAGGCGATCGTCGTCGCGAGCCTCGCCGTCATGGTCGCCGGATTCGCCCTGCGCTCGCTCGCGACGAGCGCCTGGACGATCGGCCTCGGCACCGTGATCGCCCTGCTGGGCATGGGCATCGGCAACGTGCTCATGCCCGCCATCGTCAAGGCCCGCTTCCCGAAGCACATCGGCCCGCTCTCCTCCTTCTACGTGATCGTCATCGCGGTGTCGGCGTTCCTGCCCCCGCTGTTCGCGGCGCAGCTCGCCGAGGGCCAGGGCTGGCGCATCTCCCTCGCGTTCTGGGGCGCCGTGGCCGCGTGCTCCGTGATCCCCTGGATCATCCTGTGGGCCACGGACCGGAATTCGAGCGCGATCGGGTCGAGGTCCAAGGCCGCCGCGCCGAGCCCCGCCCGGTCCCGGACGGCCTGGACGATCGTGGCGCTGTTCGGCGTGTGCTCGCTCGGCTCCTACGCGCTCTTCGCGTGGCTGCCGCAGCTGCTCGTCGAGTTCAAGGGGCTCGACCCCATCGCCGCGAACCTCCAGCTCAGCCTCTACGCCATCCTCGGCGTCCCCGCCGCCCTCATCGCCCCGGCGATCGTCACCAACGGGCGCTTCATCCGGCCCGCGGCGATCGCGGGCGTGCTGCTCTGGGCCGGCGGCTTCCTCGTGATCCTGCTCGGCCCGGCCTCCGCAGTGACCTGGGGCGTCGCGATGACCGGGCTCGGCCAGCTGCTCTTCCCGATGTCCCTCACCCTCATCGGCGTCCGCGCCGCGACCGTGGCGGGGGCGGCGCGGCTGAGCAGCTTCGTGCAGGGGTGGGCGTACATGATCGCCGCCACCGGGCCGCTCATCGTCTCGATCCTGCAGAGCCTCACCGGCTCCTGGACGCCCGCCCTCGTCTTCCTCGTCGTCGTGACGCTGGCCGCCCTGCCCGCCGCACTGCTCGTGGACCGGCCGAACGACTACGAGGCCGGCGTCACCGCCCCCGCCGAGCGGAAGGCCTGATGGGATCGCCGCGCAGGCCCGCGTGGTTGCTCGTCGCACTGGGGCTCCTCGGCATCACCCTCCTCGCCCTCAACCTCCGCACCGCCGTCTCCAGCTTCTCCCCCATCGCCCACATCGTGGGCGAGGAGATCCCCCTGAGCCCCATCGCCCTCGGCATCATCGGCATGCTCTCGCCGCTCGTCTTCGCCGCGGCGGGGCTGGTCGCGCCGCTGCTCACCCGGCGATGCTCCCTGGAGGCGACCGTCGTGACGAGCCTCGCGATCATCATCGCCGGCTTCCTGCTGCGCTCGCTGGCGGGCAGCGCGCTGCTCATCGGGTTGGGCACCGCCGTCGCCCTGCTCGGCATGGGCCTCGGCAACGTCGTCATGCCCGCGATCGTGAAGGCCCGCTTCCCGAACCATATCGGCCCGCTCTCCTCCTTCTACGTCATCGTCATCGCGGTCTCGGCCTTCCTGCCGCCGCTCATCGCCGCGCAGCTCGCCGAGGGGCACGGCTGGCGCGTCTCCCTCGCGTTCTGGGGCGGCCTCGCGGTGGCCGCACTCGTCCCGTGGGTCGCGCTCTGGGCATCGGATCGCCGGACCGCGGCCGCGGGCGGCCCGGTCCGCCGCGCCAAGGCGGATCCCATCCGCTCGAAGACCGCGTGGACCATCGTCGTGCTCTTCGGCATCTGCTCGTTCGGCTCCTTCACGGTCTTCGCGTGGCTGCCGCAGCTGCTCGTCGAGTTCAAGGGGCTCGACCCCATCGCCGCCAACCTGCAGCTCAGCTTCTACGCCATCCTCGGCATCCCCGCCGCCCTCATCGCCCCCGCCGTCGTCACCCGCGGACGCCATATCCGCTCCGTCGCGGTGCTCGGCGTGGCGTTCTGGGCGGGCGGATTCACGCTCATCCTGACGCTGCCGGCATCGCTCGTCGGATGGGGTGTGGCCGCCACCGGGCTCGGCCAGCTGCTCTTCCCGATGTCCCTCACCCTCATCGGCGTCCGCGCCGCCACCGTGCCGGGCGCGGCGAAGCTGAGCGGCTTCGCGCAGGGATGGGCCTACGTCATCGCCGCGCTGGGGCCGCTCTCGATCTCGATCGTCCGGAGCCTCACCGGCTCGTGGGACGCTCCGCTCGTGCTGCTCATCGTCGTCTCGCTCATCGCGCTGCCCGCGGCGCTGCTGCTGAACCGGCCGAACGACTACGAGCCCGAGGCGCCCCGCCTGTCCGGCTGACGGGACGGAGCGGGACCGCCATAGTGCCCCTATCGGCAGTCGGCCGGGCCTGCATCTATATACGTGCTCGAACGGGTATCTCAATCACCCTCAACGAATTCGGGGACCACGCTGCTGCTCGCTTGTGAAGCTCACGCTGCGCATCGTCCGACGATGCGAATGCGGAGAGCACATGATCTACTCCTCCTGTTTCGTCCTGCACGAGCAGATGCACCATGGCGTCATCGCACGAATCCGAAGCGGGCTGCACCGGCACCTCGTAGAACGCCCGGTCATGGTCGGGATCTGTATCGCGCCCCTGATCTAGGACCCGATATGCCAACGTCTCATCAGTTCCGGCGTATGCAAGCCGATCACGCCCGTCGCGAGCCAGGTCCTCCACGATGAGGATGCTTCGCAAGGCCCTCATCGCTCAGTCCAACCGACAGCTCGCTTCGCGAACCATTTGCTCACCGGTACTCCTGTCCTCGCCCAGACGACGCTATCAGGCGACAGTATTCGCTACCGTGCAGAAAGCCGCCCCTCGCGGATGACCATCGTCCGGTCCGCGATGCGCTCCGCCTCGGACTCGTCATGGGTCACGTGCACCGCGCTCGTGCCCGTCTCGGCGAGGATGCGCCGCAACTCGTCCGCCAGCCGTTCCCGCAGCGCCCGGTCGAGCGCCGAGAGCGGCTCGTCGAGCAGCAGCAGCTCGGGCTCCCTCGCGAGCGATCGCGCGAGCGCCACCCGCTGCGCCTGGCCGCCCGAGAGCGTCTGCACCGACCGCCCGCCGAAGCCCTCGAGTCCCACGAGCGCGAGCATCGCCTCGACCCGGTCGCGGATCTCCTGCCGGCTCCGCCCCTCCCCCTCGAGCCCGTAGGCGATGTTGCGGCCCACGCTGCGGTGCGGGAAGAGCTGGCCGTCCTGGAACACCATGCCGATGTTGCGCCGGTGCACCGGCACCGCGTCGATCGCGCGCCCCCTCATGCGGATCTCGCCCGCAGTCACGCGTTCGAGCCCGGCGATACCGCGCAGGAGCGTGGACTTGCCGGAGCCGGAGGGGCCGAGCAGCGCGAGGATCTCCCCCGACGCGAGCTCGAGGTCCGCCCCGTCGACCGCGACGAAGCCGTCCGGATACGAGATCTGCACCCCGCGCAGCTCGAGCGCCGGCGCGTCGTTCTCTACCATCCCTGTCCCTCCCTCACGCCGCGCGGCCGGAGCCGTTCGCAGACGATCATGACCGTCGCGGTCACGACGGCGAGGATGACCGCTCCCGCGAGCGCCATCCCGTAGTTGTCGGCCCCCGGGCGTCCCAGCAGCCGGACGATGAGCACGGGCAGCGTCACGTAGTTCGGCGACGCGAGGAAGCTCGTCGCCCCGAATTCCCCGAGCGAGACCGCGAACGCGAATCCCGCCGCGAGCCCGAGCCCGCGCACCAGGAACGGGCCGTCCACCGTGCGCAGCACCCGCCCCGGCGAGGCGCCGAGCGTCATGGCCGCCTCGCGCAGCCGCGGGTCGATCGCGCGCAGCACGGGCACGAGCGACCGGACCACCAGCGGCAGCGCCACGACCGCCTGGGCGAGCGGAACCAGCAGCCCCGAGTGGGCCAGCTGGGGCGACCACGCCTGCAGGGACACGATGAAGCCGAACCCCACGGTGACGGCGGAGACGCCGAGCGGCAGCATCACCGCGCCGTCGATGACGCGCTGCGTGCGCAGCACCCCCGGGCTCCGCGACCGGCGCGAGAGCACGAGCGCGAGAGGGATGCCGATGACGAGCGCGATCACGGCGGCGTCGAGCGCGATGCGCAACGAGTGCTCGAGCGCCTGCAGCACGGTGGCCCCGCCCGCGAAGCCGGATCCGCTCGTCGCCAGCAGCGCGTAGTTGCCGAGGCTCCACTCCCCGCCGCGCTGGAACGAGCGGACCACGAGCGCGGCGAGCGGCGAGAGGATGAGGATCCCGATGGTCGCGAAGGTGATCGCCGCCGGCCACGCGTCGGCGCGGCCGAGCGGCGCGTCCTTCGTCTCGCGCAGGCGCAGCGACGTCTCGGTGCCGAGCCGCACCCGGTTCGACACGATCACGGCGGCGAGGACGATGAGGAACTGCAGGATCGACAGCACCGCCGCGACCGGCAGGTCCAGGTGCACCCTCGTCTGCAGGTAGATCTCGGTCTCGAGCGTGCCGTAGCCGGGGCTGCCGAGCGTGAGGACGATGCCGAAGGCGGTCGAGCAGTAGAGGAACACGAGGCTGCCCGCGGAGGCGATCGCCGGCCCCAGTCGCGGCAGCGTGACGGTGCGGAAGGCACGGAAGGGGGAGGCGCCGAGCGTCCTCGCCGCCTCCGCGGTGCGCGGGTCGAGCGTGGCCCACAGCGTGCCGACCTGGCGTACGACGACGGAGAAGTTGAAGAAGATCATCGCGAGCACGACGGCCGTGGTCGTCCCGTCGAGGCCGAGGAAGCCGAGCGGACCCCGCTCGGAGAGCAGCGCGCGGAACGCCATGCCGACCACCACGGTCGGCAGCACGAACGGCACGGTGGCGAGTCCGCGCAGCACCGCGCGGCCCGGGAAGCGGCAGCGGTACAGGATGTAGGCGCCGGGGATGCCGAGCAGCACGGAGCCGAGCGTGCCCGCGAACGCCATCCACAGCGTCTGCGCGAGGATGCGGTAGGTCCGCCCCGCGCCCAGCACGTCGCCGAAGGCGCCGAGGTCGACCCGCCCGTCGGCCACGATGCCCCGGAGGAGGATCGCGCCGACCGGCCAGGCGAAGAAGACGGCGAGGAAGGCGAGCGGCACGGCGATCGCGACGGTCCACGCGATACGCGCGGGGATCCGCCGCAGCCGGCCGCCCGGCTCGAGTCCCGCCCTGGTCACCGGTGTCAGCCGCCGACGTTCTCGTAGAGCGAGGTCCAGTCCTTGAGCCACGCCTCGCGGTGCTCGGCGACCTCGGCGAGGTCGGGCTCGATCGGGCTCTCGACGAGGCTCGCGTGCTCCGACCACGTCTCGGGCAGCGCGATCGAGTCGTCCACGGGGTACATGTACATGTTCTCCGGCAGGCCGGTCTGGAAGTCCTCCGCGAGGAGGAAGTCGATGAAGGCCTGCGCGCCCTCGGGGTTCGCGGCGCCCTCGACCACGCCCGCGTACTCGACCTGCGGGGTGCAGGACGCCTCGAGCACGCCGGTCGCCCCGCCCGCCTCGGCCGGCGAGGAGGAGTAGCTCAGCACGAGCGGGTAGTCGCCCTCGCCCTCGGCTCCGGAGAAGTCGACGAAGTAGGCGTCCGACCATCCGGAGGCGACCTTGGCGCCGTTCTCGAGCATGCGCTGCCAGAAGTCCTCCCAGTCGCCGCCCTGCTCGGCGATGGTGGCGACGAGGAACGCGAGCCCGGGCGAGGACATCGCCGGGTTCGTGGTCACGAACAGCGGGGCGTACTCGGGACTCGCGAGGTCCTCGAGCGTGGTCGGCTCGGGGACGCCGTTCTCCTCGAACCATGCATGGTCGATGTTCACGCACACCTGGCCCTGATCCACGGGCGTGAGCAGGTCGTCGACCATGAGCGGCTGCGCCGATTCCGGGAGCTGCTCCGAGACGTAGGGCGCGAGCACGCCCGCGTCCACGAGCGTCTGCGTGGAGTAGTTCTCGATGCCGTAGACGCCGTCCACCGTCGGGGCGTCGGCGGCGAGCACGAGCTGGTTCACCACGACACCGGCGTCGCCGGGGGCCGTGGTCTGCAGCGTGTAGCCGCTCTGCTCCTCGAACGCCGCGATCTGCTCGTCCGTGATCACGAACGAGTCGTGCGTGAGGATCGTGACGGTGCCGCCCTCGCCGGTCGACGCCCCGCCCGAGAGCTGGTCGACGGCCGAGCAGCCGGTCATGACGAGCGCCGCCGCGGTGATCGTGGCGGCCATGGTGATTCGACGCATCGCTGTTCCTCCATCCGTACGGATGGGCCCGTGCCGCGCCGTTCGCGTCACGAGGAGAGATCCCGACTTCCTTCGCCGGTGCTAACCGGGCAGGTTCGAGGGTCTGCGCATTCGCACTCTCAGCGCCCGGAGGCGCTCCCCTGTCGTCGGACCCCACTCTACCCACTCGGGGCCCGCGCCGCGAAACCCCGGAAAACGCGGCGCTCCCCGGACCGTGCGCGCACGGTCCGGGGAGCGCTCGGGCGGAGGCCTAGACGACGCCCTGGGCGATCATCGCCTCGACCACCTTGGTGAAGCCGGCGATGTTGGCGCCGAGGACGTAGTCGCCCTCGCTGCCGTAGTCGGCCGCGGTCTTGCGGCACACGTCGTGCACCGAGACCATGATCTCGTCGAGCCGCGTCTCCGTGTACTCGAAGGACCACGAGTCGCGCGAGGCGTTCTGCTGCATCTCGAGGGCGCTGGTGGCGACGCCGCCGGCGTTCACGGCCTTCGCCGGCCCGAAGAGCACCGAATCGCTCTCGCGCAGCAGCGTCGCGGCGTCGGCGGTGCAGGGCATGTTCGCGCCCTCCGCGACCACCTGCACGCCGTTCTCGATGAGCGCGCGGGCCGAGGCCTCGTCGAGCTCGTTCTCGGTGGCGCAGGGCAGCGCGACGTCCACCGGCACGCGCCACAGGTCGCTCAGCGTCTCGTGGAACTCGACGCGGCTGCTGCGGCGGTCGGCGTACTCGCGGATGCGGGCGCGCTCGGTGAGCTTGACCTGCTTGAGCAGTTCGAGGTCGATGCCGTCGGGGTCGTGCACGACGCCGGAGGAGTCGGATGCGGTGACCACCTTCGCGCCGAGCTGCTGGGCCTTCTCGATCGCGTAGATCGCGACGTTGCCCGAGCCGGAGACCGAGACGGTCTTGCCCTCGAAGCTCTCGTTGCGGGTGCGGAACATCTCGCGCGCGAAGAAGATCGTGCCGTAGCCCGTGGCCTCCGGGCGCACGAGCGAACCGCCCCAGGAGAGGCCCTTGCCCGTGAGCACGCCGGCCTCGAACCGGTTCTGGATGCGCTTGTACTGGCCGAAGAGGTAGCCGATCTCGCGGCCGCCGACGCCGATGTCGCCGGCGGGGACGTCGGTGTACTCGCCGATGTGGCGCGAGAGCTCCACCATGAAGGACTGGCAGAACGCCATGATGTCGCGGTCGGAGCGGCCGCGCGGGTCGAAGTCGGAGCCGCCCTTGCCGCCGCCGATCGGCAGCCCGGTGAGGGCGTTCTTGAAGATCTGCTCGAACCCGAGGAACTTGACGATGCTGAGGTTCACCGACGGGTGGAAGCGCAGGCCGCCCTTGTAGGGGCCGAGCGCCGAGTTGTACTCGACGCGGAAGCCGCGGTTGATGTTGATCTTGCCGTTGCTGTCGACCCAGGGCACTCGGAAGATGATCTGGCGCTCGGGCTCGCACAGGCGCTGCACGATGTCCTGCTCCAGATACTCGGGGTGGCGCTCGAGCACCGGTCCCAGCGAATCCAGGACCTCTGCCACGGCCTGGTGGAACTCGGGCTCGCCCGCGTTGCGGGCGAATACTTCGCGCTTGAGGTTCTCAATAGTCGAGTGCATTGACGTCACAGGGCGAATTCCTTTCTCGGCCGTTCGAAACAGCCACGAATTAGGAGTCTAGTCCGCATCATGGGAACTCGTCACCACAAATCTCAATCGCGGCGTCGGATCACGACATTTCCCGCCTCGAAGCCGAGGCGCCACCAGCCCGGGGCCTCGGAGAGCCGCGCCGGCGCGGGCGAGTTGAGGAAGCCGAGCGCGTGCGCCGCGAAGGCCGCCCCGGCGGGCGGGAGCGGCTGGTCGGGGACCGTCTCGGATCCTCGCGGCTCGCCCGTGTCGTCGCGGCGCCGCGCCTTGCGGATGCGCGCGCGCTCGGGCAGCGGCCGCGTCCATGCGGCGGTGCGGACCTGCTCGGCGAGCAGCTGCCCGAGGCCGCCGCTCGTGCGCTCCCCGACCTCGGCGATCCCGTCCTCGGCCACGGCCGCGAGCGCGCTCGAGGAGAGCAGCCCGGTGGAGCGCCAGCCGGCGAGCGGCGGCCGCACCCCCGCCCAGGACTCGTGCGGCCGCTCCGAGGGCAGCAGCAGGCTCAGCGCCTCGGCGTCGTCCGCGGGGGTGCGCGCGAGCCGGTCGAGCATGCCGCGCAGCGGCACGACCATGTCGATCGCGTCGCCGTCGAAGTCGTCGGCCTCGGTGGATTCGACCCGGGCGGCGATGCCGCGCACGCCCATCACGAGGGGCGAGTCGGTGAGGATGCCCGCGGGTCGCAGCACCGGCACCCACAGGGCGACGCCGGCGGGCACCGACTGCAGCCGGAGCCCGCCGTCCTCGATGCGCCCGGCCCGGCCGAGATAGGTCGCGAGGTCCTCGCGCACCTGCCGGTCCTCGAGGTAGAGGATGGCGGGCATCTACCCGGCCCCGGTGCTGCGGCGGCGCGGCCGGTCGACGCGCATGGGCGAGGGCTCGCCGGCGAAGGGCAGCCAGGCCTCGCGCTCGACGGCGTTCACCCTGCGGGGGCGGCCGGTCGCCGTGTCGATGAACACGAGGGTGCTGCGGGCGAGGGCGTGGAGCTGCCGCTCGGGAGCGCCGACGGGGCTCCACACCTCGTAGGAGACCTCGACCGAGGCCGCGGAGAGGTCGCTGAGCCAGATCTGCACGTCCAACGGCTCGTGGCCGTACGGGATGGGAGCCCGGTACTCCACCTCCTGCCGCTGGATGAGGGTGTGGGTGGCCGACTCCGCCTGGGCGTCGACCACCGCGAGCGGCCGCTCAGGGCTCGGGTCGTCGGGGTGCACGCGCCAGAACGCGATCGTGCGGGACTCCTCGAGCAGCGTCAGCAGCGTCGCGTTGTTCACGTGGTTGTAGGCGTCCAGATCGCGCCAGCGCACCTGGACGCCCACGTGGTACCGCCGCTCCCCGTCGCGGCTCCCCGATACCCGGCCCGGCTGCATCAGTCGCGCGTGAGCTTCCGGTAGGTGACGCGCGAGGGCTTCGCGGCCTCGGCGCCCAGGCGCTCGATCTTGTTCGCCTCGTAGCCCTCGAAGTTGCCCTCGTACCAGTACCAGTTCGAGGGGTTCTCCTCGGTGCCCTCGTAGGCGAGGATGTGGGTCGCGACGCGGTCGAGGAACCACCGGTCGTGGGTGATGACCACGGCGCAGCCGGGGAACTCGAGCAGCGCGTTCTCGAGGCTCGAGAGGGTCTCGACGTCGAGGTCGTTGGTGGGCTCGTCGAGCAGCAGCAGGTTGCCGCCCTGCTTGAGCGTCATCGCGAGGTTGAGCCGGTTGCGCTCGCCGCCCGACAGCACGCCCGACTTCTTCTGCTGGTCGGGGCCCTTGAAGCCGAAGGAGGAGACGTAGGCGCGCGAGGGGATCTCGACCTTGCCGACCTGGATGTAGTCGAGCCCGTCGGAGACGACCTCCCAGACGTTCTTCTCGGGGTCGATGCCGGCGCGGTTCTGGTCGACGTACGAGATCTGCACGGTCTCGCCGATCTTGAGGTCGCCGCCGTCGAGGGACTCGAGGCCGACGATGGTCTTGAACAGCGTGGACTTGCCGACGCCGTTTGGGCCGATGATGCCGACGATGCCGTTGCGGGGCAGCGAGAAGCTCAGGTCGCCGAAGAGCACGCGGTCGCCGAAGCCCTTCTTGAGGTCCTCGGCCTCGATCACGACGTTGCCGAGGCGCGGCCCCGGCGGGATCTGGATCTCCTCGAAGTCGAGCTTGCGGGTGCGCTCCGCCTCCGCGGCCATCTCCTCGTAGCGGGCGAGGCGCGCCTTCGACTTGGCCTGTCGGCCCTTCGTGTTCGAGCGGACCCACTCGAGCTCCTCCTTGAGGCGCTTGGCGAGCTTGGCGTCCTTCTTGCCCTGGACCTGCAGGCGCTCCTGCTTCTTCTCGAGGTAGGTCGAGTAGTTGCCCTCGTACGGGTAGAGCCGCCCGCGGTCGACCTCCGCGATCCACTGCGCGACGTGGTCGAGGAAGTACCGGTCGTGGGTGACGGCGATGACCGCGCCGGGGTACTTCTGCAGGTGCTGCTCGAGCCAGAGCACGCTCTCGGCGTCGAGGTGGTTGGTGGGCTCATCGAGCAGCAGCAGGTCGGGCTTCTCGAGCAGGAGCTTGCACAGCGCCACGCGGCGCCGCTCGCCGCCCGAGAGGTTGGTGACGGGCTCGTCGGCGGGCGGGCAGCGGAGCGCGTCCATCGCCTGCTCGAGCTGGGAGTCGAGGTCCCACGCATCGGCCGCGTCGATCGCGGTCTGCAGCGTGCCCATCTCCTCCATGAGCGCGTCGAAGTCGGCGTCGGGGTCGGCCATCTCGGCCGAGATCTCGTTGAAGCGGTCGATCTTGCCCTTGATCTCGGCGACGCCCTCCTCGACGTTCTCGCGGACCGTCTTCTCCTCGTTCAGCGGCGGCTCCTGCAGCAGGATGCCGACCGTGAAGCCCGGGGTCAGGGTCGCGTCGCCGTTCGAGGGCTCGTCCAGGCCCGCCATGATCTTGAGGATGGTCGACTTGCCGGCGCCGTTCGGGCCGACCATGCCGATCTTGGCGCCCGGGTA
This sequence comes from Gulosibacter sp. 10, assembly GCF_900163695.1. Classification (GTDB taxonomy): domain Bacteria; phylum Actinomycetota; class Actinomycetes; order Actinomycetales; family Microbacteriaceae; genus Gulosibacter. The sequence continues at coordinate 101,715 of NZ_FUIC01000007.1, forward strand.
GAACGACATCGTGACGTCGTCGAGGATGAGCTTGTCGCCCACCTTCTTGCGGGCGCGGACCATCTGATAAATGTACTCAGCCATAGTTTCCAGTCTTCGAGAGCCCAGTCCGGGCGAGCGGATGAAAGCGGTTCGGCCCGCGAAGGGCCCGCCCGAACCTTATCAGCCGTGGCCTGCCGGACGGCCCGAACGGCGGAAGCCGTCCGCTCCTGGCGAAGGGGCGGACGGCTTCCGGATCGTGCGCGGGGCGGCTAGCCCTTCTTCACGACGAGCATCGAGCCGGTCTCGCTGAACTCGTCCTCGATCTCCTGGTTGTGCTTGTAGGTGAGGAGGCTGACCACGACCGCCGCGAGGAGCGCGAGCGCGAACGCGGGCAGGAGCTCGTAGAGGCCGATGCCGAGCGCGCCGTCGACCGCCTTCCAGATGAACACCACGGCGGTGCCCACCACCATGCCCGCGAGGGCGCCCCAGTTGGTGAGCTTGCGCCAGTAGAGGCTGAGCAGCACGATCGGGCCGAATGCGGCGCCGAAGCCCGCCCACGCGAAGCTCACGAGGCCGAGCACGGTGTCGTTCGGGTTGATGGCCAGCAGCGCCGCGATGATGGCGATGAGCAGCACGCCGACACGGCCGAGGACGACGAGCGTCTTCTTGGAGGGCTGCTCCTTGCGGATCGCGCGGTAGATGTCCTCCACGAGCGCCGAGGAGCAGACGATGAGCTGGCTCGAGAGCGTGCTCATGATGGCCGCGAGCACCGCGGCGAGCACGAGGCCGGCGACGAGCGGGTGCAGCAGCACTTGCGCCAGCAGCAGCACGACGGTCTCCGGATCCTGCGGGGCGCCGCCGAACTTGTCGAAGTACGCGATCGCGATGAGGCCCGCCCCGACCGCTCCGAGGAGCGATACGAACTGCCACGAGGTGCCGATGCGGCGAGCGGTGGCCGCCTCCTGCGGCGAGCGGAGCGCCATGAAGCGCACGATGATGTGCGGCTGGCCGAAGTAGCCGAGCCCCCACGCGAGGCCCGAGACGATGGCGAGCACGACCGCCGTGGTCGCGAGCTCTCCCCCGCCGAAGAACGAGAGCGCCTCGGGCTTGACATCGCCGATGATCGTCGCGGTCTCGCCGATCCCGCCGATGGTGAAGATGGCGATGACGGGGACCACGACGAGGGCGGTGACCATCATCAGCCCCTGGACCACGTCGGTGAGCGAGGCGCCGAGGAAGCCGCCGAAGAGGGTGTAGGCGAGCGTCACGAGCGTCACGATGATCATGCCCACGAGGTACTCGCCGCCGAAGGCGCTCTCGAAGAACTTGCCGCCCGCCACCATGCCGGACGAGGCGTAGAGCGTGAAGAAGACGAGGATGATCACGCTCGAGAGCGTGCGGAGGATGCGGCTGCGGTCGCGCGTGCGGTTCTCGAAGAAGCTGGGGATCGTGATCGAGTTCTTCGACACCTGCGTGTACGCGCGCAGTCGCGGCGCGACGAGGCGCCAGTTGAGGTACGAGCCGATGAGCAGGCCGATGGCGATCCAGGATTCGACGAGGCCGCTGACGAGGATCGCGCCAGGGAGGCCCATGATGAGCCAGCCGGACATGTCCGAGGCGCCGGCGCTGAGCGCCGCGACCCAGGGCGGCAGCCCTCGCCCGCCGATCATGTAGTCCTCGTGGTCGCTCGTCTTCCGGAACGCCAGATAACCGATCAGCAGCATCGCCGCCATGTAGATTCCGAGGGCTATGTAGAGGTAGACCTGGTCGGACATCTCGATGTCACCTTTCTGAGTGTTCGTCCCGCCGTCGGCGGGCGGCCTCATTAGGACCAAACGACTCAGCTTAGAGTAAGCCGGGATTTCGTCCAAAGCGAACAGGCGGCCGGCCGGCGTCGGGGCGGGGAGCATCGGCGGCGGTGCCGCCCGCTCGCCCGCGGGACTACCAGTCGATCTCCTGCGTCTTGCCGACCAGGCAGTTGCCGGTGCTCATGGGGGCGACGACATCGGAGGCGTAGCCGTGGGTGCCGGTCTGGCCGATGAGGCACTGCTCGTCCGGCATCTTGACCGAGACGATCACGAAGTCGGCGTCCAGATCGACCGTGGTGCGGTCGAAGGTCACCTCCATCCGGCCCTTGTCGAACCCGGCGTCCACGAGGGCGTTCACCATCTCGTGCGACTTCGCCTCGGGATTCGCCTCGAGGAGCTGCTCGAGCGTCGCGTCGAAGTAGGCCTTGTTCTCCTCGGCTCCGCCGCCCTCCACGAAGGTGGGCGCCGGGGCGTCCGTCGCCGCCGCGGTATCGGTGGGACCGGGTTCGGGGGCGTCGGAGGCGCAGCCGGCGAGGGCCAGTCCGCCGACGAGCAGCGAGGCGACGGCGGCGAGGGTACGGGACGATGGCACAGGGGTCCTTCCGAGGGGCCGAGCGAACCACTCGACTCTAGACAATTCCGCTGACGCGATGGTGGACCCGCGGGCGACGGCCCGGCCAGCCCTGACCGACTCTGCGTTTCCGGCCGGGCCGTCGCCGCCGGGCGCCGTCAGAACGGCGCCTCGGCATACTCGTCATGACTCGATACCAGACCTCCCTCCGACTGCTGCGCCTCGGATCCGTCGGCCTCGGCGCCGGCGGACCGCCCCTCGACGTTCCCGGTGCCCTCCGGTTCCGGGCCGCCCGAGGGCACGAGCGGCTCGGCTCCGGCCAGCACGCCCGCCAGCGCGTCCGGGCTCGCGGTCGCGCCGGCCGCGAGCCCGCCCGCGCCCGGCGAAGCCCACCGCCCGGCCTCGCGATCGGCCTGCCCCGGCCGCTTCGTCGCGGTCGCCGTCTGGAAGGAGAGATCGTGCCCCGCCGAATTGGCGATGATCTCGACCTGCGTGCCCTGCGAGTTGTCGTCGCGCGTATAGCTGCTGATGCGCAGCTTGCCCGCGACGATCACGCGCTGCCCCTTCTCCAGCGACGCCTTCGTGTTGGTCGCGAGGCGGCCCCAGCAGGTCACCGAGTACCAGTTGGTGTGGTGGTCCTCCCACTCGTTCGAGCCGGCCACGCGGCGGCGCTCGCTGCTCGCGATGCGGAACGTCGTGCGGTTGAGCCCGTCGCCCACGACCCGGTGCTCCGGATCGGTGCCGAGCGTGCCGGTCACCGTGATGAAATCGGTCATCTCTGTTCTTTCCCTTCTTCCGCACCGCGCGCCGATCGCGCCGTGCCGGTCGTCCACGAGGCGGCCCGGCGAGCCGTACCGTGCGGGTCTACTGCTCGCCGGGCTCGGGAACAGTGTGCCGGGGTACCTCGGCGCCTGCCGGGGCGGTCGGCGCCGCTGTGGGCTCGCCGATTTCCACAGCCGCTCCGGAAGGCGCGAGGCGCATCCGGGCGTGTGGATCCGTCGACACGGCCGGGGAGACGACCGCGGGGCCGCCGTCCCGTCATCGTGTCGATGACGGGACGGCGGCCCCGCGGGGATGCCGGGCCCGCGGCCGGCTAGACGAGCCCCTCCGAGATGCGGCTCGGCGTGCCGAAGCGGTGGGCGGTGATGGACACGGCCTGCTCGTGCAGGTGCGGCAGCATCTCGACGCGGCCGGCGCGGACGACCTCGCCACCGTAGACCGCGATGTCGGGCTTGCCGTCGGCCGCCTCGTAGACGGCCGCGACCTCGGCCTCGCGGCTCGGCCCGGCGACCACGCGGATGCGGGCGCTCGCGTTCGGGCCGTCCTGCTCGGCGAGCCGCGCGACGTGGGCGCGCCACGCGTCGTCGTCCTCGAACCGCACGGCCACGCCGGCGGCCTCCAGCGCCTCGAGGACCGGCTCGGGCAGCGCCACCGGGGTGCTGACCTCGGGCTTCGCGCCGGCCGCGAGTCCGGCCGCGATGGCGCGCACCGAGTGGTGCACGGGCGCATCCGCGGCGAGGCGGATCGTCGCGTCCACGGGGCGGTAGCGCAGCAGGTTGCGCTCGATGCCGAGCTGCGAGGCGTCGCGCGCGATGCCGAACTCGTCCTCCCAGGCGTGCGCGTCCGAGCTCGCGGCGGCGCCCAGCCATTCGAGCTCCTCGCCGGAGACGCCCGCTCGCTCGGCCGCGCCGAGGAGCGAGGCGGCCGCGGGCCGGGGCGCACCGGCAGGCGCGGAGACCGGCGCGTCCGTCCAGTCCCCGAGGCCGTGGAGGTAGTTCGGCCCGCCCGCCTTGGTGCCCGCGCCGATGGCCGACTTCTTCCAGCCGCCGAAGGACTGCCGGCGCACGATCGCACCGGTGATGCCGCGGTTGACATAGAGGTTGCCCGCCTGGACGCGCTCGAGCCAGCGGTCGATCTCGTCCCGGTCGAGCGAGTGGAGGCCGCTCGTGAGCCCGTACTCGATCTCGTTGACCATGTCGATGGCCTCGTCGAGCGTGTCGGCCGTCATGACGCCGAGGATCGGGCCGAAGTACTCGGTGAGGTGGTATTCGGAGCCGCGTCGCACGCCCGCGCGCACGCCCGGGGTCCAGAGCTTGACCCCGCCCTCGCCGTCCTTCGACAGCGGTCCGGCGTTCTCGACCGGCCGCGGCTTGACGATCCACTGCTCGCCCTCGCCGAGCGTGGTGAGGCCGCGCAGCAGCTTGCCCTCGGGCTTCCCGATGATGGGGCCCATCTGCGTGCGGAGGTCGTCCGGCGTGCCGACCTTGAGCGACTTCACCGCGTCGATGAGCTGGCGGTTGAACCGCTTGGACTTCGCCACCGAGCCGACGAGGATCACGAGCGAGGCGGCCGAGCACTTCTGCCCGGCGTGGCCGAACGCGGAGTTGACCACGTCCTTCGCCGCGAGGTCGAGGTCGGCGTTGGGCGTCACGATGATCGCGTTCTTGCCGCTCGTCTCGGCGAGGATCGGCAGGTCCTTGCGGAGCTCGCGGAACTTCACCGCGGTCTCGTACGCGCCGGTCAGGATGAGGCGGTCGACGCGCTCGTCGGCGACGAGCGCGGAGCCGAGCGAACGGTCGCCGAACTGCACGTACTGCAGCACGTCGCGGGGCACGCCGGCCTCCCAGAGCGCCTCGATCATGACCGCGCCGGTGCGAGCCGCCGCCGAGGCGGGCTTGAAGACGACCGCGCTGCCCGCCGCGAGCGCCGCGAGCGCGCCGCCCGCGGGGATCGCCGTCGGGAAGTTCCAGGGCGGGATGACCGCGGTGAGCTTCTTCGGGTGGTACTTTGCGCCGTCGACCCGCTCGACCTCCTGGCCGAGCGCGGCGTAGTAGTGCGCGAAGTCGATCGCCTCGCTCACCTCGGGGTCGCCCTGGTCGAGCGTCTTGCCGCACTCGGAGCCCATGACCTCGAGCAGCTCGGCGCGGCGCGCCTCGAGCCGCTCGCCGGCGCGGTGGAGGATGCGGGTGCGCTCCTCGACGCCGAGCGCCTGCCATTCCTCCGCCGCCGCGAGGCCGCGCGAGACGACCTCCTCGAGCCCCTTCGCATCGCGGATGCGCGAGGACTCGACGAGCTCGGAGCCGAGCTCGGACTCCGCCATGCGCTCGGCGATGGCGCGCCCCCACGCACGGTTGCCGGGCAGGTCCGGGTCCGTGTCGGGCGTGTTCTCGAAGCCCTCGTAGCCGGCCCGCACGAGCGCCTCGACCCGGGCCTGGGCGCCGGCCTCGTCGTACTCGTTGCGGTTCTGGAGCCGGTTGGGCTCCGGCACGCGGTAGTTCGCGGCGTCGCCGTCGGCCGTGATCGCCTCGAGGTCCTCGAGCGAGGCGAGGAAGCGCTGCTTCTCGCGCTCGAACAGGGCGCTGTTCTCGTTGAGCTCGAAGACGGCCGACATGAAGTTCTCCTGGCTCGCGCCCTCCTCGAGACGGCGGATGAGGTACGCGATCGCGACGTCGAACTCCTCGGGGTGCACGATCGGGGTGTAGAGCAGCAGCGAGCCGACCTCGCGCTTGACCGCCTCGGCCTGACCGGTCGCCATGCCGAGCAGCATCTCGACGTCCATGCCCGCCGTCGCGCCCCGCGCCTTGGCGAGCAGCCACGCGAGCGCGACGTCGAACAGGTTGTGGCCCGCGACGCCGATGCGGACGTGCTTCGTGCGCTCGGGGGTGAGGGCGTAGTCGAGCACGGCCTTGTAGCTCGTGTCGGTGGCCTGCTTCGAGTGCCAGACGGCGCAGGGCCACCCGTGGATCGCGGCCTCCACCTGCTCCATCGGCAGGTTGGCGCCCTTCACGACGCGCACCTTGATGTTCGCGCCGCCGGCGGCCATGCGCTCGGCGGCCCACTCCTGCAGGTGCATCATCGCGCCGAGCGCGTCGGGCAGGTAGGCCTGCAGCACGATGCCCGCGTGGAGGTGCTTGAACTCCTCGCGGTCGAGCAGGCGCGTGAAGACCTCGATGGTGAGGTCGAGGTCCTTGTACTCCTCCATGTCGAGGTTGATGAACTTGTTCGGGCTCGCGGCGGCGGCCTTGCGGAACAGCGGGATGAGCTGCTCCTGGATGTTCTCGACGGCCTCGTCGAAGGACCAGTGGTTGTGCGGTGCGACCGTGGAGGAGACCTTGATCGAGACGTAGTCGATGTCGTCGCGCTCGAGGAGGCGGTGGGTGCCCGCGAGGCGCCGCTCGGCCTCGGCCTCGCCGAGGATCGCCTCGCCGAGGAGATTGATGTTGAGCTGGACGTCGTCCTTCTTGATCTTCGCGATCGCCTTGCCGAGCTTCGCGTCGGAGGCGTCGATGATGAGGTGGCTCACCATCTGGCGCAGCACCTTGCGGGCGATGGGCACCACGATGCCGGGCAGCGGCCTCGAGAAGGCCCCGCCGAGGCCGATGGCGCCGCGCAGCGGCGCGGCGAGGAACTTCGGCGTGAGCGGGGTGAGCTCCTTCAGCGCCTTGCCCGCGGCGCCGAGATCCTCGGGGCGGACGACGCCGTCGACGAAGCCCACGGTGAAGGCGAGGCCGTTCGGGTCCTTGAGCACGCCGGCGAGGCGCGTGGCCGAGGCGTCGGCGGGGATCTCCGCCGCTTCGCCGAGCCAGCGGCGGACAAGCTGAATCGCGTCGTCCGCGAGGTCCTGCGGGCGAATCTGGGATGACACATTCTGCGTAGTCACGAGCAGCCTTTCAGAGGTCGGGTGCGTACACCGATGAGGCCTCCGCGCACGTGCCGGATCGACGGCGTCCCGGGCATGCGCGGAGTGGATATTGCACCAGTGTGACCCGAAAAACCCCTGACGTATAGTTACGCCTATTGCCGATTATCATTCAGTTCTTCTACTGATTCCACGGCGTCAGACCTTTCCCCTCAGAGGAGCCCGATGCTCGAGATGAAACGCCTGCGCCTGCTGTGGGAGTTCCGCACCCGCGGAACGATCGCGGCGGTCGCCGAAGCCCTCAGCTATACCCCGTCCGCGGTCTCGCAGCAGCTGAACCTGCTCGAGCGGGAGACGGGGTTCGCGCTGCTGCGCAAGACCGGCCGGAACCTCGAGCTGACCGCGGCCGGCAACCGCCTCGCGGACGAGACGGAGCGACTCCTCGCGGGCCTCGAGCGCGCCGAGGCAGCGCTCCGCCGCACCGTCCCCGAGATCTCCGGCAGGCTGCGGATCGCCGTCTTCCAGACCGCGGTGCTCGCGATCATCCCCGCGGCGCTCAAGCGGCTGCGCCGCGAGCACCCCGGCCTGCGCATCGAGGTGGTGCAATTCGAGCCCGAGACGGCGCTGCGCGAGACCTGGGCCCGCGGGTTCGACCTCGTCGTCGCGGAGCAGTACCCGGAGCACGCGCCGCGGCACTTCGACGGACTCGACCGGATCCCGCTGACGACCGACTCCATCCACCTCGCCCTGCCGCTCGAGGGCACCGCCGACCCCGCCTTCGACCGGGTGACGGGCATCGAGGAGGCGGCCTCGCTGCCGTGGGTGGTCGAACCGCGGGGAGCCGCCTCCCGGCACTGGGCGGAGCAGCGCTGCCGCCGCGCGGGCTTCGACCCGGACATCCGCTTCGAGACCGCGGACATGCAGGCGCACGTGCGCCTCGTGGAGTCGGGCAATGCCGTGGCCCTCCTCCCCAACCTCGTGCACATGGGCGAGCCGAGGGTGCGGCTGCTCGAGCTCGAGGGCGCCCCGCATCGGGACCTCTTCACGGCCGCCCGCCGCTCGAGCGAGGAGAACCCCGCGATCGAGACGGTGCGCACGGTGCTCGCGGACGTCGCGGTGGACCTCATGCACTGGTAAACCGGGAGTCGGCCGGGTAAATACCGTGTAGCGGACATGAGTTCGTCAATATGGGTTCCACTGTGAGAGGATCGGGTCTACTCTGATTTGCCTAGCAGTGGGTGAAGCCTGCTGCCCGACCCGAGAGGAGCCTGATGGCCGCATCCGCCTACCAGTCCACGGGCTTGCCCGCAGCCCACGGACTCTACGACCCCGAGAACGAGCGCGACTCCTGCGGAATCGCCTCGGTCGCCACCATGCGCGGCACCGCGGGGCACGACGTCGTGGACATCGCGCTCGAGGCGCTGCGGCACATGGAGCACCGCGGTGCGGTCGGCTCGGATGCGGGAACCGGCGACGGCGCCGGAATCATGGTGCAGGTCCCCGACGAGTTCTTCCGCGCGGTCGCCGGCATCGAGCTGCCCCCGGCCGGACGGTACGCCGTCGGCAACGCCTACCTGCCCGCCGACCCGGAGGAGCGCGCGGCGGTCAAGCAGCGCATCCACGAGCTGTGCGCCGAGGAGGAGCTGCGCGTGCTCGGCTGGCGCGAGGTGCCGGTCGACGCCGCGCACCTCGGCGACCTCGCGCGCGACGCGATGCCCGTGATCGAGCAGCTCTTCATCCGCTCCGAGCGGCAGAACTACCGCGGCAACCCGCGCAAGGGCATCGCCCTCGACCGCCAGGCCTACCGTATGCGCAAGCGGCTCGAGCACGAGACGGGCACCTACTTCTGCTCGCTGAGCAGCCGGACCATCACCTACAAGGGCATGGTCACCACGCTCCAGCTCGAGCCCTTCTACCCCGACCTCTCGGACCGCCGGTTCGCGTCGAGGCTCGCCATCGTGCACTCGCGCTACTCGACCAACACGTTCCCCTCCTGGTCGCTCGCGCAGCCGCTGCGCATGATGGCGCACAACGGCGAGATCAACACCATCCGGGGCAACCGCAACTGGATGCGCGCCCGCGAATCCCAGCTCGACAACCCGGTGCTCGGCGACATCCACGACCTGCTGCCGATCATCTCGGAGGGCGGCAGCGACTCCGCGAGCTTCGACGAGGTGCTCGAGCTGCTCACGCTCTCGGGCCGCTCCCTCGTGCACGCGGTGCACATGATGGTGCCGGCCGCGTGGGAGCGCAGCGAGGACATGCCGCCCGAGGTGCGCGACTTCTTCGAGTACCACTCGCTGCTCATGGAGCCGTGGGACGGCCCGGCCTCGATGGCCTTCACCGACGGGCGCAGGCTCGTCGCGACCCTCGACCGCAACGGGCTGCGGCCCGGCCGGTTCCTCGTGACCGACGACGACCTCGTCGTGATCGGCTCGGAGGCGGGCATCTTCGAGACCGAGCCGGGCCGCGTCGTCCGCAAGGGCCGGCTGCGCCCCGGCCGCGTGCTCGTGATCGACACCGAGGTGGGACGCATCATCGAGGACGACGAGGTCAAGCACGACCTCGCCGACCTCGAGCCCTGGGGCGAATGGCTCGACGAGGGCAGGATCAGCCTCGACGAGCTCCCCGAGCGCGAGCACGTGAGCCACACCCGGTCCTCCGTCGTGCGCCGCCAGCGGTCCTTCGGCTACACCGAGGAGGAGCTGCGCATCCTGCTGGAGCCCATGGCCCGCACCGGCGCCGAGCCGCTCGGCGCGATGGGCAGCGACACCCCCATCGCCGTGCTCGCCAACCGGCCGCGGCTGCTGTTCGACTACTTCACGCAGAACTTCGCCCAGGTCACCAACCCGCCGCTCGACGCGATCCGCGAGGAGCTCGTGACGAGCCTCGTCTCGTCGATCGGCCCGCAGGAGAACCTCCTCGCGCACGGGCCCGAGCACGCGCGGCAGATCATCGTCGACTTCCCCGTGCTCGACAACGACGAGCTCGCCAAGCTGCAGCACCTGGAGTCCCGCCCCGGCATCGACGAGACCGTCACGCTGAACTGCCTCTACCCCGTGGGCCGCGGCGTGGAGGGGCTCCGCGAGCGCATCGCGCGCCTCTGCGCGGAGGCCGACGCGGCGATCGAGAACGGCGCGAAGTTCCTCGTGCTCTCCGACCGCGACTCCAACCGCGACTGGGCGCCCATCCCCTCGCTGCTCGCGACCGGCGCGGTGCACCACCACCTCATCCGCGCCCAGCACCGGCTCCGCGTCGGCCTCGTGGTCGAGACCGGCGACGTGCGCGAGGTGCACCACGTCGCCGCGCTGCTCGGCTACGGCGCGACCGCCGTGAACCCGTATCTCGCGATGGAGTCGGTCGAGGACATGGTCCGCTCGGGCCGCATCGAGCACCTCACCCCCGAGCAGGCCACGCGGAACCTCATCAAGGCGCTCGGCAAGGGCGTGCTCAAGATCATGTCGAAGATGGGGATCTCGGTGATCGCCAGCTACTCGGGGGCGCAGACCTTCGAGGCCGTCGGACTGTCGCAGGAGGTCGTGGACGAGTTCTTCACCGGCACCTCCTCGCGGCTCGGCGGCGTCGGCATCGAGGTGATCGAGGCGGAGGCCCGGGCTCGCCATGAGGCGGCCTACCCGATCGACGGCGACGAGCAGCCGCACCGGCCGCTCGAGATCGGCGGCGAGTACCAGTGGCGCCGGGAGGGCCCCACGCACCTCTTCAACCCCGACACGGTGTTCCGGCTGCAGCACGCCACGCGCGAGCGCCGGTACGACATCTTCAAGGACTACACCCGCAGCATCGACGAGCAGGCCCGGGAGACCTCCACCCTGCGCGGGCTGTTCCGGTTCGACAGCGACCGGGAGCCCATCCCGGTGGAGGAGGTCGAGCCGATCTCGGCGATCGTGCAGCGCTTCTCGACCGGCGCGATGAGCTACGGGTCGATCTCGCGCGAGGCGCACGAGACCCTCGCGATCGCGATGAACCGGCTCGGCGCGAAGTCGAACACCGGCGAGGGCGGCGAGGACGTCGAGCGGCTCCTCGACCCCGAGCGCCGCAGCGCCATCAAGCAGGTGGCCTCCGCCCGCTTCGGGGTGACGAGCATGTACCTCACGCACGCGGACGACATCCAGATCAAGCTCGCCCAGGGCGCGAAGCCTGGCGAGGGCGGCCAGCTGCCGCCGCAGAAGGTCTACCCCTGGGTGGCGAAGACCCGCCATGCCACCGCCGGCGTGGGCCTCATCTCCCCGCCGCCGCACCACGACATCTATTCGATCGAGGACCTCAAACAGCTCATCTTCGACCTCAAGCGCGCGAACCCCGGCGCCCGCATCCACGTGAAGCTGGTGTCGGAGAACGGCATCGGCGCGGTGGCGGCCGGGGTCACGAAGGCGCTCGCCGACGTGATCCTCGTCTCGGGGCACGACGGCGGCACCGGCGCCTCGCCGATGAACTCGCTCAAGCACGCGGGCACCCCGTGGGAGCTCGGCCTCGCCGAGACCCAGCAGACGCTGCGCGTCAACGGGCTCCGCGATCGCGTCACGGTGCAGGTGGACGGCCAGCTCAAGACCGGCCGCGACGTGGTCATCGGCGCCCTGCTCGGCGCCGAGGAGTACGGGTTTGCGACCACCGCGCTGATCGTCGAGGGCTGCGTCATGATGCGCGTGTGCCACCTCGACACCTGCCCCGTCGGCGTCGCCACGCAGAACCCGGAGCTGCGCTCGCGCTTCACCGGCAAGGTCGAGCACGTCGTGAACTTCTTCGAGTTCATCGCCCAGGAGGTGCGCGAATGGCTCGCCGAGCTGGGCTACCGCTCGCTCGACGAGATCATCGGGCGCGAGGACCTGCTCGACACCGACGACGCCAGGCGGCACTGGAAGGCCGAGGGCCTCGACCTCTCCCCCGTGCTCGACGTCCCGCCCCTCGCCGAGCACTCGGCGCGGCGCAGGCTGCGCGATCAGGATCACGAGCTCGACGAGCACTTCGACCAGCAGCTCATCGCGCGCTCGCAGGCGGCGATCCTCGAGGGCGATCCCGTGGAGATCAAGCTGCCGGTGCACAACACGGCCCGCGCGGTCGGCACCATGCTCGGCCACGAGGTGACCCGTCGCCACGGCGAGCACGGCCTGCCGCACGGCACCATCGACATCGCCCTCACCGGCACCGCCGGCCAGTCGCTCGGCGCCTTCCTGCCTGCGGGCATCACGATCCGACTCGAGGGCGACTCCAACGACTACGTCGGCAAGGGGCTCTCGGGCGGGCAGGTCGTGCTGCGGCCGGACCCCTCCTCGCCGTTCGCGGCGGAGGAGAACGTCATCGCGGGCAACGTCATCGGCTACGGCGCCACGTCGGGCCAGATGTACATCGGCGGCGTGGTCGGCGAGCGCTTCCTCGTCCGCAACTCGGGCGCCACGGCCGTCGTCGAGGCGGTCGGCGACCACGCGCTCGAGTACATGACCGGCGGGGTCGCCGTGATCCTCGGCTCGACCGGGCGGAACCTCGGCGCGGGCATGTCCGGCGGCGTGGCCTACGTGCGCGGCCTCCAGCGGGATCTCGTGAACCACGACGCGCTCGCGAGCGGCGAGCTCCGGCTCGAGCCGCTCTCGGACGCCGACGCCGACGAGCTGCGCGACCTCGTCCACGAGCACGTGGAGCAGACCGGCTCCCCGCTCGGCGCCCGCATCCTCGCGGACTTCGACACCGTCCGCGCCGAATTCACCAAGGTGCTCCCCCGCGACTACGCGACCGTGACGGAGATCCGGCGCGACGCGGTCGAGTCGGGCGTCGACCCCGACGGCACCGAGACCTGGAACCGCATTCTGGAGGCGACCCATGGCTGACCCGAGAGGATTCCTCGACGAGCGAGAGCGAGAGCTGCCCCCGCGCCGCCCCGTCCCGCTGCGGCTCATGGACTTCAAGGAGATCTACGAGCCGCAGGACCCGAAGCAGCTGCACCGGCAGGCGAGCCGATGCATGGACTGCGGCATCCCGTTCTGCCACCAGGGCTGCCCGCTCGGGAACATCATCCCCGAGTGGAACGACCTCACCTATCGGGGCGACATGCGCGGCGCCTCGGAGCGGCTGCACGCGACGAACAACTTCCCGGAGTTCACCGGCCGGCTCTGCCCGGCGCCGTGCGAGTCCTCCTGCGTGCTCGGCATCTCGCAGCCCGCGGTGACGATCAAGCGGATCGAGCAGTCCATCGCGGACGAGGCCGCCGCGAACGGCTGGCTCGAGGCGCATCCGCCGCAGCGGCTCACCGGGCGGACGGTCGCCGTGGTCGGCTCCGGGCCCGCGGGCCTGGCCGCCGCGCAGCAGCTCACCCGCGCGGGGCACACCGTGGCGGTGTTCGAGCGCGACGACCGCATCGGCGGCCTCATGCGCTACGGCATACCCGACTTCAAGATGGAGCGGGAGGTGCTCGACCGCCGGCTCGCGCAGATGCGCGAGGAGGGGACGCGCTTCCGCCCGGGCGTCGAGATCGGGCGCGACATCCCCTGGCACGACCTGCGCCGCCGCTACGACGCCGTCGTGATCGCGACGGGCGCCCCCGTCGGCCGGGAGCTCGAGGTGCCCGGCCGCGAGCTGGAGGGCGTGCACCAGGCCATGCCCTATCTCGTGCAGTCGAACCGCGCCGTGGCCGGCGACGAGGTGCCGGAGCAGATCCGCGCCGACGGCAAGCACGTCATCGTCATCGGCGGCGGCGACACGGGCTCGGACTGCATCGGCACCGCGCACCGCCAGGGCGCGGCGTCGGTCACCAACATCGCGATCGGGCGCAGGCCGCCGGAGTTCCGCACCCCGCACGAGCCATGGCCGATGACGCCGCGCGTGTTCGAGGTGCAGACCTCGCACGAGGAGGGCGGCGAGCGGCTGTTCGAGGCATCGACCATCGAGTTCGTCGGCGACGACTCCGGTCGCGTCGTGGAGCTGCGCCTGGCCGACACCGATTTCCTGCCCGACGGCCGCCGCGTGCCGAAGGCCGGGACCGAGCGCTCGCTGCCCGCCGACCTCGTCCTGCTCTCGATGGGCTTCACCGGGCCCGAGCGCGAGACGCTGGACGCGCAGCTCGGGATCGAGTTCACGGCGCGCGGCGCCATCGCGCGCGGCGAGGACTACGCGACCGGGACGGACGGCGTGTTCGCGGCCGGCGATGCCGGCCGCGGGGCGTCGCTCATCGTGTGGGCGATCGCGGAGGGGCGCGCGGCCGCCGCCGCCGTGGACGAGTACCTGCTCGGGCGCACCTCGCTGCCCTCGCCCATCCCGGCGACCGCGGCGGCGATCTCGCTCTAGCGCATCCACTCGCCGAAGCCGGCGCGCACCTTGTTGACCTTGGGCACGGCGACCGCAAGGCAGTACCCCTGGCCCGGGTTCTTCGCGAAGAAGTCCTGGTGGTACTCCTCGGCGGTCCAGAACTCGCCGAGCGGCTCGATCGTGGTCACCACGCCGCCGCCCCACAGGTCGTCGGCCCGGGCGATCGCCGCCTCGAAGCGCTCCCGCTGCCCCTCGTCCGCGGGGAACATCGCGGAGCGGTACTGCGTGCCGACGTCGGCGCCCTGCCGGTTCAGCTGGCGGGGGTCGTGCATCGTGAAGAACATGTCGAGGATCACGTCGGCCGGGACGACCTCCTCGTCGAAGACCACGCGCACGGCCTCGGCGTGGCCGGTGCGGCCCGTGCACACGAGCTCGTAGCTCGGGCTCGGCGTCTCGCCCCCGACATAGCCGGAGACGACGTCCTCGACGCCGCGCACGTTGCGATAGACGGCGTCGAGGCACCAGAAGCAGCCGCCGGCGAGTACGTATGAAGTCGTCATGGGCACCATGGTAGCCATCGATGTCGGGGGCTCGGCTTATGGTTCGGGAAGACCGGCGCACCGCGGCCGCGGTGCCTCCGCCCAGCTTCGAGAGGAGCCCTCCGATGACCACAGTCCTGCTTCCCCGCACCGAAGACCTCGCGTTCGAGCGCTTCGGGTTCATGTTCCGCCGCCTCACCGAGACCCGCTGGCGCATCGTGCAGCGCACCGGCGCCGTCGTCGGCTACCTCGAGCACGAGACGGACGACCGCTGGTCGATCTCGCGGATGACGGCGGACCGCCGCCACTTCGTCGTGCTCGGCACCTTCTCGACGTTCGAGGAGGCGCTCACCGCGCTGCGGCGGATGTGAGCCCGGCGGCCGTCCTCGTGCGCGCCGGTGCCGGGCTCAGCCCGCAGGCTCCCAGGATTCCGTCCACTCGCCGTCGACGAACTCGTTCCGGACCGTGATCGCGGGCATGTCCTGATCGTCGGGATAGGCCGGCGATTGCGAGGAGAGGATCGCGGCGCCGCTCAGCTCCACATCGCCGTCGATGAGGTACGGCGCGGAGTCGATCGTCGCGCTGGTGATCGTGCCGCCCACCTGCTCCGGGCTGTCCTGGTCGCGCGAGACGTCGAGCACCGCGATGAAGGTCATGATCGACCCGATTCCGGCGCAGCACATCTCTGCGGGCGAACCGCTGCAGGTGATCGTCACGACGATGTCCTCGAGGCCGTCCCCGGTGAAGTCGAAGTAGCCGACCGGTTCGATGCCGAACACCGAGGCGCCGTTGAGGTCCTCGTCGAAGGCCTCGCCCTCCCCGTCCGCCAGGGCGATGGGCTCTTGCTGGTCCCAGCCGAAGCTCCCGTCTCCGCACACCCCGGGCGGGATCACGATGCGCTCCACGTCCACCGCCCGCACGTCGATGTCCGGGACGCGCTCCTCGGAGCGCTCGGGCGCTCCCGTATCGGCCCCGTGTCCGGCGGTCTCGCCCGGGGCGGGCTGCGCGGCGCAGCCCGCGAGCAGCAGGAGCCCGCCGATCGCGGCGCCCATCGGCGCGAGCGGCCGGCGGGGCCTGCTCGCGAGGCGGAGTCCCGTCCTCCTCATGCCGTTTCGCTCCCTTGCGGGTCCTCGAGCACAGCGGCGGCCGCGCCCTAGCGCCACCAGGAGTCGTGCGGCCCCACCGGCAGCCGGCGTTTGTGCTCCGTGCGCAGGTAGTAGCGCTCGATGGTCTCCGCCGCCCGCTCCTCCACGTCGGCGCCGGTGAGATACGCGTCGATGTCCGCGTACGAGACGCCCAGCTCGACCTCGTCGGGCTGCCCCGGGACCCCGTCGAGGAGGTCCGCGGTGGGCTGCTTGAGGTACAGGCGCTCGGGCGCCTCGAGGTGCTGCAGCAGGGCGCGCCCCTGCCCCTTGGTCAGCCCCGCGAGGGGCGTGAGGTCGCATGCGCCGTCGCCGAACTTCGTGAAGAAGCCGGTGACCGCCTCGGCGGCGTGATCGGTGCCGATGACGAGCTTCGCGCCCTCGCCCGCGATGGCGTACTGCGCGGCCATGCGGATGCGGGCCTTGATGTTGCCGCGGTTGTAGTCGCTGAACGGCGCCTCGCTCGCCTCCTCGAGCCCCTCGACGGCCGGCTTGACGTCGAAGTTGACGACGCGGTCGGGGCGGATGAAGTCGAGCGCGAGCTGCGCATCGGCCTCGTCGAGCTGTAGCCCGTACGGCAGGCGGACCGCCGCGAACTCGGCCTCGCCGCCCTCGGCCCGGACCGCTTCGACGGCGAGCTGCGCCAGGCGCCCCGCGAGCGTCGAGTCCTGGCCGCCCGAGATGCCGAGCACGAAGCCGCGCGCACGGGTCGTGCGGAGGTAGTCCTTCATGAAGTCGACGCGCTCGCGGATCTCCCCCGCCGGGTCGATCTCCGCTCGAACGTCGAGGGCCTGGATGATCTCTGCTTGCAGCTCACGCATGCGTTCGATTGTTTCACGCCGGCTGCGCGAACGCAGCGGTCCGGCCGCTATTCGGTGGTCATTTCCGGGTTCTCGGACTCCGAGTCCGAAAGCCCGACGATGAATCCGTTCAGCAGCCGCGCCGCCTCGGACAGGCTCTCGAGGAACCGGGCGGGCTGCTCCGAGCCCGGTTCGAAGTAGCTCACCGAGAACTCGAACGCGTCGGGATGACGGGTATAGGCGATCCCGAACCCGTGGTCGGTCGTCGGCGCGAATGTATAGCGCATGATCTGCTCGGCCGCGCCGAGCGACGTGGTGGAGAGCAGGTCCGTGCGCACGGCGGCGAGGGCCTCGCACGCGAAGAACGGCTCCGAGATCCCCAGCCGCGCCGCGATCATCGAGAGGCCGGTGAAATGGCGGTCGAAGCCGTGCCCCGTCTTGCAGGCCTTCACCCATTCCCGATGGGCGTCCAGCGCGGCGCGGAGCCCCTCCGGGCGCGCGCCGCCGTCGAGGAGCGCGCGGCCGAACGCCACGGCCTCGGGGGTGACCGGGCGCAGGCACTCCGTGCGGCCGCTCTGGAATGCGCGCATGTCCACCGCCTCGTACGCGCTTCGCGCGCGGCCGAAGGCGCGCAGCTGCGCGATCGTCATGACGAGCTGCTGCAGCGCATCGGGGCTCATCCGGAACGGCAGCCGTTCTTCGGGGATCCGAGGCGCCCTGACGAGTTCGACGCGGATGCGGGAGGCGCGCCCGCGATAGGCCTCGAGCGCCTCGCGCAGCGCGGAGCGGGCGCCCGAGCTCCATCGCCAGCGCAGCTCGACGGGCGCTGCGGGGGCCTCATCGTCCTCGGCGCGCGGGTGCACCCGCTGCATGCGCCGCACCGCTTCGACGAGCGTGCCGCCATCGATGCCCGAATGCTCCGAATGCACGTGCACCCGCCGCGCTCGCAGATCGAGCTGATAGCTCAGCGGCTTCCGGACGAGGGCCCGCCCCGGCTCGACCAGCAGCGCGCGCAGCCGCTCGGCGGCATCCGCCGACTCCTCGGTCAGCGCGACGACGAACAGCAGCCCGGCCGCTCGCCGGTAGGCGCGGGCGTTCTCCGGCTCGGAGAGCATCCCCTCGAGCGGGCCCGCCAGCGCATCGCTGCCGAGGTACGCCGCGTCGGCGAAGCCCGGCGCGCGCAGCCCTCGCCCGCCCTCGTCGGCCAAGGCGAGCGTGCGGCGCAGCTGCTCGGCGATCGTTCGGATGGCGAGGGCTCGACCGCTCTCGTCGCCGACGGGCATGGCGAAGAGCCTCCCGTGACGGAGCACGCCGATCTCGGGCCGAGACGAGGCCCCGCCCGCCTGCAGGAAGACGTCTTCCACGGGCCGGGGATGCCGGATGCCGCCCGCGAGGCGGGGCCACTGCTCCATCGACAGGGCGGTGCCGCGCGCGTCGACCTCCGGGGAGGTGGCTCCCCGGGCCTCGGCCAGGTGCACCGTCGCGATGCGGTGGATCGCCTCGGCGGCCCATTCCTCGTCGCCCGGGTCACCGGCGGCGATCGCGAGCTCGAGCTCGTACGCCACGTTGCTCGCGAGCGGCAGCGGCTCCCGCACCCGCAGGTATTCCCGCGACCATTCCTCGGACAGCCAGCTGCGGCCCGCCTCGTGCTCGCTCTCCGCGAAGCGCTCGA
This sequence comes from Gulosibacter sp. 10, assembly GCF_900163695.1. Classification (GTDB taxonomy): domain Bacteria; phylum Actinomycetota; class Actinomycetes; order Actinomycetales; family Microbacteriaceae; genus Gulosibacter. The sequence continues at coordinate 120,122 of NZ_FUIC01000007.1, forward strand.
GCTCGCGCTGCAGGCGCTGGGCGCCGCCTCGCCGGAACCGTCCGACTTCCGCCCGCGCCGCCGCCTCGGCACCGGGGCCGGCGATGGCCGCGACCGTCCGGAGGAACCGCTCGAGGGAGGCGTCGAGCGGCGGGACCGGCAGGGGTGCCATGGACATCGCTGCGACTCCTCTCGCGCCGGCGTCACTTGCCGGCAGCCCCGTCCATTCTCGCCTCCTCCGCCGGTCTCCGCCAGGATCTCCGCCAGGCCGCGGTCGAGGCGATGCCGGCCGGCTATCCGGACGGCGTGCCGCGGAGGCGCTCCGGGTCTTCCGGCTCTTCCAAGTCCTCCGGGTCTTCCGGGCCCGGCGTCGACGCGCGGTCCTCGAGCGGCAGGGGGCCGAAGATGTAGCGGTCGAGCGTGGGCCCGACGACCCGCGCGACCTCTCGGGTGCTCAGAGCCGCCAGCGGCGGCACCTTCAGGATGTAGCGGGCCGTCACGAGGCCGAGCAGCTGCGAGCCCGCGAACGCGACGCGGGCCTCGGGGAGGGGGCCGTCCAGGCGCGGGGCGAGCTGCTCGATGAGCTGCGTCGTGACGAAGCGGAGGAAGATCCGGCGGGACTCCTCGTGGGTGCCGAGATTGCGGACCAGGCCGATGAACGCCGCGCCGAACGCATCGTCCTCGAGCGCGGTGAGGATCGAGAAGAGGTACTCGGTTCCCGGCGACTCCGCGCCCTCGCCGAGCGCCTGCTCGAAGAACTCGAACAGCCCCCGCCGGCGGAACGCCTCGGCGATCGAGGTGCTGAACAGCTCCTCCTTCGTGCCGAAGTAGTAGTGGACGAGTTTCGGATCCACGCCCGCGGCGCTGCCGATGCGGCGCACGGTGGCGCCCTGGTAGCCGTGCTCGCCGAACTCGCGGCGCGCGGCGTCGAGGATGCGCTCCCGCCAGGCGGTGTCCGTCTGACGCGGTCCGCGGCGGGCGGCTCGCCCGGTCGTCCCTGCAGCCACGTCGCCCGCCCTCCGATCTGCCCTCGTCGAGCAGCAACACTATCAGCGCGACACACTATTCATCATCGGATGAAATTCGTGTACGGTGCTATTCATCACTCGATGAAATAGGGAGGTCGTCGTATGCGGGCGCTCATCATGAAGGAGTTCCGCGAGCTGTTCCGGGATCGGCGCACGCTCGCGATGCTGATCGCCCTGCCCGTCGTGATGCTGGTCATCTTCGGGTACGCCGCGAACTTCTCCGTCGACCGCGTCTCGGTCGCCGTCGTCGGCCCCGGGGCCGAATCGCTCGCCGAGGATCTCGCGGACTCCGACGCGGCCTCGGAGCGGATCGACATCGTCGCGGTCGACTCCTCCCTCGCCGCGCAGGATGCCGAACGGCTGCTGCGCGACCGGGAATCGGACGCGGTGATCGCAGCGCTCCCCGACCCGGCGGAGGACGCCTCGCTCGTCGACCGGATGCACGTCTACACGGACGGCAGCAGTCTCTTCGTCGCGCAGGCCGTGGAGGCGACGTTCCTTCGCATCGCGGCAGAGGACGGCATGGACCGGATCGCGCAGATCGAGGAGGCCGTCGAGGAGGCGCTCGCCGGCGGCGGCCGGCCGCCCGAGCTCTCCGCGCCCGACCTCGACGCCGACGACCTCGTCACGGTGCTCTTCAACCCCGATCTCGAGACCTCCTGGGTCATGGTCCCGGGACTGATCGGTCTCATCCTCACGTTCATCGGCACGCTGATCACCAGCATCGGCCTGGTCCGCGAGCGCGAGACCGGCACGCTCGAGCAGCTCGCGGTGATGCCGCTGCGCCCGAGCGCGATCATCCTGGGGAAGATCGTGCCGTACTTCCTCCTCGCCGTGGTCGACATGGCGGCGGTCACGGCGCTCGGCGTCTGGCTGTTCGGCGTGCCCTTCGTCGGCAGCGTCTGGCTGTTCGGGCTCACCGCCGTGGTGTTCTGCTTCGTCGTGCTCGGCCTCGGCGTGCTCGTCTCCTCGGTCTCGCAGAACACGGGGCAGGCCATCCAGCTGGCGATCATGTTCGTGGTGCCGCAGGTGCTGCTCTCGGGACTGATCTTCCCGCTCGAGTCGATGCCGCCGGGCATCGGCTGGATCGGCTACGCGCTGCCGCTGACGTGGTTCAACGAGATCGCCCAGGGCGTGCTGCTGCGCGGCGCGGGCCTCGACTCGCTCTGGCCGCCGCTCGCGATCCTCGCGGGCATGGCGGTACTCGTCTTCGGCGCGGCCACCGCCGCGATGCGCCGTTCGCTCACCCGCGGAGGCGGTCGCCGATGATCGCCCTCGAGAACGCGAGCGTCCGGATTGGCGGCACGGCCGCGCTCGACCGCTTCACCGGCGAGTTCCCTCCCGGCGCGGTCACCGCGCTCGTCGGCGGCGACGGCGCCGGGAAGTCCACCCTGCTGCGGGTGCTCGCCGGCCGGCAGCACGCGTCGCCGCCGCCGCGCGGACTCGTGCGGGATCCGCGCCGGATCGGCTACCAGCCCGCCGAGGCCGGGGTCTGGTCGAACCTCTCGGTCGACGAGAACGTGAGATTCGTCTCGGGCGTCTACGGCCTGAGCGGCGGACCGGCCCGCGAGCGCGCCGACTCGCTGCTGCACCGCGCCGGGCTCGACCGCGCCCGGGGACGCCTCGCCGGGCGACTCTCCGGCGGGATGCGGCAGAAGCTCGCCTTCGTGCTCGCGACGCTCCACCGCCCGGAGCTCGTGCTCCTCGACGAGCCGACCACCGGGGTGGACCCGCTCAGCCGCGGCGAGCTCTGGAGTCTCGTCGCCGAGGCGGCGGCGGACGGCGCCGCCGTCGTGCTCGCCACCACCTACCTCGACGAGGCCGAGCGGGCGGAACGGCTCTTCCTGCTCGACGAGGGGCGGCTGCTCGCCTCGGGCGCGCCGGAGGAGGTCGTCTCCGGCATGCCGGGGCGGCTCCTGCGCGGCGCCGCGAGCGCGGCGGAGCTCGATGCCCCGGACTCGCGGCGCGCCTGGCGGCGCGGCGCGGACGTCTTCCTGTGGACGCCGACCGAGGCGGAGGAGGCGCCGACGGGGTTCGCACCGGCCTCGCCCGACCTCGAGAACGCGGTGATCGCGCGCATCCTCGCCGACGAGCAGGCCGAGACCGCCCCGGAGGTTCCAAGCTTCTCCCCCGCCGCGAGCGCCGGCGGCGCAAGCGCCGAGGCGCGTCCGGCTGCAGGCGGGCGGGCCGCCGATCCCCTCGTCCGGGCCGAGGGACTCGAACGCATCTACGGCGACTTCGCGGCGTTGAACGGCGTGAGCCTCGCCGTGTCCCGCGGGGAGGTCGTCGGACTGCTCGGCGGCAACGGGGCGGGCAAGACCACGCTGATGCGGATGATTCTCGGGCTCGAGACGCCCACCTCGGGCGCCTGCCTGTTGTTCGGCGAGCGGCCCTCGCTCGCGAGCAGGCGGCGCACGGGCTACGTCGCGCAGGGGCACGGGCTGTACCCCTCGCTCTCCGCGCTCGAGAACCTCCGCTTCGCCGCCGCCGTGCGCGGGGCGGCGGTGGGCGAGCAGGCGGCCGACTTCGCCCGCGCCCTGGGCCCGGGGCCGGCGGCGGCGCTGCCCCTCGGCGCGCGCAGGATGCTCGCGTATCTCGCGGCCTCCCAGCACCGGCCGGAGCTGCTCATCCTCGACGAGCCGACCTCGGGCATGGACGCCCTCACCCGGGCGCGGCTCTGGAAGGCGCTGCGCGAGACCGCCGACGAGGGCACCGCGATCCTGGTCACCACGCACTACATGCAGGAGGCCGCGCAGTGCGACCGCCTCGTCGTCCTCTCCGCGGGCGTGGTCGCGGCCGAAGGCACGGCGGCCGAGATCACGGCGCACCACTCCTCGCTCGTGCTCCGGACGGACCATTGGGAGGACGCGTTCCGCCGCCTGCGCGAGGCGGGGGTACCGGTCATCCTCGACGGGCGGAGCCTCCGTCTCCCCGGGGTCGCGCGCTCGCGGGCCGAGTCCGTCCTCGCCGGTCTGCCCGGCCCGATGCGCCTCGAGGAGCGGCGCTCGACGCTCGAGGAGTCGATGCTGCCCGGCGCGGACTGAGCCGCATGCCGCGTGCGTTCGAGCGCGACCGTCCAACATCGCCGTCCGCCCCGCGTACGGGAGCAGGCCCCGTTCCTCCCGATGCCGCGTGGCATCCTTACGGTATGCATCGACGCGAGCGGGCGGCCGCCCGACGAGCCAGTGAGGAGCATCATGACGGAACTGCTTGTCGTGTTCGTGGCGGGATTGCTGCTGATCGCCGCCGCGACCCTCTTCGGGCCGAAGCTGGGCGTCGCGGCGCCGCTCATCATGGTGGCGCTGGGCGTAGCGGCCAGCTTCCTGCCGATCTTCGATGAGTTCGTCTTCGATCCGGAATGGATTCTGCAGGGACTGCTGCCGCCGCTCCTCTACTCCTCGGCGGTCTCGATGCCCGCCATGAACTTCCGGCGCGAGTTCGGCGCCATCAGCGGGCTCTCGGTGGCCCTGGTCGTCGCGAGCTCGCTCGTGCTCGGCGTGTTCTTCATGCTGGTCCTCCCCGACCTCGGCTTCGCGTGGGGCGTCGCGCTGGGCGCGATCATCAGCCCGACGGATGCGGTGGCCACCTCCATCGTGAAGCAGACCTCGGTCTCCAAGCGGGTCGTCGCGATCCTCGACGGCGAGAGCCTGCTCAACGACGCCACGGCGCTCGTGCTGCTGCGCACCGCCATCGTGGCGACGGCGGCCTCCTTCTCGTTCTGGGGTGCGGTCGGCACCTTCGCGTACTCCGTGGTCGTCGCCGTGGCCATCGGCGCGGTCGTCGGCGTGCTGAACCTCGCCGTCCGCAAGCGCGTCACGGACTCGACCGTCAACACCGTGATCTCGTTCACCGTCCCCTTCCTCGCCTCGATCCCGGCGGAGCTGCTCGGCGCCTCCGGGCTCGTCGCGGCCGTGGTGGCGGGACTCATCACCGGCATCCGCGCCCCGAAGGTGCTCTCGCCCCGGAACCGGCTCTCGGACTCGCAGAACTGGCGCACCGTCGAACTCGTGCTCGAGGGCATCGTCTTCCTCACGATGGGCCTGCAGATCCACGAGATCGTGCTCAGCGTGGAGCGGGATCACGCCGGCGTCGCCCCGGCGCTGCTGATCGCGCTCGGGGCGCTGCTCATCACCGTGCTCGTCCGTGCGGGCTACGTCGCGCCCCTGCTCGGGGTGCTGGCGGCACGACGGCGCCGCTACGAGCGGATGCACGGCCGGATCAGCGGATTGCGCGAGAAGATCAGCACGGACACGGGCAGGCAGGCCGCCGTCGAGCGCTTCAACCGCGCGGGGCGCCCCGCCTCGCCGCGGGACCTCGAGCGGCTCTCAACGCGCGTCACGCGGGGGCTCGCGGACATCGAGTACTTCCTCCGAGCCCCGCTGGGCTGGCGCGAGGGCACGGCGGTCGTGTGGGCCGGGATGCGCGGCGCGGTCACGGTGGCCGCGGCGCAGACGCTCCCCGACGACACGCCGATGCGCTCCGTGCTCGTGCTCATCGCCTTCGCCGTGGCCGCGTTCTCGCTGCTCCTCCAGGGCGGCACGATCGGGGCGCTGCTGCGGGCCATCTCGCCGGACGTCGATCCCGATGCGGTGGACGAGCAGATGCAGGCGGAGCACCGCCGCATCCTCGAGCTGATACGCGATACCGCGAAGGACGTGATCGAGCCCGAGGTCTCGGAGGACGCGCCCCGGCGCGAGCGCTTCGAGGCGGCCAAGCGCCACAAGATCGCCGTGCTCGAGGCGCAGCGCTCGGCGCTCCTCGACGCCCGCGACAACGGCCTCTTCGACGCGGATGTGCTCGAGGACGCGCTGGACGACCTCGACGCCGCCCAGATCGCGATCGAGCTGCGGGGCAAGGACCGCTACTGAGGCATAGGCTCCGTCCCGTCCCCTTCCCCGCGGACGGCCGCGCTGATAACCTGACCCCGTGCAAAAACCTGAGGATGTACTCGATGGATTCGCCGCGGCCTGGAACGACCGCGATGCGCCGGCGCTCGCGGGCCTCTTCGTGGAGGAGCCCGAGTTCGTCAACGTGGTCGGCAAGTGGTGGCACACCCGGGAGCGGATCCGCGAGGCGCATCAGTACGGCTTCGACGTGATCTTCCCGGAGTCGACGATCACGTTCACCGAACGACGCGTCCGGTCCCTCGGCGCCGAGGCGGCCCTCGTGCACGGGCAGTGGCGCATGGTCGGCCAGAGCGCGCTCGGCACGGGCGAGCAGCACGCCGAGGAGCGCCACGGCATCTTCAGCTTCGCTATGCAGCGCTTCGAGGACGGGTGGCGGGCGGTGGCCGCCCAGAACACGGACATCATCGAGGGGGCGACTTCCATCCAGGTCGTGGACGGCCGGTCCCGGCCGGCGAACTACCGCGGCGAGGACTAGACCCGCCCGAACGGGCGGCCCCGCCGCTCACCCGGCCCGGCCCCGCTCACCCGGCCCGACCGTACGGACGCGGACGACGCCAGTCCGCGGAGGGCTCGAATCCCGCGGCGGACGCACGAGTTCCGCTGACGCGCAGGCGCGCACTCCCCTGGCGAGCGCATCGCTCTCGGCTCGTGCCGATCCACAGGATCGGCACGAGCCGAGAGCATCCGGCGCCCGGAGCCTAGCCCCAGAACTGCCGGGCGATGCGACGGCCCTGATCGATCTTCGCCCACTGCTGGTCCGCCGCGAGCGCGTTGCCGCCGTCGCAGGACGCGAATCCGCACTGGTGCGAGACGAACAGGCGCTCCTTGGGAAGGACGGCCGAGGCCTGCTCCAGCAGCCGCAGCGCGCGCTCCTCGTCGTCGAGCTCCGTCGTCTTGCTCGACAGCACGCCGAGCACGACCTCGACGTCGTCGCGGCCGTCGAACGCGTGGAGCGCCTCGATCGACCCGGCGCGATCGTCGTCCCATTCGAGGAAGAAGCGGTCGTAGCGCTGACGGCCGAGGAAGAGGTCGGCGATCGCGGCGTACGATCCGCCGCCCATGTTGCGCGACTCGTAGTTGCCGCGGCAGTTGTGCGTCCACACCTTGAGGCCGAGGCCGTGGGCGTAGTCGATCAGCTCGTTGTTGATCGCGACGAACTCCTCGGCGACCTCGATCGCGACGTCGGCGCCCGGGCCGTCACCGGTGAACGGCGAGTGCTCGTTGTCGTCGGCGAACAGCTCCCACAGGCAGTCGTCGAGCTGGAGGATCTTCCCGCCCGCGGCCGCGTACTCGGCCGCGAACTCCTTGTAGGCGCCGAGCAGCCCGGCGCGGAGATCGGCTCGCGTGGCGTACACGCCTTCGGCGCTGCCGGCGTGCGGCTGGCCCGACATCGCGCCCGAGAGCTCGCCGTAGATGTGCGCCGGCGAGGGGATGCACTGCTTCACGGCGCGCCCCTCGGCGAGGTCGACGACCCGCCGGTAGCACTCGATGAAGTGGTGGTTCCGGCCCGAGAGCGGCGCGGTGACGCGGATGCCGATGTCGCGGCGCGTCTCGAACCGGCTCTCGCCGTCCAGGTCGCGGAAGAAGTAGCCGTGCGGCGCGATGAAGCGCTCGGCGCCGTGCAAGCCCCAGACGAAGTCGAGGTGCCACATCGACTTCGTGTACTCGCCGTCGGTGAGCACGTCGATGCCGTGCTCGATCTGCTTGGCGACGACCTCGCGGGTGGCGGCGACCTCGACCTCCTCGTAGCCCTCGAAATCGTCGTAGAACGGATAGGCGATGTCGTCGCGGTGCTCGATCTTCGTCTTGAAGTCGAGCAGTTCCTGGGGGCGCAGGAGGCTGCCGACGAGTTGGAAGCGTTCGGTCATGGAGGAGGCCTTTCTCGAATGGTGTGATTCGAGGGTCGCAAAGATCCGGCGGTATCGGGTAAGAGCGATGATCGATAGTGGACCATAGGCCAGCCCTATAGGCGAGTCGGTGTCGAGCTTTCGCGGCGGCTATGGCCGCCTCGGCCCCGTCTTCCCGGCCTCCTCGGCTCCGCCCTCGATCAGGTCGACGCCGTAGTCGGCCACCACCGAGCGCAGCGAATCCAGGTAGCCGACGGCCTGTTGCGTGAGCTGGATCGATGCGTGCGCGATCCAGCCGATCTCGATGCGCTCCTCGACTCGCAGCGGGACGCTCACGATGTCCGGCCCGTTGAGGTCCTCACTGACGATGCCGGTCGAGATGGTGTAGCCGTCGAGCCCGATCATGAGGTTGAAGATCGTCGCGCGGTCACTGACCCGGATCGACTTCGGCGCGGATTCCGTGCTGAGGATCTCCTCGGACAGGTGGAAGGAGTTGTGCTCGCCCTGGTCGAAGGACAGCCGCGGGAACGGCCGGAGGTCGTCGAGGGTGACGGCGCTTCGCCCCGCGAGGGGGTTGCCCCGGCCGACGAACACGTGCGGCTTCGCCATGAACAGCGGATGGAAGGCCAGGCCTGCGTCGCGCAGGAGCTTGTCGACGACCCGGCGGTTGAAGTCGTTGCGGTAGAGGATGCCGAGCTCGCTCCGCATGGTGCGCACGTCCTCGATGAGGTCGTGGGTGCGGGTCTCGCGCAGCGTGAACTCGTACTCGGAGGAGCCGGCGTCGCGCACCATGTCGACGAAGGCGTTGACCGCGAAGGCGTAGTGCTGGGCCGAGACCGCGAGCTGGCGCTTCGACGGCGCGCCCGAGCCGAACCGCCGCTCCAGCAGCTCGGCCTGCTCGACCACCTGGCGCGCGTAGCCGAGGAACTCGATGCCGTCGGAGGTGAGCGAGATGCCGCGCGCCGAGCGGATGAAGAGCTCCTTGCCGAGGCGGGCCTCGAGGTCCTTCATCGACGCGGACAGGCTCGGCTGCGACCGGTACAGCACGGCGGCCGCGCCCATGATCGACCCCTGGTTCACCACCTCGACGAAGTACTTGAGCTGTTGGAGCGTGACGAGTTGTTCCACCGGCATGACTGCAAGCATGGCACGCGCACGAGGTGCGACGCCGACAGGGCCCGGACCTCGCGCCCTTCGACTCGGGAACGGGAGGCCGGGCTCGCGCGCTCGGCGCCCCCAGCAGGACTCGAACCTGCAACCTACGGATTAGAAGGCCGTTGCTCTATCCATTGAGCTATGGAGGCATCGCGGCAAGTCTAGCGGCCGCGGGGGCCGTTGCGAGCGCATCCGTCGCCCCGGCATCCGGCAGCCCAGAAGGCCGCGCCGCACCCGGCATCGTCGAGCTCGACGGTCTCCCGACCTCTCCATCGGGAGTGCCCATGGAGCGCCGGCCCGCCCTTCCCCAAGAGTTCTGCAGCAGACCCTTGACTCTTCATTGCCTGCATGGTTAATTAGTTGAGTAATGAACCACACCACATCGGAAAGGCGGGAGCGATGGATGAAGGCAAGCCCCTGTTCGTCCAGATCGCCGAGGGCATCGAGGACCGGGTCGTCGACGGCTCCCTCGCCGAGGAGAGCCGCGCGCCGTCCACGAACGAACTCGCGAGCTTCTACCGCATCAACCCCGCCACCGCCGCGAAAGGAGTCAACATGCTCGTCGACAAGGGCGTGCTCTACAAGCGACGCGGAATCGGCATGTTCGTCTCCGAAGGCGCCCGCGACCGCGTGCTCGCGGAACGGCGCCAGGCCTTCGCCGACCGATTCATCGCCCCGCTCATCGCCGAGGCCCGCACCCTGGGCCTCTCCCCCGAGGACGTGACGCGGCTCATCCGCGACTACGCGCCTCCCCACGACAGCTGACCCGGCTCAGGCCGACAACCGGAAGGGACCGACATGGACCCCGTCATCCAAGTCCGCAATCTCACCAAGCGATACAAGACCAAGCTCGCGCTCGACGATGTCGGTTTCGATATCGAGCGCAACACCATCTACGGCTTCCTCGGCCGCAACGGCGCGGGGAAGACCACGGCGATGTCGATCCTCACCGCGCAGAACTTCGCGACGAGCGGGTCCGTGCGGGTCTTCGGCGAGGATCCCTATGAGAATCCTCGCGTCCTGAGCCGCATCTGCTTCGTCCGCGAGAGCCAGAAGTACCCCGATGAGGCGACGGCGACGCACGCGTTCCGCACGGCGCGGCTCTTCTTCCGCAATTGGGATCAGGAGTTCGCCGAGCAGCTCATCGAGGATTTCCAGCTGCCGATGAAGCAGTCGATCAAGAAGCTGTCGCGCGGCCAGCTCTCGGCCGTGGGCGTGATCATCGGACTCGCCTCGCGGGCGGAGATCACGTTCTTCGACGAGCCGTACCTCGGCCTCGACGCGGTGGCCCGGCAGACGTTCTACGACCGCCTGATCGCGGACTACGCCGAGCATCCCCGTACCGTGCTGCTCTCGAGCCACCTCATCGACGAGATCGCGAACCTCATCGAGCACGTCATCGTGATCGACCGCGGACGCATCCTCATGGACGAGCCCGCCGAGAGCGCCCGGGAGCAGGCCACGAACTTGGTGGGCGATGCGCAGGCCGTCGAGCGGTTCGTCGCGGACCGCGAGGTGCTGCACCGCGAGGAGCTCGGCCGGGTGGCCTCCGTCACCTTCCTCGGCAAGCTCACCGCCGAGGAGCTCGCCGCAGTCCGCGACGCGGGGCTCGACCTCGCGCCCGTCTCACTCCAACAGCTCATCGTGCGCCGCACGCAGCACGCGTCCCCGGCGTCCGACGAGTCCGCAGACCAGCAGGAAGGAGCCCTGCGATGACCACCGCAACCCCCGCCGAGGCGACCCGCGCCCGGCCCGCATCCGGCAACCGCGTCATGAACGTGCTGCGGCTGCAGCTCATCAACACGCAATCGCTCGTCTGGGTGCCGCTGCTCATCCTCGTCGCCGCCGTGGTGATCTCCGTGCTCATCTTCGCGATGATCCCCGGCGATGGCATCAAGGTGGCCGGCGCGGCGAATGCGCCGCTCTGGTACTTCATGGCCCTGGGCGTGCAGTCGCTGACGCTCGCCTTCCCCTTCGCGCAGGCGATGAGCGTGACCCGGCGCGAGTTCCTCCTCGGCACGCTCGTCTTCGGCGTCATCGCGGCCGCGCTGATGGCCACGCTCTTCATCCTGCTCGCCGGCGTCGAGTTGCTCACCGACGGTTACGGCATGAACGGACGCGTCGCGCATCTCGACTGGCTCTTCGAGCCCGGCTGGATCTCGGCGTGGCTGTCCTACTTCATGTTCACGCTGCTGCTGTTCGTGATCGGGTTCTGGGCGGCCACGATCTGGAAGCGGTTCGGGACCCTGGCGATCGTCAGCGTCGGGATCGTGCTCGGGCTCGCCCTGGCGCTCTCCCTCCTCCTCATCACGAGGACCGAGTCGTGGCCGGCGGTGATCGGCTGGTTCGTCGACACCGGGGCGTTCGTCCTCACCCTCCTCGGCCTGGCGCTCACCGGCGTCGCCGCCGTCGGAACCTATCTGACGCTCCGCAGGGCCACCGTGTGATCGCGGTCCCGCGAGGCCGGTCCGCCCAGGCCGGTCTCGCGCAGGCCGTCGGCATGAGTCCCGCGAGGGGCCGCCGCTCCGTCGAATCGGGGCGGCGGCCCCTCGCAGCTTTCCTGGCCCGCCGGGGCCGTGCCGCCGGGTCGCCAGATTGCCAGGCGGCCAGGCCACCGGGCCACCGAGTCGCCGGTCGCCGGTCGCCGGTCCGCCGTGACGCCGTGACGCCAAGGCACCAAGGCACCAAGGCACCAAGGCACCAAGGCACCAAGGCCATCCTGCCGCCAGGACACCGGGCCGGCGTAACACCGGGACACCGGGACGTAGGGAAGCCGGGTCACTGGCAAGCCGGGTCGCCGTTCCTCGCAGATGACTCCCCACATCGGCCCAGTGCGCTTCCCGCACAGTCGCCTGCCCCACCCCACAAGCAGGCGACCCGATAGCCCTCCTCCCAGCCCTGCCTGCTTCCTGGCTTCATGGCCAAGCTCGCCGCAGACGCAGACGCAGACGCAGACGCAGACGCAGACGACGGTGGCGCAGACGACGGTGCCGCGTTCCCGGCCCTGCAAGGGTTCCCGTCCTGTCCCTTTGAAACCCCACCGCCGCAGTGACACCGCACCGATACCGTCAGCGCTGCGCGCATGGACTGCAGTCGTTGGCCGCACTGCCGTCTCTGCGGTTATGAGCTGCGCCAATAGAGGCTAGCCATGAGACGCGCTGTCGGTCGATACATCGTCTTCTTCGTCATCGCTATTGCTGCAGGCGCCGCCCTGATTACGGCTCACCCCCACTTCGATCGGTTCCGAACCAACGATCCGGACCTGAATTGTGTCGGCCGGCGTTAGGCGTCGTCTTCGCAGTCAGTACCCTCGCGGGCTGGAAGACCCGGCCGAACTGGTAACAAGGTCCGCCGCAGAACCGCACGTGAGGCCCGACAGATCGGCCTTCGACAGAACAGTCTCCGACGCGAACGGCCCCAGACTCGGCGCTCGTCCACGTTCAGGAACCGCACGCTCGCACGTCCCGAATGGCGCGGGCGAGCAGGACGCATCACCGCAATCGGCGTCACGGCTCGTCTGCGTAGCCCGGAAGCGGGATCGGCGGATGCTCCCGCCGGTAGATCGGGTCGAATCGCTTCCTGCCGCCCAGGCGCGGACGCTGCTGCCAGTCCACGTCGCCGGGAGGGATGAACCACACGGTTCCCGACCCGCCTCGACTCCCCGAAGGCCGGCCGCTCCCCGAGCGACGACCGCGCGCAGAGTCTCCACCACTCGCAGGAGCTCCACCACTTGTAAGGCCCCGGCTGCTCGCAGGGTCCGGGCCGCCCGCAAGGTCCCGATCGCCCGCAGGGCCCGGGCTGCCTTCAGGGCCCCTGCTGCCCGCAAGGTTCCGGCGGCTGCCCGCAGAGCCCCGACGGCTCGACGAATCCCGCCCGTTCGCAGGGTCGGGCGCGTGGGCGATCCGAACCTGCCAGCCCTCGTGCATGCGATGGTGGCAGTTCGTGCAGAGCAGGACCCCGTTGTCGAGGTCGGTTCTGCCGTCGTGGGCGTGCCACCAGCGCACGTGATGCGCCTCGGTCATGCCCGGCGGGAGTCCGCACATCGCGCAACCGCCGTCGCGCTCCACCAGGGCGAGTCGTTGCGCGCGGGTGAATTGCCGGCGCTCTCGTCCGAGGTCGAGCACCTCGCCATCTCCGCCGAGCACCATCGGGATGAGCCCGGCCGATGCCGCGAGTCTCCTCGCCGCTCCGGCATCGATCACAGGGCCTCCGTCGATCTCCGCGAGTCCGCCGACGCCGCGAGGGCCGTCGCGCAGGCTCGATGCTCCCTCCGCTTCGCGGCTGCGACCGCGACCGGATCCCGAGATGGCGAGCAGGCGGAAATTCCGAGTGCCGTCGGCCGGTTGCCCTCGACCGTCCGCGAGAGCGCCGATGCCCTCGGGACCGTCAATGCCCTCGGAAGCATCGTTGGGTTCAGCGTCCCCGGGACGTGCAGACTCCCGGAGACGCGGGGCATCTCGCACGTCTTCCGCGGAGCCTCGGCGCGCACCCGCCGCGGCTCCTGCCTGCCGCGCCCTGGGGCGCAACGACCGCACCTCGACCGGTCGCCTGGATTCCTCCGGGCTGCGGCGGGCCGCGACCACGCGAAGCACCGCTCCGTCAGTCGGGTCGAAGCCGTTGGCGGCCGCGGTCTCCGCCACCGGGACCGGCTCGTCGACGTCGACGAGGTCGTCGAGCCCCATGCGCACCACCACGGTGGTCGAGGGTCCGGGCAGCCGCGAATGGTCGCACCCGAGCACGTGCTTGCAGAACTCCACCATCGCATCGGCCTGCATCTGGACCACCGAGCGGGTGTCCACCGTCACCTGGTCCGCCGCTTCCAGAGATGCCGTCGGGGCGAAATGCACGCCCGAACCGTGCCCGGCGCTGCTCGCGCCGCCGCATCTCGACTCATCGGCAGCCGTTCCGGGCGCCTCCTCTGGGGCCCGCCCGACCACGGCGCCGTCCGGGCCGCTGCGTTCACCGGCGGTCGGCACGGCTGGGTCGCCGAGGACGTTTCGACCCCGAGAGGTCCGGAGCTGCCCGGTCGTATAGGCCTCCAGCCCGTGCGCGATATAGGCGCCGGACTCCGCATCGAATCTCCCACGCAGATGCACCATCCCCGTCGACACGTCGGTGCGGATCGTCAGGGATCGCTCGCGGCGCTGCGCCTCCAACGACGGCGCGACGCCGTCGGGGTCGAGATGCGCCTCGACGCGCGCGCACACCTTGCGGAAGTCCCGCAGCCGCATCCCGTCGCGTGCGGTCTCGACCAGCTCGCGTTCGCCGATATCGAGCTCCTCCGGCTCCACTCGGGGCGCGAGTCTGGCGCGCAGCGCTACGACCTCGTTCGCGTGCGCCACCCCGATTTCGCCGCCGCGCATCGCCTCGGCGACGTGCTCCGCCTTCGGCGGCACGCGATCGCCGGTCAGGCCGCGCTCTCCGACGATCGCGCGCCCGACCCGCACCAGCGCGGCGGCGTCCCGAGCCTCCACCCGGAGGAGCTCCGCTACCAGATCCGACCCGTTCCGACAGCCGTGACGCCGGGCGAGCCCTTCGGCGCCCCGAATCGGATCGGACCGGCGGTCGACCTCTCGCGCCGCGATGGCGGCCGCGACATCGACCCTGCGCCGCAGCTCTGCGAGGACCCGCATCAGGTCCAGCACATCCGCACCCGCCGCCACCTCGAGGTCGTCCTCCAGGACGTCTCCAGCAGAGCGAGGCGCGAGGGAGTACCAGGAGGACAGGAAATCGTCGAACGCGCGCATGAGCGCGGCACGGTCGCCCGCGCGCTCGTCGTCGGAGCGACGATCGAACTGCACCGCTTCCATGCGCAGACCTCCTCGACTGCAATCCAGCCAATCATATTTCGATGATTATTTCAATACTTTTTCGCTGAAAGAATCGGTATTACTAGAACAAATATACGATTATACGCGCCGTTCCACCGGCTCCTCCATCGCGTCGTGCGCCCGCACCCACCCGTTCACGGCGTCGGAAGATCCTTCCGAGTTCATCGAAGCACCACCCACCGACATCGGTGCCGTGCCGCCGAAGCCGCGCGTCATCGGTTCCGAGCATGGGGGCACCGTACTGCCCCCCTGCCCGCCACTTTCGACGCCTTGTCGCCGGCTCGGCGCATGGAGAGCTCGGCGAATGGAGGACACCGAATCGCACCCGCCAGCGCGCGTTGCCCACAGCCGCCCCTCGCCCGCGCGCATCGTCATTAGGATTGAGCGCATGAGTGCAACACAGGACCGCCTAGTTTGGATCGACTGCGAGATGACCGGGCTCGAGGTGGAGGTCGACGAGCTGTGCGAGATCGCGGTGTTCGTGACCGACTACGAGCTGAATCTCCTCGACAAGGCAGGCCTGGACGTCGTCATCAAGCCCTCGCAGGCCGCGATGGACCACATGAACGATTTCGTGACCGGCATGCACCGCACCTCCGGCCTGCTCGACGAGATCCCCTTCGGCGCGAGCGTCGAGGAGGCGGAGCGGCAGGTGCTCGACTACATCAAGCGCTTCGTGCCGGGCGAGCGCCAGGCGCCGCTCGCGGGAAACACGATCGGCACCGACCGCATGTTCATCAACCGCTACATGCCGAAGCTCGACGCGCACCTCCACTACCGGAACATCGACGTCTCCACGCTCAAGGAGCTCTCGCGCCACTGGTACCCGCGGGTCTACTTCAACTCCCCCGAGAAGCACGGCGGCCACCGCGCGACGGCGGACATCCTCGAGTCCATCCGAGAGCTCCGCTACTACCGCGAGGCGATGTGCATCCCCCAGCCCGGCCCCGACAGCCAGTCGCTCAAGGCCGTCTCGGAGCGCGTCGTCGCCGATTTCGCACCGAACCTCGAGCGCTTCGCGGAGCCCGAGGAGCAGTAGCGCGGCCCGAATCCGCAACAGTCCGAACCGGCACCCGACCGGGGCTGAATCCGCACGGCTGCGATTCGCCGAATCGCAGCCAACACTGATCGAATCGATTCGCCGATTCGCGATCGGAAGCGGTCGAATCGATTCGCCGATTCAACAGGATTGGGGTAGGATTCCATGGTTGGCGCCTGCAGGGCGCCGGCACGGTGGGTATAGCTCAGTCGGTAGAGCGCTTGGTTGTGGTCCAGGAGGTCGCGGGTTCAAGCCCCGTTACTCACCCCGAACGCAGACCCCCGACTTCGATGCCGCGGCACGGAAGTCGGGGGTCGCTCCTTTTCCCGGCGCCGGTCCCCGCTCACGCTCTGCGCGCGATCCACGTTCCGCCCCGGGCGATCCGGGTCAGCCGCCCCTACCCGAACAGCCCCGCCTTCTTCCAGCCGCACTGCTTGAGATAGCCCCGCACCGCATCCTTGATCAGCGAGGTGTCCAGCCGGGACTCCACCATGCCGACCTCGCCGTCGGCCTTGTTCTGGCCGAAGCCGAAGGAGACGGACTTCTGCGTCGTCTTCCCCTTGAAGGTCGACGCGCTGGTCCCGAACCCGATCCGACCGCCGCCGGCGCTGATGCCCGAGGCCGATTCATCGGTCCGATCCTGCTCCTTCCACCTGCCCTTGTCGTTGAGCGTCGCGGTGAAGGTGTATTCGCGCTGCTCGTCGGTGACGGCGTCGGGCGCGAAGAACCGGGCGTCCATCCACCGCCAGGTCGCGATGATCGAGTCGCCCTCGACGGTGACCTGCCACGGCTGTTCGTCCCCGTTGAGCGCCCGCGGCGCCTCCGCCAGGACCTGCTGCTTGTCCATTGCCATTGGTCGCTCCTTAACTCGCGGCCGATCGTAGCGCCCACTCCTTCGGCCCACCCAGGAGAAGCCCTCCGATCCCCGGCTCCCGTCAGGCGCCCCGTTGCAGAATGAGGTCCGCAGGACCAAGCATCTTGGAGGATCCATGCCCGCACGACGACGTACGACCGCCGCCATCGCCGCCTCGTCCATGCTGCTCGCACTGACGGCGTGCAGCCAGCAGCCGCAGCCGTCGGCGCCCGAATCCGCCCCCGAGCCCGTCGAATGCGGCAGCGCCACCGCACCCGTGTTCACCGGCGAGGCGGCGGCGTGGGTGACGACCGCGGATGCGGGCGAATTCACCGTCGTCACGGGAGCGCCCGCGATCGAGACGGCCGCCGACGGCGCGGTATTCACCGTCGACGTCTCGCTCGCGACGCCGACGATCTGGAGCGAGGTCATCAGCGCCGGACGCCATCTCGTGCTCGCGGACGCCGAAGGCCGCGTATGCGAGCCCGCCGACGTCTCGGGCGCGAACCAGCAGTTCATGACCGGGGTGAACAGCGACGAGTTCATGGACATCGACCTCGCCTTCGAAGTGCCCGAGGGCTCCGATCCGGCCGACTAGTCGCTCTTCATCGTCGACGACTACGGCAACGCCACCGGCCGCATCGCGACGGGCCAGGTCGAGCCGTTCGCACGGCCCGACGGGCAGTGCCCGGGGGTGCACGTCGGCTTCCGCGGCGCCGACGTCGAGGCCGCGTTCGGCGAGCCGGCGCAGGTCGAGCTCGGCGGGGAGGCGCTCGGCTCGATCCAGGTCGAGGAGCCCGCCCCAGGCGCGGCCGAGGAGGGCGGGCGGGCGGATGCCCCGGGGCCGCTCATGTCCTCGAGCGTGCAGGTGCTCGACGACCCCGAGCTCGAAGTGACGGTCTCCGCCGACGCGATCGAGGCCGTGGACTCCCAGGGCAACCTCTGCCCCTGTGGTCGGCCTCCGGCCAGGACCCCGACTTCATGCAGGTGGCCGACGAATCGGCGGGGGCCTTCCCCGTCGAGTTCATCACCGCCTCCGACGCGGTGCCGGAGGGCGTCCGCATCCAGTACAAGTCCGGCTACACGCAGCCGGACAGCGAGGAGCAGCTCCTCTTCGTGTGGCAGTGATGCACGTGGCAGTGATGCACGCGGCGGGAATATGCGGGGTAGGAATACGGGGCGGGAATACGGGGGGGCGTCCGATGCCGCCCCGTGCGGCGGTGACGCCGCCCCGCGCGCGATCGGCTACCGTGTTCGCATCCCGCCCGGAAGGGGATGAACGATGAACCAGCACCAGGACGCGGCGGCGCGCCCCGCATCCGCGGACGCGGCCGATGAAGCGCAGGTCGCGGCCCACGCGGTGCCGCCGCCGAGCCGACGCATCTGGGTGTGGCTGCTCTCCACCGCCGCCGAGATCGCCGCCTTCGCCTCCATCCCGGCCCTCCTCGACGGAGCGGTGCCGGAGGGCGTCGACCTTCCGGGGAACGGCCTCGTCATCGCCTGGGTGATCCTCACCGTCATCGCCACGGTGCTGTCGAGCACGGCGGTCTCGCTCCGAGGCTCGCGCGCCGGCGCCCGCTTCTTCGGCGTCGCCGCACTCGCAGCGCTGATCGCTTCCCTGGCGCTGCTGAGCTGGATCACGATCGAGCTCCGCGTGGCGCACATCTCCCTCTACGAACTCGGCGCCGAGGCGATGCGCGGCTGCGAGGGATCCTATCCGGAGGGCTGCCTGCCGGACCCGCATCGCATCCCGGAGCTCTTCGTCCCCTCCCTCGCCATGGTGATGGCGGCCATCGCGGTGGTCCTCGACCTCGTCAGGAGGCGCACCGCCTGGCCGGTCGCCACGATCGCCGGCGTGGTCGCGGCCGCGCCGACCACGGTCTTCCTCCACCTCACCGTCATCGCTGACGATGCGGTGGCCGTCGACCTCGAGCCGCTCTCGCTCCTGCTCCTGCTGGTATTCGCGATCACCGCGGCCTGCTGGTGGATGCGCGCCCTCGACGGGGTGGGCGCCATCGGCGCCTGGCTCTGGTACCTCGGAGGCATGGTGTTCTTCTTCATCGCCGCGCCGCTGATGAACGAGGCGCAGAGCCGGTACCGGGAGCAGTTCGACGCCTCGATCCACCGGTATGTCAACGACGGAGGCCTGGGCATGGTCGGGGTCATGGTCTGGCTGCTGCTCGCCTTCACCATCACGCACATCGTCTGGCTGGTCCTCGACGCCCGGAAGAACCGGGCCGCCGAGGTCGGGGCAGCCGGCCGGACGCCGAGGAGCGAATCCGCATGACGTCATCCGCAAACGGGGCCGCCCGGCCCCTCCGCGCCAGGGTCGCCGAGCTCCGCTCCCGGCCTCGGGCCGAGGTGCTCGTCATCGGCGGCGGGATCAACGGCATCGCCGCCTTCCGCGAGCTCGCACTCCAGGGCGTGGACGTGGCCCTCGTCGAGCGGGGCGATTTCGCCTCGGGCGCCTCCTCCGCGTCGAGCCACATGATCCACGGCGGCATCCGCTATCTCGAGAACGGCGAGTTCCGGCTCGTGCGGGAGGCCGTGCAGGAGCGCAACCGGCTCATCCGCAACGCCCCGCACTACGTGCGGCCGCTCAAGACCACCATCCCGATCTTCTCCACCTTCTCGGGCCTGCTCAGCGCCCCGTTCCGCCTGCTCGTGACGCACGGCCGCGGCGAGCCCCGGGAGCGCGGCGCCGCGCTCATCAAGACCGGGCTCACGCTCTACGACGCGTTCTCCCGCGGCTCCACGCGGGTGCCGCCGCACCGCTTCCACGGCCGCGCGAGGTCGCTCCGGGACCTGCCCTGGCTCAACCCCTCGCTGAAGTACACGGCCACCTACTACGACGCGTCGATGCACGATCCCGAGCGCCTCGCGCTCGACGTGCTCTCGGACGGACTCGCCGCCGGCGCCGACCGCTCGGGCGCGCCGAGCGCGCGAGCCGCGAACTACCTCTCGGCGACGGGCGCCGCCGAGGACGGCGTCCTGCTCCGCGACGAGGTCGGCGGCGAGACCTTCCCCTTCGCCGCGGATGTCGTCGTCAACGCGTCGGGGCCGTGGACGGACCGCACCAACGCCGCGCTCGGAGCGCCGACCGAGTTCATGGGCGGCACCAAGGGCTCCCACATCGTCCTCGACCACCCGCAGCTGCTCGCGGCCACCCGCGGCCGCGAGCTGTTCTTCGAGCACTCCGACGGCCGCATCGTGCTCATCTACCCCCTCAAGGGCCGCGTCCTCGTGGGCACCACCGACCTCCGCGCCGATCCCGGCGAGGCCCCGGTCTGCACCGACGAGGAGATCGACTACTTCTTCGACCTCATCGGGCACGTCTTCCCCTCGATCCCGGTCGAGCGCTCGCAGATCGTCTACACCTTCTCCGGCATCCGGCCGCTCCCCCGGCAGGACGACGCGGCGCCGGGCTTCATCTCCCGCGACTACCGCATCGAGCGCGGGCGCGTCGGCGGCGCCGCGCTGCTGAGCCTCGTGGGAGGCAAGTGGACGACGTTCCGCGCGCTCGGCGAGCACCTGGCCGACGAGACGCTGTCGGCGCTCGGCCGGCGGCGGAGCGTGGACACCCGCACCACCGTGATCGGCGGCGGCATCGGCTTCCCCATCGACCGGGCCTCGCGGACGATCTGGGTCGCCCGGCACGGCCGCGGCCATGCCGCGGCGACGGTGGAGCGGATGCTCGACCGGTACGGCACGAAGGCGGCCGAGGTGCTCGAGGCGATCCCGGCGCGTGCCGAGCCCCTCGCGGAGCTCCCCGGCTACTTCGCCGAAGAGCTCGCCCATCTCGCCGCGCACGAGGAGGTCGTGCATCTGGACGACCTGCTGCTCCGCCGCACCTCCCTCGCGTTCACCGGCGGGCTCCGCCACGACGGGCTGCGCGCCGCGGCCGATGCGGTCGCGCCCGTGCTCGGCTGGGATGCCTCGCGCCGCGACGCCGAGGTCGGCCGGACCGTCGAGCTGCTCCTGCGCGCCCACCGGGTCGTCGTCGAGATGCCCTCGGCCGCCCGAGGCCGCGCGGAGGATGCGGGGCGCGCCGGAGGTTCCTAGGAACGCGGATGGCGGATCCCCCAAGATGGCACCCGCGCGTCGCGGACCGGCAGCAGCCTTCGCGCGGCCCGGACGACCGGCCCGGCGCCGGGCCGCCAGTCGGCGTCGTCCCCCGCCGGCCACGCGTAGGCGGGCACGCCGTCGACGAGGAGCCCGGCGAGCTCGGGGATGCCGAGTTCGGCCGCGGACCAGTCGTAGAGCGCCCGGAGCCGCGGCTGGACGAGTCCGTGGTCGAGCAGCCGGCCGAGGCCGTGCTCCCGCGCGACGTACGGGGCGACATCCTCGCCGAGCGGATACCGGTTGGGCAGCACCCTCGAGAGCGATAAGAAGATGCCGCTGAACCCAACCCGCGGATCGCCGAGGACCGGCCCGAGCGGCGCCAGCGGTCCGAGCGCCAGCCGAGGGGCCGCCACGAGCGCGTGCGCGTAGAGCACCCGCATGAGGACGAGGTTGAGGAAGAACCGCTCGACCCGCCCCTCCGCCGCGGCCAGCGCCTCGTGCCGCAGGTAGGCGCTCGCAACGGAGGCGTTGTGCGCGTGGTACCAGTGCCGCGCCGACGGTCGGCGCAGGAACCGGACCGCCGAGGCCGCCGCCGGCGAGGACGGGCCGCCGGGACGCCCCGCGACGAGGTAGCCCGCCTCCGCGCTCGTGCGGAGCAGGTCCTCGTTCATCGCCCGCCACCAGGGGCTCCCGGCACCCGGGTCGAGCAGGCCCCGCCGGAGCTGCCAGCGCATGAAGGCCACCGCCGCGCGCCGATAGGGCAGCCTGCTCCGCCCGATCTCCGGATGCGCGTAGAGGCGGACGAGCAGTCGCACGCGCTTCCCCGGGTCGTCGCGCACCGCGGCGACCAGCCGTTCGGCGAGCGCCGCGGCGGAGGGGGCCATGGTCCCAGTATCCCGCAGCCGACCCGCGCCTATCCCGGCCCGCCCGGGATCGCGAGGGCCGTCACATCCATTTCTTGCGCTTGAAGGTGAAGTAGAGCAGCGCAGCGAAGGCCACCATGGCCCCGACCGCGAGAGGATAGCCGAACACCCAGTGCAGCTCGGGCATGATGTCGAAGTTCATGCCGTACACCGCCGCGATCAGCGTCGGAGCGAAGAGGATCGCGGCCCAGCCCGAGATCTTCTTCATGTCCTCGTTCTGGCGCTGGGCCACGAGCGTCGCGTTCACGTTGAGGATCTGCGCGAGCAGCTCGCGCAGCTCGTTCGTCTCGGTGTTCACGCGAGTCAGGTGGTCGCCGACGTCCTGCAGGTACGCCTGCAGCTCGGCGGGGATGCGGTACTTGCTCGCGCCCTCGTGGAGCCGCAGCAGGATCTTCGCGAGCGAGGTCGCGGCGTGCTGCACGTCGATGACCTCCTGGCTCAACCGGTAGATGCGCTCCGCCGCGGCGGGGTCCCCGCTGAACACCTGCCGCTCGATCTGCTCGAGGTCCACCTGGAGCCCGTCCAGCACGGGGCGGTAGCCGTCCACCACCGCGTCGAGCAGCCGGTAGAGCATCGCCTCCGGGCCGAGGCTCAGCAGCTCGTGGTCGTCGAGGATGGGGGCGCCGTTCCCGAGCGGCGCGTCGGCGTCGTCGGCGTGCCGCAGCACGTCGGGGCCGATGGTCGCGCCGTTGACGAGCCGTCCGTCCTGGCAGATGATGGCGAGGTTCTGCGACCGCATGACGAGGTGGAACTCGCTGAACTCCACCTCCTCCCGCGCGTCGAGGTAGCGGGCCGACCTCACGGCGACGAAGAGCACGTCGCCGTAGCGCTCCAGCTTCGGCCGCTGGCCGCCCTGGAGCAGGTCCTCGGTGAGCAGCGGATGCAGCTGCCACGCCGTCGCGAACTCCGCGATCTCCTCGACATCCGGCCGCGGGAAGACCGTGAGCGTCATGCGGTCCTCCGACTCCGCCGTGTACCGCAGCGCCTCCTCGAAGTCGCAGCCGGTGTCGAGCTCCAGCGGAACGCCGCGCTCGATCCGGCGCACGAGCACGGGCGGCCGGGCCTCGTCGCCGCGCGGCGGCTCCTGCCTGCCGAGAAAGCCTTTACGCGCCATGCCTCTCCCCTCCGCCGGCCGCGGCCGGCCCGCCCCGTCCGAGGCGCTTCGATGCTCAGGACAGCCTACGGAGTCCTCGCCGTCCGCGTCTCAGAGCGTCATGCGGCCGGTCGCCAGCGCCCAGACGACGGCGAGCGCGATCGCGAGGACGACGGCGAAGAGGGCGAGCTCGCCGCGCGTGAACGGCTTCAGCCCCTGCTGCCTGCGCGCGATGACGAACAGCAGCGTGGCCGGGGCGTAGAACAGCGAGGCGAGCAGGGTGAGCTCGAAGCCCGCCGCGATGAGCAGGAACACGGTGTAGCCGGTGGCGGCCAGCGCGACGACGGCGTCCCGTCGCCCCTCCCGCTCGCGGCCGAGGCTCAGGCGCAGCGCGAACAGCGAGGTGAGCAGGAACGGGAAGAGCGCCATGACGGCCGTCATGTCGAGCGCGAACGAGAACGCGTTGTCCGAGAAGACCGTGAGCAGCAGCACGACCTGCGCGAGGAGGGTGCTCGCGAACAGCGCGTTCGACGGCGCCGCCCGGCGGTTCTGCCTGCCGAAGATCCTCGGCATGCCGCCGTCCTGCGCAGCGGCGTAGATGACCTCGGCGGCCATCATGGTCCAGGCGAGATACGCCCCGAGCACGGCGACGATGAGGCCGACCCCGACGAAGACCGACGCCCACGGCCCGACGACGGCCTCGAGCACGCCCGCCATCGACGGCTGCTGCAGCCGCGCGATCTCGCTCACGGGCAGCACGCCGTAGGAGAGCACGGTCACGGCCGCGAAGATCGACAGCACCGTCAGGAATCCGAGCACCGTCGCGCGGCCGACGTCCCGCCTGCGCCGGGCGTGCCGCGAGAACACGCTCGCGCCCTCGATGCCGAGGAAGACGAACACGGTCACGAGCATGGTGCCCCGCAACTGCTCGAACACCGGCCCGGCGTGCTCGGCGCCGCTCCAGTTCTCGGCGAACACGGCCGGGTCGAGCGCCGCCGCCGCGATCACGAGGAAGACCACGATGGGGATCACCTTCGCGATGGTCACGATGCGGTTCAGCGCGGCCGCCTGCTGGGCGCCCGCGCGGAGCAGCAGGTAGAAGGCCCAGAGCCCGAGCGAGGAGAGGCCGATCGCGAGCGGGGTGCTGCCCTGCCCGAGCGCGGGGAACCACTGGCCCAGCGTGGACATGATGAGCACCCAGTAGGTGACGTTGCCGATGCACGAGCTCGCCCAGTAGCCCGCGGCCGCGAAGAAGCCGACGTACTGCCCGAATCCGTTCCGGGCGTAGGTGTAGACGCCCGTGTCGAGGTCGGGCCGGCGCAGCGCCAGGCGCTGGAAGACCAGGGCGATGGCGAACATGCCCGCGCCCGCGAGGCCCCAGGTGAGCAGGGCGCCGGCGACACCCGTGCTCTGCGCGAAGCGCTGCGGCAGCGAGAACACCCCGGCGCCGACCATCGATCCCACGACCATGGCCATGAGCGCGAGGAAGGACACGGTGCCGGGCGCCTCGGCAGCCACGGGGCGGCGCGCCATGCGGGGCTCCTTCCCGGCGGGTTCGAGGATGCGGTGGACGCGGCTCGAGGCGTCCCAGACCGGTCCCCGCGGAGGCGGATGCCCTCGTGACGGCGGACGATGCGCTCGGCACGACGCCGGAAGCAGCGATGCCGGCCGATCTGGACGAGCCATCGGCCAGCGGCGCCAATTACACCAGACTCGCGCGCGCCCGCGCAACCGGCGCGGGCCGGCGCCGCAGCCTTCCCCGGAGCCCGGTGCAGTAGCGTGGGGCAGCATGCCGATTCCTGCCGCCACGCGATGCCGCCCGACGGGCCCCGCATCCGGCCCGTCGCCGATCGTCCTCAGCGCCGACCCCGCCCGCCCGGCCTGATCCGGCATGGAGGATGTGCTGACGCGTCGACGCGTCCAACTCGGCCTGGGCCTCGGCCTGCTCGCGCTCGCGCTCGCCATCGGCGCGCTGGTCGCCTGGGGTCCGGATCCCACGGCGCTGGACCGGTGGTGGAACGGCCTGATCGCGGAAACCCGGGCCCCGTGGCTCGTCGCGGTCGCGCACGGGCTGGACCGGGTCGGCGGCGGGGTCATCGGGGTCTGGATCGCGCCCGTCCTCATCGCCGCGGCTGTGACCGCCCTGCGGGGCTGGCGGACGGGCGTCTTCGCCATCGCGGCCTTCGCGTTCAGCGCCGGCCTCGTGCAGATCCTCAAGCACCTCTTCGCCAGGGCGCGGCCGGAGGATCTCATGGTGACGAGCGATTTCGGCTCGTTCCCCTCCGGCCACACCGCCAACGCGGCGACCATCGCCGTGGTGCTGTGGCTGCTCTTCCCGCGCGTCGCGGTGCTCGTCGCCGGCATCGCCTGGACCGTGCTCATGGGGTTCTCGCGCACCGTCGTCGCGGCGCACTGGACCACCGACACGCTCGCGGGCGCGGTCCTGGGCGTCGCCGCCGCGCTGCTGTGCGGCGCGGCGCTGCTCGCGTGGTCCCGGCCGAGAGCGCCCGGGGAGCGGCGCGCCGAGGGCTCAGGCTGAGGCGCCGCCCTCCTGCGCCGCCGCCCATTCGGCCACGCGGCGCGCGCTCTCCTCCTCGGACAGGTCCTCGACCCTGGACATGATGGACCACCGCACGCCGAACGGATCCCTGACGGAGGCAAAGCGGTCGCCGGACACGAAGTTCGAGAGCGGCTCGCGGATGGTCGCGCCGGCGGCCTCGGCACGCGCGACGACCGCGTCGGCGTCCTCGACGTACAGGCCCATCGAATAGCAGTCCGCCTCCCCCTCGGGCGCGGACACCAGTCCGAAGTCGGGGTTGGGCTCGCCGAGCTGCAGCTGGCCCTGCTGGAAGGCGAGCACGGCGTGCACGATCAGCCCGCCCATCTCGGTCACGTCCACGACGCGGGCGTCGAAGACCGACTTGTAGAATTCGATCGCCTCCCCTGCGTTCCCGATGGCGAGAAACGGGGTGAGGCTGGTCACGCCGTGCGGGACGCCCCTGGTGGTATGCGCGCCGGTGGCGCCGCGGTCGGATGCGTTGTGTTCGTTCATGCGGCAACAGTAGGCCGCCGCGCGGGCGCGGGGCTTGAAGATTCGCGACGGGAGGGCGCCATGCCGCAGGAACCGGATCCCCGGGGCGTCCTCTACCCGTCGAGGCTGCCCTCGTTCGCGAGGATCCTCGCGCCGCCCGACCTCGCCGACCGGGTCCGCTGGTTCTGGATCCCGCGCTGGCGGCTGCCGCCGGGGCGGGTCTCCCGGCAGGAGGTGCTGCCCTTCCCCGCCTCCAACCTCGTGGTCGAGCCCGGAGGTGTCTCCTTCGTGGGCCCGCAGACCCGTATCTTGCACCGCGATCTCGCCGGCGCAGGCTGGGCCGTGGGTGCGCTGCTGCGGCCGGCCGGCGCGGCGGGCCTGCTCCCCGGCGCCTCCTCGCTCTCGACGCTCCGCGATGCCGAGGCCCCCTTCGAGGCGGCGGACCTGCACCGCTCGATCGCCGAGGCGATGGCCGGGCCCGAAGACGGGGAGGCCGAGGCTCGCGCGGCAGCGCGCTTCGCGGACTGGGCCGCCGCGACCATCCCGCCGCCCGGCGAGGAGGCGCTGCTCGCGAACCGTCTCGAGGAGGTCGTGGCGGCGGACCGCGACGTCCTCCGCGTCGAGCAGCTCGCCGAGCGGCTCGCGATCTCGCCCCGATCGCTGCAGCGCCTCGCCCGGCGCTGGATCGGGCTTCCGCCGCTCGCGGTGATCCGCCGCTATCGGCTGCAGGAGGCGGCGCAGCGGCTGCGGGAGGACCCTGAGGCCGGGATCGCCCGCACCGCGGCCGAGCTCGGCTACGCGGATCACGCGCATCTCACCGCCGATTTCCGGTCGGTGCTGGGGTTCACGCCGAGCCGCTACCGGCGGGACCACGCCCGGCCCGACGGGGACGACGAAACGACTCGCGAGGACCGCTGAGCTGGCGTTCCCAGCGGGTCTTCCAGCCAGGACCCGGTTCCTCGATGCAGACCGGCTATTCATGACGCAGGAGGAAAGAGCGAAATTCGTGGGGCTTCCTCCAACAGCCCTGCGATCCACCCTCGCCAACGCCCTTCCGCCTTGACACCAGGACGAATCCGCTACAAGATTTGGAGCGTTCCAAATGGCGAGCACACCTCGTCGAGTGGAGCCCGTCCGGACTGGCCGGCCAGAACAACGAAGCTCATCCGGCAGGGCCGAGGCGGACAAGTCTGTCAAACCGTTACCCGAACTTGACCGCATGGCCGATCATTGGGGAACCGAGCAGGTACTCTAAGCTCGAGCGGTTGGCTTGTGAAGACAACAACTCAAAATCACGCGCGCGGACATCGTCGTCCGAGCGTATTCAATGAGAAACACAATGGAGTGAAATCATGTTGAAGAGTGTCAGACGCTGGACGCGCCTCGGAATCGCGGCACTTGCCGCAACGAGCGCCATACTTCTCGCAGCCTGCAGCGGACCGGCCGGTGTGCAAGGCGAGAACGCCGCAGAGGGGGCGGGCGAGACGACTCTCAAGGTCGCCCTGATCACCCACTCGACTCCTGGTGACACGTTCTGGGACATCCTTCGCAAGGGTGCTGAAGCGGCAGCCGCGAAGAACGGGATCGAGCTGCTGTACAGCTCGGACCCGGACGGAGCCCGCCAGTCCCAGCTCGTGGAGCAGGCGATCGATCAAGGCGTGGACGGCATCGTCGTCACCCTGGCGAAACCCGAGGCGATGGCTTCCGCGGTGCAGAAGGCCACCGATGCGGGCATCCCGGTATTCAGCATCAACGCCGGTGAGGATGCGTGGGAGGATATGGGCGTTCTCGCGCACTTCGGCCAGGACGAGACCGTCGCCGGCAACGCGGCCGGTGAGAAATTCAACGAGCTGGGGGCGCAGAGCGTGCTGTGCGTCATTCAGGAGCAGGGGCATGTCGGCCTCGAGTCTCGCTGCGCGGGCGTCGAGGAGACGCTCGAAGGCGAAATGGAGATCATCTACGTGACCGCCGCCGACCCGACGAATATCTCCTCCACGATCACGGCAAAGCTGCAAACCGATAGCTCGATCGACTATGTGCTCACACTCGGTGCTCCCCAGGCCCCGATCGCTCTCGAATCCATCGCCGAAGCGGGCAGTAGCGCCCAACTCGCGACCTTCGACATGAACCCGGACGTCGCGGAGGGCCTTGGAAATGGCGACCTCGTCTTCGCGATCGATCAGCAGCCGTACCTGCAGGGGTACTCCGCAGTCGACGCCGTGTGGCTCTACAAGACCAATGCGAACGTCCTCGGCGGCGGACAGCCCGTACTGACGGGCCCGGCGGTCATCACCCCGGATCAAGCAGACACCCTGAGCGAGTACGTCAACAACGGCACCCGCTGACCGACCGCACCGAGCCCAAGGAACCTGATTCATGAATGCTCAAGTAGCAACCAAGTCAGGCGACGAGCGGATCGCTTCCGCCTCCGTCTTCGTGCGTTTCTTCACGAAGCCGGAGGCGGGTGCCACCGCCGCCGCGGTAGTGCTGGCAGTCCTCTTCGCGGTCGTCGCTCCCCAGTTCACACAACCCGCCTCGATCGCGACGACGCTCTACGGGGCTTCCACGGTCGGCATCATGGCCGTCGGCGTATCACTGCTGATGATCGGCGGGGAGGTCGATCTGTCGGCCGGTGTGGCGGTCACTACCGCCGGACTCGCCGGCGCACTGACGATCTACTGGTTCGGCTCGAATGTCTGGCTAGGCGTCATCGTCTCGCTGGCCATCTCGCTGGGAATCGGACTCCTCAACGGCTGGCTTCTGACGAAGACACGGCTCGCGAGCTTCATCGTGACGCTGGCGACCTTCTTCATGCTGACCGGTCTCAACCTCGGTCTTACCCGCCTCATCACCGGGGGCGTGGCCACGCCTACGATCGCACCGGCGGCCGGCTTCGATGCCGCTGCGGCGATATTCGCCGCGGACATCCCGATTTTCGGCGTAAGTGTGAAGATCACGGTCATCTACTGGATCGCGCTGGTGATCGTCGCCACTTGGATCCTCAAGCGCACGCGCGTGGGCAACTGGATCTTCGCAAGCGGTGGTGCTCCCGAAGCGGCTCGCGCTGTCGGCGTACCCGTAGTTCGGACGAAGATCGGACTCTACATGGGAGTGAGCTTCTGCGCCTGGCTGCTGGGCATGCACCAGCTCTTTGCGTTCCGAACCGTGCAGTCCGGCGAAGGAGTCGGCAACGAGTTCCTCTACATCATCGCCGCGGTCGTCGGCGGGTGCCTCATGACGGGCGGCTATGGCAGTGCGATCGGCGGTGCGATCGGCGCCCTGATCTACGGCATGGCGCTCAAGGGCGTCGTATACGCCGAGTGGAACCCGGACTGGTTGAAGTTCTTCCTCGGCGCCATGCTCCTCGGCGCGACGGTACTGAACTTCACACTGCAACGGCGCGCAGGTAAAGGAGGGAAAAAATGAACACCACTGCAACGGCCGAGAAGCCACTCGTCGAGTTGCGAGACGCGGGAAAGCGGTACGGCAACATCATCGCTCTCCGAGACGTCAGCCTGAAAGTGGCCAGCGGCGAAGTCATGTGCGTACTCGGCGACAACGGTGCCGGCAAATCGACCTTGATCAAGATCATCGCCGGCCTGCATCAGAACACCGAGGGCACCTATCTCGTCGACGGTGAAGCGGTCAGATTCTCATCGCCCCGAGACGCGCTCAACCGTGGTATTGCAACGGTCTATCAGGACCTCGCTATCGCGCCGCTCATGCCGGTGTGGCGGAACTTCTTTCTCGGCTCCGAGATCACGAAGGGGTGGGGTCCATTTCGGAGAATGGACGTCGACTTCATGAAGAAGACCGCGAAGCAGGAGCTGCTGGATATGGGAATCGACCTCCGGGATGTCGACCAGCCCATCGGCACCTTGTCGGGAGGTGAGCGACAGTGCGTCGCGATCGCCCGTGCGGTGTACTTCGGGGCGAAGGTGCTGATTCTCGACGAGCCGACCGCGGCTCTCGGCGTGAAACAGTCGGGGGTCGTGCTGCGGTATATCGTGCAAGCTCGTGATCGCGGCCTCGGGGTGATCTTCATCTCGCACAACCCTCACCACGCGTACCCGGTGGGCGACAGATTCCTGCTCCTCAAGCGCGGTCAGAGCATCGGCTACCACGAGAAATCGGAGATCACGCTCGAGGAGCTCACCGGCCTCATGGCAGGTGGCGCCGAACTCGAACAGCTCGTCCATGAGCTTCGACAGGCCGGGACGGACACCGACACGGTTCGCGTCATCCGCGACGAGATCGAAGACGATTCCTCGGCCGGCGTGGGCCATGTGCCCGTTACCGAGTCCGTCCAAACCCTCCCGCCCGAGGAACGCACCTGACCTCCGGCAGTACGCAGGCGATGACGCGCTCGAGAATTCACTCGAGCGCGTCATCGTTGTTCACGCACCGCAGATCTGCGCTGCCCGCGCTGCAGACGGCCCGGCTAATCGAGCATCGCTTCGGCCCGGTCGAGCATGCGCAGTGTTCCGATGGTGTCCTCGAGAGGATGCAGTCGCGATTCGGTACGTCCTTCGGCGACGCACCTCGCCGCTTCCGCGGCCTCGTAGCAGAGGCCGTCCGCCTGAGTACGGACTGCGTAGCGCTCGGTGACCGCGGAGGAGGCATCGTTAGCCCGCAGCGTCAGAGCCGATGGTGCATAAAACGGTGCCGAGATCTCGAGGACTGCATTCGCCCCTTTGAGGAATGCCTCGGTCGGTGTTCGGGCGTCCAGCGTGGTGAAAAGCTGCGAGATCGCCGCGCCGTGGCGCAGAGTCAGCGCCACATCGGCGCTCACACCGGTGACGGCCCGGTTGCCGCTTACGTCGATCTGGTCGGGAGCTCCTCCGAAGACGAACGCGTCGTAGGCGAGCAGGTAGACCCCCAGATCGAGCAGTGATCCGCCACCCAACTCCGGGTCGAAAAGCCGGGCCCCGGGCTCGGGGGCGAAGTATTCGCCGAGGTCTGCTCGGAAATACTGCAGTTCACCAAGCGCGCCATTCTCGAGCAACTGACGAATGACATCCGCAGCCGGCGTGAAGCGTGCCCACATCGCCTCCATCGCGAAGAGCCCTCGTTCCCGTGCCAATGCGGAGAGTGCTTCTGCCTCCGCGGCATTAATCGCAAGCGGCTTCTCGACAAGCACGTGCTTGCCACTTTCCAGGGCGATCCGAGCGCATTCGACATGAAACGGGTGCGGTGTCGCTACGTAGACGATGTCGATGTCCTCGGCCGAGGCGAGCGCTTCATAGCTTTCATACGAATGCTCGATGTGGTGCTCGCGTGCAAAGTTTTCCCCGCGCGCCCCGCTGCGCGACCCCACCCCGGCAAGCACTTGATTCGTATGCGTGCGAAGAGAACTCGCGAAATCCCCGGCAATCCGTCCTGGCCCCATGATGCCCCAACGCAGCGTAGGGGCGTTTCGTGGGTCTTCGATTCGGGGCTTGGGAATGTGCAGTTGAGTGCTCATGTCGCGCTCCTCCCGACCGCATCTTCGCGGTCCGCTTCGCTGATGCCGCGGCTCCACATGGAGCACGTCAATTTGTACGGTCAATATAACTTACTCGCGTCTCAGCTCTCGAAAAGAACATCGCGCCCTGACTCGATTCGGTTCGCGACAAACTTGCATCATTGCAAGGCGAGTCGACGTTGTCGTCCTTGACGGTGCCGAGTCCCTAGACTAATAGTCATCACGGTGCGGCCAACCTCGCCGGGAGCGCGAGCCGAAGGAACGACCATGACGGATGAGCACCGACCGAAGCGCGTGACCATGCAGGACGTGGCCCGCCGCGCGAACGTCTCCCGCGCCCTCGTCTCCCTCGTCATGCGCGGCCGGGACTCCGTCGCCCCGGAGAGCCGCGCGAAGGTGCTCAAGGCCGCGGAGGACCTCGGATACGTCCCGAACCTCCTGGCGAGCAAGCTCGCGAGCCAGCGCACCAACACCGTCGGCGTCCTGCTCGACTCGCTGCAGAACACGTTCTTCGCCGAGATCTACGAGGGCATCGTCGACGGGCTCGCCGGCACCCCCGTCCAGCCCCTGCTCGCGGTGGGCTCGCTCGACCCGCAGGTCGAGGCCTTCAAGATCCAGCGGCTGCGCTCGCACCAGGTGGACGGGCTCATCCTGGCCGGATACGTGGGCGATGTCGACGCGCTGGCGCGCTTCGCGCAGTCCATCCCCACCGTCGTCACGACCCGGGCCGTGAACGTGCCCTTCGTGGACAGCGTGCTCGCCGACGACCTCAACATCGGCAGGCTCGCGACCGAGCACCTCCTCGAGCTCGGCCACCGCGAGATCCTCCACGTCGGCAGCCCGCAGAGCATCCCGCACCAGGAGCGCGGCGAGGGGTACGAGCGCGCGATGGCGGCCGCACGGTGCGAGCCGTTCATCGTCCGCACCGATCACGTTACCCCCGAGGACGGGCGCCGCGCCGTCACGACGGCGCTCGCAGACGGCCGGCCGTTCACCGCCGTGTTCGCCTTCAACGACTTCATCGCCATCGGCGTGATGGAGGCGCTGATCGAGGCCGGGTACCGGATCCCGGAGGACGTCTCGGTGATCGGCGTGGACTACACCCACTTCGCGAAGTCGAGCCTCATCCGACTCGCCTCGGTGGATCAGCGGACCTACGAGGTGGGCAAGCTCGCGGCCGAGCGGTTCTTCGAGCGCCTCGACTCGCCCGCGGCGCTCCCCCACCGCGAGACCCGCCTCGATCCCGTGCTCCGCCTCGGGACGACCACTTCGCCGAGATGAGACGGCCGCCCGGGATCGGACGGCCGCCCCGAGCGCGCCGGCGGATGCGGCTAGCGCGAGGCGAGCCAGTCCGCGGCGATGACCTCGGCGGAGCTCTCCTCCTGCACGGAGGTCGCGTTCATCTGGATGAGGTCCTCCGCGGTGAGGTCCGCGGAGACCTCGTCGATGACCGCGGCCGCCTCCTCGTCGACGTTGTCGGAGACCACCGGCACCACGTGCGAGGCGAGGAACAGGGACTCCGGGTCCTCGAGCACCACGAGATCGCCCTCCGCGAGCACGGGATCGGCCGAGTAGATGTCCGCGAGCTGCACGTCGCCGTCGCGGAGCGCCTTGACGGTGAGCGGACCGCCCGAGTCCTCGATGGGCGTGAACGACACGTCGACGCCGTACACGGAGGAGAGCCCCTCGGGGCCGTAGGGCCGGGTCTCGAGCTCCGAGTTGCCGCCGAGCACGAGGCCGTCGACGCCCGCGAGGTCGCCGATCTCGGCGAGCGAGTGCTCCTCGGCGAACTCCGCGGTGACCACGTACGAGTCCTGGTCGGTCGCGTCGGCGTCGTCGAGCACGTGCAGCCCCTCGGGCAGCGCCTCCTCGAGCGCCGCGTACACGTCCTCGCGGCTCGTCACCGTCGCCTCCGGGTCGAAGTACTGCAGCAGGTTGCCCGTGTACTCGGGCAGCAGGTCGATCTCCCCCGCCTCGAGCTCGGGCATGTAGACCTCTCGCTGGCCGATGCGGTACTCGCGCTCGACGGTGAAGCCCGCCTCCTCGAGCGACTGGGCGTAGATCTCGGCGATGATCTCGTTCGAGTAGTAGTCCTGGGAGCCGATGACGATGGCGCCCGCGTCGCCGCCGCTCCCGCCGCCGTCGCCCTCGGCGTCGAGCGGGTCTCCGCTCGCGCAGCCCGCGAGCGCGAGGGCGCCGACGAGTGCGAAGGCTCCCGTGGTCAGTGCCGGTGTGCGTGCCATGATTCTCTCCTCAGTGCTTCGTGGGGGTGGTGCCGGACCGGATCGGTTCCGGGCGTCCGGTTCGACGTCGTGCCGGGTCGGCGACCCGGGTGCTCGCGAGCCGCTGGGCGGCCGCGAGGATGAGCTCGAGCAGCAGCGCGAGCAGGATGACGAGCAGCGCGCCGCCGAGCATCTGGGCGTAGTCGCGGGTCTTGAGGCCCGCGAACAGATAGCGCCCGAGGCCCGTGTCGGCCGTGTACGCCGCGAGCGTCGCGGTGGCGACGACCTGCAGGGTGGCGGCGCGGAAGCCGCCGACGATGACGGGCAGCGCGAGCGGCGCCTCGACCCGCAGGATCACCTGCCGCGGGTTCATGCCCACGGCCTTCGCCGCGGCCGGCAGCGCGGGGTCGACGGCCTGGATGCCGGCGTACGAGCCGGCCAGGAGGGAGGGGACGGCGAGCACCACGAGCGCGAGCAGCGGCGCGCCGAGGCCGATGCCGAGCCAGAGCCCGAACAGCGTGAGCAGGCCGAGCGTGGGGATGGACCTGGCGGCGCCGGCGATCGCGCCGATGACGCCGGAGCCGCGGCGCGAGTGCCCGATGAGCACGCCTGCGGGGATCGCGATGACGACCGCGAGCGCGAGCGCCGCCCCGGTGAGCAGCAGGTGCTCGAGCAGGCGCGTCGGGATGCCGCCCGCCCCGCTCCAGTTGCCGGGGTCGGTGAGCCACTGCAGGGCCTCGAGGATGAGGGTCATGCGGTCGCCTCCCTCCGGCCGCGCCGCGGCGTCGCCGCCCGCGTCCAGGGCGTGAGCAGCCGTCCGAGCAGCAGCAGCGCGCCGTCGAGCACCAGCGCGAGCAGCACTGTGGCGAGGACGCCGGTGACGACCTCGCCGGCGATGCCGCGCTGGAACCCGTCCGTGAGCAGGCTGCCGAGGCTCGGGATGCCGATGAGGGCGCCGATCGTGACCAGGCTGATGGTCGAGACCGTCACCACTCGCGCGCCGGAGACGAGCACCGGCACCGCGAGCGGCAGGTCGACCCGCCAGAACACGCTCCTCGGCGAATGGCCCACCGAGATCGCGCCCTCGCGGACGCGGGGGTCGACCGAGCCGAACGCGTCGGCGGCGGTGCGCACCATGAGCGCGATGCCGTAGAGCACGAGCGCCACGATCATGGTCGCGGCCGAGCGCAGCGGCGTGCCGATGATCGCGGGGATGAGGATGAGCATCGGCAGGGCGGGGATGGCGTAGAGCAGCGTGGCGGCGCTCAGCAGCGGCGAGCCGATGCGCGGCCGCTGCCGGGCGAGCCTGCCGATCGGGATCGCGAGCAGCACGCTGATCGCGATGGCGGGGAGGCTCAGCGCGAGGTGGTCGCCGGCGAGGCCGAGCACCTGCGACCAGTTGTTCGCGAACCAGTTCACGGCTCGAGCACTCCCACCGGCCGTCCGTCGCCGTCCACCGCGATGTCGCGGCCGTCGACGTGCTCGGCCCGCAGCTTCCGCTCCGACCGGTCCGCCCCGACGAACTCCCGGACGAACGCGTCGGCGGGCCGGGCCAGGATCTCGGCGGGGGCGCCCTGCTGCGCGATCCGCGCCCGGTCCCGCAGCACGACGACCTGCTCGCCGAGCCGGAACGCCTCGTCGACGTCGTGGGTGATGAAGAGGATGGTCTTGCGCAGCTCCCGCTGGAGGCGGATCAGCTCGTCCTGCAGCTCGCGGCGGACGATGGGGTCGACGGCGCCGAAGGGCTCGTCCATGAGCAGGATGTTGGGGTCGCCCGCGAGCGCTCGGGCCACGCCCACCCGCTGCTGCTGACCGCCCGAGAGCTGCCCCGGGTAGCGCCCGCCCAGCTCGGGGTCGAGCCCGACGCGCTCGAGGAGCGGCCCGGCGTCCCGCACCGCGTCGCGGCGCTTCCTCCCCGTGAGCATGGGCACGGTCGCGACGTTCTCGGCCACGGTGCGGTGCGGCAGGAGGCCGCCGTGCTGCAGCACGTATCCGATCGAGCGGCGCAGCGCGACGGGGTCGCGCCGCCGGACGTCCTCGTCGTCGATGAGCACGCGCCCGCCGGACGGCTCGACCATGCGGTTGACCATGCGCAGCAGCGTCGTCTTCCCCGATCCCGAGGAGCCGACGAGCACGGTGGTGCTGTGCGACGGGATCGTGAGCGAGAACTCCTCGACCGCCGCGGAACCTCCCGGGTAGGTCTTGGTCACGCCGTCGTACCTGATCATCCGCCAACACTACCGCCCGGCCCTTGGCGTCCCCGCCGTATCCGGGGGCGCCGATGACCTCGGATGACGAATCACAGCGTACGGCCAAGGTCGGCCGGTAGGTTCGCCCTGGTTGCCGACGGCAGCGTCGCATCGCCACCAGCCCCATCGACCGAGGAGACGACCAGGTTCGTCATGACCATCACCCCCGAGACGCAGACCACATTCGTTGAGACGCTCAAGGAGGTGCGCGAGGACTTCACCCGGCTGATGCTCTCCTACCAGTTCGGGTTGGACGAGATCACGACGAAGATCCGCATCCTGCGCGACGAGTTCGACAAGCTGCACAGCTACAACCCGATCGAGCAGATCTCCACGCGGCTCAAGAGCCCGGAGAGCGTGGTCGACAAGGTCTCGCGCAAGGGGCTCGACCCCTCGCTCGACAGCATCCGGCGCATCACCGATATCGCGGGAGTGCGCGTCACCTGCTCGTTCACGGCCGACACCTACCGCGTCTTCGAGGCGCTCACGCGCCAGCCCGACGTCACGGTGCTGCAGGTCAAGGACTACATCGCGAATCCCAAGCCGAACGGCTACCGCTCCCTGCACGCGATCGTGCAGGTGCCGGTGTTCCTGTCCTCACGCACCGTGAACGTGCCCGTCGAGGTGCAGTTCCGCACCGTGGCGATGGACTTCTGGGCCACGCTCGAGCACAAGATCTTCTACAAGTACGACGGCGACGTGCCCGCGGAGGTCGTGCAGAAGCTCACCGAGAGCGCGGCGACGGCGGCGCGGATGGACCGCGAGATGGAGGAGCTGCACGAGACCGTGCACGGACCGCGCGACTTCGCCCACGTCGACCGCTCGATCAAGGGGGCGGACATCTCGGACGACGTCGTGCAGCGGCTCGCGCAGTTCCTCGCCGGCCCCTCGCTGAACCCGCCCGATACCGAGCACCTCTGCTGACCGCCGGCGGGCGCCGCCGCGCCGTGCCGCCGCCGTAGAATCGGATCTCATGGCCGTGCCGAAGATCCTGCTCTACTACGTGTTCGCGCCCATCCCGGACCCGGCGGCGATGCGGCTCTGGCAGCGCGAGCTCTGCGAACGCCTCGGGCTGCGCGGGCGCATCATCGTCTCGCCCCACGGCATCAACGGCACCGTCGGCGGCGACGTGGACGCCTGCAAGCGGTACGTCCGCCGGCTCCGCGAGTACCCCGCCTTCCGGGACGTCGACATGAAATGGTCGGACGGCACCGCGCTCGACGAGGACGGCTTCTCGACCGACTTCCCGAGGCTCAGCGTCAAGGTGCGCGACGAGATCGTGTCCTTCGGCGCCCCGGACGAGCTGCGGGTCGACGAGCACGGCGTGGTCGGCGGCGGCGAGCACCTCGACCCCGAGTCCCTGCACGAGCTCGTGGAGCGCAGGCCGGATGCCGTGTTCTTCGACGGCCGCAACGCGGTCGAGGCCGAGATCGGCAGGTTCAGGGGCGCGGTCGTGCCCCACACCGGCACGACCCACGACTTCGTCGCCGAGCTCGAGTCGGGCAAGTACGACGAGCTCAAGGACAGGCCGGTCATCACCTACTGCACCGGCGGGGTCCGCTGCGAGGTCCTCTCCGCCCTCATGGTCTCCCGCGGCTTCCGCGAGGTGTACCAGCTCGACGGCGGCATCGTCCGCTACGGCGAGCGGTACGGCAACGACGGCCTCTGGGAGGGCTCGCTCACGGTGTTCGACGGCCGCGAGTCCATCGACTTCGCCCCGGCGCCGAAGGTGCTCGGCCGCTGCCACCGCTGCGGCGGGCCGACGCCGCGGCTGCAGAACTGCGGCGATCCCGCGTGCCGCGAGCGGCTCGTGACCTGCGAGGCCTGCGGCGCGCATCCCATCCGCTGCGAGGCGCACGCGGACGAGCTCGAGGCCTGAGCCCGCCCGCCGGTCTCAGAGCTGCAGCACCGCCTTGGCGATGAGGAAGTAGACCACGAGCCCGGTCGCGTCGACGAAGGTCGTGATGAACGGGTTGGAGAACACCGCCGGGTCCACGCGCAGCGCCCTCGCGATCATCGGCATGATGCCGCCGATCGTGGCGGCCATCGAGCAGACCGCGAGCAGCGTGAGCCCGATCACGAGGCCGATGCGCGGCTCGTAGATGAGCGCGGTGACCGCCCCGCCCACGAGCCCGAGGAGCGAGCCGAGCGAGAAGCCGACGCCGAGCTCCCGCAGCAGCACCCGCCCGAGGTCGCGCGGCCGCACATCACCCAGCGCGAGCGCTCTCGTGACCGTGGTGGCCGCCTGGTTGCCGGTGTTGCCGCCCGTGCCGATGAGCAGCGGCACGAACAGCGCGAGCACCGTGACCTGCTCGAGCGTGGCCTCGAACACCGAGAGCACCTGCACCGTGAGCGTGGCGCCGATCGCGAGGACGAGCAGCCAGACGATCCGGGAGCCCACGAGCGAGCGGACCGGGGTGGCGAAGTAGGGGCGCCGCAGCGGCTCGACGCCGCCCTGGCGCGCGGAGTCCTCGGTCTCCTCGTGCTCGAGGATGCGCACGGCGTCGTCGATGGTGAGCACGCCGACGAGCCGGGACTCCTTGTCGACGATGGGCAGCGCGAGCAGGCCGAGGTCGGCGCACTTCCTCGCCGCGTCCTCCGCCGTCTGATAGGCGGTGGAGACCCTGGCCTGCTGCATGATCTCGGCGACCGGGCGGTCGTCCTCGGCCCTCAGCAGGTCGCGGAGGCTCACGATGCCGATGACGCGCCGCCCGCCGTCGAGCACGGGCAGCGTGTAGACCGTCTCGGCGTCGTCGAGGCGGGCGCGCACGCGGCGCATGGCCTGCGCGACCGTGTACTCGGCGCGGGTCGACACGTACTCGGGGCTCATGCGCCGGCCGACCGACCCCTTGGGGTAGCCGAGCACCTCGGCGGTGAGCTGGCGGTCCTTCTGGGAGAGCCCGTGCAGCAGCCGGGGCGCCAGCGAGGCGGGGAGCTCGTCGAGCAGCCAGACGCGGTCGTCCGGGTCGAGCTCGGCGAAGATCGACGCGACCTCGCCGTCCTGCAGCCCGTGGATGAGGTCGCTCTGGAGCGCCGGCGAGAAGCTCTCGAAGACCTCGATGGCCCGTTCTTTGGGCAGGAGCCGGTAGACGATGGCGCGCTCGTTCATCGGCAGCCGCTCGAGCAGCGAGCTCAGCTGCTCGACGGTGGCCGGGGCCACGGCTTCGACGATGCCCGGGAGGTCGTTCGCCTCGACGAGCGTCTGGATGGTGTCCTGGAGGTCGATCACCTCGGTGATCTGCTTGGCGTTCATAA
Organism: Gulosibacter sp. 10; assembly: GCF_900163695.1. Lineage (GTDB taxonomy): Bacteria > Actinomycetota > Actinomycetes > Actinomycetales > Microbacteriaceae > Gulosibacter. The sequence goes on from NZ_FUIC01000007.1 coordinate 159,060, forward strand.
GCTGGTCCTTCGCGCAGAAGACGAGGCCAGGCCGGGTCGGCTCGACGCGGCGTGGCATGGGGGAACCACGCCCTCAGGTGCGAACGGCTCAGATCATGCCGATGAGGAGCCGCGGTGCAGGGAGGGCACGGTGCAAGATCGGTGACTGGAACTATCGCTGTTCACGAACCCTCACCCCCATCCCACGACTCGACGACGCGGCCGCGACTGGTCGATGCGGCCGACTCCCCACCCTACCCCGCGCCGCGGATTTCCGCCCGCGGCGCGGGGAGGACGCGGCCGGCGCTACGCGAGGGCCTCCGGCGCGAGCTCGACCGAGAGCCGCCCGACCGCGACGATCGGGCTCACGCGACCCTCCTCGAGCTGGTACTGGCAGCCCACGATGCCGAGCCGACCGGCGGCGACCGCGTCGCTGATCACGCGCGAGCTGCGCATGAGCGAGTTGATGGTCGTGCCGAGATGGCGACGGCCCACGGCGTCCGCGTCGATCGCCTCGGGGTCGACGTACGGCGTCTCGCGATGCTCGCTGAGCCATTCCTGCTGCACGGCGGGCTGGATGTTCTCGAGCTCGCGCCTGATCGCCGGCGTGACCTCGTTGGGGTGCGCGCTGGACTGGTTGATCGCGGCCGCGACTGCACCGCACGAGCAGTGCGCGAGCACCACGATGACCGCGACGCCGAGCTCCGCGACGGCGAACTCCATCGTCGCGGTGGTGTTGTCGTTCGAGATCTGGCCGATGTTGCGGACCACGAAGAGATCACCGAGGCCGCAGTCGAAGAGGATCTCGGCCGCCACCCGCGAATCCGAGCATCCGAGGAACGCCGCGTTCGGCGCCTGGCTGCCCGACAGCTCGCTTCGTCGGGCGGCGCTCTGCTGCGGGTGGAGGAGCTGTCCCTCGACGAACCGGGCGTTGCCGTTCGCCAGGACGTCCCAGGCTTCCTGCGGAGTGACTCGGGGGTCGGTCATAGAAGTGTCCTTTCGATCCTGCCGATTTTACGGCCGGACGCGGACGGGAACGACGCCCCGGCCGGGCGGAGGGCGTGTCCGGCCGCGCCGACGCGCGCGCCGGTGCCGCACGCGTCGCGGCGGCGGGGCGACCCGCCCTAGTCCTCGAGAGGCTCGGCGAGAGCCTCGGGCTTCCCGCCCGCGGCCGCGGCGGCGAGCGCCCGCTCGAGCACCTGCAGGTCCTCGATCGTCTCGACGGAGACGACTTTCCCCCACGCGAGCGTCATGAACTGGAACACCGTGTTCCGGTAGCGCGCGCCCCCGGGGAGGTCGCCCGAGATCGACGCGCGCACGGCGACTCGGGTGCGCCGCGGACCGCCGTTCACCAGGATGTCGTCGATATCGAAGCGCGCGCCCGGGAGGAGGTCGAGGATGCGTCGCCACCAGCGGATCATCGACTCGCGCGTCGTGCGGCGGCCGCCGAGCGCATGGTCCCCGTGGAAGCGGTACTCGAACGAGGGCGCGAGCCCGTCGACCATCGCCATGTAGTCGCCCGCGTTGATCCGCTCGAAGACGGCTCGCACCTTGTTCCTGACGATCCGTCTGTACATGCCGCCCCCAGCGCGTCGAGAGAATTACGTTACTATCAGTAACACTATGGTCGGTCCAGGTCGCCCCCGCAAGCCCCGCGTCGACGAGAGCATCGTCCGGGCGTTCGCCGAGCTGGTAGCGGAGCACGGGTACGCCGCGGTCACCGTCGATCGGGTCGTCGCGCGCGCGGGCACGAACAAGCCCGCCTTCTATCGCCGGTTCCGGCGTCTCGCCGATGTCGTGCCGCACGTTCTCGCCGCCCGCCACGGCACGGACGAGGACATCGACACCGGCTGCCTCGTCGGCGATCTGGTCGAAGTGCAGCATCGGCAGCACCGGCTCTTCACCGACCCGGTGATCACCAGGGGCCTCGCGGGATGGCTGGCGCACGTCGAAGCCGACCCCGAGGCCGGCGCCCCGTTCTTCCGGGAGTACCTGGCGCCCCGACGCGCCTACACAGCGGTCATCCTCGGCCGCGCCCTGGGCAGGGGCGAGATCGCCGCCGGGGCGGATCCCGAATGGATCGCGGATCTGCTCACGGGCCCGCTGCTCATGCGGGCGATGATGCCCGGCCTGCCCCCGATAGACGGCCGGTTCGTCGCGCGCACGGTGCACGCCGCGCTCGACGCCGTGGGATACCGCGGTGATCGCGAGGGCGTCGACGCCGCCGGGGCGCCCGGGACTCCGGGTTGAAGCAGTCCGCGTGCCGTGCGATCCGCGCGCGCCCGGTGGCGCCGGCCCGGCGCCCCGGTTAGAGGATCTCCAGCGGCTGCGGGCGGGTGGGCGCTGGGAAGGCGGCGTCGATGTCGGCGAGCTCCTCCGGCGTCAGCACGAGCGCCGCGGCTGCGGCGTTCTCGCGCACGTGCTCCCGCGTGGACGCCTTCGGGATGGCCACGACATCCCCTTCGCGGATGGCCCAGGCGAGCAGCACCTGTGCGACGCCGACGCCGCGCGCCTCGGCGATGCGCGTCAGGGTCGGGTCCGTCAGTAGGCGCCCCTGCTCGATGGGCGAGTACGCCATCGTCGTGGTCGGCGGCCGCTGAGCGCGATGCTGCGGCAGGAGGTCGAACTCGACGCCGCGGCGGGAGGGGTTGTAGAGGATCTGATTCACCTGCGGCTGCGCGGGCAGGCCCCGGAGATCGTCCGGGTCGAAGTTGCTCACGCCCCAGGACCCGATGAGGTCGCGCTCGATCAGCTCCTCGAAGGCCTCGATCGTCGCCTCGAGCGGATGCGGTCCCGGCCAGTGCAGCAGGTACAGGTCGATCCGGTCGGTGCCCAGGACCTCGAGCGACTGCTCGCAGGCGGCGATCGCACCGCGGCGCGAGGCGTTCATCGGCATCACCTTGTCGACGAGGAAGACGCGGTCCCGCACCGGGCGGATCGCCTCCCCCACGACGCTCTCGGAGCGGCCGGAGCCGTACATCTCCGCGGTATCGACGAGCGTCATGCCCAGCTCGACGCCCTCGCGGATCGTCGCGATCTCCTCGGCCCTGGATTCGTCTCGGTCGCCGATGTACCAGGTGCCCTGCCCGAGGAGGGGGACTTCGGTGCCGTTGGGAAGCGTCGTTGCCTGCATCACCCGGGCATCCTAGCAAGCCGCGCGGCGCCGACCCGGATGCGCGGCAGCCGCAGGCCCACCACCCCGATGCGAGCCATACGCGCTCGAGCTCCCCGGATGCGAGAGATATGCATTCGGGCTCCCCCGATGTGAGGGAGACGCACTCGGGCTCCCCGGATATGAGGGATACGCGCGTACACTCCCCCGATGTGAGACAGACGCACTCGGGCTCCCCGGATATGAGGGATATGCACTCAAGCTCCCCGGATATGAGAGATATGCACTCAAGCTCCCCGGATATGAGGGATACGCAGGGTTCACCCGATCCATACCCCGCATATCCCTCACATCCGCCGCTCCTTCGCATCCGCCGCAGCCGATGCCGCGGCGGAGGAGGAAGCGCCTACTGCTCGGCGACGATCTCGGCCTTGAATCCGGCCGAGTTCTCGAGCCAGCCCGCGTAGTGCTGCGGACCGCCGGCGTGCGGATACCGCTCGTGATAGAGCGGCCGCCAGCCGTGGGCCTCCGCCTCCGCCATGATCGCGTCGACCTGCTCAGCCGTGCCGCCGCGGAACGCCAGGTGGTTCAGGCCCGCGCGCCGCCGATCGTGCTCGGCCGCGGTCAGGTTCGGGCTCGTCGTGAGCGTCAGGTAGGCGCCGTCGGCCTGCCAGGACCGCCCTTCCGGCCACTCGCCCGCCGGTTCGAACCCGATTCGGCGCAGCAGCCAGCCCCACTCCTCCCGGGCCTCCTCGATCTCGGCCACCCACAGTTCGACATGATGAAAACCAGGCATGGGGCCAAGTCTCCCAAACGGCGCATCTGACCCACGCATGTCGCGGCCGCGGCGACCGCCGACTCGGACCGCTCTCCCCGCCGCCGCCCCTACCATGGGGGCATGCCTCGGCGCGTCGACGACTTCCGGGGGCTGACGCAACCCAGTCGCCTCCGGCTCCTCCATGCCGTGCAGCGGGAGCCGGGCAGGCGGTTGAAGGCGCTCGCCGAAGAGACCGGTCTCCACATCAACACCGCCCGCGACCACCTGCGAGTGCTCGAGGACGAGGGGCTCATCGTCGGCGCGCCCGTCGAGACCGGCCGTCGGGGACGGCCGCCGATCGGCTATTCCCCCGTGCGCGCGGTCGAGCAGAGCCCCGCCGCAGCGCGCCGCAGCGCCGACGCGAAGGCCCGCGGCGATCTGCTGCGCGGGTTGGATCCCGAGCTCGACCACCGCGATTCGCTCGGCGAGCGGGCCGTGCACCAGCTGGATGCGCTGTACGAGCACCTCGAGGATGCGGGGCTCGAGCCCGAGATCGACGAGCACGATCTCACGGTCGGCCTGCTGCCCTGCCTCTACGAGGGGATGCTCGACGCGGAGCGCCCCGCCGTGTGCTCGGTGCACGCGAAGCTCGTCCGCCATCAGCTCGAGCAGGTGCCCGGGCCGATGGAGCTGCGCGCCCTGCATCCCTTCGTCGGGGCGCGGCGCTGCATCCTCGTGCTGGGGCTTGCGGGCGAGGAGGCGCGCACTGAGCGCCCCGGCGGGGTGGACGGCGCGAGCGCGGATGCAGAGCTCGAGCGGCACGCCCTCGAGGCGATGCGCAGGCACGCCCCGTCCCGCGGGTGATCTCGCGCCGCCACGACTACTCCGGGTTCTGCGCCCACATGTCGGGGCCGAACACCTCGTAGTGGATGCGCTCGGCCGGCACTCCCTGGCGGATGAGCGCGCGTCGGGCCGCCTGCATGAACGGCAGCGGTCCGCACATGAACACCTGCGCCTCCTCGGGGAGCTCGACGTCGGAGAGGTCCATGAACCCCGGCTTCGCGGGATGCAGCGTCGGGGCCGTCTCCGCCTCCCGCTCGTACCAGTTCTGGGCGCGGGCGTCGGGCATCGCGAGCACCTGGCGGCGGAGGCCGTCGTAGAGGGCGTGATGCGCGTGGGACCTGTCCGCGTGGAAGAGGCGCACCGTGCGCTCGGGCTGCCGGCGCGAGAGATCCTCCATGATGGCGGCGATCGGGGTGATGCCGATGCCTGCGGAGACGAGCACGATGGGCGCGTCCGTCTCGTCGAGCACGAGATCGCCGGCCGGCTGCGAGACGTCGAGCACGGTTCCCGCCCGGGCGTGCTCGTGCAGCCAGCCGGACACCTGCCCGTCGGGTGCGCCGTCGACGCCGCGGACGCGCTTGATCGTGACGCGGAGCGAGTCGCCGCGCGGTCCCGAGGAGATGGTGTACTGGCGCGGCTGCCGGGTGCCGTCGGGGAGGTCGACGGCGATCGCGACGTACTGCCCCGTGCGGTGCGCGGGCACCGAGCCTTCGACGGGGGCGAGCAGCAGCGAGAACACCTCGTCGGATTCCTCGAAGCGCTCGACGACCCGGTATCGCCGCCAGGGCTGCTCCGGGTCGGTGCCCGCGAGCGCGTAGAGCCTGGCTTCCTCGGCGATGAGCGAGGTGGCGAAGAGCCAGTAGACCTCGTCCCAGGCCGCGCCGACCTCGGGGGTGATCGCGTCGCCGAGCACGGTCTTGACGGCCCCGAGCAGGTGGCGGCCGACGATCGTGTACTCGCGCGCCCTGATGCCGAGCGAGACGTGCTTGTGCGCGATGCGCTGCAGCACCGGGGTGAAGTCGGGCGCATCCGGGTCGATCAGCTGCACCGCGAACGCGACGACGGAGGCGGCGAGCGCCTTGGGCTGCTCGCCGATGGCCTGGTTGGCCCGGTTGAACACGTTCAGCAGCTCGGGATGCGCGGCGAACATGTCCGGGTAGAAGACGCGGGTGATCGCTTCGGCGTGCTCGGCGACGACGCCTGCGGTGGCGGCGACGATGGACTCGGATTCGGGGGACAGTTGCATGATCTCGTGCTCTCCAGGACAGTCGGGTGTCGGGATACCGCGATACTGCCCGGAAGCGCGTGCCGCGCGTCGCCGGTTCCACCGTGTTTATTCGAGGGCGCCTCGGGGAGTTCTCGGATCACCGCCGCGGAGGCGCGTCGTCCGGCGCCGCCTCCGAGCCCTTCGGTCGCTCCGCGGGCACCAGTTTGAGCCCGACGATCGCCGCGATGATGCCGGCGAGGAAGACGAGCTTCCACGCCGAGAACGGCTCGGCGCCGGTGAGCAGCGCGTAGGTCACGGTGAGCGCCGCGCCGAGTCCGGTCCACACGGCATAGGCGGTGCCGATCGGAATCGATTTCGCGGCCCAGCCGAGCCCCGCCATGCTGATCGTCACGGCGACGAGGAAGACCACGACCGGACCGGGGCGGGTGAACCCGTCGGACATGCCGAGCGCGGTCGCCCAGACCGCCTCGAATACGGCGCTGGCGAGCAGGACGATCCACGCCATGTCAGCTCACCGCCTTCAGGCCCACGACGGAGCCGATGAGCAGGACAAGCAGCGCGACCCTGGCGATCGACACGCGCTCGGCCTTCGTCACCATCGCCCAGAGCACCGTGAGCGTCGCCCCGATGCCCACCCACACCGCGTACGCGGTGCCGGTCGGCAGCTCGCGCATCGCCCAGGCGAGGCCGACGGTGCTGACGGTCATCGTGACGAAGAACAGCACCGTGGGCCAGAGCTTGCGAAAACCGTCGGAGGCGCTGAGCGCGGTCGCCCAGACCGCCTCGAGCATCCCGCTCAGAATGAGCACGAACCAAGACATGACCGGATCCCTTCGAGTCAGTCTTGTCGTGTGCGGGTACTGCTCCCTCGTCCGCAGGCCCGATCGCCGGACCTCACCACAGCACTATAGCAACGCTCCCGCGCACCGCGGCCGCGCTACTCGCAGCCGATCCCGTCCCCGTCGCGGTCCAGGGCCGGCCGGTAGCCGGGGTCGCCCCGGTAGACGGGCGCGGCGCCATCGGCACGGGCCGCATCGCAGTTCTCGTAGTAGACCGAGGAGGGCTGCTCCTGCACGGGCTCGGGCGCCTCGTGCACCGGGGCCGGCGCCTCGTACTCCTGCACCGGAGGCTCGGCGGGCGCCTCCTCGTATTCCGCCTCCTCGACCTCCTCGACTTCGGGTTCGGGCGTGGGAGTCGGCGTCGGCGTCGGCGTCGGCGTCGGCGTCGGCGTCGGCGTCGGGGTAGGGGTAGGGGTAGGACTCGGCGTGGGCGTCGGGCTCGGCGTCGGCGATTCCGAGGCCGTCGGCACCGCGGTGGCCGCAGGGGCGTCATCGACGTCCGAGGTGAACAGCGTGCTCCCCACCAGCACCAGCATCGCCGCGAAGGCGAGCGGCACATAGCTGAGCCTCCGGCCGCCGCCGATCCCGAACATGGTGCGCCGACCGGTGGCGGCGACGTAGAGCCCGAGCACCAGCAGGACGATCCCGCCCATCATGAAGAAGCTCGCCATGCCGCCGGTGATGGTCGCGATCAGGAGCAGTGTGGCGACGGCTCCGATCCCCACCCAGTCGGAGGGCGAGCGAGCGCCGAGCCAGCGCTGGAATCGGGAGGGAGCCGCGGCCGCCTCGTCGGATGCAGTCGGGAAGTGATGGGACATGTCGCGGTTCTCCTGGGCGCACGAGAAGGCGCCCGGGGAGTCCCCGGACGCCGTCGAATCGATCAACCTCCTCACGCTAGCAGTTCCCGGCGCGATCGGGCCCGGTTCAAGGCGGATGCGCCGAATCCCGCTGTAGCAGAATGGGGCGGACGACGAGACGAAAGGCGACGCCGTGGAGATGGGATTCGACGAGTTCGAGCGGCTCGTGATCGAGGAGCTCGATCTGCTGCCCGATGAGATGGTCGACGGACTCGAGAACCTCGTCTTCGTCGTCGAGGACCGGCCCGAGGACGGCTCCCTCGACCTGCTGGGGGTCTACGAGGGATACGACCTCTTCGACCGCTCGAACTACGGCTACGGGCAGCTCCCGGACCGCATCGTGCTCTTCCGCGAGCCCCTGCTCTCGATCTGCGAGGACGAGGAGACCCTCCGGCACGAGGTGCACATCACGCTCGTGCACGAGATCGCCCACTACTACGGCATCGACGACGCCCAGCTCCACGAGCTCGGCTGGGCCTGACCGGGCTGCACTCGCCCGGGCCGCTACCGCCCGAGCCGTTACCGCCCTGTGCCCGCCCCGTCGCGCGCGGCCGGCGCCGCAGCGCCGAGCACCAGCCGCAGGTGCTCGCGGAGCACCGTCCGCAGCCGATCCTCGTCGAGGTCGCCGCCGTGCGGCGTGATCGCGTCGAGGGTCAATCCCCCGACCACGGCGGCCACCTGCTCGGCGGCGAGCCCGGCGTCGGGCACCGACAGCGCTTCGAGCGCCTCCTGCAGCACCGTCCTGAGATCAGCGCCCATGCGCTCGGCCATCGCGCGGAACACCGGCTTCGTGCGAGCGGCCATGATGAGCTCCATCACCACGACGGCCTCGCCGCGCCGCTCCTCGTCGACGGGCATGACCGCCTCGACGAGCGCCTGCAGCGCGTCGAGCGCGGCGTCGCCGCGCAGCCCTCGCATGTCCTCGAGGGGATGCCGCGCGAGCCGACGGCCCATCCGGTCGCCGGCCTCGGTCGCGGCCGCGGCGAGCAGGTCCCGGTGCCCGTCGAAGTAGTGCCGCACGGAGCCGATGTTCAACCCCGATTCCTCGGCGACCTTGCGGAGCGACATGCCCTCGGTGCCCTCGGCGGCCACGAGGCGGAACGCCGCCTCGACGATCTGCCCGCGCCGACGCTCGGGGTCGATCCGTGCGGCCATGACTCATCCTCGTTCCCTGTCGACTCGCGGCTCGTCCCAGACCGGCTCGTCCCGCTCGACGACATCGCCGTCCGCGCCGAAGACGAGAAAGCGGTCGAAGTCCCGCGCGAACCACCGGTCGTGGGTCACCGCCAATACCGTACCGTCGAATGCCGCGAGCGCCTGCTGCAGCGCCTCCGCCGAGACGAGATCGAGGTTGTCGGTGGGCTCGTCCAGCAAGAGCAGATTCGCCCCGCCGAGTTCCAGCAGCAGGATCTGCATCCGCGCCTGCTGCCCGCCGGACAGCGAGTCGAACGGCTGTTCCGCGGACCTCGCCAGCTCGTAGCGGGCGAGTGCGCGCGCCGCCTCCTCCCTGGGCAGGCCCGTTCGGCGCCCGTCGCCCCGATGCAGGATCTCGAGGAGCGTGCGCCCCGCGAGGTCGGGGCGGCCCCGGTTCTGCGCGAACCAGCCCGGCCGCACCCGCGCGCCGAGCCGCGCCGAGCCCGTGTGCGGCACGGGCTCTACGGCCATCCCCGGGACCGGCGCCTGCTCCGGCGCCGGGTCGGTGCCCCCTGCTGCGAGCAGCCGCAGGAAATGCGATTTCCCGGAGCCGTTCGAGCCGAGCACCGCGACCCGGTCGCCGTACCCGGCCTCGAAGCCGAAGGGCCGCATGAGCCCCGTGAGCTCCAGCGAGTCGCACCGCAGCACCCGCTTGCCGGTGCGGCCGCCGGCCAGATGGATCGCGAGCCGCTGCTCGCGGGGCCGCTCCTCGGGCGGTCCCGCGGCCTCGAACCGCGTCAGGCGCGTCTGCGCGGCGCGGTACCGGGAGGCCATGTCGGAGTTGTAGGCCGCCTTCTGCTTGTACATGAGCAGCAGCGAGCGGAGCTTCGCCCGCTCCTCGTCCCAGCGGCGCCGCAGCTCGTCCAGCCGCTCGAACCGCCGTTCCCGGGCCCGGCGGTACGTGTCGAATCCGCCCGGGTGCGTCCATGCGGCGCTCCCGGCCGCACCGAGCTCGAGGGTGACGATCGAGGTCGCGGTCCGGGCCAGCAGCTCGCGGTCGTGGCTCACGAAGAGCACGCCCTTGCCGCTCGACCGCAGCTGTTCCTCCAGGCGGCGCTTGCCCGGGACGTCGAGCGAGTTGTCGGGCTCGTCCAGCAGCAGGAGCTCGTCCGGGCCGCGCAGCAGCGCCTCCAGCGCGAGCCGCTTCTGCTCGCCGCCCGAGAGCGTGGACAGCGGCCGATCCCGGCACCGGTCGAAGGGCTCCCCGAGGGCGTCGATCGTGCAGGCGTCCCACAGCACCTCGGCCTCGTATCCGCCGGCGTCGCCCCAGTCCGCCACGGCCGCGGCGAACGCCATCTGCGAGTCCGTCGTACCGCGCTCCGTCATCGCCCGCTCCGCTCCGGCGAGGCGGGACGCCGCCGCGCGGACGCCCGCCGGCGCGACGGAGAGCAGCAGTTCGCGCACCGTCCCGCCCTCGATGAACTGGCGCATCGCGCCCATCGCGCCGCTGCGGGCGACCGTCCCCGAATCGGGGGCCAGCTCCCCCGCGACGATGCGCAGCAGCGTGCTCTTCCCCGCGCCGTTGGCACCGATGAGGGCGACGCGCTCCCCGGGGCCGACCCGCAGGGATGCGTCGCGCAGCAGCGGACGGCCGTCCGCGAGCGTGTACGCGGCCGAGACGACTTCGAGATGACCCATGCCCGGAAACTATCACACCTGTGATAATCATCGATCCGCTCTGTCCGCGCCGACACGCTCCCGCACGCCGAGGAGCCGTCGCGCACGAGCCGCACCTCCGGCCCGTCGACTCCGCGCTCCCAGGTTCCCGCCCGCCCTCGCGCGTAGCGTCTTCGCCGTACCGATCGCCTGTCGAGCAGAGAAGGAGCCGGCGTGTCGAACTACCAGCCGTACCCCCAGCAGCAATACCAGTCCGGGCCGCCTCAGAACCAGGCTCCCGCCGACTCGATCGGCAGCTGGATGCTCACGATCTTCATCATGGCCATCCCGATCGCGGGGTTCATCTACATGCTCGTCATCGCGTTCGGCGGCACGCAGTCGGTCTCGAAGCAGAACTTCGCGCGCGCCTACCTCATCTGGATGCTCATCGGCATCGCCATCGCCATCATCGCCGCCATCCTCCTCGCGATCGCCGGCGTCTCGTTCTTCGCCTGGTTCTCGGACGCCACGAGTCGCCTCTACTGACGGACGGGCGGCGCTTCGGGCTCGCGCTCGGAGCGCCGCGCCCGCGGCACCTCCGCGGCGGCCCGGGCCGCTCGCGCCACGAGCCGTTCCAGCGGTCCGCGCCCGAAGAAGGCCGACCACGCGGTGGCCGCGATGACGAGCAGGAGCGCGAACCAGCCCCAGCCCGCGGGATCCTGGTAGTAGCCGAGCGGTCCGCCGAGGACGAAGAACACGACGACGTGCAGGCTGTACGTGGTCAGCGGCATGCTCCCGAGCGCGGCGATGGGCAGCAGCGGCCAGCGCAGCGGGCGGCTCAGCAGCAGGCTCAGGCCGATCACGGCGAGGGCGAAACCGCCCGAGCCGACGATCTCGGCCGAGCCGCCGGAATGCGGAGACGCGCTCGCGGCGGCCTCGAGCAGCATCGCCGGGATCTGCTCGGCCCCCAGCATCGCGGGATACTCCGACCATCCGGCGCCGAGGCCCGACCACGACTCCCCCTCCCAGCTCCAACCGCTCTCCGACGAGTCGACGAGCTGCTCCTCGGGATAGCACGAGACGAAGCCGTCGCCGTAGTCGTCGCACACGAGCCCGTCGAAGTCGAGAGCATCGGGCGGCACGCCCACCTCGCCGTCGAGGCCGTAGTCCTCCGAGGAGAACGACTCGTACCCCTTGCCCGCGAGGCCCGAGTCGGAGTAGCCGAACGCGGAGACGCTCTCCTCGTCGGAACCCGCGTGCGCGGAGTACAGCGCCGAGGCGCCGTAGCCGATCGTCGCGAGCAGCGCGCCGAGGAGCAGCAGCGCGCCCGCCGTCCGCCCCCGATCGATCCGCAGCCTGCCCACGACCATCCCGGCCAGCAGCAGCGCGAGCCACACGGTGATCGGATACGTGCCGACGAGCACGAGCGAGAGGCCGGGCCCCATCGGCTGCAGCACGACGGCCAGCAGCAGCGCGAGCAGCGGGGCGCCGAGCAGGCCGATCGCCGCCGAGAGCAGCAGGAGGCTCCGGCTGCGCCAGCGCAGGAACGGGATGGCGAGCACGTAGAGCACGCCGTACAGGGTGAGGATCACCGCGATCGAGGTGTTGAGCCACTCGAGCGCGAGGCCGACGACGAAGATCGCCGCGCCGCGCCCGAGCATCGAGAGTCGGATGCCCGGCATGCGCTCCGGCTCCGGCCGCGCGAAGCGGCCGGTCATGAGCGTGATCGAGATGCCCGCGAGCACCGCGAAGAGGATCGAGGAGCGGCCGTGGACCAGCCCCGTCCACGTGGCCGGCTCGAGGAGCGAGACCTCGTCCACGCCGACGCCCAGATGCGCGGCGACCATGCCGAGGATCGCCACGGCGCGGGCCACGTCGAGCCCCATGATGCGGGGCGGTCGCCCGAACGTGCGCCACCATGCGGCGGGTCGGGCGAAGAACGAGGGCGCCGGCGTCGTGCCGGAGGCGGGGATGGAGCGGCTCACCACCGCAGTCTAGAGCGCGAACACCGCCCGCACCGCCGAGACCACCGGCGCGGCCGCCTCAGCGCGCCGCCTCCCCCGCGAGCGCCTCGCGCACGGCCGAGACGCGGGCGTCCAGGCCCGCCGGCGGGCCGTCGATATCGAGCCGGAGATCGGCGAGCTCCCAGGAGCGCTCGGCCTCGTAGAAGGCGTCCTCCTGCGCGCGCCAGTCCTCCCACCAGTCGTCCCCGCCGTCGCGGAGCCCGGCGCGGCGGCGGCGCGCGGCCTCGTCGCCGTCGATCCACACGGCCGCGTCGAGGAGGGGCCGAGAGGCCCGCGAGAGCGCGCCGCAGCCCTCGACCACCACGAGTCCGGCCGGCTGCACGTCCTCGTGCGGGAGGAAGCGGTGCTCGTGCCAGTCCCACCGCCGCTGACGGGCGGGGCGGCCCTGCCGCAGCGGCTCGAGGACGTCGCTCACGAGGAACTCCGCGCCCGCACGCAAACCGCCCCAGCCGGGGTAGTAGTCCTCGACGTGGAGCAGTGCTGCGCGGGTGCGCGCCGCGAAGGCGCCGGCGAGCGTCGTCTTGCCCGACCCGGATCGGCCGTCGAAGGCGATGATCCGGACCGGGCCGTCGGCCTCGGCTATTTCTTCAGCGCCTTCACCAGGCGCGGCAGCGCCCAGCCGGCGACCATCACGAGGGGGGTGAGCGTCGCCAGCAGCGCGATGATGTTGGGGCGGAAGCGGGTGCCGTAGTCGTCGCCCACGTAGGCGCCGAGCGGGATCGCCACCCCGCCCTCGCCGCCGCCCTCGGCACGGCGGTCGGGGTCGAGCCCGCCCTGGCCCTCGGCGGAGCCGCCGGCCCAGAACGCGACCGGGATGATCTGCTCGTGCCCGAAGTCGATCTTCTCGCCGTAGGCGAGGCGTGCGCCGACCTTCGTCACCGTTCCGTTGGTTGCATCGCGTCGTTCACTCATGGCCGTAACGCTACGGACTCCGCATGGGCCGCACCTGGCAGTCCGCACAACTCGCGCCGCGCGGGTCAGGCAAGCGGTCAGCATTTCAGCCTAGGCTTCCAGACTGATGAACGAGACAAATCCTGCCGTCAGCGCAACGATCGAGAGCTGGCCCGGAACGGCGTATCCGCTTGGCGCCACCTATGACGGATCGGGGACGAACTTCGCGATCTACACCGACGGCGCCGAGCGCGTCGAGCTGTGCCTCTTCGACGAGGACGGCGAGGAGACCCGCGTCCGCCTCTACGAGCAGGACGGGTACGTGTGGCACTGCTACCTCCCCTCCGTGCAGCCCGGACAGCGGTACGGCTACCGCATCCACGGCCCCTACGACCCGGCCTCGGGCCAGCGGTTCAACCCGAGCAAGCTGGTACTCGACCCCTACGCCAAGGCGATCAGCGGCGACATCACCTGGGACCAGGCGGTGTTCAGCTACGACTTCGGCGACCCCGACTCGTTCAACGACCAGGACTCCGCGCCGTACATGCCGAAGGGCGTGGTGATCAACCCGTATTTCGACTGGACCGGCGACCGCCACCCCCGCACCCCGTACGCCGACTCGCTGATCTACGAGGCGCACGTCAAGGGCCTCACGCAGCTGCACCCGGATGTGCCCGAGGCGCTGCGCGGCACCTACGCGGGCATCGCCCATCCCGCCGTCGTGGCGCACCTGAAGAACCTCGGCATCACCGCCATCGAGCTGATGCCGGTGCACCAGTTCGTGCACGACTCGGTGCTCGGCGAGAAGGGCCTGCGCAACTACTGGGGCTACAACACGCTCAACTTCTTCTCGCCCCACGGCGAGTACGCCTCGGCCGGCGACTACGGCCAGCAGGTGCAGGAGTTCAAGAGCATGGTGAAGACCCTGCACGCGAACGACATCGAGGTGATCCTCGACGTCGTCTACAACCACACCGCCGAGGGCAACCACCTGGGCCCCACGCTGAGCTGGCGCGGCATCGACAACGAGGCCTACTACCGGCTCGAGGAGGACCGCCGCTACTACACCGACTACACGGGCACGGGCAACTCGCTGAACATGCGCCACCCGCATTCGCTGCAGCTCATCATGGACTCGCTGCGGTACTGGGTCACCGAGATGCACGTCGACGGATTCCGCTTCGACCTCGCCTCGACCCTCGCCCGCGAGCTCCACGACGTCGACAAGCTGTCCGCGTTCTTCGACCTCGTGCAGCAGGACCCGATCGTCTCGCAGGCCAAGCTCATCGCCGAGCCCTGGGACGTCGGCCCGGGCGGCTACCAGGTGGGCAACTTCCCGCCGCTGTGGACGGAGTGGAACGGCAAGTACCGCGACACGGTCCGCGACTTCTGGCGCGGCGAGCCCTCGACGCTCGGCGAGTTCGCCACCCGCCTGTGCGGCTCCCCCGACCTCTACGCGCGCTCGGGGCGCCGCCCCGTGGCGTCCATCAACTTCGTCACCGCGCACGACGGGTTCACCCTCCGCGACCTCGTGAGCTACAACGAGAAGCACAACGAGGCGAACGGCGAGGACGGCAACGACGGCGAGAGCCACAACCGCTCGTGGAACATGGGCGCCGAGGGCCCCACCGAGGACGAGCACGTCCTCGCGCTGCGCGCCCGCCAGCAGCGCAACTTCATCGCCACGCTGATGCTCTCGCAGGGCGTGCCGATGCTGCTGCACGGCGACGAGCTCGGCCGCACCCAGCAGGGCAACAACAACACCTACGCCCAGGACAACGAGCTCTCCTGGGTGCACTGGGACCACGCGGATCAGCCGCTGATCGAGTTCACGAAGACGCTTGCCAAGCTCCGCCACGAGCACCCCACGTTCCGCCGCCGCCACTTCTTCAACGGCAAGGTCGCCAAGCGCGGCGACGGCGAGGGCCTGCCCGACGTCGTGTGGATCTCCACCGACGGCAGCCAGATGGAGGACGAGGACTGGAACGAGGCCTTCGTGAAGGCGATGGGCTACTTCCTCAACGGCGACGCGATCCCCGGCCGCGACGACCGGGGCCAGCGCATCGTCGACAAGAGCTTCATCATCTACTTCAACGCGTCGGAGTCGGATATCGAGGCCACGCTGCCGACCCACGAGCTGCGCTACCGCTGGGAGGTGGTCATCGACACCTCGGGCCAGAACGTGGATCTCGGCGTGCTCGAGCCCGGGGCGAGCCTCACGCTGCCGCAGCGCACCGTCACGGTGCTGCGCGAGTACAGCCAGCCGGAGCAGGAGCCCGACCATTCGGTGGCGGCGTCGGTCGCGACCCTGACGCAGCCGATCTCGATCATCCAGAACGCCGACTGATCCAGGAAGGGTGATTGCAGTGTCGACCAAGCACGGCGTCTCGCGGGCTCCCGCCAGCACGTACCGGCTCCAGATCACGCCCGACTTCACGTTGGACGACGCCGCCGCGCGCGTGCCGTACCTCAAGAAGCTCGGCGCGGACTGGCTCTACCTCTCCCCCATCCTGCAGGCCCGCAGCGGCTCCTCGCACGGCTACGACGTCGTGGATCCCACCCGGGTGGACGAGGCGCGCGGCGGCCGCGCCGCGCTCGAGCGGCTCGCCGCCGCGGCCCACGAGGCCGGCCTCGGCGTCATGGTCGACATCGTGCCCAACCACATGGGCATCGAGGTGCCGCGCGAGAACCCGTGGTGGTGGGATGTGCTCGAGCACGGCCGCGAGTCGCGCTACGCGAAGTTCTTCGACATCGACTGGGATGCGGAGGACGGCAAGGTGCTGATCCCGGTGCTCGGCGACGACGACATGCCCACCGAGCCGGGCGGCGAGATCGGCGGCCTCTGGATCGACCGCGGCGTCGGCGTCGTCCGCTACTACGACAACGAGTACCCGCTCGCGGCGGGCTCGGCCGAGGACCCCGAGGACGACGCCCGCACGGTGATGGAGCGCCAGCACTACCGGCTCGTGCACTGGCGGGTCGGCGACTGGGCGCTCAACTACCGGCGGTTCTTCACGATCACCACGCTCGCGGGCCTGCGCGTCGAGGACGACGAGGTGTTCGAGGCCTCCCACGCCGAGATCCTCTCCTGGGTGCGCGAGGGGCTCGTCGACGGGCTCCGCATCGACCACCCGGACGGGCTGCGCGATCCCGAGGGATACCTCGCGAAGCTCCGCGAGCGCACGGACGGCGTCTACGTCACCGTCGAGAAGATCCTCCATTTCGGCGAGGACCTCCCCGACTGGGCGTGCGAGGGCACGACCGGGTACGACGCGCTCGGCGAGTACGAGCGCATCCTGATCGATCCGGCCGCCGAGGCCGTGCTCGACGAGACCACCGCGGCGCTCTCGCGCACCGACGTCGACGACTGGCACACCCTGGGCCACGAGATGAAGCGCTTCGTCACCGACGGACCGCTGCAGGCCGAGATCCGCACCGTCGTCCGCATCCTCGAGGGCGCCGGGTTCGAGGCGCCGGACGCCGCGGACGCGCTCTCCGAGATCGCCGCCGGCTTCGGCGTCTACCGCACCTACCTGCCCGCGGGGCGCGAGGAGCTCGACCGGGCCGCTCGGGAGGCCGCCGACTGGCGCAGCGACCTGGCGCCCACGATCGAACGGCTCCACGAGGTCCTGGCCGATCCCGGGCATCCGGCCGCGATCCGCTTCCAGCAGATCACCGGCATGATCATGGCCAAGGCGATCGAGGACCGCGCCTTCTACCGCTACTCGCGCCTCACCTCGCTCAACGAGGTGGGCGGCGACCCCTCGCTCTTCGCGCTCTCGCCCGAGCGCTTCCACGAGCTCCAGCGGCGCCGCCTGCAGTGGTGGCCGGAGGCGCAGACCGCGCTCACGACCCACGACACGAAGCGCAGCGAGGACGTGCGGGCGCGCCTCGACGTCCTGAGCGAGGTGCCGGACCTCTGGCACGACACGCTCGAGCAGCTCCTCGAGATCGCGCCCATCCGCAACCGGTCCTTCGGCAACCTGCTGTGGCAGGCCATCGTCGGAGTCTGGCCGGCCCGCCAGGAGCGCATCCGCGACTACGCCCTCAAGGCGGCCCGCGAGGCCGGCCAGGAGACCGCCTGGACCGATCAGGACGAGGAGTACGAGGCCGAGCTCCTCGCCGCCGTGGACGCCGCCTTCGAGCATCCCGCGGCGAAGTCGCTGCTGCTCAACTTCGTGGACGCCACGAGGCGGCCCGGGTGGTCCAACTCGCTCGTGCTCAAGGGCATGCAGCTCCTCGCCCCGGGGGTGCCGGACGTGTACCAGGGCACGGAGCTGTGGAGCCACTCGCTCGTGGACCCCGACAACCGCCGCCCGGTCCGCTGGCTCACCCGCGAGACCGCCCTCGACGCGGTGGTGCACGGGGCCCGCCCCGAGATCGACGACAGCGGCGCCGCCAAGCTCATGCTCGTGACCGCGGCCCTGCGGCTGCGCAAGCACTTCGCCGACCGCTTCCACGGCTACGAGCCGTGGTACGCCGACGGGCCGGCCGCCGAGCACGCCATCGCGTTCGACCGCGGCGGCGTCGCCTTCGTCGGCGTGCGCCGGCCGGTCGGGCTCGAGCGCGGCGGCGGCTGGCACGACACCAAGCTCGCCCTTCCCGAGGGCACCTGGATCGACCAGCTGAGCGGCAGGTCGTTCTCGGGCCGCGTCGCGATGGCGGCGCTGCTCGCGGACCTGCCCGTGGTGGTCCTGCTGCACCAGTAGCGCCGCCCCGCGCCGCCGCCCCACCGACCCCATTCGCTTCCGCCCCTGGAGGATCCGATATGCGCGACTCCCGATTCGACGTCTGGGCGCCCTTCGCCGAGACGCTCCAAGTGCAGATCGACGGCGAGGCTCACCCCATGCGCCGCGCCGAGGACGGCTGGTGGCGCCCGGCGGAGCTGGAGTTCGACGGCGCCGAGCACGACTACGCCTACCTCCTCGGGGAGGACCCGACGCCGTACCCCGACCCGCGTTCGCGCCGGCAGCCGCACGGCGTGCACGGCGCCTCGCGCACCTTCGACCCGTCGGCGCACGCGTGGTCGGACGGCGGGTGGACGGGCCGCCGGCTCGCGGGGGCGTCGATCTACGAGCTGCACATCGGCACGTTCACACCCGAGGGCACGCTGGACTCGGCGATCGGCCGTCTCGACCACCTCGTGGAGCTCGGCGTGGACTTCGTCGAGCCGCTGCCCGTCAACGCGTTCAACGGCGAGCACGGTTGGGGCTACGACGGCGTGTACTGGTACGCCGTGCACGAGGCCTACGGCGGCCCCGCGGCCTATCAGCGATTCGTCGACGCCTGCCACGCGCGCGGCCTCGGCGTGATCCAGGACGTCGTCTACAACCACCTCGGCCCCTCCGGGAACTACCTCGGCAAGTACGGCCCGTACCTCTCGAACCACCACCAGACCGCGTGGGGCGACACCGTGAACCTCGACGGCCCCGAGTCCGACGAGGTGCGCCGCTACATCCTCGACAACGTGCGCATGTGGCTGCGGGACTTCCACGTCGACGGGCTCCGGCTGGACGCGGTGCACGCGCTCGTGGACACCCGGGCGACGCACCTCCTCGAGGAGATGGCGCTCGAGGTCGAGGCGCTCTCGGCCCACGTCGGCAGGCCGCTCGCGCTCATCGCCGAGTCGGATCTCAACGCGCCGCGCATGATCGCGCCGCGCGAGATCGGCGGCTACGGCCTCGACGGCCAGTGGTCGGACGACTTCCACCACGCCGCGCACGTGACCCTCACGGGCGAGTCCTCCGGGTACTACGCCGACTTCGCCGAGACGGCGGGGCACGGCCTCGGCGCCCTCAAGAAGGTCCTCACCGGCGGGTTCTTCCACGACGGCACGCTCTCGAGCTTCCGCGGCCGGCACCACGGCAGGCCGCTGCCCGCCGGGACGCCCGGCTGGCGCCTCGTCGCCGCCATCCAGAACCACGACCAGATCGGCAACCGCGCCCGCGGCGACCGGCTCTCGGAGACGCTGAGCACGGCCGAGCTCAAGCTCGGCGCCGTGCTGCTGCTGTGCTCGCCGTTCACGCCGATGCTGTTCCAGGGCGAGGAGTGGGGCGCGGGCACGCCGTTCCAGTTCTTCTCCTCGCATCCCGAGCCCGAGCTCGCGCAGGCGGTCTCGCAGGGCCGCAAGCACGAGTTCGCGCGCATGGGATGGGATGAGTCGCAGGTGCCCGACCCGCAGTCCTTCGAGACCTTCGAACGCTCGAAGCTCGACTGGTCGGAGCCGGGTCGGGACGGGCACGCCGAGCTGCTCGACGTCTACCGGCGCCTGCTCGCCCTGCGGCGGCAGCGGCCCGAGCTGACGGATCCGTGGCTGCACGAGGTCGCCGCGAGCGCCGATCCGGAGCGGCGGGTGCTCGTCGTCTCGCGGGGCGCGCTGCGGATCGTGCTCAACCTCTCCGCCGAGGAGCACGAGGTGCCGCTGCCGGAGGCCGGCCTGGAACCGCTCTTCGCCACGGACGGCGCCGTGAGCGTCCGCGACGAGGCCGTGCGCCTGCCCGGCTGCAGCGCCGCGATCCTGGCCCCTCGGGAGTAGCCCCGAGCTCCCGGGCGCGACCGCCGGCGCCGCGTACCGGCGGCCGCGCCTCGCGTCGGGCGCCGGCCGGTCAGCGCCGGCGCTGCGCCTCGAACAGCGCCGCCCAGTGCCGCGCCTCGAGGTCCTTCGGCAGGGCGGAGGCCGGGATGCCCTCCTCAGCGAGCCTCGCGCGCACGGCCCTCCTGGACCGCGGCTCGACGACGCGGTCGAGGATCGCGCCGATCCCGCGGCCCCGCCCGGTGAAGACCGCGTGCACGAACCGCCGGTAGGCGCTCCTGTCCCGCGAGCCCACGAGGGGGCGTTCGCGCCGCCGCATCACGAGTATGCCGCCGTCGACGCCGGGCCGCGGCCGGAAGGCGCTCGCGCGCACCCGCCCCTCGAGCGAGAACTCGACCCACGGCCACCACTGCGCCGTCATCATCGTGGCGCCGCCGACCGCGGCGCGGCGGCGCGCGACCTCCCACTGCACGAGCAGCACCGCGTCGGTCCAGGAGCGCGAGTGCAGCACCCGTCGGAGCGCGGCGGTGGTCAGGTGGAAGGGGAGGTTGCCGACCACGACGTGCGGGCGGTCCGGCAGCCGGTGGTCGAGGAGATCGCCGGCGACGAGCTCGACGTGGCGCGCGAGCCGCGGCCGCAGCTCGCGCACGAGCGTCTCATCGATCTCGATGGCGCGCAGGGGGCGTCCGAGCCGCTGCAGCGCGAGCGTGATCGCGCCCGAGCCCGCGCCGAGCTCGATGATCGGCCCGTTCGTGCGCTGCACGAGTCGGACGAGGTGTTCGATGGTCTTCCGGTCGGTGAGGAAGTTCTGACCGTGTTCGTGGCGTCCGCCACTGTAGGTAGGCATGAGAAGCGTGCTCCGCAGAAGTCGTGTGCTTCCGGGCAGCAATGAGCACCGCCCGGCTGGACTGCCTGAGCGGCGGAGACTGTGTACGGTGCAGGTCCGCCGCTATGCGCGACGGATCCGTACTATTGCCATGACTGGGATACCCACGCCCTCAGCGTAGCAGGGGCCGAGCGATGCCGTCCCGGCGCGGCGGCCACGAGTCCGTGCGCAGCGGCCGCGCAGCTACTACACTGCCCGGGACCGCAACGATCCCGCCCTCGCGGGGGTCAGGCGCCTCCGCCCCTCCGGCGAGGCCTCTTCGTCACCGTCGACAGGGAGGAGCCCCGATGCTCGATCACCGGCTCACCGTGCTTCGCACCTTCGCAGCCTGCGGAACGGTGGGCGCGACCGCCGAGACGCTGGGCTACTCCGCGTCGGCCGTGTCCGCCCAGCTCCGCGAGTACCAGCGCGCACTCGGCATACGGCTCGTCGTCAAGGACGGCCGCGGGCTGCGGCTGACCGCGTCCGGGGCGACGCTGGTCGAACGGGCCGACGAGCTGGTCTCCGCATGGGAGCGCATCTACAGCGAGATCCGCAACGCGGACGAGGACGCCGCCCCCGCCCTGCTGCGCCTGGGCGGGTTCTCCACGGCGACCGCCTCGCTGCTCTCGCCCGTGGCCGCGCGCCTCAAGGAGCGGCACGCCCTGCTGGACGTGCACATCGTGGAGGCCGACCCCGCCCGGTGCGTGGACCTGCTCGTCGCGGAGCGGCTCGACATCGCCGTGATCGTCGCGATGCAGACCACGCCGGGGATCAACGACGGCGCCCTCGAGCAGATCACCCTGGTCGACGATCCGCTCGACGTCATCGTCCCCGCCGGCCACCCGCTCGCCGACAGGGAGGCCGTGAGCCTCGAGGAGTTCGCCGGCGACCACTGGATCACCGATCGTCCCGGCACCCCCTACCGCGCCCTCTTCGTCACCGCGTTCACGGCCGTCGGCGTCACGCCCCGAGTCGTGCACCAGGTCTCCGACTGGGGCTCGCAGGAGTCGCTGGTGAGCAACGGACTGGGCGTGGCGTTCGTCCCCCGGCTCATGCGGCTGAGCAGTGATTCCGGCGTGCGGCGAGTACCGCTGACGGGCGCGACGGCGCCCACGCGCAGGGTGCTCGCCGTGCTGCGCCGCGGCACGAGAACGCACCGGCTGTTCTCCGAGGCGCTGGGCTCGCTCACGGAGACCGCGCTCTACGCGCAGAGCCTCACCACGCCCCGCTGAGCCGCCGCCGACGCCCCGACGCACACCGCGGGCGCCCCGACGCACACCGGATTCGGGGGCACCGCGAACGGCG
The DNA here is from genome assembly GCF_900163695.1 of Gulosibacter sp. 10. GTDB lineage: Bacteria > Actinomycetota > Actinomycetes > Actinomycetales > Microbacteriaceae > Gulosibacter. Next base: position 181,085 of record NZ_FUIC01000007.1, read on the forward strand.
CCCCCGCGGTTCCGATGCCGCGAGGCCCGTCAGGCCTCGATGACGAGGTCCGTCCGCGCCGTGGAGCAGCAGGGAAGGAACTTCCCCGATTCGATCTCCCGCCTGCGGATCCCGCCCTGGTGGTGCATCTCCACCTCGCCGGAGCGCTTGATCGACTTGCAGGAGCCGCACATGCCCTCCTGGCAGTTCATGGGAATGCGGATGCCGGCGGCGCTGGCCGCGCCGAGGACGTTCTCCCCCTCCTCGATCCGCACGTTGAGCCGGCTGCGCAGAAAGGTCATGGTCAGCGCCCCCTCGCCCACGGTGTCGAACGCGGCCGCGTCCGGCCCGCCCTCCCCGGCCGCTGCCTCGGCACCGCCGTCGACCGGCGTCCCCGCATCGGCCGGGCCGTCCCCGCCCTCCCCGGCTCCGGAGGACGGCACCGGCCGCGCCTCGCGCTCGTGGCCGAGCCCGTAGACGTCGAACGCCGCGGGCTGCCCGTCGAGGGACTCCTCGGACGCGGCCGCGATCTCCTCGGCGAGCTCCACCTCCGCCTTGTACTCGAGACGCGTTCCGTGGTCCCCGGAGAAGAACTCCATGTGCACGGAGGTGTCGTCGACGCCCAGATCGCGCAGCAGTTCCCCCGCCGCGTTGAGGTATCCCTCGGGTCCGCAGGCGTAGACCTGTCTGCCGTTGGCGTCCGGGGCGACCTCCTCGATCATCGACGCGGTGAGCCGGCCGGCCATCCCCTCCCACGAGCCGTCGACGCTGCGGTCCCCCAACGAGTAGTAGACGACGATGCGGTAGTCGACGGAGGCGAGGTACTCCAGCTCGCGCGAGAAGGCGAACGTGCCCGGCGCGGCCCCGTGGTAGAGCAGCACGATGTCCGCGGCGCCCGGCAGCGAGTGCACGGTGCGGACCATGGACATCAGGGGCGTGATGCCGGACCCCGCCGCGAGGAAGAGGAACCGCGCGCGGCGATCGGCATCCGGCAGGTGGAATGCGCCCACCGGCCCCAGCATCTCGAGCACGGTGCCGGGCCGCACGTGCTCGTGCACCCAGGGGGAGACCCGTCCCCCGGTCTCCCGCTTGACCGTGATCGCGAACGTCCACGGCTGCGTGGGGGCGCTGGAGATCGAATAGCTGCGGTCCACCGGATCCGCGTCCGGGCCGTCCACGGGGAAGGCGATGTTCACGTACTGCCCGGAGCGGAAGGCGAGCGGGGCGCCGTCCGTCCGCCGGAACACGAAGGTCATCATGTCCCCCACCTCGGGGACGGTCTCGACGCACTCCGCCGTGAACTCCTGCGGGTGCCAGGGCCCGAGCGCCTTCGCCGCGCCGGCCGGCTCCGCCGAGGCCTGGAGCACGCGGTTCCACGGCATCTCCAGGCCGCGGATGCGCTCGGCGAAGGGCAGCGCGGTCGTCGAGATCTCCACCGTCATGCGAGGTGCTCCTGCATGCGCTTCGCGTACCAGCTGATGAAGGCCTCCACCTGGTACTCGCTCTTCATGTACGGGCCGGGCTCGTACGCCGGGCTCGAGGCTCCGCGCTGGCAGAGCTCCACGAAGTGCTTGTCCTGCAGGTTGGTCTGCTTCCAGGTGTGGGTGAGCTCCTCGAGGTCGTAGTCGACGCCCTCCACCGCGTCGTCGGCGACGAGCCAGGTGGTGCGGACCAGCGTGCGCCCCTCGTCGATGGGGAAGGCGGAGAAGGTGATGACGTGATCCGAGAGGAAGTGGAACCACGAGTTGGGCTGCAGATGCATCGAGCATCGGCCGAGGCGGAAGTCCCGAAGGTCGCCGAGGAGCTTCTTGGACAGCCTCCGCCCGGTCGCCGAGAAGGACTCGCCCTCGCCGTCGAGCGGCTCGCGGGAGATGCGGATCCCGGCGATGCGCGTGTCGAGCTCCTCCACCACCTCGTACGGCAGCCCGTAGCGCTTGCACCGTTCGCGGAGCGCTTCCTCGGAGGCGAGGTTGCGCTGCCAGACCTCCTCCAGATGCGGCGGGATGATGCCCTCCGTCAGCCCCCAGGTGGGGAACAGCGAGCAGGCCAGCTCGGGGTGGCCGTCGCAGTGGTAGCACTCGCGGTTGTTCTCCATCACGAGCTTCCAGTTGCCCTCTTCGACGATGTTCTGCTGATAGGCGACCTTCGTCTTCCCGAGCTCGTGCGGCGCCAGGTAGGGTTCGAAGCGCTTCGCGACCTCGTCGAAGTCCTGCGGCGGCTCGTCGGCGAGGCACACGAAGATGAGCCCCGCCACCTCGCGGGAGTGCGCGCGCTTGAGGTTGTAGCAGCCCTTGGCGAAGTCGGCCTCGCCCGGGGCCGAGGCATGGATGAGCGTCCCCTCGGCGTCGTATGTCCACGAGTGGTACTGGCAGACGAGGTTGCCGGTGGTTCCCGTCTTCTCGGTGAGCACTCGTGCGCCGCGGTGGCGGCAGACGTTGTGCAGCACGTTGATGCCGCCGTCGTCGTTGCGGAGCACGATCAGGGAGTGCGGCCCGTAGTCCACCGTCACGTAATCGCCCGGTTCCGGCACTTCGGCCGTGCTCGCCGCGAAGACCCAGTGGTTCGCGAAGATGCCCTCCATGTCGGCCGCGAAGATCGCGGGGTCGGTGTAGAAGGGGGCTTCGAGGGAGAAGCCCGCCCGGCGCTCCTCGAGGAGCCGGCGGAGCTCCGCGAGACGCTCCTCGAGGAGCGCCGCCGTCGGGCGGCCGGGCCTGGTGGAGGTCAGGTTCACTGCAGGTGCCATGGTGTGTCTCTCTCCTGGTTTCGTCTGCCGAGCTGTGCAGCAGGGCATGGCGCCCCTGGACGCCGTACGGACGGATGCGATGTCGGATGACGGATCCCGGCTGTGCGGGGCGAGCGCGATCCACTTCGATGTGCACCGGCTCACTGGCCAGGCTAGGGATTCCGAACATTGAAGAAAAGCGCAATTCATCGCAGGAGATCATGCGGGTTTCTTGCAGATTCCCAGCGGCCCTCAGGCCAGGATCACGGTCCGGCTGCCGTTGAGGAACACTCGCGACTCGCAGTGCCACTTCACCGCGTCGGCCAGGGCCCTGCTCTCGGAGCCGCGTCCCGCGGCGACGAGGTCCTCGGGGTCGAACGTGTGGTCGACGGGGATGACCTGCTGCGCGATGATCGGTCCCTCGTCGAGCTCGTCGTTGACGTAGTGGGCGGTCGCGCCCACCGTCTTCACGCCGCGCTCGTACGCCTGGTGGTAGGGCTTGGCGCCCTTGAAGCTGGGCAGGAAGGAGTGGTGGATGTTGATCGCTCGCCCCGCCAGGGCGGCCGAGAGCTCGTCGGAGAGGATCTGCATGTATCGGGCGAGCACCACGAGGTCCACCTCGAAGCGGTCGACGAGGTCCATGAGCCGCTGCTCGGCCTCCGGCTTCGTCGTCTTCGTCACCGGCACGTGGAAGAAGGGGATGCCGTGCCATTCCACCGTCTGCCGATGATCGGGATGGTTCGACACCACGGCCGCGATCTCGGCGTTGATCTCCCCCATCCGCGTCCGGTAGAGGAGGTCGTTGAGGCAGTGCCCGAACCTGGACACCATGACGAGGAGCCGCTGCTTCTGCCCGGTCGGCCGCAGCTCCCACTCGGCGCCCAGCTCCTCGGCGAGCGCCGCGAAGTCCGCGTCGACCCGTTCGAGATCCGCGCCCTGCCCGAGCGAGAACCGGATGCGGGAGAAGAAGCGGGAGGTGCGGGGGTCGTCGAACTGCTTGAGCTCGATGATGTCCCCGCCGTGAGCGACGAGCACGCCCGTGAGTGCGTGGACGATGCCGCCGCGCTGCGGGCAGGCGAAGGTGATGACGTGGTCGAGCGTCTGGATGGTCATGCGAGCTCCTGATTCGATCGGATGTCGGTGCGTTCGGCGATGGATGGGCGGCGGCGGGGTTTCGCCGCAAGATGGCGCAGGGGAGGTCCGGTCAGTCCTCGACCTTCGGCTTCACCCTGACGACCCGGTCGGGGAGGACCAGCAGCATCGTGGCGGTGTCGAGGTAGTCGTGGTCGTCCTGCCCCGCCTCCAGACGCTCCGCCTCCGCCCGGCTCGAGACCACGGACACCGACCCCAGCAGCGGACGCTTCGCCGTGTCCCTCTCATCGTCCGGTGCTGGGTCGGGAGCTCCGCCGCGGGAACGCCGCTGTTCCTCCGCGCAGGGGTCGGCGGCGGGCTCGTGGGCGCCGGGGCGGTGCGCGGCATGCGCGGCACCGCCCCGGTCGCTCACCGGCGGATGCGGGCCATCTGCGGGTCGTAGACGGGCTCGGCGAGCACCCTGGCCGCGTGCGTCCGCCCGAACCGCATGATGCCGAGCTCCGTGCCCGGCTCGGACAGCGCCTCGGGCGCCCAGGCCAGGCCGATCACCTGGCCGGTGACGTACCCGAAGTCCGCGCTCGTCACCCAGCCCGCGGCGTCGGCATCCGAGCCGACCTCCGCGGCGCCCCGCGCCGCGGAGGCGAAGACGGGCGATCCGGCCTCGGGGCGGCCGGCGTCCAGGCGCATGCCGAAGGCCACGAGCCGGCGCCCGCGCGAGGGCAGCGCGACGAGCGCCTCCCTGCCCGTGAAGCCGCCCGCCTTCTCCATCCGCACCGCGAAGCCGAGCCCCGAGTCCTCGGGGGTGTCCTCGCGCGTCATGTCCGATCCCCACGCGCGGTAGCCCTTCTCCAGCCGCAGGCTGCTGAACGCCGCGCGCCCCGCCGGGACGATGCCGTGGCGCGCCCCCGCCGCGAAGATCTCGTCCCACAGCCGCAGGCCGTGGGCCGCCTCCGTGTAGAGCTCCCAGCCGAGCTCGCCCACGTAGCTCACCCGCAGCGCGAGCACGGGCACTCCGGCCACTCGGATGCGGGCGCAGCGGAAGTACCGCAGGCCCTCGTGACTGATATCGCCCTCCACGAGCGGCTCGAGGACGGCTCGCGCGCGCGGCCCCCATAGCCCGACGCAGCACGTGGAGGTCGTGATGTCGTCGATCACCACGGAGCCGTCGGCGGGCTGGAGGCGCGCGAGCCGGTCGAGGTCGAGCGGCCCGTTGGCGCCGATCATGTACTCGTCCTCGTCCACGCGGGCGACGGTCACGTCGGAGAGGATCCCGCCCGCGTCATCGAGCATGAGCGAGTACGTGACGGCGCCGACGCTCTTGCCGATCCTGTTGGTGCTGAGCCGCTCGAGCCACGCCGTGGCGCCGGCGCCCCGCACGCGGTATCGGGTCAGCGAGGTCATGTCGTACGCGGCGACGCGGTTGCGGGTGGCCCAGGCCTCGGCGGCGGCGATGGGCGACCAGTTCACCTGATCCCACGCGTCGCGGCGAGGCACCGCCACCGGCACGGGCGCGGCGAGGTCGTCCGAGGCCGCCGGGTCGGCGAGCGCGGTCGCCGCCTCCGCCGCGGCGCCGAACGCCTTCGCCGCCCGGGTCCGGAACTCCGGATCCTCGAACAGCGCCGCGTTCTGCGCATGCCAGAGCGGGCGCTCCCAGCCGTTCGCCTCGACCATGTATCCGCCCGCGTCCAGGATGCGGGTGTGGAACGGGCTGGTCTTGAGACCGCGGGCGACCATGGTGGCCTGGTGCGGGAAGGCGACGTCGTAGACCTCGTCGTACGCCTCGGCGCCCCGGCCCCGGATCCACGCGTCGCCGAGCAGGGCGGGGTCGAATCGGGCGAAGTCGAGCTCCTGCGTGGCGATGCCGGGGTCGCCCGTGACGATCCAGTCGGCGAGCACCTGCGCGCAGCCCGCGGATTGCGTCACCCAGATCGCCTGGGCGGACCAGAACCCCTCGAGTTGCGGCGACGGCCCGAGCATGGGCCCGCCGTCGGGGGTGAAGGAGAAGACGCCGTTGAACTCGTCCTCGAGCGGGAGCTCCTCGACGATCGGCAGGAGGCGGGCGACCTCGGCGCGGCAGAACTCGAAGTCCTCGACGGTGAAGGCGCGCTTCGCCGGCTCCTGCCCGGTCTCGAGCAGGTGCGCCGTATCCGTGAGGTCCTCGGGGGCGACGGGGATCGGCCGGTGCTCGTAGGCGCCGATGCCGATGCGCCTGCCGAACTCGCGGAAATAGAGTCCGGACCCCTGGTGCCGGACCATGGGGCGGCCGGACTGGTCCTCCGCCAGAGGGTTCCCGTCGCGGTCGGCGCCGGGCAGCTGCGGCACCGGGGCGGTCCAGGCGAATCCGTGCTCCATCGGGTGCATCGGCAGCCGCAGGCCGCCCAGCCTCCCCAGCAGGTGGCCCCAGATCCCGCCGGTTGCGACCACCACATCGGCGGGGAGCGTTCGCCGGCCCTCCCCCGTCTCCGCGTCCTCGCACACCACGCCGACCACCCGCCCGGCCTCGGACTCGACGTCGACGACGCGGGTGAGCCCGTGGAGCACCGCTCCTCCGGCCTGCGCTCGGCGGGCCTGGTACTCGACCGCACGGCTGGAGAAGACCACGCCGTCGGTGGGCGTGTGCAGCGCGCCGACGATCTGCGACACGTCCAGATCGGGCCAGAGCTCGGCGACGCGCTCCGGGCCGATGAGCTCCGCGGGAACGCCCCAGGCGCGGGCGAAGCCGTAGCGGCGCCGCAGCTCCTGCAGCTGCCCCTCGGTCGTCGCGACCTCGATCCCGCCCACGCGGTCGAGGAGCCGGCGGCCGTCCAGCTCCAGCCCGTCGAGCTTGTCCAGGGTGCGCCGCGCGAGCTCGCACATCACCCGGGAGCCGTTCGTCTGGAACACGAATCCCGGCGCGTGGGAGGAGGACCCGCCCGTCCGGTAGAGCGGCCCCTGGTCGAGCACCGTGACGTTCGCGCATCCGCGCGCCACGAGCTCGTCGGCGAGCGCCGCGCCGACGACGCCCGCGCCGATGATGACGATCCGCGCGTTCGGATCGACCGGTTGCGGCTGCCCGGCGACGACCCGTGCGGAGACGGTGAGCGGGGTGCCGGATGGTGAGGATGCACGTGCTTCCGCGGGATCCGCGGAGTCGAAAGCTGCGTTGGTCATGACGCCTCCTTGCGCTGGCCAAGTACGGGGAATACGATCGCCGGTGTTGCGAATTGTGCAACTAACGCGTATCGTGCAACTATTCAACCGCGCACCTCGGACGACGTCAAGCGAAAGAAGGCCCCGGTGAGCATCCAATCCGTCGATCGCGCCCTGGAGGCGCTGGAAGTGCTGGCCGCGGTGGGCGAGGCCGGGGTCGGGAAGATCGCGGAGCGGCTCGACGTCCACAAATCGACGGCTTCGCGCCTGCTCGCCTCTCTCGCCGCGCACGGCCTCGTCGAGCAGGACGGCGCCGGCGGGGCGTACCGGCTGGGATTCGGCCTCGTCCGCCTCGCCGGCTCCGTGACCAGCCGGCTGGACCTCTCGCAGGCCGCGCAGTCGCTGTGCGATCGGGTCGCCGCCGCGCTCGACCTCACCGCGAACGTGGCCGTGCTCGACGACGTCTTCGCCGTGAACGTCTCGCAGGCCGTGGGCCCCGGCCTCATGGCGCCGAGGCACTACGTGGGCCTGCGCACCCCGGGGCACGCCACCAGCTCGGGCAAGGCGCTGCTGGCCCACGACGAGGCGGCGGCCCGACGCGCCGCCGCAGACCTGCAGGCCCACACCCCCGCCACGATCACCGACGAGGAGGCGCTGCGCGAGGAGCTCGACCGCGTGCGGGCGCAGGGCTGGGCCGCCTCGAACGAGGAGTGGGAGCAGCACATCACGGCGGTCGCCGTCCCGCTGCGCCTGCCGGGCGGGGACGTGGAGGCCGCCCTCACGGTCACAGGCCCCACGCGCAGCCTGCCGCCCGAGGCGTTCGCCGAGACGGCCGACCGGCTGTGCAGGATGACCGCCTCATCCGGGCGATGGGCCTGAACGGGATCCGGCGAGCGGATCGCGGTCCGGCGCCGTCGCTCGCCCGATGGGGCGCGGGGCTCAGCCCGCCTCCCCGTCGATCCCCTGCGAAGGCCGGTTGGGTCGCTCGCTGAGCCCATCCCTGCCGTCGCGGCGCTCCCGGCGGCCGAGCAGCGAGGCGGGCCGCAGCGCGTCCTTGCCGAAACGGCTCGTGGCCCGGTCGATCGTGCGCTCGGCGGCATCCCACTCATCGTCGTGATGCTCGTCCCACAGGGTGAGCGCCATGCCCTCGCCGTCCTCGGAGAGGTGGTCGGCGCGCACGCCCAGCAGGCGCACCGCCTGACCGTCCGAATGCGCCTCGTCGAGGAGCCCGCTCGCCGCCCGGAACAGCGTCAGCCCGGTGTTCGTCGACCTCGGCAGCCTGGTCTGCCTGGTGATGGTCTGGAAGCTCGCCCAGCGCAGCTTGAGCGCGACGGTGCCGGCGGCCAGGCCGGCCTTGCGCAGCCGGGCGCCGACCGCATCCGCCTGCGCGCGCACCTCGCGCTCGAGCTCGGCGTGGGAGGTCACGTCCACGTCGAAGGTCTGCTCGTGCGAGACCGACTTCTCGATGCGCTCGGTCTCCACGCGGCGCGGATCGCGGCCCCAGGCCAGCGCGGAGAGCCGCGCCGCGTTCGCCTTGCCCACGGCTCGCTCGAGCGAGTCCACGGGCGTGTGCGCGAGGTCGAACACCGTGTGGATGCCGCGGCCGCGCAGTCGCTGCTCGGTCGCCTCGCCGACGCCCCAGATCGCGCTGATCGGCAGCGCGTGCAGGAACCCGACGGTCTCGTCTTCGGGCACCACGAGCAGCCCGTTGGGCTTGCTCTTGCCGCTCGCGAGCTTCGCGACGAACTTGGTGGCGGCCGCGCCCACCGAGCAGGGCAGGCCCGTGCGCTCGAGCACGCGGCGGCGGATGAGCCGGGCGATCTCGCGCGGGGTGCCGAACAGGCGCGTGGCCCCCGACACGTCGAGGAACGCCTCGTCGATCGACAGGGGCTCGACCAGCGGCGTGATGTCGCGGAAGATGCGCATCACCTCGTGGCTCGCAGCCCGGTACTTGTGCATGCTGCCCGGCAGCATCTCGAGGTGGGGGCACAGCTGCAGGGCGCGGCCGATCGGCATCGCCGAGCGAACGCCGAAGGCGCGCGCCTCGTAGCTCGCCGAGGAGACGACGCCCCGCCCGCCCACGCCGCCGACGACGAGCGGCCGGCCGCGCAGCTCGGGGCGCTCGAGGAGCTCGACCTCCACGAAGAATGCGTCCATGTCGACGTGCAGAATGGTCGCCGAACGGTCGTCGGCGCCATCCCCGACGACTCGTCCCCCGAAATCCTTCCTCGACACGGTTCCATTCTGCCGCGACCCGGCGACATCGCATCCTCCGCCCCTAGACTGCACGCCATGGACGCGACGCAGATGAACGCAACCCGCCGATGGACCGAGCACTACGCCGAGGGGGTCCCCGCGGATATCGCCCCGGTCGAGGAGTCCCTCTACGACGTCCTGGCCGAGCGCGCGACGGCGTACGCCGACTCCCCCGCGCTCGAGTTCTTCGGCGCGGAGCTCACGTTCGCCCGGCTCCACGAGCACGTCGTGCGCTTCGCCAACGGCCTGCGCCGCATCGGCGTCAAGCCGGGCGAGCGCGTGGCCCTCGTGCTGCCGAACTGCCCGCAGCACGTGATCGCCTACCTGGCGGTCGCCCGCCTCGGCGCGATCGTCGTCGAGCACAACCCGCTCTACACCCGTGCCGAGCTGCTCGCCCAGTACCGCGACCACGGCGCCACCATCACCGTCGCGTGGGACAAGGCGGCCCCCACGGTCCAGTCCCTCGCGGGCGAGGTCGACGTCCGCCACGTCATCTCCGTGAACATGACGAGGATGATGCCGCCGAAGCTGCGGCTGATGCTGTCGCTGCCGGTGACGAAGGCGAGGGAGTCGCGCGCCAGGCTCACCGCGAAGGCCCCCGGCACGGTGCCCTTCGAGAAGCTGCTGGGCCAGCAGCCCGTCCCGGAGGAGCACCCGATCCCGGGCCCCGAGGACATCGCGTGCATCGCCTACACCTCGGGCACCACGGGCGCGCCGAAGGGCGCCGTGCTCACCCACGCGAACCTGCTCTCGAACGGGCGCCAGGGCGCGGCCTGGATGCCCGCGTTCGTGCCGGGCAAGGAGACGATCTACTCGTTCCTCCCCCTCTTCCACTCGTTCGGCCTGCTGCTCGGGCTCACGTACGGCCTCACCTCCGCATCCCGCGTCACGCTCTTCCCGAGCTTCGACCCCGACCTCGTCGTGGACGCCTCGAAGCGGCATCCGGCCACCTTCATCCCCGGCGTGCCGCCCATGTACGACCGACTCGCGCGCGTCGCGAAGCAGCGTCCGGAGTTCGACCTCTCGCACGCCATCTACGCGATGTCGGGAGCGATGACGCTCACCGACCAGGTGGTCGAGCGCTGGGAGTCGGTGGCCGAGGGCAGGCTCAACGAAGGCTACGGGCTCACCGAGGCCTCGCCGTTCCTCTTCGCCAACCCGTTCTCGGACAAGCGCAAGATCGGCACCATCGGCCTGCCCTGCCCGTCCACGCACATCAGGATCGTCGATCCCGAGGACCTCGATCGCGAGGTCGAGCTCGGCGAGACCGGCGAGCTGCTCGTCAAGGGCCCGCAGGTGTTCCAGGGCTACTGGCGGAACCGGGAGGAGACCGACAAGGTGCTGCTCGCGGACGGCTGGCTGCGCACCGGCGACCTCGTGACCCAGGACGAGGACGGCTTCGTCCGCATCGTCGACCGCAAGAAGGAGCTCATCATCACGGGCGGATTCAACGTCGCCCCCACCGAGGTCGAGCACGTGCTCATCGAGGTGCCAGGCATCGAGGATGCGGCCGTGGTCGGCGTCCGGCGCGGCTCGAGCGGCGCCGAGGTCATCACCGCCGTGGTGGTGCTCGAGGAGGGCGCGGCCTTCGACGAGTCGAAGGTCCGCGAGCACGCGCGCGCCAACCTCGCCGAGTACAAGGTGCCCCGCACCTACCTCGTGTGGGACGAGCTGCCGAAGTCGCTGCTCGGCAAGGTCCAGCGCCGTCAGGTCAAGGAGCGCATCCTCGAGGACTAGCGCGGCGCCGCGACCGGCGACGGCCCGCGCGCGCCGAACCGTATGATGAGACGGTGAGTGCAACCCCCGATCAGCCATCCGAGCAGCCGCGGCCGACTCCCAACTCCTCCGCCGGCTGGGCGCGGAACGACCCCGGCACGAGCTCCCCGCAGTTCCTCCCCGAGGACGCGAGCGAGCTCGAGCAGCTGCCGCCGCTCGACGCCTTCCTCGAGACGCTCAACCTCCTCGACACGGGCGCGAACACCGGCGCGAACATCTACACCGGCAAGAGCCAGTGGATGCCGCACGGCCGCGTCTTCGGCGGGCAGGTCTCCGCGCAGTCGATCGTCGCGGCGAGCCTCACCGTGGACGAGGAGCGCCCGATCCATTCGATGCGCGGCTACTTCGTCCGCCCGGGCGACGTGCGCAGCCCCATCACCTTCGAGGTGGAGCGCATCCACGACGGCAACTCGTTCAGCACCCGGCTCGTGCAGGCGTACCAGCACGGCCTGCCAATCTGGTCGATGATCGCGAGCTTCCAGGTCGAGGAGGACGGCCTCGACCACGCCGTGCGGATGCCGACCGGCATGCCGGACCCGGAGTCGCTGCAGAGCGAGGCGGCGCATGTCGCCGTGGCGGGCCAGGCGCTCGCGAACTACTGGGTGCACCGCCGCCCGTTCTCGATGCGGCACGTCGACGGCCCGGTCTATCTCCAGCCCGCGCAGCAGCGCAAGGCCACCGAGGCGGTGTGGGTGAAGGCGCAGGGCTCGCTGCCCGACGACCCGGTCATCCACCGCGCGGCCATCTGCTACGTCGCCGACTACCTGATGATCGATCCGGTGCTGCGCCGGCACGGGCTGTCGTGGGTGGATCCGCGCCTGCGCATCGCGAGCCTCGATCACGGCGTGTGGTGGCACCGCTTCGCGCGCGCGGACGAGTGGCTGCTCTTCGCCCTCGAGTCGCCCAACGCGCACGGCGGCCGCGGCCTGTCCTACGGCCATTTCTTCGACCGCGAGGGCCGCCTCGTCGCGAGCGTCTCGCAAGAGGCGATGGTGCGCCTCAAGCAGCAGCGCTAGCGGCCGGGCTCGGTGATGTAGCGCCAGGGCCGGGTGGCGGTCTCGAGCCGATGCCGGCCGGTTCCCGTGCCCGCCTCGTCCTCGAAGGCGGCGTCGCCGAACCAGCAGAACCGATCGCCCTCGCGGGCGCGGGTCTCGAAGTGCTCGAAGGGCTCGTTCGCGCAGCGGTCGAGCGCCTCGGCGACCGTGCCGGAGTCGCGCATCTGATGGAGCGTCACCCAGGTGGGCACGACGAGCGTGAGCTGCTCGCAGGCGTGCGCGTCGAGCATGTCCGCCGGCCGCACCCATTCGAGCGCAGTCGCCTCGTCCTCGCAGGCCACCGGCTCGCCGCCCGGATCCGGAGCCATGAAGAACCATGTGCGGAAGCGGGGCGAGACGCCCTCGGGCGGGCTCCAGATCGCGTGCGCGACCATCGACTCCGGGTCGAGCCGCAGGCCGGTCTCCTCCTCGGTCTCCCGCACGCCGGCGCGGCGCGCGATATAGGACTCCACCTCGCTCGCGGCGTGCTCGCCGTCCCGGTCGACGGCCTCCACCGCTCCCCCGGGCCAGACCCAGGCGTCGGCGAACGATCCGGTGGACGGCCGCTTGAGCATCAGCGTCTCGAGGCCCGACGAGCCGTCCCGCACCACGATCACCGTGGCGGCGAGCCGGTTGACCGTCCGATCCGGTTGCAGCATGCCGAACACGCCCTCCTCAGTTGTCCTTGCTCGTGCGGGTAGTCGTCTTGGGCACACTACCCGTTCGGCGAAATCCGCACGAGTAGCCTTGTCGCATGCGGTTCCCCGATCCGGTCTCGTCCTTCGTCCAGTGCGTGCTCGCCCCGAACCCGGGCCCGATGACGCTCTCGGGCACCAACACCTACGTGATCGGCGCACCGGGATCGCCGGGCTCGGTCGTCGTCGATCCGGGACCGGACGACCCGGGGCACCTCGATCGTATCGTCGAGGCCGCGGGCCGAGTGGATCTGGTGATCCTCACGCACCGGCATGCGGATCATACGGGCGGCCTGGCTGCTCTTCTGGAGCGCACCGGAGCCCCGTCACGCGCTCGACTCCCCGAGTTTAGTCGAGGCGCGCAGCCGCTGCACGAGGACGAGACCATCGAGGCCGCCGGCACGGCCCTGCGCATCCTCGCGACGCCGGGCCACACCGCCGATTCCATCAGCGTGCTGCTGCCGGAGGCCGGCCCGCACGGCGCGCTGCTCACCGGCGACACGATCCTGGGCGGCTCGACGACGATGATCGACCATCCCGACGGCACCCTCGCGGACTACTTCGCGACGCTCGACCGCATCGAGACGCTGGGCGAGGCGCTCATCCTCCCCGCGCACGGCGAGCCGATCGCGGGTGCCGCGGACGAGGCCCGACGGCTCCGGGGCCATCGCCTGCGGCGCCTCGAGCAGGTCGCCGAGGCGCGGGACCGGCTGCGGGATGCGCGCCCGGAAAGCGCCGCGGGCGCCGACGCGGACGACATCCTGGATATCGTCTACGCCGACGCCCCCGAGCGGGTCCGGGCCGCGGCCCGCGCCTCGATCGAGGCGCAGCTCAGCTTTCTGCGGCGCGCTCGAGGATGAGCTCGCGCACGCGCTTCGCGTCCGCCTGACCGCCCATCGCCTTCATGACGGCGCCGATGATCGCGCCGGCCGCCTGGACCTTGCCGTCCTTGATCTTCGCGAGCACGTCGGGCTGGGCCGCGAGCGCGTCGTCGATGGCGGCGATGAGCGCCCCGTCGTCGGAGACGACCGCGAGCCCGCGCTGCTCGACGACCTCGGCGGGGCTGCCCTCGCCCGCGAGCACGCCCTCGAGCACCTGCCGCGCGAGCTTGTCGTTCACCGTGCCCTCGGCGATGAGCGCCTCGATCTCGGCCACCTGTCGCGGGGTCGCGAGGTCGGCGGGGGCGACGCCGCGCTCGTTCGCGATGCGGCTCAGCTCGCCGAGCCACCACTTGCGCGCGCCCGCGGGCGTCGCGCCGGCCTCGACCGTCTCGGCCACGGCCTCGAGCAGGCCGCCGTTGACGATGTCCTGGAACACCTGGTCGCCGAAGCCCCAGGCCTCCTTGTAGCGGCGGCGGCGCAGCACGGGCGACTCGGGCAGCGCGTCGCGCAGCTCCTGCACGAGCTCGGCGGAGGGCCGCACCGGCATCAGGTCGGGCTCCGGGAAGTAGCGGTAGTCGTCGGCGTCCGACTTCGGCCGCCCGGAGGAGGTGCGGCCGGTGTCCTCGTGCCAGTGGCGGGTCTCCTGGGTCACGCGCCCGCCCTTGGCGAGGATCGCGGCCTGGCGCTGGATCTCGTAGCGCACCGCGCGCTCGATCGAGCGGAACGAGTTGACGTTCTTCGTCTCGGTGCGGGTGCCGAGCCGCTCCTCGCCGCGCGGGCGGAGGGAGACGTTCGCGTCGCAGCGCAGGTTGCCCCGCTCCATGCGCGCCTGCGAGATGCCGAGCGAGCGCACGATGTCGCGGATCGCGGAGACGTACGCGGCGGCGAGCTCCGGCGTGCGCTCCTCGCCGCCGAAGACGGGCCTGGTCACGATCTCGACGAGCGGCACGCCGGCCCGGTTGTAGTCGACGAGCGAGGAGCTCGCGCCCTGGATGCGGCTCGAGGCGCCGCCGACGTGCGTGAGCTTGCCGGCGTCCTCCTCCATGTGCGCGCGCTCGATGTCGACGAAGAACACCGTGCCGTCCTGCAGCTCGACCTCGACCTTGCCGTCGTGGGCGATGGGGTCGTCGTACTGCGAGATCTGGTAGTTCTTGGGGTTGTCCGGGTAGAAGTAGTTCTTCCGGGCGAAGCCCGAGACCTCGGCGATCTCGCAGCCGAGCGCGAGCCCCAGCTGGATGGAGTAGCGCACCGCCTCCTCGTTCACGACCGGCAGCGTGCCGGGCAGGCCGAGGTCGACCGGTCCGATCCAGGTGTTGGGCTGGTTGTCGTCGTTCTCGGCCGCCGGGTTCGGCGTGGGCGAGAACATCTTCGTCCTGGTCGACAGCTCGACGTGCACCTCGAGGCCGATGACGGGCTCGTACAGCTCGAGCGCCTTGTCGAAGTCCATGAGTTCCGGCTTGGCCATTAGCGGTTCGACTCCTTCAGTTCCGGTGCCTTCGCGGTGAAGGGCGCGCCCCATTCCGCTTCGAGTGCCTGCTCGAGGGCCGCACTCGCCTTGTAGAGTTGCGCGTCGCCGCGCGCCGCTGCCATGAACTGCATGCCCACGGGCAGTCCGTCCACCAGGCCGCCGGGGATGGAGATCGCCGGCACGCCCGCGAGGTTCGCGGGGATGTTCGTGAGGTCGGAGGTGTACATGTCCTTCGGCTCGGTGAGCTCGCCGAACCGCTTCGCGCCCGAGAGCGCGCTCGGGGTGAACAGCACGTCCGCCTGTGCGAAGGCCTCCTCGAAGTCGCGCTGCACGAGGGTGCGCACCTTCTGGGCGGAGCCGTAGTAGGCGTCGAAGTAGCCGGAGCTCAGCGCGTAGGTGCCCAGCACGATGCGGCGCTTGACCTCGGGGCCGAGCGCCTCGGCGCGGGTGGCCCGCATCACGCGCTCGACGTTGGCGGTGCCGTCCTCGGGCGTGACGCGCACGCCGTAGCGCACCGAGTCGTAGCGCGCGAGGTTGCTGGAGACCTCGGCGGGCATGAGCAGGTAGTAGGCGGCGACGGCGTAGTCGAAGGTCTTCGTGTCGATCCAGGTCACCTCGGCGCCGAGCTCCTGCAGCAGCTCGATGTTGCGCCGGAAGAGCGCCGACACGTTCTCGTCGTAGGCGTCGCCCTCGGCGATCTGCCGCGGGATGCCCACGCGCAGGCCCTTGATCGCGCCGGGCTCGCGGCCTGCCCGCGCCGCATCGGCGAAGGACTCCCACTCGTCGGGCATGGAGGTCTGGTCGCGCCGGTCGTGGCCGCCGATGACGTCCTGCAGCAGCGCGGAGTCGAGCACGGTGCGGCTCGCCGGTCCGATCTGGTCGAGCGAGGAGCCCATCGCGATCGCGCCGTAGCGGCTGACCGCGCCGTAGGTCGGTTTCATGCCGACGGTGCCGGTGAAGGATGCGGGCTGGCGGATGGAGCCGCCGGTGTCGGTGCCGAGCGCGATCGGCGCCTCGTATGCCGAGACCGCGGCCGCGGAGCCGCCGCCCGAGCCGCCGGGCACCCGCTCGAGATCCCACGGGTTGCGGGTCGGGCCGTAGCCGGACATCTCGGTGGAGGCGCCCATCGCGAACTCGTCAAGGTTGGTCTTGCCGAGGATGGGGAGGCGCGCGGCGCGGAGGCGCTCGACCACGTGGGCGTCGTAGGGCGGGATCCAGCCCTCGAGCACGCGGCTCGCGGCGGTGGTCTCGAGCCCCTTGGTCACGATGTTGTCCTTGACCGCGATCGGCACGCCCGCGAGGGGCGAGGATGCGGCGCCCGCCGCGCGGGCCTCGTCGGCCGCCTCGGCCTGGGCGAGTGCGCCTTCGGCGTCGACCGCGAGGAAGGCGTGGAGGTCGCCGTCCACCGCGCCGATCCGGTCGAGGTGGGCCTGCGTGACCTCGGCGGAGGTGGTGTCTCCGGCGGCGAGCGCCTCGGCGATCTCCGCGGCGGTGAGCCTGGTGTAGTCCGTCATGTGCTCCTCCTACTCTTCGCCGAGGATCGCGGGCACGCGGAACTGCTCGCCGTCCTGGTCCGGGGCGCCGGCGAGCGCATCGGCTCGGTCGAGCGTCGGGGCGGGCTCGTCGGGGCGAAGCACGTTGCTCATGACGTGCGGGTGGCTCGCCGGCGGGATCTCGGGGGTGGCGACCTCCTTGACCTGCTCGATGAGCGGCTGGATGGCCACGAGCTGCTCGGTCATGACGGCGACCTCGTCTTCCGTGAGGTCGATGCGCGCGAGGTCGGCCAGGTGGGCCACATCGGCTGCGGTGATGTCGGACATAGTGCTCCGTCTTCGAATGCGAATACGACGCGTGTCAGTCTAGTTCCCCTGCGGAACCTCGGATGCGTCAGCGCAGCTGCGTCTGGAGCCGTTCGGCCGCGGCGGCCTCGTGGAGGGCGACGAGGCGCCCCGACTCGTCGGATTCGAACTCGACGCCGCCGGTGGCGCCGCGCAGCAGCATCCGGCGGGAGCCGGCGTCGAGCCGTTCGAGCCGCAGGCCGAGCCGGGTCGCGTACCGTTCGAGCGCGCTCCGGTGGTCGTGCGTGACGCCGAGCTCGGTGCCGCGCATCACCGCGGCGAGCAGCTCGGCGGAGTCGAGCGGCCGCATGGGGCCGATGTTCACCGCGAGCACGAGGCTGAGCCCCTGCCCCGCGTCGACGAGCATGGTGTGGCTGACGGCCCCGAGCGTCTCGGCGGCGAGCTGCAGCATGAGCGACGGCGTGTTCGACAGCACGACCACGGGCTCGATGAGCTCGCGGATGCCGAGCGCGCCGCCGGACTCCTGCACGCGGCGCGCCGCCCGGAGGGCCTCCTCGGGGAAGTGCTCGGCGTTCGAGGCCTCCCAGCCCCACATCCAGGTGCCCGCCGACCGCGCGATCGAGCCGAGGAGCTGGACGGGGTAGGCGCGCTCCTCGCCGGCCGCGCTGAACGAGATGGTGCCGCCCTGCAGGTCGACCTGCCAGTAGGTCCCACTCGAGATCGCCTCGAGCTCGACCTTGCCGTGCACATGGGTGAACAGCGACATCGCGGCGAGTTGCCGCAGATTCTCACTGACCATTCATGCTCTCCAGTACCGGGGCGGTGCGCCCGCCGGCCTTCCCGTATTCGACTTCGTGCTCGGGCCGCCGTAAGCGCGAGTGCGCCCGAGCGCGTCCTCGGAGGCGGCCAGGGGTCAGCATACTCCGCCGCCTGTAGAGCATCTGAGAACCATCGGGCTTCGTGCACGAATCGATACAAATGGCCGGTCGCACTGGTTTTTCACCGCCGTTCACAAAGCGCCGCGGGGTCGGCGTCGTCGCCGATGGGCACCCGCTGCCGGCCGGTTCCGATGCTAATCCGCGGCGCCATGCTGCGACCGCCGACCGCCCGGGATCCACACCGGTGTCCACCCTGCGCCGCGCTCGCACCCATCCCCATCCCCGCCCTCGCCCGCCTCCAACCGTGGCAACCGTATCGACGAGGTGATACATTTTGTATCAAGCAATTGACACGCTTGACGTCAGGCGTCAACGACTGAGGAGGCGACCGTGCCGCTGCTCGTACTCGAAATCCTGCAACCTCTGCTGATCGGGGCCCCGGTCGCCCTGCTGGTCTTCTGGCTCCGGCGTCCGGCGTCGGCTCCGCTGCCGCGTCCGTCCCGACGAACGGCTGTCGCCGCCCTCGCCGTCGTGCTGCTCGGCCCGCAACTGCTCGGGTTCGCCCTCATCGCGCTGCTCGCCTTGTTCGACCCGCGGAAGCCGTGGGCGCCGATCGGGAATTTCGACAGCAAGTGGCACCCTTTCGCCCAGTACTGGGTGGAGGAGGTCCCCCTGGCCGATATGAAGTGGAGGCTCATCGCTCCCCTGGCCTTCGCGATCATCGCCGTGGTCGTGATGCTCTTCGCCTCTCGGCGAACTCCGACGAACGGCAGCGCGGTCCTCGCGCCGCGTACCGCGCTCACCTTCGCGTCCCGGGGATGGATCGTCTCGGGTGCGCTCGTGCTCGCGCTGGTGGTGCTGACTGCCGTGACGGCGGGGCTCACGTCCGTGCCCGCGTTCGACGGGAAGCACAAGTACGTCCTCATCGACGTGGGCGGGACCCAGCTGGGGATAGAGGTCTACGGCTGGTACTACTCCGCGCTGCCGCTACTGCTGCTGCTCGTCCTGCTGCTCCTGTGCTGGGCCGCTCTTCGACGCATCGCCGCCCGTCCGCTCGCCGATGCCCCGGAGGCGGATGCGGCCGTCCGGCGGCGGCAGACGTTCGCCGTGCTGTCGATCACGACCGGCGCGCTCCTGGTCCACCTCGGGCTCGTGTGGCTGGACCTCGCCAACACCTGGTCCGCGCTCGGCGCCGGGCCGCTCATGGAGGTGTCCGGCCCGGATGTCGAGGGCGCGACCAGCGTGTTCACCACCGGCCCCGCGCTCGAGACGCCGCTGCGCGTCATGGGCCATGCGGCCTCGGCGACGGGCTATGCCGTCTGGTGCTACGCGCTCGCGTCGTTCGCCGTGTCGCGGAGACGCGCGGTCGAGGAGCCGGCGGCTGAGGAGCCGTCGGCGGCAGAGCGGAAGGGCTGAGCCGTGCCCCTGCGCATCTCCCTCACCGGCTCCGGCTCTCCCGCGGAGCAGATCCGCGATCAGCTCCGCGGGCTGATCGTCACCGGCCATCTGCTCGGCGAGGAGCGTCTCCCCTCGGTCCGGCAGCTCGCCGCCGATCTCGGCGTCGCGCCCGGGACCGTCGCCAAGGCCTATCGATCGCTCGAGGCGGAGGGGCTCATCACGAGCCGCATCGGCGCAGGCACACGAGTAGCGCCGCAGACCCGCGGCACGCCCCGAGCCGTGCTCGAGCACGCCCGCGCGCTGGCCGAGGCGGGCATCCGCGAGGGTGTCGACTTCGAGGAGGCCGTCCGCGTGCTCCGCGCGATGTGGCAGGAGTGATCACGGCCCGCTGGAACGCGAGCTCAGGGCTGGAACACGAGCTCAGGGCTGGAACGTGAAGACCGCGCCGTCCTCCCGCTCCACGTCCACGGGTTCGAGGCTGTGGTCGCCGGTCTCGAGGGCGAACCAGTTCGCCTCGCCCTCACCGCGCGGCTCGGCCGCATCGCCGCGGATGGCCGACTGATCGATGTCCGCAGGAAGCAGGTAGAACCGCTCGCCGGCGGCGGGGTCCCCGCCGTAGGTAGTGGCGAGATACATGCCGGACATGTAGAAGTCGCCCGGATGACCGCAGCTGGAGGAGCCGGTCTCGCCTTCCTCGTCGACCAGTTGGATGAGGCAGATCTGCGGCCCATCGCCGACAGCAACCCAGTAGGTGCCCACGTCGGTCTCGCCGCTCCTGCGAATCGCGTCTTCCTCGAATTCCCCGAGACCGCCGTCGTACCCCTCGGGGAATGCGTCCTCCGCAGTGGGTTCGCGGGCGAAGGGCGGGATCATCGCGGCGATCGAGGACGCGTCGCTGCCCCGAACCAGTTCCTGCTCGACGAGTTCGCCCGTGTCAGGCTCATCCTGGGCGCAGGCGGACAGCGCCGCGACAGCCGTTATCGCAGCCGCGCAGGCGAATGCCTTGCGTCGTCCGTTTCTCGTGTACCGCACGGCACTTCCTTTCCCGCGGCAATCCTCATTGCACAGTATGCGGATGCAGCGCCCGCCCACGGCGTTCGAAACGACATCGTTATCCACATAGGGATTCGGATTTCGGCGCAGCATGCCCGAAGCACCGGGCCGAATAGTGCTCGCCCGCTCATGACGGGCGGCCTGCTCAGTCGGCTATGACGAACGGCCGTGCACGAGTTCCGGCAGCAGGCGCATATCCCGGAACACCTCGGCGCCGGCCTCCTCGAGCCAGGGCGCGGGCGTGAGCCCTCCCGCGAATCCCAGCACCCGCATCCCCGCCGCGCGCAGCTCGCGGTCGAAGGCCTCGAGATAGCGGGGGAACTGCTCGTCCTCCCAGGACTCGGGCAGCGGCTCGCCGAGATGCGCCGAGAGCGCCTCCCGGACGGCGCCGAAGGAGCGCCCGAGGAAGCGCTCCACGATCTCCTCGGTGCTGAGCTCCCAGCCGTGCTCAGCGAGGATCACCCGGTCGAGTTCGACCGAGACGACCTCGCTGTCGACGAGCACGCCGTCGCAGTCGAAGATCACCAGCTCGATGCCGTCCATCCCGCTCGCCATGCCCCGGCGCTCCCGCCTAATCCTCTTCCCCGGCCAGGTGCGCCACCGCCTCCGGGCCGCCCTCGAGCAGGAGCCGGAAGCCGTCCGCGTCGAGCACGGGGATGCCCAGATCCTCGGCCTTCGAGAGCTTGGAGCCCGCCCCCGGCCCGGCGGCGACGAAGTCGGTCTTCTTGGATACGCTGCCCGCCGCCTTGCCGCCCGCCGCGATGATCGCCTCCTTCGCGCCCTCCCGGGTGAACCCCTCGAGGGTGCCGGTGGCCACGACGGTCAGGCCGCTCAGCGGGCCCTCGATGTCGTCGGTCTTGCCCGGCCCCGGGTGCCCGGGCGTGGAGAACCGGACGCCGGCCGCCGTCCACCGGTCGACGATCTCGAGGTGCCAGTCGACCTTGAGCCACTCGACCACCGATTCGGCGATGATCGGCCCGACGCCCTCGACCGCCGAGAGCTCCTCCACGCTCGCGGCGCGAATCGCGTCGAGCGAGCCGAACCAGTCGGCGAGCGCCCGGGCGGCCACGGGCCCCACATGCCGGATGTTCAGCGAGACGAGCAGCCGCCAGAGCTCCTTGGTCTTCGCCTTCTCGAGCTCGTCGAGCAGCTTCTGCGCCTGCTTGCTCGGCCGGTAGGCGAGATAGTCCTTCCTCAGGCCCGCGGCACGGCGCTCGGCGAGCGTCATCTCCTCCGCGCCCGACCCGGGCGGATACGTCTTCTCCGCGACCCGGAAGGGCGTGCGCCGCACCGGGCTGCCGTCCTCGTTCATCCGCGGCTCGCCCGTCTCGGCGTCGCGGACCGTCACGAGGATCGGCACGAGCCGGTCGATGTCGAGGTCGAAGAGCCCCGCCTCCGTCCGCAGCGGCGGATCGTCCGTCGAGTCCGGCTGGGTGAGCGCGGCGGCCGTCACCTCGCCGAGCGCCTCGATATCGAGGCCCTGCCGGGAGCCGATGTGCTCGACGCGGCCGCGAACCTGCGCGGGACAGCTCTCGGCGTTCGGGCAGCGGAGGTCGATGTCGCCCTCCTTCATGGGGCGCAGCGCCGCGCCGCACTCCGGGCACTCCGCGGGCATCTCGAAGGCGCGCGCGTCCTCGGGCCGCAGCTCGAGCACCGGCCCGAGCACCTCGGGGATGACGTCGCCCGCCTTGCGCAGCACCACGGTGTCGCCGATGAGCACGCCCTTCGCCCGGACGATCTCCTGGTTGTGCAGCGTCGCGAAGGATACGGTGGAGCCCGCCACCTTGACCGGCCGCATGACCGCGTACGGCGTGACCCGGCCGGTGCGGCCGACCCCGACGCGGATGTCGAGCAGCTCGGTATGCACCTGCTCGGGCGGGTACTTGTAGGCGATGGCCCACCGCGGCGCGCGCGAGGTCGCGCCGAGCTCCTCGTGGAGGTCGAGGTTGTCGACCTTGGCGACGACGCCGTCGAGCTCGTGCTCGAACTCGGCGCGGCGCTCCCCCGTCTCCACGACGAACTCGAGCACCTCCGCCACGCTCGCGCACACCTTCGAATGCGGGCTCGTGGGCAGCCCCCATCCCGCCAGCAGCTCGTAGATCTCCGACTGGTTCTCGACGGGCGGCGTCTGCCACGCGCCGATGCCGTGCACGTACATGCTGAGCCGGCTGAGCCGGTCGCGCATGAGCGCCAGCTTCTCGGGGGTCTTGCCCTCGGCCTTCTGCCGCAGCGATCCGGAGGCCGCGTTGCGCGGATTCGCGAAGGCCGCCTCGCCCGAATCCACCTGCAGGGCGTTGAGCCTGCGGAAGTCCTCCACCGCGAAGAACACCTCGCCCCGCACCTCGACGACCTCCGGGAAGTCGTGGCCGTCGCGCTCGAGCCGCTGCGGGATCGCCCCGATGTACGCGATGTTCTCGGTGACGTCCTCGCCGGTGCGGCCGTCGCCGCGCGTGGCCGCCCGGGTCAGCCGGCCGCGCTCGTACGTGAGGCTGATCGCGAGACCGTCGATCTTCAGCTCGGTGAGCCAGCGCACGTTCCCGCCCGCCGCCTCGTCGGCGCGCTCGAGCCAGGCCTCGAGCTCCTCGGCCGAGAACACGTTGTCCAGCGAGAGCATCCGCTCGCGGTGCACGACGGGCGCGAACAGCGTGGACGCGCGGCCGCCGACGGTGTGGGTGGGCGAGTCCTGCGACTCGAGCTCGGGGAACTCCGACTCGAGCGCACGGAGCCGCTCCATGGCCGCGTCGTACTCGGCGTCGGTCACTTCCTGCGCGTCCTGCAGGTAGTAGGCGTCCGCCCACCGGGCGATGTTCTCGCGGAGCTCGTCGACCTCGGCGCGCGCCGCCTCGAACTCGGAATCGGATTGGTTCGCCACGTCGTCTACCCCTTCGCGCCGGAGCGCTTGTTCAGCACGTCCTCGGCCGTGCGGCGCGAGATGCCGAGCAGCCATTCGACCTTGTCGTCGTAGCGCTTCCGCGCCCGGCGCTCGCTCGTGGTGTCCACGTACACGGCGCCGAAGCCCAGCACGAAGATGAGTGCGGCCACCGTCGCGAACACCCACAGCCAGACGCCCTCGGGCTGCATGAACACCCAGGAGAGCAGGAACACGCCGCCGGCGAGGATGAGCCACAGCGGCACCGCGAGGATCCACTCCTTGACGCCGAAGGGCCGGGCGCCCAGGGTGCACTGGCCGGCGAGGCTCTCCGCCTCGGGGCGGAACCTGGCGTCGAACTCGGCGCGGAACGCCTCGCGATCCTCGATGGCCGGCTGCTTCTTCGCCCAGCGCTCGGCCTTGTCGCTCAGGCGGTCGAGCGCCTGTCCGTCCTTCAACGTGGGCCCGTTCCCGCGAGCTGTGCTCAATTGTGCTCCTTCGTGCCTGCACCCGCGGCGCGGGCGAGAATGCCTTCTTCGAGGTCCAGCTCCGAGACCGCGAGATCGATCGTGAACTGGCCGACCACCCGCGTGCCCTCGTAGATCACCGCCGTCTGCCCCGGCGCCACGCCGTGCAGCGGCTCGTCGGTGCGCACCGCGATCTCGACGCCCGCCTCGGCGGCATCGGGCCGCAGCGCCGAATCGGCGGCGCGGATGCGGCACGTGCCCGCCACGGGCTCGGCGTGCGCGCGGATCTGCACCTCGCAGCGGAAGTCGTCCGCCTCGGGCCGCGGCCCCGCCCACGTGAACCGCTGGCCGACCACCTCGCCGATCGCGAGCGCCTCGCGCGGGCCGACCACGACCGTGTTCTCGACCGGGTCGGTGCCGAGCACGAAGCGCGGCTTGCCGTCCTCGGCCGGGCGGCCGAGCCGCAGGCCCTTGCGCTGGCCGATCGTGAATCCCGTGGCGCCGGTGTGCTCGCCGAGCACCTCGCCCTCGCGGTCGACGATCTTGCCCGGCCGCATGGGGATGTGCTCCCCAAGCCAGGAGCGCGTGTCGCCGTCGGGGATGAAGCAGATGTCGTAGCTGTCGGGCTTGTTCGCCGTCACGAATCCGCGTTCCTCGGCCTCCGCGCGCACCTCCGCCTTGGAGGGGGTCTCGCCCAGCGGGAAAGCGCAGTAGCCGAGCTGCTCCTCGGTGAGCACGCCGAGCACGTAGGACTGGTCCTTGGCCTCCTCGCTCGCGCGATGCAGCTCCCGCACGCCGTCCTCGCGATCGACGATGTGCGCGTAGTGCCCCGTGACCACCTGCTCGAAGCCGAGGTCGATGGCCTTGTCGAGCAGCGCGGCGAACTTGATCTTCTCGTTGCAGCGCAGGCACGGGTTCGGCGTGCGCCCCTGCTCGTACTCGCTGATGAAGTCGTCCACCACGTCGAGCCGGAACCGCTCCGAGAAGTCCCACACGTAGAAGGGGATGCCCAGCTCGTCGGCCACTCGGCGCGCGTCCATCGCGTCCTCGATCGTGCAGCAGCCGCGCGAGCCCGCGCGCAGCGTGCCGCCGGCGCGCGAGAGCGCGAGGTGCACGCCGACCACGTCGTGCCCGGCGTCCACGGCGCGGGCGGCCGCGACGGAGGAGTCAACGCCTCCGCTCATCGCTGCGAGAACCTTCATGCGGACAAGTCTACGAGCCGTTCCGACATCGGACGGCTATTCGGAGGCGCCGCGGGGTTCCTGCTCGCGGTACAGCTCCGCGTAGGCGCCGCCCCGCGCGAGCAGCTCCTCGTGGGTCCCCCGCTCGATGATCCGGCCGCGGTCGAGCACGTGAATGACGTCGGCGCCGCGGATGGTCGAGAGCCGGTGCGCGATCGACAGCACCGTGCGGCCGCGGCTCGCCTCGTCGATCGCCCGCTGCACGTGCCGCTCGCTCACCGTGTCGAGGGCGCTCGTGGCCTCGTCGAGGATGAGCACGGGCGGGTCCTTGAGCAGCACCCGGGCGATCGCGATGCGCTGCTTCTCGCCGCCCGAGAGCCGGTAGCCCCGCTCCCCCACGATCGTCTCGTACCCGTCGGGGAACGAGCGGATCTGCTCGTGGATGCTCGCCTTGCGGCAGGCCTCCTCGAGTTCGGCCGCGGTCGCGTCGGGCTTGGCTAGCCGGAGGTTCTCGGCGATGCTCGCGTGGATGAGGTACGACTCCTGGCTCACGAAGCCGAGGTCGCCCCGCAGTTCGCCGCGGTCGAGCATCCGCACGTCCTCGCCGCCGAAGCGGACGGCGCCCTCGCTCGCGTCGTAGAGCCGCGCGGAGAGGTAGCCGATCGTCGACTTGCCGGCGCCCGAGGCGCCGACGAACGCCGCCATCTGCCCGGGACGCACGGCGAAGGACACCCGGTCGAGCGTCGGCCGTTCCGAGGCGTCCTGATCCGGGTACCGGAAGGTCACGTCCTCGAACTCGAGCTCGCCGATGCGGTCCCGCCGCGGCGTGCGCGGCCTTTCGGGATCCCGGATCGCCGGCTCGAGCCCGAGGTACTCGAAGATGCGCGCGAACAGCGCCTTCGAGGTCTGGATGTCGAGCCCCGTGCGCATGAGCCCGGTGAGCGGTCTCGTGAGCTGGCTGTTGACCGTCGTGAAGGCGACGATCGTGCCGGCCGTGAGCGCCCCGCCCGCATCGGCGCCGCCCGAGAGCAGGAAGCCCGCCACGAGGTAGATCACGACCGGCACCATGCCCATGACCACGCGGACCACGCCGAAGAACCACTGGCCCATCATCGCGAGCCGCCGCTGCAGCCGCACCTGCTCGCGGTTCGCCTCACGGTACCGCTCGAGCGACTCGTCCTCGCGGCCGAGCGTCTTCGTGAGCAGCACGCCCGAGACCGAGAGCGACTCCTGGGTCATCGCCGTCATCGTCGCGAGCGACTGCTGCGTCTGCGTCGCGATACGCGCCCGGCGCTGCCCGACCCGGCGCTGCATGAGCACGAGCGGCGGCATGATGACGAGCGAGAGGATCGCGAGCCGCCAGTCGAGGACGAACATCGCGCTCACCGCCGCGATCGTGCTCACGACGTTGCCGACGATCGAGGTGAACGTGCTCTGGAGCGTCGTGGCCACGCCGCCGACGTCGTTCTGCAGGCGCGACTGGATCTCGCCCGTCTTGGTGCGCGCGAAGAAGGCGAGCTCCATCTGCTGCAGCCGCTCGAACAGCCGCACCCGCAGGTCGGCCGTGACCGAGTTGCCGATGAGCACCGTGAGCCAGGTCTGCCAGATGGTGAGCGCCGAGTTGAGCAGCAGCACCCCGACCATCGCGCCGAGGATCCACCACAGCGCGACGAGGTTCGGGCCGCCGCCCTCGAGCGGGAAGAGCCCGCGGTCGAAGGCCTGCTGGGTGAGCAGCGCGGGCAGCACCCCGAGCGCGCCGGTGATCAGCACCAGGACGAGCGCGAGGACGAGGGTCCACCGGTAGGGCGCGAAGAGGGCGCCGGTCCGCCGCCAGATGCGGTCGATCTCAGGCGCCTCCGTGTTCCGCGCCCGCACCGCGTGCTCGTCCACGAGGGAACGACCGCGACTGCCCATCATGCTCATACCTGACGACTCTACTGAGGTGCGATCGGCGGCGCGGGGCGGGGCCGGCGAGGCGAGGGCTAGCGGCGCGCCTCGCGGTTCGACAGCCCGGCGCGCCCCGCCTGCGCCACCGCGCCCGGCAGCGCCGCGAGCAGCGCATCCACGTCGGCGCCGGTCGAGGTATGCCCGAGCGTGAAGCGCAGCGCGCCGCGGGCCGTGGCCTCGTCGAAGCCGCAGCCGAGCAGCACGTGGCTCGGCTCGGGGATGCCCGCCTGGCAGGCCGAGCCGGTGGACGCCGAGATCCCGGCCATGTCGAGGAGGAACAGCAGCGAGTCGCCCTGGCAGCCGTCGAACGTGAAGTGGGCGTTGAGCGGCAGCCGCGCCGGCCCGCCCTCCAGCTCGGGCGCGTCGAGCGCGGACCCGCGCAGCCGCGCTCCCGGCACGCGCTCCCCGACCTCGAGGACGAGCCGGTCGCGGAGCTCCCGCAACGCGTCCGTGCCGGGCAGGACCCCGTCGACGAAGGCGTCGGCCAGTGCGGCGAAGGCGAGCGCGCCCGCGAGGTCCTGGGTGCCGGAGCGGAAACCGCGCTGCTGCCCGCCGCCGTGGATGAGCGGCTCGGGAGCCGCGCGCCGCGAGACCGCGAGCGCCCCCACGCCGACCGGCCCGCCGATCTTGTGCGCCGAGACGCTCACCGCCGAGACGCCCCAGTCCCGCAGCGAGACCGGCAGCTGGCCGTAGGAGGCCACCGCGTCCACGTGCATCGGGATGCCGGCGTCCGCGGCGAGGCGCGCCAGCGCCCGCACCGGCTGCACGGTGCCGATCTCGTTGTTGCCGTGCAGCACGGTGAGCAGCGCGGCGTCCCCGGCGGCGCGCCCGATCGCCGCGGCCGCCGCGTCGAGGTCGACGAGCCCGTGCTCGTCCACCGGCAGCCACTCCACGCGGGCGCCCTCGTTCGCGACCAGCCATTCGACCGCGTCGAGAGTCGCGTGGTGCTCGGTGCGCGTCGTGAGGATCAGCGGCCGCGCCTCGTCCCGGTTCCGCGCCCAGAAGAACCCCTTGATCGCGAGGTTGCTCGACTCGGTGCCGCCCGAGGTGAGGACGGTCTCGATCGACTGCGCGCCCAGCGTGCGGGCGATCCGCTCCCGCGCATCCTCGAGCTGCGCCCGCGCCCGCTGGCCGTGGCCGTGGATGGACGCGGGGTTCCCCACCGACCCGGCCGCGCGCAGCCACGCCTCGCGGGCGGCCGGGTGGAGCGGGGTCGTCGCTGCGTGATCGAGGTACACGGACATGACTACCATTGTCCCACCGCCGGGTTCCGGTGACGGTAGAATCGGCTCGTTTCAACGGAGCGACGGCGGCTCCCGCCTCGCACGCCCCCGATCAGGACTCTCTCCCCCATGGACGACCACCACTGCCCCGACCTGGGCATCACCGAAGTCGACGGACTGCCCAGGCTGCGCGTCTGGTCGGCCAACGCCACCGCCGTCACCGCGGTGCTCTTCGACGCGGATGGCGCGCCGGGCCACGAGTGGCCCCTGGAGCGCGACGGCGACGTATGGGAGGTGCGCAACGCGGAGCTCGCCCCGGGCGCGCGATACGCGCTGCGGGTCGAGGGACCGGACGGCCCCGAGCACGGCTTCGACCCGGATGCGCCGGTGCTCGATCCGTACGCGAGGTCGGTCGAGAATCTCGGCACGGCGGATGCGCCGCGCTGGGTCTCGCGATCGGTGGCCGCCGAGCCCTTCGACTGGGGCGGGCACCGCGACGTCGGCACCCCGCTGCGCGACGCCGTGATCTACGAAGCCCATCTCAAGGGCCTCACCCGGCTCGCGCACTTCGTGCCCGAGGAGGAGCGCGGCACCTACAAGGGGCTCGCGCACCCCAACGTCGTCGCGCACCTCAAGAACCTCGGCATCACCGCGGTGGAGCTGCTGCCGATCCAGGCCTTCGGCAGCGAGACGCACCTGCGCCGCGACGGCCTCACCAACTACTGGGGCTACAACACGCTCGGCTTCTTCGCCCCGCATCCCGACTACGCCACCGCGCGGGCGCGCGCCGAGGGCCCCGAGGCGATCGCGCGCGAGGTCAAGGAGATGGTCCGCGCCCTCCACGAGGCCGGCATCGAGGTCTATCTCGACGTGGTCTACAACCACACGGCCGACGAGGGCGACGGCGGCGCGCCCGTGCTCTTCCGCGGCCTCGACCGCGCCGTCTACTACCGCCAGGACGGCGAAGGCGGCCTCGTCGACGTGACCGGATGCGGCAACTCGGTCGACACCTCGCAGCCGATCGTGCGGCAGTTCGTGCTCGACTCGCTGCGCTACTGGGTCTCCGAGTTCGGCATCGACGGCTACCGCTTCGACCTCGCGACCACGCTGGGCCGCAACGCGGAGCACCACTACACCGCCGACCATCCGCTGCTGCGCACCATCGTCGAGGACGAGGCGCTGCGCGACGTCAAGATCATCGCCGAGCCCTGGGACGTCGGCATCGGCGGCTGGCAGACCGGGCACTTCCCCGCCGGCTGGTCCGAGTGGAACGACGAGTACCGGGATCTGCTGCGCCGGTTCTGGGTCGAGAGCTTCGCCCACGCCCGCGCCACCGGGCACCACCGCGAGTCCATCGGCCGGCTCGCCACCGCCATCGCGGGATCCTCGAGCCGGTTCTCGGACGAGCGCGGCCCCGTCGCGAGCGTCAACTTCGTGACAGCGCACGACGGCTTCACCCTGCGCGACCTCGTGTCCTACAACGTCAAGCACAACCTCATGAACCACGAGCTGGGGCGCGACGGCACCGACAGCAACCACTCCTACAACTTCGGCGCCGAGGGCGAGACGGCGGATGCGGGCATCCTCGAGGCGCGCCGCCTCGCCGTGCGGAACCTCATGGGCACGCTGCTCATCTCGGCGGGAGTGCCCATGCTGACGGCGGGCGACGAGCTCGGCCGCACCCAGCACGGCAACAACAACCCCTACAACCAGGACAACGCCGAGTTCGGCTGGATCGACTGGGACCTCTCGGAGCCGCAGGAGGAGACTATCCTCCACATGCGCCGGCTCATCGAGATCCGGCGCGAGCATCCCGTGCTGCGCCCGAGCCGCTACAACCACAGCGCCGAGACCCTCGAGGACTCGACGCGGTTCGAGTGGTTCGACGCCTTCGGCCGGCACATGGACGACTGGCAGTGGAACAACCCGGCGAGCCGCTCCGTGCAGTTCCTGGCGTCCTCGCTGCTCCCCGACGGCCGCACCGACCGCGTGCTCGTGATCATCCACGGCGTGACCGATCCGGCCCCGTTCCGGCTTCCCCGGCTCGAGGGCGTGAGCGGCTACCGGCTGCTGTGGGACTCCGCGGCGTACCGCGTCTCGGAGATCGACACGGATGCGATGTCCGTCGCCGCCCCGCAGGAGCGGATGCGGCTGGTCGGCCCGTCGATGCGCATCTACGCCGCGCTGGACTGAGCCGCTGCGAGCGCACCAGGCCTCGCACACGTTCCCTTGCTAGCGTCGAGTCGTGGCTAAGACGACACCGCGACTGAGCATTTCCGACTCCGCAGCAGCGCCGACCGGTTCGACGTACGAACCCGTGTACGGCCGCATCCCGATCATGCGGCTGCGCCCGCAGATCGAGGACGCGCTCTTCCCCTCGAAGGCGTACGCCGGCGAGGTGGTGCCGTTCTCCTGCGTCTCGTTCCGAGAGGGGCACGACAAGATCGGCGTGGATCTGGTGCTGACCGACCCCGACGGGCGGACTCGGCGCCGCCGCCTCGAGCGAGGCCGGCCGGGCCTCGACGAGTGGCGCACGACCGCGCAACTCGACCGCGAGGGCGAGTGGCGCTGGCGCGCCGAGTCCTTCGGCGACGACTTCGCGACCTGGCGGCACAACGCGGAGATCAAGGTCCCCGCCGGCATCGACGTCGAGGTGATGCTCGAGGAGGGCGCCCGCGTCCTCGACCGCGCCGCCGCAGGGCGCGGCGTCGAGCCCGAGACCCTGCGCGCCCTCGAGCAGGCCTCCGCCACCGCCCGAGAGAAGGCGCTGCAGCCGCTCGAGCGGCTGCGGGCGCTGCTCGACGAGCGCATCATCGACCACCTGACCGCGCAGCCGGTGCGCTCCCTCGTGACCCGCTCCGAGGAGCGCGTCATCCGCGTCGAGCGCAAGCGCGCCGGCTACGGCGCCTGGTACGAGTTCTTCCCGCGCTCGGAGGGCGCGGTGCCGAACGCCGACGGCTCCTGGCGGAGCGGCACCTTCCGCACCGCGGCCGAGCGCCTGCCCGGCGTCGCCGACATGGGCTTCGACGTCGTGTACCTGCCGCCCATCCATCCGATCGGCCGCACCAACCGCAAGGGGCCGAACAACACGCTCACCCCGGGCCCGAACGACCCCGGCTCTCCCTGGGCCATCGGCGCGGAGACGGGCGGGCACCGCGACGTGCACCCGGACCTCGGCACCCTCGACGACTTCAAGGCCTTCCGCGAGCGCGCCGAGGGGCTCGGGCTCGAGATCGCGCTCGACCTCGCCCTGCAGGCGACTCCGGACCACCCGTGGGTGCGCGAGCACCCCGAATGGTTCACGACCCTCGCCGACGGCAGCATCGCCTACGCCGAGAACCCGCCCAAGAAGTACCAGGACATCTACCCCGTCAACTTCGATAACGACCCGGAGGGCATCTATCGGGAGGTGCTCGACATCGTGCGGCACTGGATCGACGCCGGGGTGAAGATCTTCCGCGTGGACAACCCGCATACCAAGCCGCTGCAGTTCTGGGAGCGGCTGATCCACGAGATCAACGCGGCGCACCCCGAGGTCGTCTTCCTCGCGGAGGCCTTCACGCGCCCCGCCGTGATGCAGTCGCTCGCCAAGGCGGGCTTCCAGCAGTCCTACTCCTACTTCACGTGGCGCAACACCCGCGAGGAGCTCGAGGAGTTCCTCGACGAGGTCTCGCACGAGACCTCGGACTTCATGCGCCCGAACCTGTTCGTGAACACCCCCGACATCCTCACCGAGTACCTGCAGCGCGGCGGCCGCCCGGCCTACGAGGCCCGCGCCGTGATCGCGGCGATGGCCGGCCCGAACTGGGGCATGTACTCGGGGTTCGAACTCGTCGAGAACGTCGCGCGCCCCGGCGCCGAGGAGAACATCGACAACGAGAAGTACGAGTACAAGCAGCGCAACTGGGAGGCGGAGGAGGCCTCCGGGCGCTCGCTCGCCCCCCTCATCCGGAAGCTCAACGGCATCCGCCGCGCGCACCCCGCCCTGCACCAGCTGCGCAACTTCGAGGTGCAGTCGGCCGACCACCCGAGCATCTTCGCGTTCTCGAAGACGCTCGAGGCGGAGTACGCCGAGCACGGGATCGCCGACACGATCATCACTGTCGTGAACATCGACCCGTTCGACACCCACGAGGCCACGCTCGCGGTGGATTCGGAGAAGTTCGGCATCCCCCGCGGCGACGGCTTCCAGGTCGAGGACCTGCTGTCTGGCCAGATCTGGGACTGGTCCGACTACAACTACGTGCGGCTCGCCCCCGGGCAGGCGCACGTGCTCCATGTGCGCCATCACTAAGAGAAAGCGGCATCGATCATGACCAGTCAGAACACCTCGCCACACGACGCCGATCCCCGCGGCCCGCAGCCCGAGGGCGCGCTGCCGGGCGCGGCCGCCTCGGATGCCGCAGCTGCGGCGGATGCGACGGAAGCGACGGATGCGGTGCAGCCCGC
This sequence comes from Gulosibacter sp. 10, assembly GCF_900163695.1. Classification (GTDB taxonomy): domain Bacteria; phylum Actinomycetota; class Actinomycetes; order Actinomycetales; family Microbacteriaceae; genus Gulosibacter. Next base: position 213,381 of record NZ_FUIC01000007.1, read on the forward strand.
CGCCGAGCCGACGCCGCCGAGCATCCCCGACGCGGAGCTGCAGGCGCTGGCCGAGGGACGCCATTCCGGACCGCACGGCGTGCTGGGCCAGCACCCCTACGGCGAGGACGGCGAGAGGATCGCGCTGCGCGTGCGCCGCCCGCTCGCGAAGAGCGTCGCGGCCGTGCTGAGCGACGGCACCCGCGTCGAGCTCGAGCACGAGGCGCACGGGATCTGGCTGGGCACCCACGACCGGGGGCTCGACGACTACGCCATCGAGACCGCGTACGAGGGCGGCGAGACGTTCGTCGCCGACGACCCGTACCGGTTCATCCCCACCGTGGGCGAGACCGACCTCTATCTCTTCGGCGAGGGCCGCCACGAACAGCTGTGGAAGACCTTCGGCGCGCACGTGCGCGAGCACTGGGGCACGAACGCCTTCTTCGAGGGCACGGCGTTCTCGGTCTGGGCGCCCCACGCGCAGGCCGTGCGCATCATCGGCTCCTTCAACGACTGGGACGGCGCGCAGCACGCCATGCGCCGCCTCGACGGCCGCGGCGTGTGGGAGCTGTTCATCCCCGGCGTCGGCGCGCACGAGACGTACAAGTACCAGATCCTCACGCCCTCGGGCGAGTGGATCGACAAGGCCGATCCCCTCGCGCGCCACGCGGAGACGCCCCCGCAGACCGGATCCGTGATCGCCAGGCCCTCGGAGCACGAGTGGGGCGACGACGAGTGGCTCGCGAAGCGCGCGTCCTCGAACCCCCACAACGGCCCGCTGAGCATCTACGAGCTGCACGCGATGTCCTGGCAGCCCGGCCTCGACTACCGCGAGCTCGCCGACGAGCTCATCGCCTACCTCGACGACATGCAGTTCACCCACGTCGAGTTCATGCCGCTCGCGGAGCACCCCTTCGGCGGCTCGTGGGGATACCAGGTCACCGGCTACTACGCCCCGACCTCGCGGCTCGGCTCCCCTGACGACCTCCGCTACCTGATCGACCGCCTGCACCGGGCCGGCTACGGCGTGATCATGGACTGGGTGCCGGGGCACTTCCCTAAGGACTCCTTCGGCCTCGCGCGCTTCGACGGCGAGCCCGTCTACGAGCACGGCGATCCGCGCCTCGGCGACCAGGCCGACTGGGGCACCTACGTCTTCAACTTCGGCGACTCCCAGGTGCGCAACTTCCTGGTCGCCAACGCGCTGTACTGGCTCGAGGAGTTCCACATCGACGGGCTGCGCGTGGACGCCGTGGCCTCGATGATCTACCGCGACTACTCGCGCACCGACTGGCTGCCGAATGTCGACGGCGGGCGCGAGTACTACGAGGCCATCGACTTCCTCAAGGAGGTCAACGCCACCTCGTACAAGCTGCACCCCGGCATCATGATGGTCGCCGAGGAGTCCACCAGCTTCCCCGGCGTGACGAAGCCCACCGACTGGGGCGGGCTCGGCTTCGGCCTCAAGTGGAACATGGGGTGGATGAACGACAACCTCCGCTACATCGCGAAGGACCCCATCTACCGCCGCTGGCACCACGGCGAGCTCACGTTCTCCTACGTGTACGCGTGGAGCGAGCAGTTCGTGCTGCCCATCTCCCACGACGAGGTCGTGCACGGCAAGGGCTCGATGTTCGGCAAGATGCCGGGCGACGACTGGCAGAAGGCCGCGAACCTGCGCCTGTTCTACTCGTACCAGTGGGGCCATCCCGGCAAGCAGCTGCTCTTCATGGGGCAGGAGTTCGGGCAGCCGGGCGAGTGGCGGGAGGACCGCGGCCTCGACTGGTGGCTGCTCGAGAACCCCACGTTCTCCGGCATCCGCGGCTACGTGAAGGCCCTCAACGAGCTCTACCGGGAGACCCCGGCGCTCTGGGAGCTCGACCACGACCCCTCCGGGCTGCAGTGGATCTCGGGGGACGACGCCGAGCACAGCCTGCTCGCCTTCCTGCGGCGCGACGCCCAGGGCGGCGCGATCGCCTGCGTCTTCAACTTCTCGAACGAACCGCTCGAGGACTACCGCCTCGGCGTCCCCTCCGGCGGGGCGTGGAACGAGGTCCTCAACTCCGACGACACCCGGTTCGGCGGCTCGGGCGTCGTGAACGGCGAGCTCGTCGCGAGCGCCGAGCCCGCGCACGGGCAGAGCCAGTCGGTGGCCCTGCGCATCCCGCCGCTCGGCGCGACGTTCCTCAAGCGCCGCTGATGCGGAAAGACGCCGCGGCCGGTTCCCGATCGGGAACCGGCCGCGGCGTCTCGAATCCGGCGGGGAGCATCCCCTAGGAGAAGAGCAGGCTCGTGAGCCGCTGCCTGGCGCGGACGACCCGGCCGTCCTCGGGGCCGGCCACGTCGAAGAGCTCGAGCAGGCGCTCGCGCACGCGGGTCTTATCGGCCGCGTCGAGCTTCGGGAAGAGCCCGAGCAGCCGCGCGAACGCGTCGTCCACGTGCCCGCCCGAGAGGTCGAGGTCCGCCACGTCGAGCTGCGCATCGACGTCCTCCGGGTGCTGAGCGGCCCGATCGCGGATCTCCTGCAGCGTCTTGTCCTGAAGCCGCACGAGCAGGTTCACCTGCGCGAGCCCGATCTTCGCGTCGTCATCGGCCGGCGACTCGGCGAGCTGACGCTCGTAGGCCGACTTCGCGGCCTCGACGTCGCCGCGCTGCAGCGCGTCCTGCGCCTCCTGGTGGAGCGGCGGCAGCGGCTTCGGCGCGGGCGCCTCCTGGGGCTCGCCGGTGATCTGCACCTGCCCGGTCAGCCCCTGCTGCGCCGCGACCTGCAGCAGCTCGTTGAGCACCTGCGCGATCTGCTGCTGCGGCGGGTTGCCCTGGAACAGCGGCAGCGGGCGGCCGCCGACGAGGGCGAGCACCGAGGTCTGGCCGCCGAGCTCGGGATACGCGTCGGCGTCGATGCGGAGCAGCACGAGGCGCCCCTCCGCCGAGCGGACGATGTCGGCGAGGACCGGGCCCAGCGCCGTCGAATCGGGGTCGCTCTCCGAGTAGACCTGCACGAGCACCGGGATGCGCTGCGAGTGCGCCGAGAACTGCTCCAGCTCTTCGGGGCCGCCCTCGATCACGACATCGGGCAGCGCGATCGCGTCGCCCTGGCCCTCGGGTCCCTCGGCCTGCCCGTTCTGGCCGGCCTGCGCCGCCTGCTGCTGGTGCCGCTGCGCGAGGCCCGAGAGGTCGATCCCCCCGCCCATCGCCGCCATCGGAACGTTATTCGGATCAGTCATCGATTCGGAACTCCTAATCGCTCAGTTCGGTTGCGTCGGTCATGGCCTGCGAGACTCCGAGGAACTGGACCGCGCCGCCTGCCTCGGCGCTCGGGACGAAGAAGAGCAGCTGGTCGGTGTAGGTCCGCTCGAAGCCGGTATCGCTCGTCTCCACTCCGGATAGTACCGCCGTACGGCCTGAGACCGTGATGAGCGCTCGATCGTTCGCGGCCTCGAGCGTCTCGGTCTCGGTGATCGACACCGCGACGATCGCGCCGCCGTCGATCGACGTGATGCCGATGGGCGCCGTGTCGGTGGCGGCGTAGGCGAAGGAGATGCTCACGACCTCGGGGTCGAGCTCCTCCTCGAGCTGCGAGCGGTACTCGTCGTTCACCTGCGTGCGGAACACGTCGTTCTCCGCGTCGAACCGGTCGGCGTACTCCGAGTCCTCGCCGTTGGCGATGATGTCCGCGTACGCCGCGGCGATCTGGTCGGGCTCCATCACGAGCTCCGCGTCGGAGTTCGCGATGCTCGGCGCGCCGACGCTCACGGGCGCCGCCTCCGGCAGCACCACGTTCGGCGCGAGGCTGGTGAGCGAGGCCACCTTGAAGTTCGAGCGCACGCTCTCCTGCACGAGCATGAGCGCCACGGGCGTCGCGCCCTCCGCGGCGTCCTCGGCGGGGTTCACGACCGCGAACACGACGCGCGGCCAGGTGTCGCTCGTCTCGGGGATGGCGTACACCACCTCCCCGGTCGGGAACGGCGCGGGCGCCGGCATCTCGGAGTCGGCGCTCCGGGCCTCGTAGAGGGCTGTGCGCTCCGCGAGCGCATCGCCGGTGAAGCGGGGATCGAGCAGATCGGCGTCCAGCGCCTCGTCCGCCTGCGCCGCGACCGCGGCCGCGTTCTCGACCGCGGAGTCGAGCTGGGCCTCGTTGAGCGTGGGCGGGTTCGCGCCCTCCTCCAGGATCGCGGCGTCCACGGTGGATGCCGGCGTGCCGGTGGGCTCCATCTCGGTGTCGGTCCAGGAGGCGGGCCAGTACTGCGGCGCGCAGCCGGAGAGCCCCAGCGCCACCACGATCGTGGCCGCGGGGGCGAGGAGGAACCGCTGCTTGGGCGCGGACGAGCGGTTCCGGCCGCGCGGCCGGCGCCACTTCGTGTCGTCGTCCCCGTTCGACTGATCCGGCCCGGCGGGGGGCTCGGTCTGCTTCGGCTCGTCGTCCCCGTTCACCTGGTCCGCCTCGGCAGGAGTCTCGGCCGGTTTCGGCTCAGCCGGCTTCGGCTCAGCCGGCTTCGGTGCGTCCGCGATCGATTCGGGTGCGGGGTGCATCGCCGGGGCGGCCTGCTCGGGTGCGGGCACCGGCGTCGTGGACTGCGGTCCCCTGGCCTCCGACGAAGGCTGCCGGGCGGCCGCCTCCTCGACGGGCAGGGTCTCCCCGCCCGCCTCGGACTCGAGCTGCGGGGTGGAGGGATCCGCCGGCGCGCCTTCTCCGCGGAGCGCCGCACGGCGCCTCGAGCGGCGCAGCGGCTCCGGCTCGGAGGCCGCCGGGACGGTCTGCGCTGCGTCCGACTCGCCGGCCGGCTCGGGTGCACGCTCGGACGCGGGCTTCGCCGGCTCCGGCGCCCGCTCCTGCGCGGCGTCGGGAGCGGCCTCGGCGGGCGCTGCCGCCTCGTCCGGCGAGGTCCGCACGCCCTCGGCCTGCGGCGGCGCGAACGGCGAGTGGATGGGCTGCTCGAACGACGCGGGGCCTGCGGGCCGGTCCTCCGCCTCGGCGGACGCGACCTGCACATCCTCCGCGGCCCGACCGTCGCCGACCAGCGCGGCGTCGAATTCGGCGGGAGCGCCGCCGTCCGGGGCTTCCTCCCCGTTTGCCCCTTCCGCGGGGGCGAGCACCTCTTCGATGGTCTGGTCCGCGGTCGGCTCCCCGATGTCGTCCGCCCAGCGGACGGGCGTCCAGGTGCCGTCGGCGCGGTTGGCGGGCATCGTCGAGGCCGCGAGCTCTCGTCGCGCCGCCCGGCGAGCCGCGCGGCGCTCGGCGCTCGCCTCGATCCTGCGCACCTTGCGGCGGTGCAGAATCGCCCAGAGGAGCAGCAGCGCCGCGATGAGGATCAGGATGCCGCCCCCCGTCAGCAGCGGGCCGACGAGCGGCGCGTAGCCGCCGAACGGCCAGCTGATCGTGATGCTGCTCGGAGCCGGCTCCGTGCCGTCCGAGGCGATGAGCAGCGAGTATCCGGGCGACACGACGACCTCGAAGTCGAGCACGTTCTCGGCCGTGTGCTCCTCGAACCACAGGTCGTTGCCCGCGGGGTTCGGGGCCGTCGGCTCGGTGCCCGACTCGGCGAAGGCCAGCGTCTCCTCGTGGTCGCTCGTGTTCTCGACGGCCTCGTCGATCGTGACGGTGTTGTGCAGCGTCTCGCCGACCCAGGCGTTCACGTCATCGGTCCGCCCGACGGCGACGAAGATCGGCCCCTCCCCCTCGAGGTGAACGGACTGCGTACCGGCGCGGGACGAGAGCGTCTCGTTGCCGATGACGGTGAGCGGCGCCGCGGAGTCGGAGGTCCCCGTCGCAGTCACCTCGCTGATGCTGGACGACTGCGTGTACTGCACGCCGCCGATGACGAGCGCGACGACGCCGGCGACGAACGCCACTGCGGCCAAGATGAATCGCACGCGTTCTCCTCATAGTCGGGGCAGATGAATAGCAGTCGATTCTATCCCAGGGTGAATTTCGTGATCTGATCGTGATCTGGGAGGGGACAGGATCGCCGTGCAGGCGCGGAAACCGCACGGGCGTCTGCGAGCTTCCATGACAAACACCCGGCTCGCGTCGCGGGCGCCAACTAGACTTCTGCAAAAGCGGCCGCACGGTTTTCCGCGCGTCCGCACGGCATTCGGAGTTCGGTTCGAAAGGACGGTTTGTGGACGGCTTCAACTTCACTACGGCCATGCGCGGGTACAACCGCGAAGAGGTCGATCAGTCGATCGCTGATCTGCAACGGCGGCTCCACGAGACCGGCGCCTCACAGGATCGCGCGGCGCAGGAGATCCGCTCGCTCCAGGAGCAGGTCCGCAGGCTCACCGAGGAGCTGCAGGAGGCCGAGTCGCCCAGCTACGCCGGGCTCGGCACCAAGCTCGCCGGCACGCTCGCGACCGCCGAGGATCAGGCCGCGCGGCTCGTGTCCGAGGCGAATCGCGAGGCGGACCGCATCCGCGAGCAGGCCCAGCACGAGGCGATCAAGATCCACGAGGACGCGAACGACTACGCCGAGCGCGTGACCAACGACGCGGACGGATCCGCCCGCCGCGTGGCCCAGGAAGCGCAGTCCACCGCCGATCAGCTCGTCGAGAATGCCAAACAGGAGGCGGAGCTCACCCGGCTCAACCAGGAGCGCGAGATCGACTCGGTCAAGGACCAGGTCACCGCCGAGCTCCGCGAGCTGCGCCACGCCACCGACCGCGAGATCGAGTCGGCCCGCGCCCAGGCGAACGAGGAGATCGCCCGGCAGCGGCAGCAGCACGAGGAAGAGCTCGCGGCCGCGCTCGCGAAGCTCTCGAACCAGCAGCGCGAGTTCTCGGAGTACGAGGCCGCGGCCCGCCACCGGCTCGAGCAGGAGCGCGAGGCCTTCGAGCGCGAGGTGGTCGAGCGCCGGGGCACGATGGAGCGGGAGCTCGGCGAGGTCCGCCGCCGCCAGGAGGAGGAGCTGAGCGAGGCGCAGGCCACGTTCGCCAACCAGCAGGCCGTCCAGCGCGAGCAGCTCAACGCGGAGATCGCGCAGGCCCGCACGCAGCTCGAGCACGAGCTCGGCACCGCCCGCAGCCAGCACGAGCGCGAGATCTCCACCGAGCGCGAACTGGTCGAGACCGACCTCGCGGAGCTGCGCAGCTCGACGGAGCTCGAACTCTCCGAGGCGCGCAGCCGACAGACCCGCGAGCTGGACGAGGAGCGCCAGCGCATCACGACCGAGCTCGCCGAGCTCCGTGAGAAGACGATGCGCGAGCTCACGAAGGCGCGGAGCGATCAGGAGGTCGAGCTCGCCGCCAAGCGGAACGAGTTCGAGCAGCAGCTCGTCGTCGCCGGGCGCAATGCCGAGGCGGCCGCGAAGAAGCTCATCGACGAGGCCACCGAGCAGCTCGCCGATCTGAACCAGCGCAGCGAGCAGGTGCGCCGCGAGGCCGGCCGCATCACTGCGGACGCACGCAAGCGCGCGCAGGAGACTATCGAGACGGCGGAGCGCCAGGCCGCCAACCTCCTCGAGAACTCGAACCGCCAGGCGCGCGAACGCGCCCGCGAGCTCGAGGACCGCGCCCGCACCCAGCAGGCTCAGGCCGAGCGCCGCCTCGCGGAGATCCGCGACGAGCGCGACCAGATCGCGGACCACCTCGAGCAGATGCGCGCGGTCTTCCAGCAGCTCAACATCCCGACGGTGCCCTCCGCCGGGGGCGAGGCCGATCCCGCCCCGGCGGAGGCGGCGGGCGAGTCTTCGGACGAGGCACCCGCCGACGGCGGGGCCGTGGAGTCCGAGGCTTCAAAGGACGAGGCCGAGAACGCGCCGGAGTCCGAGCCGGATGCCGCGGCGGACTCCTCCGATGCCCAGCAGGGCGCTTCCGCCCAGAACTCCTCCCCGCAGGGTTCTTCCCCGCAGGGTTCTTCCCAGCAGGGCGGTTCCGGTCCCCGGCAGAACTCGAACTCGGGCCGGCAGCAGCGCCCGAATAACCGGGGCGGCCAGGGCAGGACGCAGAAGAAGCGCTAGCCGGGAGATCCTGCGTTGACCATCGAGAATCCGTTCAGAGTCGGTTTCATGGGCGCCCTCGGGGTGCTCCTCGCCATCTTCCTGGCAGGCATGCTGGGTTCGCTCTCGACCGTTCTCACGTACATCGGCGCCGCGCTCTTCCTCGCCCTCGGCTTCGAGCCGATGATCGCGTGGTTGGAGCGCCGCCGGTGGCCGCGCGGCGTCGCGATGCTCGTGACCATCCTCGGCGTCGCGCTCATCATCATGGTCATCGTGTGGACGATCGTCCCGTCGATCACGGAGCAGGTGAACGAGCTCTCGCTCCGCTACGGCTCGATCATCGGCGATCTGCTCACCTCGAACATCGTCGAATGGCTCAGCCAGACGTTCCCGGCGCTCGACGTGCAGTCCGCCATCGCGCAGGCGACGTCGTGGCTGCAGGCCAATGCGGCCTCGATCACGGGCGGCGTGCTCCAGGTCGGCGTGGGCATCGTCAACGGCCTGTTCGGAGCGCTGATCGTGTTCATCCTCATGATCTACTTCGTGACGAGCATGCACTCGATCAAGGGCGTGTTCTTCCAGCTCACCCCTGCGTCGAACCGCGAACGCACCGAGGAGATCACCGAGAAGATCACGGGCTCGGTCGGCAAGTACGTGGTGGGGCAGATCACGCTCGGCGTCATCAACGGCGTGCTGACGCTCATCTTCCTGTCGATCCTTGGCGCGTCCATGCCCATGGTGTTCGCGGTGATCGCGTTCCTCGGCTCGCTGATCCCCATGGTCGGCACCATCAGCGCCTCGGCCGTCATCGTGCTGGCTCAGCTCTTGCTCGCGGAGCCGGGCTCCCCCGTCTGGTGGATCGCCGCCATCTACTATCTGGTCTACATGCAGGTGGAGGCCTACGTGATCAGTCCGCGCATCATGTCCTCGGCGGTGTCGGTGCCGGGGTCCGTCGTCGTGATCGCGGCGCTCACCGGCGGAACGCTGCTGGGGCTGCTCGGCGCGCTCATCGCGATCCCCGTGGCCGCGAGCATCATGATCATCATGCGGGAGATCATCATCCCGATGCAGGACGCCAGATGAGCCGGGCGTTTCCCGGCTGACGTGATAGCCCGGACAGGCCGCCGGCCACCTCGCATGCCGCTTCGGCGGTGCGGCGCGGGCGGTTTCGCTTTTCTCGCACCTGGGTGCCGAGGATTCCGCAGCCGGCGGCGGTTCGACGGCTGCTCCGCGGTTCCAGGGCTTCGGCCTTCGGCTTCGGGCATGCGCGAGTGACCGCTGGCGAAGCGAAGTCCTGCCGGACGGTGCGGTGCTGTGGGGTGCCGTGCGGTGCCGTGCGGTGCGGTGCCGTGTCAGAAGCCCAGAAGCCCAGAAGCCCAGATCATTTGAGCAGGTCAAGCAGGCCGAGCAGGTCGGGCCGTCAAGCAGTCCAAAGGATCTGAGCGGCTCGAGCCGCCTGAGCGGAAAACTCCTCCCGACTTTCAGGGGTTCACGACTGCCGTTCCACTCCGGAGATGGGGCCTGCTCCGGCCGACCCGGCATACGTCTGGGGCTAGTGGCATTGTCGTCCCAAGCCGGTGGCGCTGTTGTCCGCTGGCCGCACTCGTGTGCCGCGGCCATCCGCGTGGAGCCCATTCGGTTTGCGATGAGCGGCGGCTCAGTCAGTCCACGCCCGCTGCTCGCGAACGAGCATGTCGGTGGGTCGTGTTCTACTGCAGACATGAACCCGAACCCGCTGTTGCCCCTCCGTAAGTACGCCGCGATACCGACCGGCAAACGCCACGGGAACGACAGCGCGGTGACGGCTGCGCGGGCGGGAACACACAGGGTTGAAGTCGCTGCGGAGTTATCCACAACCCGAAGAAAACAGCGACCCGCGTAGTAGGATGAATGCACGAAAGCCGCAGGCAACCAGACCGTATGCGAAGGGGGTGGGACGATGACCACGACCAACAGCGGCACCACGGGTGCCAACACCACAGCCGTGACGGGCACCACGGGTACGACTGGCACCACGGATGCCCCCGCCCCGAGCGGTAGCGCTTCTTCTGCCCCTGACACCCGCAGCCGCGCAGGCAACGCCGCCGGGAATGACCGCACCCACCAGGACGCTCCTTCTCGCCCTGTGGGGACCCCGGAACACCTCAAGGGTGGCACCCGCACCCCGGCAGCCATGCACAACCGACGCCTACTCCTGGACGCCCTCAGCCACGCCGTGAAACTCCGCGCCTCCGCCGAAGCCCTCGAAGCGCAGCTCCTCGCTGCCTCGTACGAGCACTGCCGGCAACTCACCGCGGGCCACGGCCCCGACGCGTTCGAGCAAGAGCTGAAATCCCTCGCGGCAGAGATCGGCGCGGTCACGCGCACCAGCGACCGCACCGTCGCCGCGAAGCTCAACGCGGCACCCGCCCTGGAAGCCCGCTATCCCCGTACCGCGGATGCCTGGGGACAGGGGTCGATCAGTACCGGGCATGTGCGCGTGATCGAGTCCTGCGGCGACGGCCTCACCCAGTCGGAATCGATTCAGGCGTATGAAGAACTCGTGGTCGCGAAAGCCCACGAGACCACCCCGGGTCGGCTCCGCGTGTACGCGAAACGCGTCGCCGCGGACCTCGAACCCGAAGAAACCGAACAGCGGTTGCGCCACGCCCAGGACGACCGCCGCGTGTGGCTCCAGGACGAACCTGACGGCATGTGTCAGCTCTCCGCACTCCTGCCCGCAGTCGTAGGTGCGGGCATCTTCGACCGACTCACCCAGACCACGAAACAGCTCCACGGGCCGGGTCGTGACGCCCACGACGCGCGCACCTTCGACCAGACCCGCGCCGACGTGCTCGCCGACCTGCTCCTCACCGGCCAGGTCCCCCCGGGCTCCCCGAACCATGTCGCGAAACCGATCCAGGCGACTGTCGCGATCACGGTGCCCGCGATCTCGTTGATCACCGCAGACCGTGCCACCACAATCCCGACAGCATCGACGACATCGACCATGAGTACCCCAGCAGGTCCGGTCGCAACCGCGTCGAGTCCCGTCGCGCACGACGACGAGGGAACCCAAGCACGCTCAAGCACCGACACCGGGATTGGCACTGGGACTGGGATTGGCACTGGGACTGGGATTGGCACTGGCGTGAGCATGCCCGCCAACGCCGGACGCACAGTCACCGCCAGTGCTTCCACGACCGCGGCGAACGCCGAGCCCGTTACGGATCCTGCTCGCGGTACGGCGACGATGCCCGTCCGCGAGACGACCATGACGACCATGACGCCCACCGCCGGCCAGCCCGAACAAGCCGAGCAGAACGCTCCCGGGCCCTCGGTTCCGCTGGCCGCGTTCACCGGGCCCGCGGAACTCGCCGGTCGCACCCCGATCCCCATCCACACCGCCCTCGAGTTCTGCGGGGACACGACCACCTGGTACCGGGTCCTCACCGACCCGGTCGACGGCACCCCGCTCACCGCGGAGACCTACCGGCCACCCGCCGCACTCCGCCGGTTGCTGCAAGTTCGAGATGTGACCTGCGTGGCCCCGGGTTGTCGCCGGTTGGCGAAGGACTGTGATATCGACCACACGACGCCGTGGGCTGCAGGCGGTCGCACGAAGTACGACAATCTCGCGGTGCTGTGCCGCGGGCATCACACGATGCGTGAAGCCGGGTGGGTGCTCGAGCAGGACGGCCCCGGCCGCATGGTCTGGGTGTCGCCGACGGGGCAACGGTTCGTCGTCTACGAAGACCATGTTGCCCCAGGGCTTCGCCATACCGGACGGCGCCACCGCGCCGGCGAGCAGCATCCCGGCAACCGGCACACCGAGCGGCACCATCCCGAGCAGCCGAACCCGGACCGGCACCAGGCAGAGCAACAGCACGCAGAGCAACGGCACGCAGAACGAGGCCCCGATCGACAAGGCCCCACGGTGCGCAGCCATCTGCGTCGAAGTGCCGAGAGCCGATCAGGCACGAGACCACCGGGCGAAGACCCGCCACCGTTCTAGAAGCCTGTCGCAGACGGGCTGGACTTCGAGCCTGCTCCACACGACGCAGGGGCCTCGGTCGTGCCGCGCCAAGGAGCTGCAATCTGCCGCATGATCGGGGTTCGCCTCCACGCTTGAGCAGACCGCCAGGCCCGGCCCTATACCCAGACCCAGACCCAGACCCAGACCCAGACCCAGACCCAAGGTTGCAGGAGGATCCAGACCCGCAACCCCGCAAGCTCTAGGAGCTCACACAGCAGGGCCACGACACCCGAGGGTATGTAGCCCCACAACAAAACACCGCGAGCTCCAAAAACCCGCCTAGCAGGGAAGACATTGGCTTCGGCCTCAACCTGCGCACCGTCAGGGACTCCGAGACGCCCGATAACGCCTATCCCTACACCTGCGGCGTGTGCTCTCCTCGCTCCGCAGCCAGCATGATGTTCAGCTGCTGCTGCGCCATCGTCCGCATTCCCGCGAGCACGATCGCCGTCATCAACGCAGCCACCCCGAGCATGAGCATCCCCGACCCGACCATGCATTGGGTCATCGCCCGCTCGAAGTAGTCGCGGCTGACCGTGCTCAGTACTGTGATTCCACCGATCAACAACAGGAACGGCGACACCACGAACAGCGCCACCCCAATGCCGGGCAAGCGGATATACGTCGCCGGAGGTATCGGACCCGATGGCTGCGAAGCGTTCGTCATGGATGGAAGCATACGCTCACAACAACAACCGCCCTCCCACCGCAACCACGCACGCTAGGAGCCTTCCCCGGCACCCCAGCGACCCGCTCAGAGCCCTGGAGATATATCCCGACTGGCCGATGCACCGGCACCGGCATATCAACGAATGGACCCCGGCCTCAGGCCCGGCCGCGACCACCGACAGCCACAGCCACAGCCACAGCCACAGCCACAGCCAAAGCCAAAGCCAACGCTAGCAACCCGCGACTACGCGACTACGCGACTACGCGACTACGCGACTACGCGACTACGCGACTACGCGACTACGCGACTACGCGACTACGCGACTACGCGATCTTCCAGCAATGGCTGTGCCAATGGCGCCGATCGGCGAGAGCCGAGGCGTCGCCCATGATGTGATCCGCCTGCCAGGCGGCGATATGCGCCGTCCCCGGCATGATGTCGCCACTGCATCCGGGGCAGGTATAGACCTTCTGCGCCCGTTCGGCGCGAATCGGCTGCACCGTGTACTCGCGACCCCGCTTGAACTCCGTCCGTCGCATCCCGCCCTGCAGCCGCTCGACATCGAGCGGCTGCCATTCCTGGTTGCGCTTGCTCTGACGCCGCCGAGAGTTCTCTCTGCGAGGACGATTCGAGCGGGCCATGCCCGACAGTCTAGCGAGCAGCAGGCCCTTCGCCCGAGCCCGAACCCGGAACCGGAACCGGAACCGGAACCGGAACGAAGAACTAGGGAGCTAGGCACCAAGCACCAAGCAGCGCACACTGCCCCTCCCCTCACCACGGCGTTCCATCCCGCGACCAGACGATGACGGCACCGACCTCGGGCCGTGGAAACGACAGCGACCCGCATCACAGCGGATGCGGGTCGCGGTCGTCGAATGCGGAGGTCTAGTACCAGCCGTTGCCCTGGGTGAACTTGAAGTCGTACGCACCGCACGGGCTGCCGTAGCGACCGTTCATGTAGTCGAGGGCCCACTTGATCTGCGTGGCCGGGTTGGTCTGCCAGTCGCTGCCGGCGGAGGCCATCTTGCTCCCCGGCAACGCCTGCGGAATACCATAGGCGCCCGACGAGGGGTTGGTCGCGTAGGGGTCCCAGCCGGACTCCTGCCCGATGATCGCCTCGAAGCAGCCCCACTGGTCGCTCATGCCGCGCTCCGCGAGCATCGCCTGAGCGATCGCCTGGGGCGACTCTCCGGTGTAGTTGCCACCCTCGGGGTAGTTCGACGAGCCGCCGGACTCCTCCTCGGCAGGCTTCTCAGTCTCCTCGGTCGAGGGCTCCGGTTCCGTCGAAGGTTCGGGCTCGGGCTCGGGTTCCGGCTCGGGCTCGAGCTCGAAGTCGACCGATTCGCTGCGCTCGAAGCTCGCAGAAGCGGTGGACTCCTCTTCGCCGGACTCGGCGCCCGTGACGAGGTTGGCCTGATAGCTCTGCGACTGCGCAGCGGTGATCTCCGCGAGCGAAGGCGTCACTTCGGCACCGATCTCGGGAGCTGCGGCCTGGCCGGGCTGAAGGAAACCGACGGCGGTGAACCCCACGAGTGCGCAGCTTGCGCCCACCGCGATGAACGCTCGGTTACGTCGGGCGTTGTTGATCGCTGCTGGCTTGATGGCGCGTGTGGAACCGAGGCGCATCGTGTCAGTCATTCATCCCTCTCATCGAATCAAGAACGTCACCAACGATAACGGAATGGTTACGACGAGACAACAACCAGGTATCAACTCTCAGGTTGCGGGTGCCTGTGGACTGTTCCAGCACCTAGCGAATCGCAAGCATCACGTCGACGACGGCGTCGATGAGCAGATCGACCTGCCCTTCAGCATACCCGCGGCGACGCGAGTTGAAAGCCACGCCACGCGCCTCGCGCAGCGTCATCGGGGCCTTCCCCCGCAGGAAGTCGTCCACGCGGTCGACGAAGGCGTCGACCTCCGGCACCGAATAGCCCCGCTGGAAGATCGACACTCGGTCGAAACGCTGCCCCGGCCCCCGCTCGAGACGCTTGAGGACCGCCCGAGCGGCGTCCTTCGTCTCGGCGATGTACTCCTCTTTACCGATCTGCGCGATGCGCTCCTCCTGCTCGCGCACGGCGACGGCATCCTCGAGCCGTTCGAGCGCCGCGTCCACATGCGGAGCCGAATAGCCCTTCTTGCGCATCGTGAACGCGGTGTGGCGGATGCTCTTCGCGGTGAGTCGCTTGCCGCCGGACGCATTGTCGAAGTTCTCGTAGCGCTCACGCGCTACGGCGAGCGCACGCTCGACTTCGTCACGGTCGTAGCCATACTCGCCACGGGGCGCTGTGGGGAAAGGGGCTTGGGAAGCAGTCACCCGTCTATTCTGCCCCATGACTCGCAGAACATGCGGTGAACGCGGTCACATCAGCGGCGCGGCCCAGAAATAGAGGGCGAAGGCCATCGCCCCCGAAGGCAGGATCGAATCCAGCCGATCGAAGAATCCGCCGTGGCCCGGCAGCCAGTTGGACATGTCCTTCACCCCGAGCGATCGCTTGATCATCGACTCGGTGAGGTCGCCTGCGGTCGCGGTGATGGTGAGCGCCGGCCCCATCACGAATCCGAACCACCACGGCAGGCCGAGCAGGAAGTGGCCGAGCAGCACCGCGGCGAGGATCGCCAGCGCCGTGCCGCCTAGCGTGCCCTCCCACGTCTTGCCGGGACTCACCCGCGGAGCGAGCTTCGTCCGGCCGAAGCGGAGCCCCGTCGCATAGGCGCCCGTGTCCACGCAGACCACGACGACGATGAAGACGAGCGCCCACAGCTCTCCGCGGGGCTGCGCGACCAGCAGCGCGGTGAACGCGCCGAGGAACGTGGTGTAGAGCTGCACGAAGATGATGCACGCCGCGTCCTCGGCGAGCTGCCTGCCGGTGGGCCTGGGCGACTCGAAGAGCATCTGCACGCAGCGCCACAGCAGCACGAAGACGGTGCCGATCAGCAGCGATCCCCAGAGCCACGCGGCCCCGTACACGAACGCGACGGGGACCACGACGAGTGCCGCGATGGTGGACGGCACCCGAGGAACCCGCATGCCTCCGACCCGCATCGCCGTGGACAGCTCCACGACGAGCAGCGCCACCATCGCGACGCCGAACAGGATGAACCAGCGCTTGTCGAAGAGCAGCGATGCCAACACCGCACCGATGAGGCCGATCCCGATGGCGACGGCGATCGCGAGGTTGCGGCCCGATCGCTCGTTGACCTTCTCGTTGAAGTCACGCGCCCTGCCCGTGAGCCGCTTGGCCTCCGCGCCGAGCGATTCGAACGAGCGGGGCGTGTGCAGGGGGCCTCTCGAGTCGCCGGACGGCGGGGCGTCGAATTCCTCGTCGCCCCGCCGCGTCGCGTCCTGATCGGCCCCCGCCATGACTACACCTCGAGGAGGTCGGCTTCCTTCGCCTTGAGCGCCTCGTCGATGCGGTCGACGAACGACTTCGTGATCTTGTCGAGCTCCTTCTCGCCACGAGCGATGTCGTCCTCGCCGATCTCGTCCTTGAGCGCCTCCAGGTCCGACTTGCTCTTGCGACGGATGTTGCGGACGGCGATGCGCGCGTCCTCGGCCTTGTCGCGGGCGAGCTTCACGTACTCCTGACGGCGCTCCTTGGTGAGCTCCGGCATGACGACGCGGATGAGGCTGCCGTCGTTCGTGGGCGTCACGCCGAGGTTCGGGTGCGACACGATCGTCTTCTCGATCTCCTTGAGCGCCGACTTGTCGTAGGGCGTGATGACGAGCATGCGCGCCTCGGGCTGCTGGAGCGACGCGAGCTGGCCGAGCGGAGTCGGGGTGCCGTAGTACTCGACGTTCAGTCGGTCGAAGAGCGCCGGGTTCGCGCGACCAGTCCGGATGTTCCCGAACTCCTCGTGCGCGTGCTCGACTGCCTTTTCCATTTTGTCCTTGGTATCGGCGATTACCTCAGAGATCACGTTGTGGTCCTTTCGCTGCTGGGTCGTTCCATCCTACTGAGCCGTGGTGATGGCCGAGACACTGTTGGAGACGAGCGTGCCGATGTTCTCGCCGAGCAGCGCCCGTTCGATGCTGCCCGCCGGGTGCATGCCGAAGACGCGCATGTCCATACTGTTGTCCATGCAGAGGCTGAACGCCGTCGAGTCGACGACCTTGAGCCCGCGCTGCAGCGCGTCCTGGTACGACACCTCGCGGATGAGCTTCGCGTCCTCGTCGGCGCGCGGGTCCGCGGTGTACACGCCGTCGACGCCGTTCTTCGCGACGAGCAGGGCGTCCGCGCGGATCTCGAGCGCACGCTGCGCGGCCACGGTGTCGGTGGAGAAGTACGGAAGCCCCGCCCCGGCGCCGAAGACCACGACTCGGCCCTTCTCCATGTGGCGCTCCGCCCGCAGCGGGATGTAGGGCTCCGCGACCTGCCGCATCTCGATGGCCGACTGCACTCGCGCGGTGGCGCCCGCCTGCTCCAGGAAGTCCTGCAGCGCGAGCGCATTCATGACGGTCCCAAGCATGCCCATGTAATCGGCGCGGCCGCGATCCATCCCCGAGTTCGCCAGCTGCGCGCCGCGGAAGAAGTTGCCTCCGCCGACGACGATGGCGACCTGGACGTGCTCCGCCGCCGCGGCGATCTCGCGCGCGATGTTGCCGAGCACCAGCGGGTCGACGCCGAGACCTCCACCTCCGAACGCCTCGCCCGAGAGTTTCAGCATGACGCGGCGCGATCGATTGGACGTGGTTGGCATTGCGCTCCTCAGTATCGGTACGTGGTTTCGGTCGTTGTGTGAAGTCGTTTCGTTGGCCGTAGTCAGACTACTGGCCGGTCTCGGTGAAAGCGCGGCGAAACGACTACGGGGCGGTCGGCATAGCTGCCGGCCACCCCGTAGTCGTTCAGGCGTCAGTGAGGACTAGTCCTCCGAGCCTTCCTCGTTCTCGGCGCCCACGCCCACCTTGAGGCGTGCGAAGTCGACGATCTTGAGGCCGGCGCCCTCAGCGATCTTCCCGACGGTCTGCTTCGGGTCGCGGGCGTACTCCTGCTCGTTGAGGACGATCTGCTTGAAGTACGCGCCGAGACGGCCCTCGACGATCTTCGGCAGCGCGGCCTCGGGCTTGCCCTCGGCGCGGGTGAGGTCCTCGACCACCTTGCGCTCGCGCTCGATGTCCGACTCCGGCACGTCCTCGCGGTTGAGCACCGACGGGTTCGCGAAGGCGATGTGCTGCGCGATGCCGTGCGCGGTGTCCGCGTCCTCGCCCTCGTAGCCGACCACGACGCCGACCTGCGGCGGGAGGTCCTTCGAGGTGAGGTGCATGTAGATGTCGAACTTCTCGCCCTTGACCTGGCGGACGTTGCGGAGCTCGAACTTCTCGCCGATCACTGCGGCGACCTCCGAGACGTGGTCCGCGACGGTCTTGCCGTCGAGGTCGGCGGCGAGCGCCTCCTCGGCGTTGGTCGCGCCGGCGGCGGCCGCGGCGTCGAGCACCTGGTTCGCGAGCTCGATGAACTTCTCGCCCTTGGCGACGAAGTCGGTCTCGCAGTTGAGCTCGATGATGGTCGCGGTGCCGTTGCCGTTTTCCTTCGCGGCGATCAGGCCCTCGGCGGCCGAACGGTCAGCGCGCTTCGCGTTGCCCTTCGCGCCCTTGAGGCGCAGCAGTTCGATGGCCTTGTCCATGTCGCCATCGGCTTCGTCCAGAGCCTTCTTGGTGTCGGTCAGACCCGTGCCGAGCTTCTCGCGCAGCGCCTTGACGTCAGCAATGGTGAAGTTTGCCATGTGGTTCGCTCTCCCTCTGGTTACTTGGTCTCGTCGGCCGCGGGGGCCTCGGCTGCAGTCTCTTCGGCTTCGGTAGCCGATTCCTGTGCAGCTTCCGCCTTCTGCTCGCCCTGCTTGAGCAGCTCGAGCTCCCACTCGGCCAGCGGCTCGGCGGCCTCGGCGGCCTCGCCCGGCTTCTGGTGGCGGGTCATGAGACCTTCGGCGGCGGCGTCCGCGACGATGCGCGTGAGCAGCGCGACCGAGCGGATCGCGTCGTCGTTGCCCGGGATCGGGTAGTCGACGTCGTCGGGGTCGCAGTTGGTGTCGAGGATGGCGACGACCGGGATGCCCAGCTTCTTCGCCTCGTCGACCGCGAGGTGCTCCTTGTTGGTGTCGACGACCCAGAGCGCCGAGGGCGTGCGGCTCATGTTGCGGATACCGCCCAGGGTCTTCTCGAGCTTGTCGCGCTCGCGACGCTGGATGAGGAGCTCCTTCTTGGTGTAGCCCTTCGTCGTGTCCTCGAAGTCGACCAGGTCGAGCTCCTTGAGGCGGTTGAGGCGCTTCTGCACGGTCTGGAAGTTCGTGAGCAGACCGCCGAGCCAGCGCTGGTTCACGTAGGGCTGGTTCACGCGAGTCGCCTGCTCGGAGATCGCTTCCTGCGCCTGCTTCTTGGTGCCGACGAAGAGGATGGTGCCGCCGTGCGACACGGTCTCCTTGACGAAGTCGTAGGCCTTGTCGATGAAGGCGAGCGACTGCTGGAGGTCGAGGATGTAGATGCCCGAGCGGTCCGTGAAGATGAAGCGCTTCATCTTCGGGTTCCAGCGACGGGTCTGGTGTCCGAAGTGGACACCGGCGTCAAGCAGCTGACGCATCGAGACGACTGCCATGGTCGTAGTCTCCTAGTGATCGGGCGCGCCGAGGGCGCGCATTGCGGTTGTCATCACCGGGCATCGAGCCGATGATCCTGGTGCCCGAGGAGCCGCCCACCTCGACGTCGCCGCCGAGGACCGTTGGGCGCACCTGAGCCGGGCACGCGAAGTCAGCCCGCTTTCGCCGACTGCTAGGGAAACAATAGCGCGTTCCGGGCTCGGGCGACACCATCGGGACCTCCACAGGCGAGAGCCCCAGCGCAGTCGTGCCCGGCCGCTGTGGATACGAGGCTTTCCACGGCTCGTCGTCCCCGCCGAGCGAGTCCGGCCCCGAGATCCGAGCATGGTGCCATGATCACCGCCGCACATCAGCCCGATACCCGAATCCCGCGCCGGCTCGCGCTCGGCGCAGTCCTGGCGGCGCTCGCCCTCGCGGCCGGCGCCTCCCCCGTCGACGCGACGATCTCCCCGATGGAGGAGCCCGCGGCCGGGTCGCCTCGGACCATCGCGGGCGACGACGAGCCGGGCGTCTGGTCCTGGCCGGTCTCGCCGGTGCCCGAAGTCACCCGGCCGTTCGAGTTCCCCGACCCCTACGGCCCCGGCCATCGGGGCATCGACCTCGCGGTCCCCGCGGGCGCCCCGGTCCTCGCGCCGGATGACGGCACGGTCCACTTCGCGGGCTGGGTCGTCGACCGTCCCGTGATGTCCGTCCGGCACCCGAACGGTCTCATCTCCAGCTTCGAACCGGTAGACGCCGTCGTGGAGGTCGGCGACGCCGTCATCCGCGGGCAGACCATCGCGACCGTCGCCGCCGAGCCCGCGCACGAGCCGTCCGGCGGCCTGCATCTCGGGGCCCGGGCCGACGGCGAGTACGTCGATCCGCTCTCGCTGCTCGGCGGCGCGCCCCGGGCCGTTCTGCTCCCGCTCGCGGGCTGAACGGGTCGCAGATGCGCCGGACATCTCGGACTTCCGCCGACGCGGCACGAGCCGCCGCCCCTCGAACCCGCCCTTCCTGATCCACCCTCGCTCAACGATCCAAGGACGCCCATGCACACGCACCACCCGCCGATCCCCGCCCCTCGATCAGCTCGACCGCCCGGCTCCGCCGCAACCGACCACGCGCTGCCGCTGCGCTGGTTCCTCGCCGCCGTCACGCTCGTGACCCTGTTCCTCGCCTGGTTCTGGACCGGCACCGCGAGCGCCGGTGCGGCCGAGGAGGGCCCCGGCTATTCGCGGGACGGCAGCGCTGCCGCGTTCGTCGGCGCGCTCTCCTTCCAAGGGGTCAACGCCTACTGCATCGAGCTCAGCAGGCCGTCGCCGATCGGCGCCCCCACGAGTGCGCTGTCCGAAGATGCACCGCTGCCCGCGCAGATCGCGGATCTCGAGGATTCGACGCGAGCCCGGCTGCACTGGGCGATCTCGACCTTCGGCGTCTCGAGCGATCCGCGGGATGCGGCCGCGACCGCGATGTTCGTGTGGGAGACCGCCGACCCGGTGCACTACCGCGGCGACCAGCACTACCTGGAGCTGCTGCCGGCGGAGGTGCGCGACGAAGTGGCATCCCGGGTCGCGGCGATCCGAGCCGGCGCGTCGGAGATCGAGGTGGCGCCGACTCCGACCTCCGTGAAGGGCGAGCTCCTCTTCGACGAAGAGCGGGGCCTCACCCTCTCGATCGGCGAGGTCCCCGAGGGCATCGTGGCCGAGGTCTCCCTGACGAACGCGACTCGCGACGGCGAGCCGAGGTTCGAGGTCGGCCCGGCGGAGGCCCACTCGATCCCTCTCGAGCTCGCGCAGGATGCCGAAGACGTCGGCGTCGAGATCTCCGTTCGGTATGCGGAGGGCTACTGGTCCCCCGACGTGCGCGTCCTCGCGACGGAGGGGCACCAGCTGCTCATCCAGCGTGCCGAGGGATGGTTCTCGGCGAACCACACCGTCGTGGCGGTACCGGAGCGCACACCGGAGCCGGAGCCGTCGCCCGAAGCCGGGCCCGAGCCGAAACCGGAACCATCGCCCGAGCTCGAACCGTCGCCGGAGCCGTCGCCCGAGCCAAAACCGTCGCCGGAACTCGAATCGGAGCCGTCATCCCAGCCCGAACCGTCGCCCGGGCCGAAGCCGTCGCCGGAGCCGTCGCCCGAACCAAAACCGTCGCCGGAGCCGCAGCCGGAGCCGGAATCGAAACCGTCACCCCAACCCGAGTCCGGGCACGAGTCGTCGCCGGAGCCGAAATCTTCACCTGAGCCCGAACCTTCGCCCGGACCAGAGCCTTCGCCCGAGCCCGAGTCGTCGCAGGAACCCGAACCGTCAACAGCACCTGAGCCTGAGCCTTCGCCCGAGCCCAGCCCCTCGTCGAAGCCGACTCCGGAACCCGCGCCGACCGTCAAGCCCGAGCCCTCGAAGCCGGCGCCTTCCACGAGCCAGTCCTCGTCCCCGGAGTCCGGGGCGAAGCCCGACCAGGCGCCCGAAGCGCTGGCGCAGACCGGCACCGGTGGCACCGCGTGGTTCATCCCGGTAGGGATCGGCATCTCCCTGATCGGCCTCGGCGGTTGGCTGCTCTCGCGATCAGTCCGGCGGAAGAAGGATCAGGCCGACCTCTGGCAGTGACCGTGCCTGAGGACGATCGCCGCTGAGGCTCGCCGTCTGCGCGCTGGTGCGGGTGTCGGGACCGGCACCCGCACGGGCGCGGGCAACGGGCAACGAGCGACGAGCGACGAGCAACGGCTCCACGGCTCCACGGCTCCACGGCTCCACGGCTCCACGCTGCCAACGTCGGCGCACAGCACAGCACAGCACAGCACAGCACAGCACAGCACAGGCCGACGATCCCGTCTCGCCCGAGCGGCTTCGGAACTCGTGTTCCGGAGCCGCTCAAGCGCGTGGATGCGCACGCAGATAGGTCTCGCGCAACCGTTCCGTCGAGACGTGGGTGTAGATCTGGGTCGTACCGAGGTCGGCATGACCGAGCAGCTCCTGCACGCCGCGAAGGTCGGCGCCGCCATCCAGCAGGTGCGTGGCCGCCGTGTGGCGGAAGGCATGCGGCCCCGACGGCCCCGAGCCGGGAGCGTGCTCCAACATCCTGCGCGCCAGCTCGTACACGGTCCGCGCGTTGATGCGGCCGCCTCGAGCGCCGATGAACAGCGCCTCTCCCGAGCCGTCGCGCACGAGCTCCGGTCGCCCGCGCCGCAGCCAATCGGTGATGGCGTCCGCTGCGGGAGCGCCGAGCGGCACGACCCGCTCCTTGTCGCCTTTACCGATCACTCGAAGAATCCGCTCGTCGAGATCGAGGGAATCGAGGTCGAGCGAGCACAGCTCCGCCACCCGGATGCCCGACGCGTACAGCACCTCGACCACGGCGAGATCGCGGATCGAGACGGGGTCCCCGGTTCCGGCCCGCGCACGAAGATCGCCGAAGATCTCCCCCATCGCGTCGGCCGAGACCATCCTCGGCAGCGAACGGCCGGCCTTCGGCGAGCGAAGCCGACGCGCCGCGTCCGGACCCCGCCCGGTGGACTTCAACCATGCCGTGAATCCGCGAGCGCTCGAGGCCCGCCGCGCGATGGTCGACGCCGCATAGCCCTCCTGGGACTCGGCCCACAGCCAGTCCCGGAAATGCTCGAGATCGAGCGCTTGGAGACGCACCGGAGCGTGCCGCTCTACGTGATCCGCGAAGCGCTGCAGATCGGACTCAACGGCCCTGCACGTGTGCGCGGCCCGTCCGAGTTCGAGATCGAGCGCTCGCGCGTAGTCCCGGATCGCCTCCCGGAGTTCGCTCGCAGTCGCCATGCTCCCAATAGTAAGGAGCCGTGCCCTTCATGACATGCCCTTCATGAGTTAAGGAGCCGATGTGTCGATTGCAGGAGACCGCGCGAAGGATCACCGGGGGCACCGGCGGCGAGAGCGCGGACCGTGAAAATACCGGCCGCGAGAGCGCCGACCGCGAGAGCACCGACCGCGAGAGCACCGACCGCGAGAGCACCGACCACGGGAGCACCGACCACGGGAGCACCGAGCGTGGAAACGCCGACCATCGGGCGCCGACCGCAGAGCCCCGGCCCCAGAGCCCCGGCTCCGAGAGCGCCGTTCCGCAGATGGCATGCCGCGCCGCTCAGGTCGCGTGCCCGCCCGTCCTGCGCCACCCCTGCGGATTCTCGTCGGCGCCGCCGCCGAGCTCGAGCTCCGCGAGCGCCCCGCGCACATCGGCCGGCGCGAGCCCGCTCAGCTTCGCGATCTCGCCGATGCCCATCCGCTTGCGCGGCCGCAGCGCATCCCACACCCGCACGGCCCTCGCGGAGACGCCGGACCGGGCGACGGACGGCTCCGGCTCGTCGAACAGCGGCAGCGGCACGTCGAGCTCGGCTCCGGACGCGCCCTCGATCTCCAGCTGCTGCGCACCCGATCGCCACAGCGCGAGGAGGTCGTCCGTGCCCGCGATCAGCTCGGCCTCGCGGGAACGGAGCAGCCGATGGCACCCCGCCGACGCGGCGCTCGTGATCGACCCCGGCACCGCCCCGAGCGCCCGCCCGAGCTGCTGCGCATGGTTCGCGGTGTTCAGCGAGCCCGAACGGGCCCCGGCCTCGACCACCGCCGTCGCCTGCGCGAGCGCCGCGATGAGCCGGTTGCGCTGCAGGAACCGCCACCTCGTGGGCGCCTGACCGCAGGGGAGCTCAGTGACGATCGCCCCCTGGTCGATGATGCGCTCGAGCAGCTGCCGGTTCCCCGCCGGATACAGCCGGTCGGCTCCGCCCGCCAGCACCGCGATCGTCGCGCCCCCGCTCGCCAGCGCCGACCGGTGGCTGCAGGCGTCGATGCCATACGCTCCGCCGGAGACCACCGCGAGACCGTGATCGACAGCGCCCGCGCCGAGCTCGGCCGCGGCGCCGTCACCGTAGGCGGTGCTCGCCCGCGCACCCACCAGGGCGACCGATGCGCGCGATGCCCCCAGCAGATCGACGCTCCCCCGCACCCACAGCCCCATCGGGGCATGGACCCCGAGGTGGTCGAGCTGGCGAGGCCACACCCGATCCTCCGGGACGATGAAGCGGACGCCCACGGTCGTCGCCGCATGGCACAGGGCGCCGACCCGCTCCAACCCCCACCGGGGCGCCCAGCGCGCAAGGGCTCCCGCGAGATCCGCTCCCGCGAGTTCCGGCGCATCCGCCAGCGCGGCCCACCGCGACGAACCCGGCTCCGACACCCACAGGCTCGATTCCGGACCGAACACGGCCGTCAGCAGCCCCGCATCGCCATCGCCGGGCTCCGCCACGGCGGTCCAGACGAGCCGCGCGAACGTCGGGAGCAGCTGCTCGTCGGCGAGCGGCAGCTCGGGCCCTCGCAGGGGCTCGAGCAGCGCTCGCAGACGGTCGGGGCGCAGCGCCTCCCGAAGCCCGCTCGACACCGGCGGAGCGCCGGACAGGCGTGCCCGAACGCGCTCATCGCGAACGGCGCCGATTCCATGGACGCGGTCGTGCATCATCACTGTCCCCCTGCTGCTGTTCGGACCCGGTAGTAGAGGGCCTCGGCGATGTGGTCCGCGGTCGGCCTCGCGACCCCCTCGAGATCGGCGAGGCTCCAGGCCACGCGCTGGATGCGCGTATAGCCGCGCATCGAGATCTGCCCGCGCGCGAGCGCGCGATCGACCGACTCCGTCGCGCCGGGCGCGGGGCGGAGCTCGGGACGCCGCAGGGCGCCGCCGGAGAGATCCGCGTTCCGCCCGCATCCCAGCGGGGCCAGCCGTGCAGCCGCCCGCGCCCGCGCCAGCCGGACCGCATCGGCCACCTCCGCCGTGCTGCGGCTGCCGACGACGCCGTCCGCCTGCATCCGCACGGTCGCGATACCGGCCTTCTCGACCCGCAGCTGCAGGTCGACGCGGTCGAGCAGCGGCCCGTTCAGGCGCGCGAGGTAGCGGCGCTGCTGCATGGGCGTGCAGCGGCATTCGAGATCGGCGGCGCCCGCGTTGCCGCACGGGCACGGATTCGCCGCGAGCACCAGCTGCGCCGAGGCCGGGAAGGTCGCGCTCATGCGCGCCCGATGGATCGTGATGCGCCCGGACTCGAGCGGCTGCCGCAGGCTGTCGAGGACGGTGCGCGGAAACTCCGGAGCCTCGTCGAGGAAGAGCACGCCGTGCGAGGCCAGCGACAGCGCGCCGGGCTGCACCATGCCCGAACCGCCCCCGATGAGCGCGACCGCGGACGCCGTGTGATGGGGCGCCTGGAACGGCGGGCGCAGGTCCAGCTCCGCGCCGACCGGCAGGCCGCGCAGCGAGCGCAGCGCGGCCGCCTCGATCGCCGAGTCCACGTCGAGGTCGGGCAGGATCCCGGGCAGCCGCTCCGCGAGCATCGTCTTGCCCGATCCCGGAGGAACCAACGCTAAAATGACTCTATGGAAGCCATCGCCTATATCCGCAAGTCGAACACACCCGATGAGTCGAGTCACAGTATCGAGGATCAGCGGGAGTGGGCATGGACGACGGCCAAGCGGCGAGGGTTCACGCTGCGTGAGGACGACATCTACGAGGAAGTCGTGTCGGGATGGCAGCAGTACAGGGCTCGCCCGCAACGTGAGGCTCTGGTCACCGCCATAAGGTCAGGCTCCGTACGCGTGCTCATGGTCAGGGTCCTAGACCGGCTGGGCCGGAACCAGGCTGAAGTCTCGGCCATCGTGGAGGAGTGCCGCCGTAAGAGGATGCTGATCGTCACGGAGGCAGTGGATCACGACACGACCACGGCGGAGAGCGTGCTGCTGACGTCGACGCTCTCCGCTCTGGCTCAAGCCGAGGCCAGCCGTACCTCGGAGCGCCTGAGGGCTACAGCGGCGGCGCTGCGGCAGCGGGGCGGATGGAACGGCATCGCTCCCTACGGATGGGAGAAGGCTCCCCGCGGGGAGGATGGGGTCATCCGGCTGCGCCTGCACCCAGAGCAAACCAAGCTGGTCCGGCGCATGGTGGATGAGGTGCTGGGAGGCGCGGGGATCGCGCAGGTGGTCGAATCTCTGTCCCATGACGGCTGCATCACGGCCGCGGGCAAACCGTGGTCGTACAAGTCGGTGGTGAGAGTGTTGCGCCATCCGATCCTTGCGGGGTACCAGTCGCTGGCGGCACGCGACGAGCAGGGCCGTCAACGCCCCGATGCCCGCGAGTTGGTTCTGGATACCACCGGGCAGCCCCTCAAGGCGCACTCGGCAGTTGTCACGCCCGAGGAGTACCGGGCGCTTCAAATTCTCGTCGCGCCCAAGCGCTTGACCAGCCGGCGGCAGTCTGCGCGTGGCCTTCCTTTGGCAGGTCTCGTGTACTGCGAGGGATGCGGGAGGCGCATGATTTCGTCTCGTCGCGCAGGAGCGTACATCTGCGATTCGAAGCAGCGAGGCATTCCCTGCACAGGTCGCGCGATCAGAGCCGCCAGCCTCCTGATGTTCTTAGAGACGTTCACGGGGGCAGTGCTCCAGAGTGAGGAGGCTTTGGAAGCTCAGCGCGCGCAGTTCGAGGCGATTCACAGCGAGCAGACCCGCGAGAATCTAGAGGCGCTCCGGGCAAGCATCGCGCAGGCTGACGAAGAGATCGAGGTGCTGAGTGCGATGGTCGCTGACCGGACCACACCGCTGGAGGCTTACCCCGGCCTGATGGCCCGCCTCAGCGCAGCGCGAGCGGATCGAGATTTGGCCCAGAACCAGCAGGCCGACCTGCTGCCTCGCGGACTGCCGCTACAAGTCGACCCGCTGACCTACGAGGAGTTCCAGGCGCTCCCTGACGAGACGCGGCAGACGATGGTGCGGCGTATTGTGGAACGCGTCGAAATCCTCCCCGATCCCGGACATGGTGGTGCGCAGAAGGGCTATTTCGGCAGCTCAGGCATTAACCTAGCGCGGGTGCGGTTCAGGGCATGGGGCGACGATGAGGGCACATGGCGGCAGACCGAGGGGTTCGCCCTCACTCAGGACGGCGGCCTGTTCACGTGCGAGCAGTGCGACCCTATCCGGTCGTTCGCCTACCGCAACAATCGCGACCACCACGCTCGATACGCCCATCCGCGCGTCGTGGAGTGCGAACTGTGCGGTGAAATGATCCCGCTTCCGGGTATGCCCTCCCACAAGAGGAAGCACGCGAGAGACGCCTTGGAACAGAAGTGATCCCGGAGAGGCGCATTCCACCTCTCCGGGATCACCGAGCCGAGTCCCTGTTGGGTGCACTCAGTCAGCGCCACGCCGCATCTCCCCGAGAGCGCTTTCGCCGACGCTGGCGAGGATGACCACCTCGCTGCCATCCAGTACGGCAGCCTTGCGCTCGTCCAGGTATGGCAGCAGAGCGGTCCCGTCTCCGGCACTCATCTGCGAAACGCACAGCAGCTCGGCAGCCTGGGAGCCGTCCGGCTGGTCCTCGAACGTGCTTCGCGTGCCGTTCGGCGCGTCCACATAGGCGATGATCACGCCATCAGCCTCCGGTGCAGTGATCATCGTGCACGCGCGGGCGCTGTCCGCGGTGTCGTAGGCTTCCACAGCGTCGATGGGTACTGCTGAGAACTCCACATCCACGCGCCGGCTGCCTTCGGATGGCGTGTCTAGCACGGTGGCCTCGCCCAGGGCGTCGAGCGCAGGGACGCTGACCCTGTCGCCCTGAGTCAGAGCGGTGATATCCACTGCGGGTGGAGCTGCCTCGACAGGAGCCAGGTCACGGGACGCATCGTTGGAGTGAGGCGCTGATGTGGAGCACCCCACAAGGGTGACCGCAGCAATAGCGGCAGCCACCCCCGCGAGAAGCTTGGTTGACGTTTCTCGTAGGTTTGAGATGGGCAAGGGGTTTCTCCTTAGGATTAGGAATTCGCCACCGTCCGGTGACGACATGGACCGTCGCGGCGTTGTGTGGACGCACAAGTCTGAGAGGCCACGGTTCGGTCACGAGGCAAGAAGTGGCCCCGACCGTGTTGGTCGGGGCCACTCACCTAAGCCTGGATCCACCGATTAGATAAGCGATGTGCAGTTGCGACGCTGAGGAATCGATG